>NZ_SOBS01000005.1:0-318957 GCF_004365035.1 Arthrobacter sp. JUb115 | reverse complement strand
GGCAAGTTCCATGGCAGTTTCACCTGCAAGGAACCGGTCAACGATTTCCTTCTTGGTCTCGAAGGAATACTGCTTTTTTGCTGGTTTCTGCATGAGGCATAGCCTGCCATGTAACCGCCACTGATTGTAGAGGCGCTTGCTCGCGGATGTACCGACTTTAATCACTGATGCCACAGACCTATATCCATAGCCTTGCTCGAAGAGTTCCACGAGTTGCTCGCGTTGGTACTCGGATAGTGTGCTTCGTGCGTGCATGAAAATGCTCCCCTAAAGTTGTTGACTTTTACAGTCCAACTTTCGGGGAGCAGTTCAATGCCGGGGCCTGATCGAGAGACCTGTCAGGTGCCCGGGCTACTGGTGGATATCCTCGGAGACCTGCTCCGCGGTTTCCGCTTCAAGCTTGGCGAAGGACTTCGCTTCACGGTAGGCGGCGGCCTCATAGCGTTCGTGCGCCACCTTGGCCAGGTGCGCGGCGCGCAGTGCCTGGTGCTGGGGGTTGCGGCGGATGTACAGGTAGCCTGCGCCCAGGATCAGGAACCATGCCGGGGTGATCAGCAGGGCGCTGAAGGTATCAACCTGGGTGGTCAATGCCCAGAGGATGAAGCCGAAGAAGCCGAGTACCACGTAGGGCATGACGACCCCGCCGGGCACCTTGAACTTCGAGGCGTCATGCAGGTGCGGGCGGCGTGCGCGGAAGACCAGGTAGCTGAGCAGGATGATGGTCCACACGAACATGAAGCACAGGGCCGAGACTGTGGTGACCAGGGTGAAGGCGCCCATCACCGAGTCGCCACTGTAGAGCAATGCGACGCCTGCCAGCAGGAACATGCAGGAGAACATCAGTGCGTTCTTCGGCACCTTGCGGCTTGAAAGCTTGGCGAAGCCCTGGGGCGCATCGCCTTCCATGGACAGGCCGCGCAGCATGCGCGAGGTCGAATAGATCCCAGAGTTGGCGCTGGAGGTCGCGGAGGTGAGCACCACGAAGTTGATGATGCCCGCGGCACCGGCCAGGCCGGCCAGGGCGAACATGCCCACGAACGGGGACTGCTCGGCGGAGAACAGGTTCCACGGTTCCACGGTCATCAAGATGATCAAGGCTCCGACGTAGAAGAACAGGATGCGGATGGGGATCGAATTGATCGCCTTGGGCAGCGTCTTTTCCGGGTCCTTGGTTTCCGCTGCGGTCGTGCCGACCAGCTCGATGCCCACGAACGCGAACACCGCAATCTGGAAGCCGGCGACGAAGCCCATGAAGCCGGTGGGGAACATGCCGCCTTCGGTCCACAGGTTGGAGAAGGAAGCGGTGGCCGAGTCGTGCTCGAAGCCGGTGATGACCATGACCAGGCCGACTACGATCAGCGCGCCGATGGCCACGATCTTGATCAGCGCGAACCAGAATTCGGTTTCGCCGAAGGCCTTCACGGTGGCCAGATTCAGCACCAGCAGCAGTGCGATGCAGCCCAGCGCCGGGATCCACAGCGGAAGGTCGCCCCACCAGAAGGCGACGTAGTGGGCGATGGCCACCACGTCGGCAATGCCGGTGACTACCCAGCAGAACCAGTAGGTCCAGCCGGTGAAGAACGCCGCCCACGGGCCCAGCAGGTCCCCGGCGAAGTCGGCGAAGGTCTTGTATTCGAGGTTGCTCAGCAGCAGCTCGCCCATGGCGCGCATGACGAAGAAGAGCATGAAGCCGATGATCATGTAAACGAAGATGACCGACGGGCCGGCGACCGAAATGGTCTTGCCCGAGCCCATGAACAGGCCGGTGCCGATAGCGCCGCCAATGGCGATCAGCTGGATGTGACGATTGGAGAGCCCGCGCTCGAGAGTGGGATCAGAACTGGTGGTACTCATGCTGGTTGCCTTCCAGGAGTGTGGCGTGACGCCCTGAAGGTGTCCTGCCTCCAAGCCTTCATGGCTTGGAGCGCAGGGACTGGCTTCGTTGAACACATCCGGTACGGAGGATTCCAGCTGGCATGCCCGGCAAGCTGCGCAAGGAGCAGGAGCCGGTTAAGCCACGGGGAGTACCTCGAAACCGGTGCGCTCGGTGCGGCACTGTTCTAGGTCCCTCCCCAATCTGTATGTATACCTGAGAGTTTTCACTTCGGCCCGACTACTGGGCGAAGATTGCTCCTTCGGTGAGCGCGGCGGAACCGTGCTGCTTTCCAGATTTGCCTCTTCGTGGCGGTACGGGTGCCTGAGAGTTTCCCGGGGAGGAAATTGCTCCTACGGCGCCCGCCCATGGTGTGGACGGATCTCTCCCGCCACGCATCAACGGCATATGTGGTGATTGCCATCACAGTATGCGCAGAAAAACGAACGTGGTGCAAGTCGCAATTTCACACTCCAGGCCCCGGATAACCGCTTGGACACGCCAATCGGGGAAAGTGGCGGGCGAAATGGGGGATTTTCTGCTTCGTAATGATTCGGGAAGCAAGGGGCATGGATACGGCTAAGCGGGGCATCGGATCAACCGATGCCCCGCTGTGGAAGCCCGGAGGCCTACTTCCCGAACCGTCGCAGTCGCAACGAGTTCAGTACCACCAGCACCGAGCTGGCTGCCATGGCCGCTCCGGCGATCATCGGGTTCAGCAAACCCAGGGCCGCAATCGGAATGCCGGCAGTGTTGTAGGCGAAGGCCCAGAACAGGTTCATCTTGATGGTGGACAGGGTCCTGGCCGACAGATCGATGGCCTGCGTGACCTGATGCAGGTCGTTGCCCATCAGGGTAATGTCCGCGGCTTCGATGGCCACATCGGTGCCCGAGCCCATCGCGATGCCGAGGTCGGCCTGTGCCAGTGCTGGTGCGTCATTCACGCCATCACCCACCATGGCCACGACCTTGCCCTGCTCCTGCAGCGATGTGATCGCCTTGGCCTTGTCGGCGGGGAAGACCCCGGCGAATACGTCTTCGGCCTTGATGCCTACCTGGGCGGCGACCTCGGTAGCCACCGATTGGTTGTCGCCGGTCAGCAGCACCACGCGCAGGCCGCGCTCCTGGAGTTCGGCAATAGCTTTCGCGGAGCTGTCCTTGATCTTGTCCGCCACCGAGATCACAGCTTGGAACTGCTGGTCCACCGCGACCAGGATGGCGGTCGCGCCGGCCTGTTCGGCTTCCGCGAGCATGGCCTTGGCGGAGTCATCCAAGGAGGTGCCCTGGGCTTCGAGCCAGCTGAAGCGGCCTACGGCAACGCGATGCCCGTTGACCGTGCCGACCACGCCGCCGCCTGGATCCGAATCGAAGTCGCTGGCCTCGGGCAATGGACCCAAGCCGGCTGCGGCCTTGGCGATGGCCTGGGCGATCGGATGCTCGGAATGGTGTTCCACGGCACCGGCCAAGGCCAGGACCTCATTGGGATCGACCCCGTCGATGGCCTTGGTGCCTTGATGGGTCATGATCCCGGTGGTCACGGTGCCGGTCTTGTCCAGCACGATGGTGTCCAGCTTGCGGGTATCTTCCAGGACCTGCGGGCCGCGGATCAGGATGCCCAGCTGCGCGCCGCGTCCGCTACCGACCAGCAAGCCGATCGGGGTCGCCAGTCCCAATGCGCAGGGGCAGGCGATGACCAGCACGGCGACCGCAGCGGTGAACGCCTGGTAGGGATCGCCGCTGGCAAAGAACCAGATCATGAACGTGAGCAGCGCAATGGCCAGTACGATCGGCACGAAGACGGAGGAAATCCGGTCAGCCAGGCGGGCAATGGGCGCCTTGCCCGACTGGGCTTCGGAGACCAGCTTGCCCATCTGGGCCAAGGTGGTGTCCGCGCCAACGCGGGTAGCTTCAATCACCAGCCGGCCCGAGGCATTCAGGGTCGCGCCGGTGACTTCATCGCCGGGCGCAACTCTCTGCGGTACCGATTCACCGGTCAGCAGCGAGGTGTCTACCGCGCTGGCGCCGTCAATGACCACGCCGTCGGTGGCGATCTTCTCGCCGGGGCGCACCACGAAATGGTCCCCGACCTGCACCTGCCCGGCAGGGATCTTCACTTCCGTGCCGTCGCGAAGCACCACTGCATCCTTGGCGCCCAGGTTCAGCAGGGACTTCAGCGCATCGGATGCCGAGGACTTGGCGCGGTGCTCCAGGAAGCGGCCTAGCAGCAGCAAGGTGGCCACGACGCCGGCCGTTTCAAAGTAGAGCGCATGCTCGGACATGGACATGCCGACATGGGCAGTCAGCTGCGGATCGAGGATCAGCTGCACTGCAGAGAAGAAGTAGGCCGCGAGCACACCGAGGGAAACCAGGGTGTCCATGGTCGAGGCCAGGTGCCGTGCGTTGACGGCCGCTGCCTTGTGGAAAGGCCAGGCGCCGTAGAAGACCACGGGAGTGGCCAGCGCGAAGGCGACCCAACCCCAGTGCGGGAACTGCGCTGCGGGAATCATGGAAATGATGAACAGCGGGATGGTGAAGATCGCGGAGACCAGCAGGCGGCGCAGCAGGTGGTTGGGCACCAGGTGCTCGTGCCCGCCGTGCTCATGCTCACCATCTCCCTGGTGATCCGAACCCGCAGGTTTGGGCGGGTGCTTGAGGGAAGCGGTATAGCCGGCGGCTTGCACCGTATCGATCAGTGCTTCATCGGTGACATCGGCTGGGACCTGGACCTTGGCGGTTTCCAGGGGCAGGTTCACCGTCGCGCTGACACCGGGCAGCTTGCCGAGTTTGCGTTCCACCCGATTCACGCACGAGGCGCAGGTCATTCCCTGGATGTCCAGATCGACGGTGCGCAATTCGGGGATTGTTTCATGCGGGGCATGGGAAGTCATGATTTACGACCTTGCACTTTCTTGCCGTTGTGGCTTGGTGCCTGGCTTTTTTGCGGCTAGGCGTTAATTGCTTCGACGGTGTAACCAGCCTCGTCGATGGCATTGCGAATGCTTTCTTCGCTTACGGTTGCGCTGGTGGTGACGTTGGCGGTGGACACGCCCTTCGCATCGAGGAACACTTCGACCTCTTGCACCCCGTCAAGCTCCTTGAGCTCCTCGGTGACAGAGGATACGCAGTGGCCGCAGGTCATGCCGGAGATCTTGATTTCCACATGGCTAGTCAGCGGGGTGCTCTGCTCGCGGGGAATGATCTGCAGGCCCTGGTTGGAGTTCTTTTCCGAGGAGCATCCGCAATTGCAGTTGTGGCTCATGATCTTGCTCTCTTTCGATGAATTCTGTGTGAATTGGAAATGGGTCCGTTGGGGCGCGCTCAGCGCACCAAACGGGAGATGGCGGCCGTGGCCTCAGCGATTTTGTCTTGCACGATGGATGGATCACCCGTCTCGATGGATGACTTGGCCGCATCAACCACGCAATGGCCGATATGGTCATCGATCAGCTGCACGCTGACCTTGTGCAATGCCGCGTTGATAGCGGAGATTTGGGTCAGGATGTCGATGCAGTACTTGTCTTCATCGACCATCTTGGCCACTCCGCGCACCTGGCCTTCAATGCGCTTCAGGCGTCGTTCCAACGCGCTTTTATCCGCGTGATAGCCGTGGTGCTCAGCTGTTTCATGTGGCGTGTGGTTGGTATCCATATTTCGATCATACCCCCTAGGGGTATTAAGTCAAGTACCCCCTAGGGGTATCCAGCATCCCCCAGCCGGAGAGGGAAGCACGGTAGGATTTCACCCGTGAGCCACAACGAACTTCATGTGCGTCCGATTTCCGGCACCGAGCACTCAGCATTCCTTGAGACCGCCCAAGACGTCAGCTTCCTGCAGCGTCCCGAATGGGCCCAGGTCAAGGGCGGCTGGCGCGGTGAATCCCTCGGCTGGTTCGAGGAAGACGAGCTGGTAGGCGCGGCACTGGTGCTGCATCGTGCAGCCCCGGTCATCAAGAAGACCCTCGCCTACATCCCCGATGGCCCGGTCATCGACTTCGGCACCTATGCTCCTGGACAGGTAATCCAGCCGCTGGCCGCCTACCTGAAGAATCGTGGCGCATTCCAGCTGAAGATGGGCCCGGGACTGGCCGTGCGCACCTGGGGTGCCGCCGCGGTGCGCAAGAACCTGGGCAAGGAAGGGTTCACCCAGCTCGCTGACCTTGAAACCCAGAGCACCTCAGGCACCGCGCTAGCGCTGAATGACGCCTTGCTGGAAATGGGCTTCTCCAAAGAAGATGTGGGTCTGGACTTCGCTGCGGGCCAGCCGGAATTCGTGGCCCGCGTGGCGTTGCAAGATGATGACGGCAACCAGCTGGACGTGGACCAGGTCATGGCCAGCTACTCGGCGACCACCCGCAACGAGACCCGCAAGGCGCTGAAGAGCACCCTGGAAATCGAAGTCGGCCAGACCAAGGACATGGCCCGCTTCCATGCCCTGTACAACCACACCGCGGACCGCCAGGACTTCACCGGCCGCCCGCTGGGATACTTCGAGAAGATGCACACCGTGCTCAACGAAGCGGTGCCGGGCTCCTGCACCCTGTACATCGCCAGCAATGAAGGCGTGGACCTGGCCGCATCCATTGTCATCCGTTCCTCGAACCTGGCCTGGTACCTGTACGGCGCTTCCTCCTCGGAGCAGCGCAAGCTGTTCGCGCCGAAGGCGATCATGCAGCACATGGTCATCGATTCCATCGAGGCAGGTTGCCGCTATCTGGACCAGGGCGGCGTGAGCGCGACCCTGGACAAGGAGCACCACCTCTCGGGGCTGACCAAGTTCAAGACCAACACCGGCTGCGACATCGTGCAGACCAACGGCGAGTGGGACCTGGCGCTGAACAAGCCCCTGGCGTGGGCCTTCGAAAAATACATGAACTGGCGCAAGAAGTAGGGAAAACACCACTTTGGCAATCGATCCAACCCAGCCATTTGTCCCGGTCATCCTCGGCGGGGACATCGGCACCTACACCTTGGCGCGCGAATTCTACGAGGCCTACGGGGTACGCTCGGTGGTTCTGCCGGCTGCCGGCAACGGCGTCATCGAGCACTCGGTAGCCATCGAACTGCGCCCCATCGGCTCCATGGCCGACGAGGGACGCGTAGTCGCGGCCCTGGTCGAGCTGGCCGATGAGCTGAAGGCCGCGGCGGATCGGCCGCTGATGCTTTTCGGCTCCCTGGACTTCCACATCATGCTGATCGCCAAGAACCGTGAGCAGCTTGAGGAACAGTACGTCATCCCGTACCCCCAGCTGGAAACCATCGAGGGTGCGGCACTGAAAGAGAACTTCTACGCGCTCGCCGAAAAATTGGGCATCGCCCACCCGCGCACCGCCGTGTATTACCCGGGAACCCCGCTGGATTCGCTGGTTGGTTCCTTCGACTACCCGGTCATCGGCAAGCCATCGAGCTCCGCGGATTGGATCGCCGCCAAGTTCGAGGGCAAGCAGAAGATCCACACCATCGACAGCCGTGCCGACCTCGAAGCCCTGATTTCCAGAATCGATGGCAGCGGCTACGACTCGGGCTACATCTTCCAGGAGTACATTCCGGGCGGAGATGACGCGATGCGCCTGTGCACCTACTTCGCCACCCAGGAAGAAAAGGTCATCTTCGCCGGCTACGGCGAAGTGGTGATCGAGGAGCATGCCCCGCTGGTGCTGGGCAATTCGGCTGCCATTGTCACCGGTCGCAACGATGCGATGGCCGCCGATGGCGCGCGCATGCTCGAAGAACTGGGCTGGCGCGGAATTGCCATGATCGATGCCAAATACGATCACCGCGATGGCCAGATCAAATTCTTCGAGATCAACCCGCGCCTGGGCCGCAACCACTTCTACCTGACCGCAGCCGGGGTGAACCCGGCCCGTTTCTATGTCACCGAGTTCCTCGGCGCGCCGTTCGATCAGTCGAACCCGGAAACCGACGCGGTGGTGGACACCGGGACAGGAGTCTTGCAGCTGTCGCGCCAGCGGCTATTCACCGTGCTGCCGCACCACTTGCTGCGCCGCTTCCTGGACAGCGGAACCGGCCGCAAGGCGGAAGCACTGCTCAAGGCCGGCAAGGTCTCGAACCCGTTGAAGTTCGCAGCCGAGAAGAACCCTCGCCGCAAGCTCTATCTGCTGTTGAATGCGGCCAACCACTACCGCAAGTTCAAGGCGTTCCCGCCGCGCACCCAGTAGGCTTGCCCAGGCCTAGGGCCTAGGAGTGGCCGGTGGTTGCGGTTTGAAGGCGTCTCCAGGAATTGCCCACCCGTCGCGCGCCTGGACCCAGGGGCTTTGGGCGATCTGCGCCCCGTCCAGGATGTCAAGGGACGTCGGCTGGCCATCGTATTGGGGTGCGAGCTGGACCGGTTTCATTCCCTTGGCTGCGGCGATGACCAGGGCAACGGTTTCATCCGGATCCTGGGACGTTGACATGGCATTCCAATCCAGCGTCGAAATCACCGCTTCGCCGGAAGGGATGGCAACGCGTTCAAGGAGGATATCCGGTTCGGGCTGCAGCGCGATATCTGGCTGGGCATCGCCGGCCTCATTGAGGAAATCGATCTGCGGGTAGGACTGCAACGCGCACGAGCGAGCAGAAATGTTCTTGGCGTAGACCGCCATGTACCGTGAACCGGCAGCTGCATCGGGTGCGCCGAGGGCTATTTCCAAGTCCCCCTCTGCGCACAACGGAGCTGGCTGATTCGCTGGCCAGCTTTTGACCTTGTCGGGAAGAACCACAGGCTTGGGAATCAGCCATTGTGGTTTCTTGTTTCCAACCCAGCCTTCAGCAAGGACCTCGTATCGAGGCGATGCCAGCTTGTAGGGCATGGGCTCGCCAAAGGGACCATGCCGCTCCAGCCATAAGCGGGTTTCCTTTTCCGCCTCTGCTGGCGCCTCGTTGCCGAGGACCAGGTTCAATCCGGAATGATCAATGCTGGCGCTCTCGAAGACACCTCGCTTGGCCGCCTCGATAAGAAGCTGGAGCTCGGGAATATCAGTGCGTTTCGCGGGCGAATAGCGCACGGATCGATCTGCTAGTGCCAAATCGGTGGGGTGCTTGGCCTGTGCAGCGAATTTTCCCAGCGCCAGCAGCTGCTCCAAATTAAACGCCGTGGCCGAGTAGTTAGCCGCACTTGCCGCGCCGAGCTCGCGTAGGCGGAATGCGAATGAAGCCCTCTCACCGAGAAGACCAGGCTTCGCTTGCTCTTCGCCTCCAAAGTGCGAAAAATTGTCGGAGACTTCCAGTGGGTAGGTTTTCGTCTTTGAGCCTGGGATATTCTGGGGTTCACCGGCGACAAAGGCCAGGTCGATGTTCCGCAAGCTCAGGGCATGGGCCCCAGCCTGGATCTGTTGTGCCATCTCCCGCACGATTACTTCCGCTTGTGCAGGATCGAGCTGATCCAATAGCACGAATTGCAGGTCAACTGACAGATCCGGTGCGGCCAAGACATCGTGATCCATGACCTCGGAGGACATCTGGACGCCAAGGACCCCGTCCCGGTCCTCGACGGCTGCAACGAAATCGCAAACTTCATCGGGCGCGTCGCAGGAATTCCATGGCTGCCAGATCACCAGGATGGCTGCGATAAGAGCCAGTGCGATGACGCTAGCTCCAGCGCGCAGTGAATTCATCTGGCTACTGTATCAAATGCGACCTCATGCTTGACCGCTGGTACTCCGGAAAACGATAACCGGATAATGCGAGTAAAATTTCAAGCACACGTATTGAAAGCGAGTTCCCATGAGTTTGAAAGATCGCCTGCGCGATGACAGCATCGCCCATCTGAAGGCCGGCAACGAGCTGGAGAAGACGACCCTGCGCAATATCCTCAGTGCCATCGGCACCAAGGAGAAGTCGGGAAAGAACCCCAGCGAGCTCAACGACCAGGATGTCGAGAACCTGCTTCGCAAGGAAGTCGGCAACCGCGAGGAAACTGCTGGCCTGGCCGCCAAGGACGGCCGCACCGAATTGGCTGAACGCGAATTGGCCGAAGCCGCCTTCATCTCCACGTACCTGCCCAAGATGCTTGACGAAGCGCAAGCCCAGGACATTGTCGAGAGGATCATGGCCGAACTTGCAGCCGATCACGACCTGACCATGAAGGACATGGGCCAGGCCATGAAGCTGGTCGGCGCCGAAATCGCTGGCCGCTTCGATGGCAAGGCTGTCTCCCAGATGGTGCGCGCCAAACTGGGCTAGCCAACACTGGACTTTTCATTCGGCACGGGCCGTCCCACTTTTGGGGCGGCCCGTTGCCGTAGTCCAGGCAACGGGGATGGGATCCGGGTTTTGAAGCAGATAGTCTGTGGATACCATGCCTGACTTCCCGAAAAACCGCGCCACCCTGTCCAAGGGCTCTGGCGCACTGCTGATCCTTGCCATCATCCTGGCCTCGCTGAACCTGCGTCCTGCCGTCACCTCCTTGGGGTCCCTGCTTGATCTGGTGATTGGCGACCTGCAGATGAATGGCTTCGTGGCCGGAATGATCACCGGCATCCCTCCACTGTGCTTCGCGCTGCTGGGTCCCTTGGCGCCGCGGCTGGCCGGGAAGCGCGGACCGGAACTAGTGGTGGCCTCAGCCATGGGTGCTGTCCTGTTGGGCATTGCCCTGCGCGCGGTGGCTCCGGGGACCGGATTCTTCCTGCTGTGCACCGCATTGGCCCTTGCGGGCATCGCGGTGGGCAACATTCTCATGCCGGTACTGGTCAAGCGCTGGTTCCCGGGAAAGATCGGGATTGTCACCGGCGCCTACACTACGGCGGTTGCCTTGGGTGCTTCCGGAGTTGCGGGGGTCGCCGTGCCGGTGAATCAGATGCTCGGCGGAAACTGGCGCGTGGGCTTGGGATTCTGGGCAATTCTGGCCTTGCTGGCGCTGGTGCTGTGGCTTTTGGTGTACTTCGGGATGCGCAACCAAATCGCAGCCCAGCAGCAGCATCTTGCCAGTAACTCAAATGATGCGGCCGGCATCGGGCCGATGAGCAAGAACGCCACCGCATGGGGGGTGGCGTTGTTCTTCGGCGGGCAGTCCGCCGTGGCTTATATCTTCATGGGGTGGCTGCCCAAGATCTTCATCGACTTGGGAGTCTCGCCGGCATTCGCTGGATCCCTGCTGGCGATCCTGCTGGGTGTGGGCGTGCCTTTGTCCTTCGTGATGCCGGCGCTCGCTGCCAAATTCTCGAACCAGGCGCCACTGGTGATCTTCAACGGTGCCGTGGGCATCATCGCGATCATCGGCATGCTGCTTGCTCCGGTCCAGGGAGCGGTGCTGTGGGCGGTGCTGCTGGGCATTTGCGGGTCGAACTTCCCGCTGGCCTTGACCATGATCGGCTTGAAGGCCCGCACCGCCGCGGGTGTCTCGAAGCTCTCCACCTTCGGCCAGTCTGCGGGCTATCTGCTGGCGTTCCCCGGTCCGTTCCTGGTCGGGGTGCTGCACGAAACTTCGGGTTCATGGGTTGCGCCAATGTGGCTTATTGCCGGCTTGATCGTTTTCCAGACCCTGGTCGGCATCATGGCCGGGCGTCCGCGCTACATCGAGGACACGCAACTAGAGCAAGTGCGCTAGCTGGCGACTTCGCCGGTCGCGGCTGAGTCGACGTGCTTGTCGAAACCGAGATCTGCCTGGCTTCCTGCGACCCGTCCGGCCAATGAGGCATTGGCGCTTCCGGCTGCGGCGCGGTTCCTGCTGCGGCGCAGGAACGGATATTGGTTGCTGACGAATTCGTCGACCTGTTCCTTGCGGCTAGCCAGGACCAGTTCGGTCCCGCTGCCGCTGTGCACGCTTTCTTCCTGGTAGAGGATGGCGATGCGCGAAGCGACTTGCAGGTAGAAGCTGCGCTGGAATTCGCGGCGTTCAATGGTTTTCTCGGAATCGGTGTACCAGTTCGCGTAGAGCTTGCCCTCCTGTGCCCACCAGTGGGCCATGGCGGCAGTCGCCTGGACAACCAAGGAGGCGAAGAGATTCTTGACGGTAGCTACATCCGATTCATGGCCGATGATGTACAGCCTGCACGAGGTCGAGTAGTTGCTTTGCAGCATGGACACCGTGCGGAAGGCCCGGCCCACAGCGGACAGGCCATCGCGCTGTCCCAGGCGGTAGACGCCGCGCATATCGAAGTGCTCCTCGATAATGGCTTCCTTCTTCTTGCCCCGGTGGGCCGAGTCGGCATCCAGTTCCGCACGGCCGATGCCATAGCGCACCATGAGCCGTTCGGCATGTTCCTGGAAGGCCTGCGCTTCGTGCGGATAAGTGGTGTTCTCGGCCTTGTTCAGCAATAGGGCAATGCGTTCTTTCAAGCGTTGCAGCTTTTGCTCAGAGGTGCTCATGGATTCTTCCTTGCTAGCGGTCCGGCGGTGGCGAAGCGGTCATATCCGGTTCTCCGCATTAGTTTGCCACGAGGGGCAAAGGCCTGCTTGAGGGGCTGTGGGTAACTGCCGCCAGCGGACCCTAGCCGGTTGTGCAAACCGCGCGTAGAGTGAAGGCACCAAGCAGGTCCAGCAGGCCCGCGAACTTCGCTTCGCGGCTGGTCATCGGGAGGTTGTGATGGGTGATTTTCGTGCATACACCATGGAAGAGCGGGCCACGTACCTGGCCCCTTCATGCGATCGCTGCGGGCAGCACCGCCACATAGTGTGGGAGAAGGTCGAAGGAACCGAGACCTACCGTCCGCGTGATGCGGGGTGCTCCAATGAGGCCTGCACCGCCTAGCTAGCGCAGCGTGCGGGCAGGCACCGCTCACGAGCGGATGCCGAGACTTGCCGAGATGCGTGCCGAGGCGGCCGTGAGCACGGCTGCAATGTGGTTGCGATCGCGTTCCAGTGGCGGGTAGATGACTGCGATGGCCGCGGGCTTGCCCTGCGGGAGCACCAGCGGAACGGCAATCGAGGTCAGCCCCGGGATCACTTCGTCATGGCTGAATTCGAAGTCCTTGGCCGGGTGCTCCTGGGGATTGAGCATGGAACGGATGACCCGTCCCGGTGCGCCGTTGTCGATCGGATGGCGGGTGCCCGGGCGCTGGGCCACGGTGGCATCGGCGAGCCGGGGTTCTGCGGTGCTCAGGGTAACGGCTGCCTCGCCATCGAAGACGACAAGCAGCGCTGTCATCTGCAGCTCATCGGAGACGGTGGCCAGATGCGGTGCGGCCGCGGCCTGCAGGGACTTGGCGACGTTGCGCGCCAGCGCGCCCAGGCGGGCTCCCAACTCGAGCTCGCCTGCCGGATTGCGTTCCACGAAACCGAACTGCTCGAAGGTCTTGACCAGCCGGTAGGCCATGGAGCGGTGCACGCCCAGCAGTCCGGCGAGTTCCGAGACGCTCAGCGGCGTCGCGGATTCCCCGATCAGGGTCAGTGCCTCTAGCCCGCGGCCCAGGGTCTGCGAACCGCCTTCGGTGGTTTTGCTCATGTTCCAATCATTCCATCTGGCCTGCGCAGATGCCTGCCGTGCTGTTCCCGGTGTGATCCACGTCTTGCCTACAGCCTACGTGAAAGCTACGATTGTTTCTATAGTTAGAACAGTGTCGCAATTATAGAGACAATGAAGTTCAGCGGCACAGCGATAGGGGAGCCACATTATGCAGATTCACCACAGGGGATACGTTTCCGGGGATCCACGGGTCAAGGAAGCGGCCGGCTACGGCATCGACCGCGCCGAGCAAATTCCCGATGAAATGGATGTGCTGATCGTTGGAACAGGTCCGGCGGCCGCCGTGGTGACCGCGCAGCTCTCGCGCTTCCCGAGCATCAACGCCCGCGCCATCGAGATGCGCCCGGGCCGGCTCGACGTCGGCCAGGCCGACGGCATCCAGGCCCGCTCGGTGGAAACCTTCCAGGCTTTCGGCTTCGCCAACGAGGTTGTCGAAGAGGCCTACCGCAATGTCGAAATGTGCTTCTGGACCCCGGACCCCGAGAACCCGGCGAACATCAAGCGCCATTCGCGTGCTGCCGACGACTCAACCGGAATGAGCGAATTCCCGCACATCTACGTGAACCAGTCGCGCATCCTGGACTACTTCCTGCGTGACGCCGAACGCGCGCCGGGCAAAATCACCCCGGACTACGGCGTGGAATACCTCGGCTGCGAGATCGACCAGGACGCCGAATACCCGGTGTCCGCGCGCATCAAGTACGTGGCAGGGCCGCGTACTGGCGAAGAGCGAACTGTGAAGGCCAAGTACCTGGTTGGCGGCGACGGCGCGCGCAGCCAGGTGCGCCGCTCGCTGGGCCACAAGCTGCACGGCGATGCGGCCCTGCATGCCTGGGGCGTCATGGACGTCATGGTCAACACCGACTTCCCGGACATCCAGGTCAAATGCTCCATCCAGTCCCATGACGCGGGCAATATCCTGCTCATCCCGCGCGAAGGCGGCTACCTGGTCCGCTTCTACGTGGACCTGGGCGAGCTGACCGCCGAGGATGCCGGGGCCATCCGCAACACCCCGGTCGAGGAAATCGTGGCCACGGCCAACCGCATCATCCACCCGTACACCATGGACGTGAAGAACGTCGCCTGGTTCTCGGTCTACGAGGTGGCCCACCGCATCACCGACGGCTTCGACGACGTTTCCGATGAGGAGCGCGGCACCCGCTGCGCGCGCGCCTTCATCATGGGCGATGCCTGCCACACCCACTCGGCCAAGGCCGGGCAGGGCATGAACGTGTCCATCCAGGACGGCTTCAACCTGGGCTGGAAGCTGGCCGCCGTGCTCGAAGGCCGCGCCCCGGATGCGCTGCTGGATACCTACGCCGGGGAACGCAAGGTCATCGCGCAGAACCTGATCGACTTCGACAAGGAATGGTCCACCCTGATGGCCAAATCGGTGGACGATTGGGAAGACCCTGACGAGCTGGAGAAGTACTACACCAAGACCCAGGAATTCCCTGCCGGGTTCATGACGCAGTACACCCAATCGCCGATCACCGCCGGCCTGGAGCACCAGGATCTGGCCCCGGGCTTCCCGGTGGGCAAGCGCTTCAAGTCCGCCGAGGTCATCCGCCGTTCGGATAACCGCTGGCGCCACTTGGGCCACTTCCACGAGGCTGACGGACGCTGGCGTATCTACGCCTTCGCCGATGCGGCAGCACCGGCACTGGAGGGCACCGCAATGGCCGACTTCGCCGCTTGGTGGAGCGCCGATCCGGCATCGCCGCGCAACCTGTACACCCCGGCAGGCGGGGACGAGGATGCCGTTTTCGATGCCAAGGCCATCTACCAGCAGGACTATACGCAGGTCGAGCTGCATGATGTGCCCAAGGCCTTCCAGCCGCTGAAGGTCCCGTACGGCCTGCACGACATCAACCAGGTATTCACAGCCGGCCACGGCCGCGACATCTTCCGCGACCGCGAAATCAGCAAGAACGGCGCCATCGTGGTGGTTCGCCCGGATCAGTACGTCGCCGGGATCTTCCCGCTGGATGCGCGTGAGGAGATCGCCGCGTTCTTCGCCGGGAACATGCTTCCGGTCAACGGCTAGGAAACCCTATTGGCTCTTTTGGCCGCACCCTGCTGAACCATGGGTGCGGCCAAGGGGCCAAGCCTGCATAACTGCCGCCAAGCTGTCGCGCGCTGCTGGTAGCCTCGGGTGCATGAGCGCACTTTTCGACACGCTGCCGGTTCGCCGCATCACCGAACATCCCAAGGCACCCATGGATCGTTCCGACTGGGCCGCCCAGATCCCGGCGGTGCAGCAACTGCTTGACGAGGGCCTTGAACTGGGCCAGCTGACTGTGCTGGTGGGGGAAAATGGCGCGGGAAAATCAACGCTCGTCGAGGCGATTGCAGCGGCCTTTGGGCTGAATGCCGAGGGCGGAACCCGCAACAGCATGCACCAGACCCAACCCACCGAATCCGGGTTGTCCTCGCACCTGCAATTGGAACGCGGAGCCGGTGCGTCCAAGGCCGGCGTGTTCTTGCGCGCGGAAACCATGCACGGGCACTTCGCCTATTTGGGCTCCATCGGCTCGCGCGGAAAGCACAATTTCCAGAGCCATGGCGAGTCCTTCGTCGAGTTCTTCACCGAGCGCTCGTATGTCAATGGGTTGTGGGTTTTCGACGAAGCCGAATCAGCGCTGTCCTTCAATGGCTGCCTCATGCTGCTCTCGCATATTGCAGATCTGCTGCGTTCCGGTTCCCAGGTAATTCTCTCCACCCACTCGCCAATTCTTGCTTCCTTGCCGGAGGCGCGAATCTATGAAATCGGGGAGTGGGGCATCCGCGAATCGGACTACGACGAGTTGGACATGGTGCGGAACTGGCGGCTTTTCCTGGATGCCCCGGGACGGTACCTGCGCCATTTCAATGACTAGATTGCCGACGCAGCGTGGTCTTCGGTTAGAGCGGCGCTGCTAATTCCCCTAAGCTTTAAGCAACGGAAGACGAAGGGACGCACTATGGCCAAGAAGCGCTCAATTTGGGCTCGAATGTTCGGTATCGGCAAGGCTAACGCCAACGCCGCTTTGGATGCTCTGGAGGATCCGAAGAAGATGCTGGACCAGTCGGTTCGCGAATACACCAACAACATTGCCCAGGCCGAGCAGGCGGTTGCCCAGACCATCGGCAACCTGCGCATGGCCGAGGACGACCACGCCAAGTTCCAGCAGGAAGCCAAGGACTGGGGCAACAAGGCGCTGGCCGCGTCGAACAAGGCTGACGAATATTCTGCAGCCGGTGACAGCACCAACCAGCAGAAGTTCAACCAGCTGGCCACGGTGGCCATCCAGCGCCAGATGGACGCCGAGAAGCGCGCCAAGAACCTGGGATCCACGATCACCACCCAGCGTGATGTCGTGGCCAAGCTGAAGACCGGTCTGAACACCATGCAGACCAAGCGCCAGGAACTGGTGGCCAAGCGCGATGAGCTGGTGGCCCGCGCGCGCAATGCCAAGACCCAGAACCAGATGATGGACACCCTCAAGGCCCTGGACATCAACGACCCGACCAGCGAGATCAGCCGCTTCGAGCAGCAGATCCGCCAGGACGAAGCCAAGGTCCGCGGTGCGCAGGAACTGGCGGCCTCTTCCCTGGATGCGCAGTTCGCGCAGCTGGAAGACCTCGGTGCCGAGACCGAAGTTGATGCGCGCTTGGCAGCCTTGAAGGCCAGCAACGCCCCACAGGACATCCTCGAGGAAGCCGACGGCGCAGCGCAGATCGAAGCCGGCGCACCGCAGGTTTCCGAGATCGAAGCACGCCTGGCTGCCTTGAAGAAGAACCAGGCCTAGGTCCTAGCCACAAGCGCCAAAGCGTCCCTTCCCGGATCACTACTGATCCGGGAAGGGACGCTTTGCCTTTTTCGTGGGAACCGGGTCTAGCGGCCAACCGATTCCTGGGCGGTGCCTGCTGGATGCAAGGTGGCACTGCCTGCGGAGACATCGATCGTGATCTTGTTAGGGGAGTTCGGATCGGTGGCGAGCAGGTTCTCGACGGATCCGGCGGCCGTATTCTGCCGCAGGTCGTAGGTGGCCTCGGGCAGTTCCAGCTCCAGCGAGCCGGCGCTGACACTGCCCTCGATGCTCTTGGGCGCCGTGCCCGAGAGTTCGCCAATGAGTTCGCCGGCCGAGATATCAAACCGGGCGCTTCGGACATTGTCCAGGCGCACCGTTGCTTCCCCTGCGCCCAAGTCGATATCGGCGGTGTGCGCGCTGCCGGTGAGGTTCAGCTCCCCGGCGCCGACTTCAACCACCAGGTCCTTGTAGGCGCCGACTGCGTTGAAGGATCCGGCGGACAGCTCGAAGTCCGCATCCAGCGTTCCGTTGTCCATGGATTGCGGAAGCACCAGCGTTGCCTCGTTGTCGTCGAATCCGCAGCCGAAGAAGCAGAAGTTGTCCCAGGCATTCGGGGCTTCGACGATGAGCCGATTGCGCTCCCGATGCAGCTTCCAGCTCGCGGCCTTGGCGCTTTTGACTTCAAGTGTTGCCTTGTCGGTGTCCGCAAAGACCAGATCGAAGCGTCCCGAGCTCGCCGAAACTTCCAAGGCGGTCACCCCGGAGACCTCTGTTTCGTGGACCGAATGCTCCCGGGAGACCGAAGCAAAGGCGCTGCGTGCCGTGGCGATGACCAAGGTGAGAATGACCAGCCCGCCGAGCACCGCGAGGATGATATTCAGCGGCTTGCCGTTGTTGGGTGGCGCCGGTGGGTTTGGCGGTAGCGGCATGGTTTGCGTGGTAGTCATGATCCTGTCCTGTCTGTGCGGTTGGTGCCCAGGGTTTCAATATGAGCCAGGGCTGCCAGCACGCGCCGGTTGCCCGTTCCGTCGGCTTCCAAGCCGAGTTTCTGGAAGATGGAAGTGATGTACTTTTCTACGCTGGCCTCCGAGAGGAAGAGCAGCGCGGCGATCGCCTGGTTGGATTTTCCTTCGGCCAGTGCGGCCAGGACTGTGCGTTCCCGGTCGGTCAGCTTCTGCATGCGGTCATCGTGATTGCGTCGAGTCAACAGCTGTGCCACCACTTCCTGGTCCAAGACGGTTCCACCACCTGCAATCTGCTCCAGCGAGGCAATGAACTCGCTGACATCCGCAACGCGGTCCTTGAGCAGGTAGCCGATCGCTCCGGACTGGGTGGAAATCAGTTCCGAGGCGTAGCGCTCCTCGACGTACTGGGAGAGCACCAGCACCGGCAGGTCTGGATACTTCTTGCGCAGTTCCAGCGCCGCACGGATGCCTTCATCCGTGTAGGTCGGCGGGAGGCGGACATCCAGGATGCAGACCTGCGGGAAATCATCGGCGGACGAGTTGTCCAGGAAATCCATCAGCCCGCTGGTTTCGGGCAAATCCGCGACAACATGGTGGCCGCTGTGGGCCAGCAACCTGACCAGCCCTTCACGCAGAAGGACCGAATCCTCGCAAATCAGTACGCGCATGGCACGTTCACCTCCACTGCAGTTGGCCCGCCCTGGGGGCTGTCCAGGTTGAAGGTGCCGCCGGCGGCGAGCACCCGATTATTGATTCCATCCAGGCCGCCGCCGGGGGTGATGAGCGCCCCGCCGGTGCCGTTGTCCTCGATGCGGGCCCACAGGCTTTGCTGGCCCTCATGCTCCCGGACCCTCACGGTGATCTGGCAGCGCTGGGCCCGCGAATGCTTGGCAGCATTGGTCAGCGCCTCGGCAATGGCGAAGTACACCGCCGCTTCGGCCACGCGCGGATAGCGCCCATTGAGCTGGATATCCAGGCCCACCGGGATATGCGAGCGGCCTGCGATAGCCGAGAGCGCCGCATCCAGTCCGCGGTCATCGAGTACCGACGCGTAGATTCCGCGGGTGAGCTGGCGCAGTTCGGTAATCGCGGACTTGGTTGAAGCATGGGCCTCGGCCACCAGTTCCTTGGCCTGGCGCGGATCGCTGTCGATCTGCTGGTGCGCAAGCCCCAAGGTCATGGCCACGGAGACCAGCCGGGGCTGGACCCCATCGTGCAGGTCGCGTTCGATGCGGGTGCGCTCCACCTCTGCGGCGCGCACCGCTCCTTCACGCTGCACCGCGGTGGTGCGCACGCGTTCGACCAGTGCACTCTCGCGGGCAATAGAACCGACGATTCCCACGGTGACCATCCGGTGCAAGAAAACCAAGCCGATAACCACTGCTATTCCCAGCAGCGCCGCCAGCACCAACCAAGGTGCCTGGCTTACTGGAGTCTGGAAGCCCCACAGCCCGGGAACGGTTCCCAGCGGGTCGGCACTATCTGCCTGCAAGACCGGGGCGAAGGCAACGATGGACGAACGCACGGCCATTTGCAGGGCAGTGAGCATCAGCGAGCCGGCCAGGCAGGAGAAGAGCAAGCTTCCCAGCAGCGCCCACATGCGTCCGTTGGACACATTGCGTCCGAGCGAACGGACGTATTCGCCAAAGCCTTCACGGCGGCGTGGCCGCCAGGTCAGCGGAGCGACGTCCATGTCGTAGAGGTTGCTGATTCGAGTCAGCTCGAAGCGGGCCAGGCCGAAGAGCGCATAGACCAATCCGGCCAAGACGACCAGGCCCAAACCGAGGATCGGGGTCAGCGCGACGCCTACCGAGAGCCAGGCCAGCAGCAGCGAAAACAGGATCAGGCCGGCAGACCCGAACAATGCCATATGCAGCAGCGTCATGCCCAATCTCAGCGGGGGACGGGCAGGTGCGGTGCCCGGTAGAACCTTAGGTGTCGAAGTCATACCTCAACACTAGAGCGCGCAGGTCAGCGCCAACACCGAGGGAACCGGAGTTCTTCATTATGGAAAACCCGAAGAATTTGCCTCCCAGGGTGCCCTTTGGGCTTTTCGGAGCGCAGGATGGACAGATGGACACGAACCAGGATCCGCAGGCGGCAGGAACAGCGCCCATCGAGATCAGGCCCATGGCCGAAGAACGCATGGACGACTTCGCGACGGTAGTGAATCCGAGCCGGAGGCAGAAGCATTGCTGGTGCTTGTCGCACCGGATCGGTGCCGCCGAGATCAGGGAACGAGGCGCAGGGGACCGGTTCGCCGCCATGCGCTCACTGAGCACCGAGCCGATTGCCCCGGGAGTGATCGCTTATCGCGCAGGGGAACCGGTGGGCTGGTGCAGCATCGCTCCGCGATCGAGGATCCCACTGCTGGAAAAGTCCAAGCTCATCAGGCCCGTGGATGATCTGGAGGCTTGGAGCATCACCTGCATGGTGGTGCGCAGCGGCTACCGCCGCCAGGGCGTGAATCGGGAAATGGTCCAAGGCGCAGTGCAGTATGCGCGGGACCTCGGGGCGCCAGCGGTCGAAGCCAACCCCGTGGATCCGGCAGGGCGGATGGACCTGACCATGGCCTTCGTCGGAACCAGGAAGATGTTCGAGCAGGCCGGGTTCGAGGTCGTCGGGGTCAGCGACGCCCAGGCCAGCAGGATGCCCCGGCTGATCATGCGCAAACTGCTCTGACCCGGTGACGCTGTGTTGCATTTGCTCCGATTTGGCACCGGGATGAAGAACCGGCGTGAATTAGCGAGGTTCCGTCAGCGCTTCAACGCCGCGCACCCCTTCATCATCCAGACGAGGTTTGAAATACGTGGAAATGGCCGTCTTGGCTGCGTTTCCGGCAGTGACTGGCTCTCTGGCTTCAATTGCATCGAAGATCGCTCGGTCCAATGCCACCACTTTTTTCATTTCTAGGGACTCGTTGTCCGCGTGGCTCATCTGGTCATTCATGACGCTCAAGATGGCACCGGATACCGCCTCGCCACAGATTCGCAACAGGCTGTTGTGGCTGGCTTCCCATACGGCCGCGTGGAAATCGAGGTCGGCCCGGTTGAAGGATCCGGAGCCCGCAGCCGCCTCAGATTCCATGCGTTCAACTGCATCGCGCATGACCGATAGTTGCTCGGAACTATGCATTACGGCCGCTAGCTGGCAGGCGGAACTCTCCAGAACGATTCTGAATTGCACCAATTCCGAGAGCGAGAGGGTAGCTATGCGCGCCATATTGGCAAAGGATCTGCCCAGATTATCCGTGGAAACCGGCAAGACAACTGGACCGCTGCGGCTACCGGGACGCGACGCAATGAGGCCTTGGCTCTGTAATACTCGCAGTGCCTCGCGGACCGTTGGCCGGCTGACGGAGAACTGCACCATGAGCTCGCGTTCACTGGGAAGGTGCTGGCCAGGTTCAATTTCCTTGGACAGAATCGCTTCCTCGATTTGTTGCACGACTCGCTCGTAGGTCAATGTTGGCACGGCCGGCGTGAAAGTTAGCTTGCTCAATTGGGGCCTTCCTTTAGCTGCGAGTGGAAACGGTTAGCGGACAAGGTATTGCAGTTCTCCGGGGCGGCACCGCCCCAGCCAAATATTTCGACAACTGGTAAGACCAGAAAACTTAGTAGAAATATCAGCATATATGGTGTTGTATGGATCACATCACTCAATGGACATGTTGACCGATGGAGATCCCATGAAAGAGAAAAAGAACTACAGTCGGCTTGCGGCGACAGTGCTGGTTGGCTCTCTGGCGCTAACCGCGTGCTCTGCAGGATCAGGCGGGACTTCGTCGGAAGGCTCGGCCGAAAACACTTCAGTGACCGTCGCGCTAACTGGTGAGCCGGTCAATCTGGACTTCACCACGACTGCAGGCGCTGCTATTCCGCAAGCACTCATGTCCAATGTCTATGAAGGATTGGTCGAGATCGACCAAGAAGGAAAGATCCAGCCGTTGCTCGCCGAATCGTGGGAGCTGAGCAACGGGAACAAGACCTATACGTTCAAGCTTCGCGAAGGCGCAACCTTTTCCAATGGCGAAGCGTTCACTGCCGATGACGTCAAATTCAGTATCGAACGAGTCCAATCCGATGACTGGGTCTCTAGCTTGAAGACGAAAATGGAAATCGTGGACTCTGTCGAGGTCCTCAGTGATTCCGAAGTCGCCATTACCCTGAAGCAGCCGAGCAATGCCTGGCTTTTCGACATGGGCACCTTGGTCGGAGCCATGTTCGATCCAAGCGGCGTTGACGAACTAGCTTCGACCGCCATTGGGACTGGGCCATACGAAATTGATGCGTGGAACCGCGGGCAGTCCATCGAACTCGCGACACGCGATGACTACTGGGGCGAGAAACCGCAGGTTGAAAAGGTCTCACTGCGCTACTTCGCCGATGCGGTAGCCACGACCAATGCACTTCAATCCGGCGACGTGGATGTCGTCTACAACATGCAGTCCCCGGAACTGCTGTCCGGTTTCGAATCAAATGACAAGTTCCAGGTCCTTGACGGCACCTCCAATGGCGAGATCGTCTTGTCGATGAATAACAAAAAAGCTCCGTTCGATGACAAGCGCGTGCGCCAAGCCGTCATGTATGCCATCGACCGCCAAGCTGTAGTCGACACCGCATGGAACGGCTACGGCACGGTGGTGGGCGGACCGGTTCCGACCACCGACCCTTACTACGAGGATCTGAACGATATCTACCCGTACGACCCGGAGAAGGCCAAGGCGTTACTCAAGGAAGCTGGAGCCGAGAACCTGCAGATCACTTTCAAGGTTCCAACTCGCCCCTACGCAACCGCAGTCTCTGAAATAGTCGTCTCGCAACTGGCTGATGTCGGAATCGACGCTAAGATCGAGTCCTCTGAATTCCCCGCGGTCTGGCTCGACGAGGTCTTCACCAAGCACGATTACCAGATGTCGGTCGTCCTGGCAGTGGAGAGCCGAGATGTTTTGGCAATGTTCAACAACCCGGATTACTACCTGGGCTACGACAATTCAGGCATTGAGGAGCTTGCCGCTAAAGCCGATGCTGCCGACGAAGTCGGATACGTGGATGGCATGAAAAAGGTGGTTCGCACCATCGTTGATGATGCAGCTGCAGATACCCTGTTCATCTTCCCGAACATCGTGGTAGCCAAGGCAGAGGTGACCGGCATTCCGGCCAACTCCGTGACCGAAGCATTGGATATGACCAATATCGGCTGGAAATAGCTTCCATAGCCGCACCGACAAAGGGAAAATCACGTGGGTATTAGATTACTGATCAACTTGGCAAGATTCGTTGTCACTTATGTGATTGCAACGGTTGCAGTGTTCCTTTTCATGCGAGCAATTCCCGGAGATCCTGCCCAGATTGCCCTGGGTGTGAACGCCACCCCGGAGTTATTGGCCAAAACGCGAGCCGAGTTCGGGACCGATCGGCCGCTGATCGTCCAGTACTTTGACTGGGCGCTGGGGTTGCCCACCGGCAACTTCGGCACATCCTATGTCACGCGGCAAGATATCAGCCCGCTGATTGTCGACCGGGTGCAAGTCAGCCTGATCCTGGTACTGCTGGCAATGGTCCTCGCCTTGGCGATTGCGATTCCCTTCGGCACCTACGCGGCGGTCAAGCACCGCAATCCGAGCGGCATCATTGTCAGCGGAATCAGCCAGGTAGGCGTGGCCATTCCCAACTTCCTCGCCGGCATTCTGCTGGTGGTCGTCTTTGCCGTGGGCCTGGGTTGGCTTCCGGCCAACGGGTGGACACCGCCCGGCGAGGACTTCGGAGATTTCATTTCCCGCGTCGTCCTGCCAGTGCTCGCTCTGGCATCCGTGCAGGGAGCTATCCTGACTCGCTATGTCCGTTCGGCGGTGATGGAAGTGATGAGCGAGGATTACTTGCGGACCGCACGGTCCAAGGGCCTCGGGAAGCTTGAATCGCTGATCAAGCATGGTCTGCGCAACGCGTCCATCCCGGTTCTGACAGTTACCAGCGTGCAGTTGGCGGCATTGATCATTGGTGCGGTGGTCATTGAACGGGTGTTTGTGATCCCAGGCCTTGGGTCCATGCTGCTCGACGCGGTGGGCAACCGCGATCTTCTTACCGTGCAATCGGTGGTCATGGTGCTCGTCGCGATTACCTTGATCATCAACTTGGTCGTGGACGTGCTCTACACAATCCTGGATCCACGCATTCGAAAGGGCGCGTAATGTCTGCAGAACCAGTTACCGCTTCAAGCACCCGTCGCAAACTCTCCGTGACGCTGCTGGTAGGCAGCATCCTCGTAGCTCTCGTGGTGCTCGCTGCACTCGTCTCCTTTGTCTGGACCCCCTTCGATCCGGTACAAGCAGTTCCCCAGGATCGCTTGCAAGGATCCAGCGTCACCCATCTGATGGGTACCGACAGGTACGGACGCGACGTCTTTTCGGGAATCCTGTACGGAGCGCGCATTACCTTGCTGGTGGGTTTGGTTGCGGTAGGCATCGCCCTGATCATTGGGACGCCGCTAGGTATTCTGGCTGGCATGCGAGGTGGCATCACCGAGGAAGTTACTATGCGTGGCGCTGATATTCTCCTCGCTTTTCCCGCGTTGCTGGTAGCGATCATGTTTGGCGCCGTATTTGGAGCCAGCACATTCACAGCCATGCTTGCCATCGGCATTGGCTCGATACCCGGCTTTGCGCGTGTTGCGCGAAGCGGCACCCTGCAGGTGATGAGCACCGAATACATCATGGCTGCCAAGGCATCCAGCCAGAGCAGCTGGCGTATCGCCCGGCGCCATGTGCTGCCCAATATCATCGGCATGGTCGTGGTGCAGTGCTCGGTATCGTTCGCAATTGCGGTACTTGCCGAAGCAGCGCTGTCCTTCCTTGGCTTGGGCACTCCACCACCGGTCCCATCCTGGGGCCGCATGCTGCAAGAATCCCAGCAATTCCTGGGGACCTTCCCGATGCTCGCCGTTTGGCCGGGCGCCGCCATTGCCGTTGCAGTGTTGGGCTTCACCTTGCTTGGTGACGGTCTGCGTGATCGGTTCGATCCGAAACTGAATGGAGATCGGTAATCCATGGATAAGAAAACAACTACCGGCGCTCTGATAGATGTCAGGGGCCTGACAATCAGCACCAAGCACCGCACGCTTGTCTCGAACTTTAATCTGCGCATGAATCCGGGGGATCGTGTAGGGCTGATTGGCGAATCTGGTTCTGGAAAGTCCATGACCACATCCGCCCTTATGGGGTTGCTCCCGGAAGGTGTCAGCGCCAGTGGCTCCATCCAGCTTGCGGGTCACCCACGGAATCTGGTCGAGGCAACTGACAGGGAACTGCAGAAAATCCGTGGCAAGGATATGAGCATGGTCTTCCAGGAGCCGCTGACCGCATTGAATCCGCTGATGAAAGTCGGTCCGCAGGTCGCGGAAATTATGACTAGCCATAAGACCGTCGCTTCAAAATCAGCGGCTCAGGCTCGTGCCGTGGAACTGCTCGGATCGGTTAAGCTCCCGGATCCGGCACGGGCCGCCCGCTCTTATCCGCACCAGCTTTCTGGAGGCCAGCGACAGCGCGCCATGATGGCGATGGCCTTGGCGAATAACCCGGGTCTCTTGCTCTGCGATGAACCGACCACGGCTTTGGACGTTACGGTTCAACGCCAGGTTCTGGATCTGATCTTGGAATCGGTCCAAGAACGCGGCACCGGGTTGCTGTTCATCACCCATGACCTTTCGGTGGTCGCCAACGTCTGCGACCGGGTGCTGGTGATGAACAACGGCCAAGTGGTTGAAGAAGGCGATACCGGCGAGGTATTCAGCAATCCGCAACACCCTTACACCCGAGGACTGCTGGCCGCCTCGGACCTGAATGCCACAGATGCCGACGGCAGGTTATTCACCGTGGCTTCGGCCGCTTCCTACATCCCGCCTTTGGCCGAAGCGCAACCAGTCGTGGAAGCAGCAAACGCGGAAATAAGCGATCTCCGGGAACACGACCAAGCCGCGGGGGACACTGCTCCCGAAGTGCCCTCCTTGATCAGTGTCAAGGACCTGACGCGAATCTATCCTGTCGGACGCTCGTCGCTCTTCGGGAAGCGGTCGGAGGTGCATGCGTTGAAGGGCGTTTCCTTTGACGTTGCTGCCGGGCAACGTTTCGGTGTGGTCGGTGAATCCGGTTCCGGAAAATCCACCCTCTTGCGCATCTTGGCAGGTCTGGACCAACCCACCTCAGGCAGTGTTCGTGTGGCAGGAAGCGAGGTTGCAGGGGCCAAGGAGCGGGAGCTGGTCCAATTGCGCCAGCAGCTGCAGATCGTTTTCCAGGATCCCATGGGATCGCTGGATCCGCGGATGCGTGTCCGCGACATTATCGCTGAACCTTTGCTTGTTCCGGGGCAAAAGGTGGATAGCGCCAAGCACCGGAAGATGGTCGCAGAAATGCTCGGATCGGTGGGACTGCCGGCCGATGCCGCGGAGCGCTTCCCGCATCAATTCTCCGGTGGACAGCGCCAGCGAATCTCCATTGCTCGTGCGCTGATCTGCGAGCCTCGGGTGCTGGTGGCTGATGAACCGGTCAGCGCTCTGGACGTCTCCGTCCGAGCCCAAGTACTGAACCTGCTTTCGGACTTGGTCGACGACTACCAACTGACCCTCGTCTTCGTCTCGCACGATCTTGGCGTGGTGCGGCATATCTGCGACAACGTCGTGGTGATGAATGAAGGGCGGATCGTCGAAAGCGGAACCACCGAACAGATCTATAACAGTCCGCAGCATGCGTATACGCGGACTTTGGTGAATTCATCCATGTCCCTGCGCAACGAACTGGCCCTGCGCTAGTAATGCTCGTTTTCCTTGAGAGGCCATCATATCCCAGCTTTCTGAACACACCACCGCACTGCACCAGCTGTCCGCGCAGGAACTTCACGCGTCCTATGCTGCGAAGGACATCTCGCCGGTGGATGTAGCAGAGTCGGTCATCAAACGGGTTCAGGAACGTGAACCGGTACTCAACGCGATGTACCAGTTCGATCCGGAAGACGTGCTGAGCCAGGCACGCGAAAGCGAGCAACGCTGGGCCAGCGGAACAGCGCTCGGTCCACTAGACGGGGTGCCGGCAACGGTCAAGGAGAACATAGCACGCAAGGGCATCCCGATGCCTTCGGGAACGGCCCTATCCAACCCCAAGGTGCCCACGCAGAACGCGCCGATCACCGATCGGATTCTTGAAGCCGGCGGCATCCTGGTTGGCTCGACTACGATGCCGGACTGGGGCATGCTCTCTTCGGGTGTTTCCAGCCTTCACGGAATATCGCGTAGCGCTTGGAACCCTGGATGGACCACCGGTGGCTCCAGTGCGGGTGCGGGATCTGCCGCTGCTGCTGGATATGGGCCGCTGCATGTTGGCACCGACATCGGTGGATCCATTCGCCTGCCCGGCGGCTGGCAGGGGTTGGCAACACTGAAACCCAGTGCAGGATTGATTCCCCTGGACGTCCCGTACATTGGCCGGGCGGCCGGTCCCATGGGACGTACCGTGGATGACATTGCCCTTTTCATGTCAGTGCTCGGACAACCAGATATCCGTGACTATTCGGCACGGGCCTATCCGGCCATGCAATGGCAGTCAAAGCTTGGCAGCGTCCGCGGGATGAGAATCGGGTTGCAGCTTGAAGCTAACGCTGGGGCCGCTGTCGACCCCGAAATCCGATCGGCGGTGCAGTCGGTAGCGGAAACTTTTGCGCAGGACGGTGCCAGGGTCGAAGAGTTGCCGCCCTTCATCGACCAAGGCATGCTTGACCAGCTTGACCGCTTTTGGCGTACCCGGTCCTGGGCCGATTTCCGTGAACTGAGCGAAAGCGAGCAGGCGAAGGTCCTGGATTACATCGTGCGCTGGTGCGAAGGCGGAGCCAAGTTCGATGGCGCCGACACGATCAGGAATTTCGGTGCGATCGACCAGATGCAGAAGGCGACCATCGCGGCTACCGCCGGGTATGACCTCATCATCTCTCCGGTCTCCCCGATGGCTGCTTTCCCTGCGGAACAACCGATGCCAGTGGTGGATCCTGACGCCACCATGGGCCATATTGCCTTCACCGTCCCGTACAACATGTCCGGTCAGCCAGCGGCTACCGTCAATTGCGGTTTCACGTCCGAAGGCAAGCCCATTGGCGTGCAGCTGGCCGGAGCAGTTGGAACCGATGATGATGTGCTTCGCGCAGCCAGCTGGTATGAGGCAGCTCGGCCAGACAGCGCCAAACCGCAGTGGTCGAACTTGGACTGAAAATCCCGCACAAGCAGGGCACAGCAACCACCGCCGTTGCTGTGCCCTGCTTGTTGTTCCGATCTGCAGTATCGGGAAATCAGCTGGTTTGCGTGGCCTGTCCGAAGGACGCCAGCGCGGCAAGAGCTGTCCGGTCATCGGCAGGTACCAGATGACCGTAGTATTCGAACAGGCTGCTGCGGGCTAGATGCTCAGCCAGATGCGCATCTTGCTTCTGGATGGCCATGAAGACCTCGTGATGATGGTCGAGGGTGCGTTGCATCATAGCCTCGTCATCGGAACTTTGTTCAATGCTGGACGTGATGAGCTGCTCGATGGACTGGCGGACTGCTTCGCCGGTAATCTGCAGCAGTGCATGGCCGCTGGCCTGCGCGATCACGTCATGGAAATCGAGGTCTGCCTGGCTGAAAGCGCTTTGGCTCTGCGAACGCGCCGCCCGCATCCGCGCCATCGCCTTCTCGAGCTTCAATAAGTCCGCATCGGAACGTCGCGTTGCGGCCAGCGAATTGGCCGAAGATTCCATGGTCATGCGATAAATGAGCAGATCCGCGAGGCTCGACGAAGAGGTCCTGGCCAAACGGCTTATCATTTTGTGCAAAGGCGCTGACGTGGGAGAGAGGACAACCGCTCCGCGCGGATCACCCGGCCTAGAGGCAACTATCCCGTTGCTTTCCAAGACCCGCATCGCTTCACGCACCGATGAACGACTCACCTCAAACTGGGTTACAAGTTCGCGCTCTCCGGGCAGATGATCCCCGATTTTCAGTTCGCCGCTAAGTACCTGGCTTTCAATGGAACTGACGATGGCTTCAAATGCGCGCGTCTTAGCTGCAGCTGGCACCTCTGGTGTCTGTGACATCTTAAGTCGCTTTCGTGGTGGTCTGTCTGAAGAATCCTTGGCAGCACCGCCTAGTTCGGTGGGGTGAAACGACCATCGATGGCGGTCCAACCGCCATCGACGGTGAGCACCGAACCAGTCACGAAGCTCGATGCCGGCGATGCAAGATAGACAATGGCTCCAGCCATTTCCTCTGGCCTGGCCCAGCGGCCCAAGGCGCTCTTCTGGGCGTAGGCGTTGTACCAGCCGGGGTTGGCCTTGATCTGTGCGGTCAGAGGGGTTTCAACAACCCCTGGGGCAACAACATTGACCCTGACACCCTGCGGGCCGAATTCGGCGGCCGCGGTACGGGCCAGCTGGACCAGTGCAGCCTTGGTGGCCGCATAGACACTTTGCCCGGGCTCGACAACTGATGCGCGAATGGACGAGATGCCAATGATGGATCCGCCGCCATTGGCTGCCAGCCGAGGTGCGAAGGCCTGGATCAGTCCGAATGAAGCCCTCAGGTTCAAATTCACCACGCGGTCGAATTCTTCCATCGTGTAGTCGACGATGCGCTTTCGGACATTCGTGGCAGCGGTGAACACCAGGGCAGCGATGTCATTGAATTCATTGGAAGCGGCCTGAACAGATTGAATATCCAGAACGTCGAGCTCGATAACCGTGGAACCGCTGCTGAGCATGTCGGCGGTCTCCTGCGCGGTTTCGACATCGCGGTCGGCGCAAATCACGTGGGCGCCGTGGGCGTCGAGGGCCAGAGCCGCTTCACGGCCAATGCCGCTGCCTGCACCGATGACCATGACGCGCTGGCCTGCAAATTGGAAGAGCTGCGTGTAATCCATTGTGTTGTCCTTCGTTTATGTTGCCTCGGGCTACGGGCGGATGATGGCCATCCGGGTGACAGTGAATTCTTCCATTGCGAAGCGGGGGCCTTCACGGCCGATCCCGGAGTCCTTGACTCCTCCATAGGGCATGATGTCTGACCGGAATCCCGGGATTTCATTCACTACGACACCGCCAACTTCCAGTTCATCGATGGCGCGGAAGGCCGTCTTCAGCGACTTGCTGTAAATGGCTGCCTGCAGTCCGTACCGTGAATCGTTCACCAGCTCAAAAGCTGCATCGAGGTCAGGCACCGTGCGCAAGCAGATGACAGGACCGAATATTTCCTCGCACCATAGTTCTGCATCGGACGGGACGCCGCTCAGAATCGTGGGCTGGATGGATTCTCCTAGCAAGCCTCCGCCGGTCAGCACCTGTGCTCCGCGTTCTTTTGCCTTCTCGATCCATGACAGCACGCGTCCGGTGGATGCCTTATTGATCAGCGGAGCCACCCGGGTCTGTTCCGAGCGGGGGTCGCCAACCGCTATTTCGCCGATGCGCGCCAGCAGCTCCCGCTGGAAGTCGCCAGCGATTTTCTCATCGAGCAGAACGCGCTGAACAGAGATGCAGGCTTGCCCGTTGGCATAGAACCCCCCGCGTAGCACGGCATCGACTGCTGCATGGATGTCGGCGTCCTCGGCGACAATGAAACCGGTGTTAGACCCCAGCTCCAGCACTGCCTTGCGTGGTGCCGCATTCTTGGCGATCTGGTGGCCGACGGCCGCGGACCCGGTGAAGGAAACCACCGCTGAGCGAGGGTCTGCGACCAATGTCTCGCCAACGTCAATGCCGCCAGTGACCAGCTGCACCGCTGCGGTGCTGACCTGATGGGCGGCGAGAGCCTCGTGGATCAAGTGCACGGCCCACAACGTGGACAGAGGAGTACTCGGTGCTGGCTTGATGATGATCGGGCACCCAGCCGCCAGCGCTGGCGCAAGCTTATGGCTGGCCAAGAGCAAAGGGTAATTGAAACCGGCGATGCCGATCACGATTCCTGCCGGTTTACGGGTCCAGTACCCGATCATGCCATCGCCGCTGGCCTGCAGATCCAGGGGTACTGTTTCGCCGCGCAGGTTCGCGACTTCTTCGGCTGCCGCGGCCCATGTGGTCAGGGTGCGCGCAACTTCTACCCGGCAGTCCACCAGGGGTTTGCCAGTTTCGAGGACCAGGAGATTCTCGAGCTCTTCGCGGTGCTCGGAAATCTTGTGATGGACCGCCAAGAGGATTGACCGCTTGGTGCCGGTGCTCAGCCTCTCGACTTCCTTGGCGACGCCTTGGGCGGCGTCCAACGCCTGGCTGGCTAGTGCCGCGGAGCCTACAGGCGCGTGCGCAACTACTGAACCATCGAAAGGGAAAATAACGGGGACTGTTTCCGCGCAGTGCACCCACCGATCGCCGATGGGCAATCCCGCAGGGTAAGCATCTGAGTGAGAAGTCATCGTTCCTACTTTCGAATTGGCGCCATGGAAGTCCTACTGGTCTGACCAGTAGATGACCAAAGCTAATCAGTGATCTAGCTCGCAGTCAACGGGTTTGAGGAAAATGACCCTTTCACACTTCTAAAACGTTGAATTCATTGACATTAAGCGAAACTCCGGGAACAGTAATGCTCACTATTCCACTTCGGGATACCGAGAAATTCGGATGTGCGAGTACAGGCGGTGGCGGTGGCTTTTGACTGGAGGAGCAACGTTTCGCTGGCTCGGGAAACTGCTGGCGTCATCAGTGAGCGAGTCTTCTTGGGACGGTATGCGCCAGGACAAGTCTTGGCGCAGCAGCGGCTCTCCGAAGAGCTTGGCGTCAGTCGGACACCCTTGCGTGAAGCCTTTGCCTTGCTAGAGCATGAAGGCGTGGTTCAGCTCGATTCCTACGGGCGAGCCACGGTTACGAAGATGGACATAACGAATCTGCGTGAAGCACTGAAATTCCGCGAACTATTGGAATCGGCAGCCTGCGGCATGGCAGTCGATAAGATATCGAGGCCCTTGCTCGCCGACCTGCTTCAAGCGTTGCGCAACCCGGGAACCGCCACGCCACATAATGCTTCCAAGGTGCACCTATTGCTGCTGGGTTCATCGGGCAATCGCTATCTTCAAGGATTCTCGACCCTTGTGCGGATAACCGAGGAAGTGCATTTGCCAGCTACCGCGTGGTTCCCGACGAATACCGGAAAACTGCGGAACCTCCAGGTAGGCATCCTGGAGTGTGTAGCCGAATCAGACGGTAAGGCTGCACAACGCCGAGTACGCGAATACTTCAACGAACTTCAAAACCACCTAGCCGCTAGTGAAAGGCCTATCCAATGAAAACCTACAGCGTTGCCGTCATCCCCGGAGACGGGATCGGCCCGGAAGTCATGGGGGGAACACTTGACGTTTTGGCTGCAGCTGAGAAGAAATTCGGCTTCGCGCTGGATCTGACTACTTATGACGCAGGTGCTAAGCATTATCTGCAGACCGGCGAGCTATGGAACCCGCAGTTGACTCGAAAGCTGCGGGGCCATGATGCCATACTCTTCGGCGCGATGGGGGATCCAGCAGTGCAGCCAGGCATACTTGAGCGCGGATTTATCCTAGCGATGCGCCAGGAATTCGAGCAGGCGGTGAACCTGCGCCCGGTCAAGCTCTACCCGGGCGTCGCCACCCCCATTGCCGGGCTGACACCTGAACGTTGCGATCTGGTGATCGTCCGTGAGAATACCGAAGGTGCCTACATTGGCCAAGGTTCGACAGTCCACGCAAATACACCTCACACTGTGGCGCTCCAAGAATCGGTCAACACCCGGCAGGGGATCTCGCGAGTAGTGGAGTATTCCTTCAAGCTGGCTATGAGCCGGCGTAAGAAACTTACCTTGTGCCATAAGAAGAACATACTTATCGAAGCTGGGAAGCTTTGGCAGGAAGTCGTGGACCACGTTTCTGGGCGCTATCCCGAAGTTGAAGTCGACTACGTTCATGTCGATGCCATGTGTTTCCATCTCCCTGTTGCCCCGGAAAGATTCGATGTAGTAGTTACCGACAATCTCTTCGGAGATATCATCACGGACCTTGGAGCCGTCATCCAGGGTGGCCTGGGCGTTGCAGCAAGCGCGAATCTCAATCTGGATGGAAACTCACCTAGCATGTTCGAAGCCATCCACGGCTCGGCTCCCGACATTGCCGGAAAGGGCTGGGCCAATCCTGTCGGTGCGATCCTGTCTGGTGCGATGATGCTCGCGCATCTAGGAGAAGAGCGGGCCGCAATGGCCATTGAATCTGCTGCCGTCAGCGTGGTGCGCGAGCTTCCCGAACTAGCCGGACCGAACATGGGGAAGGACACCTCTGGCATTGCAGACGATATTGCTCGGCTTGTATCCGAGGATTTCGTTATGGTTCCGGGTTTATCGGTGATGAAGAGCTTGTCTGCGGCACGATGAGCTTATGCCAATAGACCGACTGCACGCCATTGTCATCTAAAAGAGTGGTGGGGTTCGTTTTCCCGTCATTGCTTAGTCAACTGTTCCTTGTAGATTAGCCAATCATGGGACGGCTGTTTATGGCGATCGGGGATTCCTTTACCGAAGGCGTGGGGGACTGGGAACCGAGGCTGCCCAACGGGGTACGCGGATGGGCCGATCGCGTGGCCAAGCAGCTATCCAAAGCGGATCCCGAGTGGCAGTACGTGAACCTGGGAATCCGCAGCCGACGGCTCCAGTCGATTATCGACGAGCAGATCCCCATAGCCCTGGAACTCAGGCCGGAGGTGATCACCTTTTATGCCGGCGGCAACGACATCCTGGAATTCCGCAAGGACATGAAGGAATTCCTTGCCCGATACTCGCAAGCTGTCGAAGCCCTGGTTTCCACGGGTGCCAAGGTCCTGCTGTTCACCGGGTTCGATATCCCCGTGCACCCGGTGCTCGCCCCGTTCAAACGGCGCAACTGGCGCTTCAATGACCACGTGCGCCGGCTCGCTGAACGCTATCCGGACTCAGTAGTGCTCGTTGACTACTGGAATTGGGAGGCCTACCGGGATAAGCGCATGTGGGATATCGACAAGCTGCACATGAATCGTGCCGGCCATCGCTACATGGCCATCAGGATCCTGGAGATCCTCGGGTATCCGCACCAGCTGGTTTTCGATCCTTTTGGCGCCGCGGACCGGGTCGGATTCTGGCAGGCCACGCAGCGCGACGTGGAATGGCTGAGGCAGTGGGTGCTGCCGATGTTCGGGCGGCGCATGCGCGGCATCACCCTGGGGGACCAGCTGCGTCCCCGCTGGCCGGAGCCGATGCATCCGGCCAAGGGGATGAAGAAGCAGTTCCGCAAGCGCCGCAAAGCAGAAGAGCTGCGGCACCTGCGGAATTCCGAGGTCGACTAGCTGCCTAGCTGCCTGGGTTTTCCATTGCTTCTGGACTCATCCACGCGATTTCCCAGACGTGGCCATCCGGGTCCTGGACGGCTGCCTGGTACATGCCCGGGAATGGCTCATCTGCCGGGCGGTAGATGCTGCCGCCACCGGCCTCGGCCCGTGCGACGAAGTCGTCGACGCCTTCGCGGGTTTCTGCCGACAGGGCATTGAGGGTTTCGCGCAGGCCGCTTCCGAGCGCCGGCTTATCGCCGTTGACCAGGAAGCTTGCGAAGAACTCCTGGCGCAGCACCATCACGAGAATATTCTCGGCGATGATCCATGAGGTGGCATTTTCATCGGAGAACGTCGTGTTCTTGGTGAAGCCCATGGCCTCGTAGAACTTGTCGGCTCTGGCTAGATCGGCGGTCGGTAGGTTGACGAAAATCATCTGGCCCATGGGTTTCTCGCTTCTGCGTCGGGGGAATTCCTCAGTGCAAAAACAACTTTGCTGGACGCATGAACCGAGCGCAAGAGCTATGCGGGATTAACCTTGAAATGAAACAAGGCCCCGCTAGAGCACGCAGTTAAGCGCGGCCGAGCGGAGCCTTGAACCAAACCCTTGAATTCTTGAGGGCTTCGGGCATTCAAGCGGGGACTAGATCAGTGCCTTGGTGATTTCCAGCGGGATGCGATCGCGGGTGTAGGTGATGTGGTCGTAGCCGTGCGGTGCCGGCTTGCCGTCTTCGCCGATGTTCACGAAGACGATCTTCTCGATGGTCAGGATCGATTCCTGGGTGAAGATGTTGCGCACCTCTGCGCGCAGGGTGACCGAAGTCCGGCCGAAGTCGATAGCGGTCAGGCCCATCTCGATCAGGTCGCCTTCCTTTGCGGAGGCGATGAAGTTGATCTCGGACATGAACTTGGTGACAACGTGCTTGTTGCCCAGCTGGATGATCGAGTAGATCGCAGCTTCTTCGTCGATCCAGCGCAGCAGGCTGCCGCCGAACAGCGTGCCGTTTGCGTTCAAGTCTTCTGGGCGAACCCACTTGCGCGTATGAAAAGTAATACCCTTAGCCATACACAAAATGCTAAGTCAGATCGGGTGCATTGCGCTGTAAGGTGCTCCACAATGTAGGGGAAAACACATGCGATTCATGCATTGAATACCAAGTGGACGCGTGATTGGGGCGGGTGCCGGGAGAACTGGCCCAATGCTTCCTGCCTGCTGATGGCTGTATCCAAGGTGCTAAGCGGCAATGCTGTTGATAAGGTCAAATCAAGCAGCATGAATCAACGGACCCAGGACTAAAAGGCAGGTGAAGATGACCTATCCTTCGGAAGGGAATAACGAAACTATTCCCACCGATTTCGACGACGTCGTTCAGCAAGTTTCTACCGGTGAGCTGGAACATGATCGCATCGATTCCCTGCTCAAGGAAGCCCATGAGCGATACGCGGATGCAGACGACGGGCTCCTTGCCCACTACATTCCGATCCTGGGCCAAGCGGACCCCAATCTCTTTGGCATCGCCATGTCCCACGTCGGCGGCTCTGTCCACATGGTTGGCGATTGCGATCACCTGTTCTCGATCCAGTCGATCTCCAAGATGTTCGTCTACGCGCTGGTGGTGCAGGAGCATGGGCGCGAGGTCGTTCGCGAACGCATCGGCGTGAACAATACGGGCATGTCTTTCAACTCTGTGATGGCCGTCGAATTGAACAACGGCTTGCCGATGAACCCCATGGTCAATGCCGGCGCCATCGCCACGACAGCAATGATGCCCGGCAAGACCGCTGCCAAGAAGTGGGAGAACGTCCGGGAAGGGCTATCCGCCTTTGCCGGCCGGGCGCTGAGCCTGGATGACGAGGTCTACCACTCAGAATCGCTGGCCAACGAGCGCAACAAGGCCTTGGGGCATTTGCTCAAGAGCTATGGGCGGCTGGAGAACGAACCTGCGGATGCCGTTGATGTGTACACCAAGCAGTGCTCGCTGAATATCAGCGCGCATGATCTTGCCGTCATGGGCGCGACGCTGGCCGATGGCGGAGTGAACCCGGTGACCGGAAAGCGCGTCGTCGATGCAGACGTTTGCCGCGATACCCTGGCGACCGTGGCCTCCAACGGCTTGTACGAGCGTTCTGGCGAGTGGCTGTTCGAGATCGGGATTCCGGCGAAGTCCGGGGTTTCTGGCGGCATTGTCGCGGTAGCTCCGGGCAAGGGCGCCATTGGCGCGTTCTCGCCGCCCTTGGACATGGCCGGGAACTCGGTGCGCGCGCAGCTGGCCATCGGGCAGCTTTCGCGTGCCATGGGCCTGAATCTGTTTGCGTCGGCGCCAGATCGGGAAAGCTGATCCCGGGCGTTTCGCGCATTATCCAAAAGGCGGATTGATTCGCTAACTAGCTAGACTTTTATGGACAGGTGGATGGCCTTTGCCGTCCATCTTTCGCCATTCGGTGCCGGATCGTTTCGAGAGTTGAAATCCTCGCGCAAAGGAACTGGTCAGGTGCGGGTTGTCCGAAATTGTCAATGCTCTGAGAATACGTTTTCACGGCGGTTGTCTTGTTTCCTTTAGCGGTGCAAGCCGGCGGCATCGTCATGTGACGTCCGGGGGTTGTAAAACCTACTAAACAAGCTTTACTTAAAGTGTGTGTCACTGGGGGCACCTGAAACTTTGAGGATGCGTAATTCATGAAGAAAGTAACCAAGGCAACCATTGCTGCTGTTGCAGCCGGAGCGCTGTTGCTCGGCGGCGCTGGAACGATCGCGCGCTGGCAGGCGCAGCAGACTATTGACGCGGGCACCGTGGAAACCGGCCACCTGAACTTGACGACCAACGGGGAGGGCAGCTGGCAGGACATCAGCAATCCGGATGCGCCCGAGCCGTTCGACCCGGCAACCCAGCAGCTCGTTCCCGGGGACATTGTTGCGTTCAGCCAGACCGCCACCATCGATGCCGAAGGCAAGAACATTGCAGGATCCCTGAGCGTCGACCAGGCGGCTACGGCGCTGGGAGCGTTGGAAGGATACGTGACCGTCGCTCTGCAGGTCGACGCATCGGCGCCGGGGATTACGGAGGAAGCTGACGGCACACTGAGCTTTGCCGATCCGGGCACCTATTCAGTTCCATTCCTGATCACCGTCACCTTTGCCGAAGGAGCGGTAGGGGACACCCCGCCGTCGACCTACGACCAGCCGCTGGATCTTGAAGCGCTGACGCTGACCTTGGACCAAGTCCGCGCTTAGTCATGGAACGTGGATTGGCTGATGCATGCCCAAACCCTTGAAGTTCGCCATGGTCGCGGTTGTGCTCTTGCTGCTGGGTGTCAGCGCGCAAGGCACGGCCGCAACTTGGCGCGCCGAAAGCACGGTTGATCCGCCAGCCTTGAAAACCGGTTCGCTGGCATTGCTGGCCGGTGGCGAAACCGAGCACCAGTTCGCGAATCTGTCCGGCAGCGAGCTGATCCCCGGGGCGTTTACGCAAGCACCACTGGTGATCAGCAATGCTGGCACTGTGGACTTGACCTATCAGCTGGATGGGGCGGTCAATGCGACCGCTTCGCCGACTGCCGCTGATCGTGCCCTGTCCAGCGCTTTGCAACTGAGCATCTATTCCGGCATGGACCAAGCGGCCTGCGAAGCCGACCAGCCGTTGGCCGGGGAACGGCTGTATGCCGGGCCGCTGGGATCCACCGCCTCCTTCGCAGCTGCCAGGGTGCTTCGCGCCGCGCCGGCGATGGCGAATGAGGCCTTGTGCATTCGTGTTTCGGTTCCCTCCGGGGCACCTCAAACGGCTTCCGGCGGGAAAGTGGCGCTCAAGCTGGGATTCGCGGGGCAGCAGCGATGACAATTGGGAATCGCGTCCGGCGCAGGGAACAGCAGGAACGCACAGGGATCCGGTGGTGGTGCGGGCAGGTGCTTTCCTGGCTCGTGCTGTTCATCGTCCTTGCCCTGATTGCCGTCATGATCGTGGTTCCGAAATTGGGCGGGGCGACGGCGTATACAGTGCTCACCGGATCCATGCGGCCGCATTTGCCGCCCGGTACTTTGGTGGTGGTGAAGCCGATTGACCCGGAGCACCTTCGCATTGGCGAGGTTGCCACCTACCAGCTGGAATCAGGTGAGCCTGAAGTCGTTACGCACCGTGTTTCCGCTATCGGCGCGAGCCTGGGCGGGGAAGAACAATTCATTTTCCGCGGGGATGCAAACAACACCGATGACGAGCCGGTGCAACCCGAACAGATCCGGGGCAAGCTCTGGTATTCCGTCCCGCTCCTGGGATACGTGAACAGCGCTCTGTCACTCCAGCAGAGAACGTGGCTGACCTGGATCGCAGCGAGCGGATTGATCGTGTATTCGCTGGTGATGTTCGGCGGGGCATGGCGTGAACGGCAGGGGAAAGGGCAGCGATGAAGCTCCGTTTTCTTGCAGCCAGCGCGGCCATGACGGCCGTGATTCCCTGCGCGGCACTCGGCCTGGCACTGCCTGCATCAGCCGCGGAAACTGACCAGGGCCTAAGCTACAGCTTGGACGGCCGGGTCTATTCCGATGCCCCACCGCAGGTATTTGGAGGAGGCCCGGTCTTGGCGCCGGGCGTTGAATCCACCGGATCCTTGTGGATTCGCAATGACCGGGAGTCGGATATCGAAGTCCGCATCCGGACGATCGAGCCCGCTGCGTCAACCCGGATCTATTTCGAAACAGCCGGAGCCTCGGTAGTCCGGCTGGAACCGGACAAAGCCGCGGAATTCGGACTGAGGGTCGGACTGCCCTGGTCGGCGAAAAATGAGTCGGAGGACCAGCAGGTGCCTTCGTTGCAGGTGCGCATCGACGCCGTCGAATTAGCAGGCGGAGATGGGCAAGCTCCGGATTCTTCGCGGCCGCCTGACGAAGGGGAATCGCCCGACAGCGATGCGCCGAGAGAAGAGCTGCCCCAATCGGATCCTCCCGAGCGGCATGATGGGCTCGGAGATACCGGGTTCCGCGGTGCGGCGCTGCTTGCGGCGGCAGGCATCGCGGGCATCGGGGGATTATCGTTGCTTGCTGCGCAACGCAGGAAACAAAAGGAACTTGAAACGGACGGAGTGGAACGATGAGCGACCGTTCAATGCGCATCAAGGCAATTCTGTCCTTGGGCATCCTCGTAGGATTCGGCACCGTCTCGACGCTGGCCTCATGGACCGGACAAGCGACAGCTACCTCGAACGTCAGCACGGCCACCGTTGCCCTGGGAGTTGGAGCTACTGCGACCAGCGCAACCTCGGCCAGCTACCAGATGCCCATCAGCGGCAATAACCTGTTTCCGGGCTCGACATCGGCATCCGTCGTGACAGTGAAGAACACCGGTTCCATCTCGGCGCCCTATGTTTTCGGCGGAAGAATCACCGAATCGGGCAACGCTGCGCTGGGGGCGGCACTCAATATCGTTGTGAAAACAGGCGCCACGGTCAGCGGCACCGGCTCCAGCGTTACTTGCTCGGGCGGAACGACACTGCTGTCGAAGAACGCTGGATCCCAGTTCGGCAGTGCCTCGGCCGCCAGGCCCTTGGCCGCCGGCAGCAGCGAAACCCTGTGCGTGCAGTACTCGCTGCCAATAACCGCGGCCAATACCCTGCAGGGCGCCACGACGGCAATCACCCTGGACTTCACTTCGACGGTGGGTTCATGAGATGAAGTCGAATCGAACTGGACCCCGCACAGGATCTTCTCTGACGCTGTTCCAGCGCCTCGTGCTGAACGCCTGCGCCGCGGCCGGGACCCTGTGCCTGGTCATGGCGGTGCTGGCGTTGGCTTTCGGGATCAAGCCCCTGGTTTTCGCCTCGGGATCAATGGGACCGGGCATCCCCACCGGTTCCCTGGGGCTGGCTGTTCCGACCGAGGTAGAGGACGTCGCCATGGGCGACGTGGTTTCGGTGGTCAACGGCCAGGGCGAGCGGATCACCCATCGGGTTGTAGAGCAGATTGCTGATGGGCTGGTGCTGAAGGGAGATGCCAATCCAGTTCCCGATTTGGAAGCCTACCGGGTGGAGCAGGTGGACCGGTTGCTTTTCAGCGTCCCTGGGCTGGGCTATGCGATTACCTGGCTCAGCCAGCCCTGGGCGTATTTCCTCGGCGGCCTGCTGTGCGCGTATGTGTTCTTCATTGCCTTCCGGCGCCATGGCCGGAATTCCAGCGGCGGACAGCCTCGGAGAGACGGCACCGGGGTTCTCCGTCAGTCAGCAGAGCAAGTACCGGCAGAAGTGCAGGCAGCCAAAAGACCCTCGCGCTTCTCCCGGTTGATCGCCGCGCTCACTGCGGCAGCATTGCTGGGCACGATTGCCCTGCACGGGCCGAAAGCCGAAGTGACCCAGGCGGCCTTCATTGGTACCGCCACTGCATCGTCCGCCATCCGGGCAAGCACGTTGCCGCCGGCGACGGGTTCGCTGGCCTGCGCCGAGTCCGGCCTGGTCCTGACCACTGCCACTGTTTCGTGGCCAGCGCAGCAGCTGCCGCCCGGAGCCCGTCTGGTGCTCAGGCTGCAGACCGGTGCCACCACCTTCGGATACACGAACCTGGCATCCGGAGCGACCTCTGCAGCCTATGGGCCGGGGCTGAATCTGCTGGGACTGATCACGACGGGAGGTGCCCAGACGATGGAGCTGAAGCTGCTGGCGGTTTACACCACCGATAGCAATGAGGTCAACGAAAACGGGAGCAATATCGGATGGAGCGCCCCGCTGGCCACCTCGCCTACGCGGACGATCGTCTACCATCCCGGGCTACTGCTTGCCAGGGACTTCAGCTGTTCCTAGAGCGCAGCGCTCAACGCTGCCGCGATTGACCGTCTTCCGCGTCGTTCGCGCGGTCCGACGACTGCTGGCCGAAGGCAGCCAGCAGCATTGAGAGCCCCAGCTCGAAGGTTGCCCGGGGACGGCTGCTATCGGGCAGGTCGGCATCCAACGCTTCTTTGAAATAACGTGATGACTCGGCATTAGGCTCCCAGACAAGTGCAGGTGCCGCAGCGTCCAAGGCGGATCCGAGCACAAAGGAGTCGACGATCGTGATGACCTGCAGCCGCCGCTTCGGTTCGAACCCGGCCATAGCGAAGGCCTCGGCCAGTGCATCGTAGACGCGCAGCGTGGTGCTGTCGCGGACTGTGTGGCTGGTGAGCAGCGGGATCAACCGTGGGTGCCTTGAATACGACTCCCAGTAGGACGTGACAATTTGCCGTACGATCTCCTGCCAGTCGCTGGAAGCGTTATCGGGCAGGCTGATCGCCGACATGGCCCGGCCTCTCATCAGCTCGATGATCTCATCCTTGCCGGCCACGTGGTTGTACAGGGACGAAGCGGAGACCGAGAGGGCCTTGGCCAATTGCGGAAGCGTGAACTCGCCATGGGCGTCGACGAGCTTGAGTGCGGCATCGGCGATTGCGGCGGTGCTGAGCTTCGGCTTGGAAGGCCTGGCCATGAATTCTCCCGTTGTTGAAGGTTCTGGGTAGAGCTTACACAAATAAACGAAAGTCATTCGTTAAATCCCTTGCGCCGAGGCCTTTGCTGGACCTAATCTTTAAACGAATACCATTCGTTTAATATCTGAAGGGGAGCCCAATGCAAGAGATCCTGGCCCTAGAACCACCCGTTTCCCCGGCGCGTGCCGAAGCCAAGTCGCGCGGCGAGATCACCATTGCGCTGGTGCAGCACCGCTGGCGCGAAGACCCGCGGGAACTGCGCGGCGAACTGGAGGACGGCATTGCCCGCGCGGCCAAGCATGGCGCGCGCATCGTCTTCCTTCCGGAACTGACCCTGGGGAAATACCCGGCCTTCGAGATCCCGGACGCCGACGCCGCGGACGAGACCGCCGAGGATCTGGAGAACGGGCCGACCGTGGCCTTCGCCCGCGAGATGGCCGCCAAGTACAACCTGCACGTGCACATCTCGCTGTTCCGCAAGGCTCCGGCCGCCGACGGGTTGGGATTGAACACCGCAGTGGTTCTTTCCCCGGAGGGCCGGATCGTCGCGCTGACCAACAAGCTGCATATTCCGCGGACCGCCGGCTACTACGAGGACAAGTACTTCCGCGAAGGGCCCAACGACGAGCCCTACCCGCTGCACCGCATCGAGGCGCTCGGGGACCTGGCCATGGGCCTGCCCACGTGCTGGGACGAATGGTTCAGCGAGCCGCCGCGCATCTATTCGCTAGCCGGAGCGGACCTGCTGGCCTATCCCACCGCAATCGGTTCCGAACCGGACCACCCGGACTTCGACACCGAGCCGCTGTGGCGCCAAACCATCATTGGCAACGGCATTGCCAACGGGCTGTTCATGGTTGTCCCTAACCGCTGGGGCGACGAGGGGGCGCTGGACTTCTACGGATCATCATTCATCTCGGACCCCTACGGCCGCATCCTGGCCCGCGCCCCGCGCGATGCCTCAGCGGTGCTCGTGGCCACCTTGGACCTGGACGCCCGCCGCGACTGGCTGGAGCTCTTCCCGTTCCTGCGCACCCGCCGGCCCGATACCTACTCGGTGCTGGCTGCGCCGCGCGAAGACGCGCAGCTGGGAGAACGGATGCAGTCCCATGCCTGAGTTGCGCATGCCGGTCGAAACCGAAGCCCATGAGCGCATCTTCATGGCATTTCCCTCCGGCGGCTACACGCTGGGGGAAACCGAAGCGCAGGCCGAAGCTGCCCGTGCCGCCTGGAGCGCCGTGGCCCGGGCGGTCAGCGCCTTCACCCCAGTCACAATGGTGGTGGACCCGGCCAGCGAAGCCGCGGCCCGGCGCCATCTGGGCGATGCGGTCAGCTACTGCCTGCACCCGCTGGACGATGCCTGGATGCGCGATTCCGGCCCGAGCTTCGTGCGTACCGCACAGGGCCAGCTCAAGGCGGTGAACTGGAACTTCAACGGCTGGGGCGCGCAGAGCTGGGCATCCTGGGACAAGGACCGCCTGGTGGCGGGCCATGTCGCGCGCCTTGCCGGCGCAGAAGAGATACGGGCATCGATCACCAATGAGGGTGGCGGGATCCACGTGGACGGCGAGGGAACGGTACTGGCCACGCGCAGCGTCCAGCTGGATCCGGGGCGCAACCCGGGCAAGACCGAGAAGGACATCGAGGACGAGTTCGCCCGGCTGCTCGGAACCCGGAAGACCATTTGGCTCGATCGCGGGCTGAGCCGCGACAACGAGGAATTCGGCACGCGCGGCCACGTGGACATCGTCGCCTGCTTCGCCCGGCCCGGTGTCGTGCTCTACCACGACCAGCAGGATCCGCGGCACCCGGACCACGCGATTTCGCAGGCCGTGCGCGCACGGCTGGAGCAATCAACCGACGCGCAGGGACGGACGCTGGAGCTCATTGCCGTGCCGGCGCCGACCGTGCTGCGCGATGCCGAAGGCTGGGTGGACTATTCCTATATCAACCATCTGGTGACCAACGGCGGGGTCATCGCCTGCAGCTTCGATGATCCCAACGACCACCAGGCTGCGAGCATCCTTGCCGCGGCCTATCCAGGACGGGAAGTGGCCAGCGTGGATGCGCGCGAGCTGTTCGCCCGCGGAGGCGGCATCCACTGCATCACCCAGCAGCTGCCCGCCACGGAACGGGGATAGGCCCCTAGCCCAGGCCGACCGCACGGCGGCGTTCCAGGAAGACCGGTTTCCCCGCCGTGCGGGTCGCGGAGAACAGGGGTTCGGCCGCGCGCCGGCCCAGGGCCAGGTCGGCCAGGTATTCGCCGATGGCGGGCACGAATTTGAAGCCGTGGCCGCTGAATCCCGCGCCGACGGTGACCGGCCCCAGCGAATCGAGGATGAAGTGCTCGTCTGCGGTGTTGGCGTAGGTGCAGGACACCGTTTCGTAGCGCGATGGATCCGCTCCCGGAAGCCAGCGTGCCGCGTAGTCCTGCAGCCCGCGCAGCTGCTCGTCGCTGGCCTGGTGCGGCCGGCGCTCCGGATCGATGATCCGTCCGGAACCATGCCAGCCCACCTTGATGCCTTCCCCCGGGGTGCGCATGCCGTAGATGGGCCCGAAGACGCGTGATCCGATATCCCGTGCCGGATCCAGGGTGTGGTTGAACCCCGGCCAGTGCGCCGGCAGGTCCTTCTGCGCGAAATGCACCGGGTGCTCTTCGGTGACGTGGATGGCAGGAAGCTTGAACGCGTCGCCCAGCAGCTGCGCGGTCCAAGCCCCCGCGGTGACGATGGCATGGCGAGCCCGGATAGCCGACATGGTGCCCTGGTGCTGGACTTGCACCTCGACACGGTCATCGGCAAGCACCTGCAGAGCGGTCACCCGGTGCCCGTATTCCACGGCAGCTCCGTGCGCTACGGCCAGCTTCTGCAGCGAAGCCACCGCAAGATCGGCATTGATCTGGCCGCCGGCGGGGATATGCAGGACTTCGGTCTCGAACTTCATTCCCGCGAAACGCTCTTCTGCCGCAGCGATGCTCAGCAGCTCGCTGCCGAATCCTGCGTGGGCGAGGACCTGGTGCATTCCCCGTTGTTCGGCAACGATTCCGTGATTGACCAATCCGGTGCGCTCCAGCAGCCGGGTGCCGGCTTGTTCGGAAAGCGAATCCCACAAAGCGTCGGAACGCTGCAGCAGGCGAAGATACTCCGGTTCGGTGTAGGCAGGATTGAAGTTGCGGGTTGCTCCGTGCGAGGCGCCCTCCAGATGGCCCGGAGCAAAGCGTTCCAGCAGCAGGACCTCGTGCCCGCCAGAGGCTAGGGACCACGCGGCCGCCGAGCCCATCGCGCCGCCGCCGATAATCATGAAATCTACGTCATTGCTCACCTCTACAGCGTAAAACTCCAACTGAAGCGGGCTCCATTCAATTGACTCATTGGCCGTGGACTAACGTAATAGAGGATGGCGATCGGGAAAGCGGAGGCAACGTGGAGCAAAGCGTGCAACTAGCGGCGGTAATCGGCTTGGCAGCTGCAGTTTTCGTGGGCGCCTCCACGCAACGAATCTCCGGAATGGGGTTCGCGCTGGTCTCCTCGCCCTTCCTGGTCATGGTCTTGGGACCCCATGAGGGGGTCATGCTGGTCAACCTGCTCGGCGCCTGCAGCAGTTTGCTGATCTTTGCGCAGGTCTTCCGTCAGGTCGAGTACCGGAAGGTCGCCTTCATGCTCATACCGGCCATGCTCATGACCGTTCCCGGAGCTTGGCTGGCGAACTCGCTGGAGGGTCCATGGCTTTCCATCGGCATATCGTTCATGGTGATCCTGGCACTGGTTTCGAGTTTCATGATTCGAAATCTCGCGCTGGCCCAAAGCAAGGGATTGGCCATCGGCGCCGGGGCAGTTTCCGGATTCATGTCAGTGACCGCCGGTGTCTCCGGCCCGGCCATCGCGGGATACGCCGTGGCCAGCCGCTGGCCGCAGGCGCAATTCGCCATCTCCGTGCAGCTCTACTTCCTGGTGCTGTCGCTGACGTCCCTGGCCGCCAAGGGCGGCATGCCACAGCTGGATTGGCAGCAGTGGGGTGCCTGCCTTGGCGCGATGGTGCTGGGCATCTTGCTGGGCAATTACCTGGCTCCGAGGATCCCGCAAAAATTCAGTCGCGCATTCGTGATACTGATTGCCTTCGGCGGTGCCGTGAGCCTGATGGCCAGCGGCTTGGTCGACTTGGCCTCCAACTAGCGCAGTGCGCTGCTGCGCGGTGTGCGGCGGCGCCGCGGGCGGTACACGTTTTTCAATGAAAATGAGAGAATGTACTCCGTGCATTCCCAACATCCCGATGTAACTCTCAGCAAACGAGTCAGCGAGCTAGACATTGAGCGCCGTGCCCTGTGGGCCGGCCTGTTCTGTTCCCTATTCGGGTTGGTTGTGGGGCTCATTATCTTCGCCGGCGAACGTCCGCCGCTCTTTGGCGATCTGTCCGTGGGCATCGTCTCCGCCGTTTGCGGTGCTGTCTCGGCCGGAACCAGCAGCGCCTATGCTTTCCGTTCGATGCTGAGGGCACGGGAACCGTGGTTGAAGAAGATTCCCAAATGGCGCCAAATCGTCACGGCCCTGGGTCTCGTATTGGTGCACGTAGCCAGTTCTGTCATGATCCTGCTGGTGGTCTTCCATTTGTTCCAGCAGGCCTTCTACGGGCTGCATCTGGATGTGCTTGCAGGCGCGCTGGCAGTCAGCGTCGCCACGGGCATCTCCGCCTACCTGTCCCTGGAAGCAACCGCGCGCATCAACGCGGAATCACTTTCCGTGGTGCTGGGCATCTTCATGAGCGCCGGGGTGCTGATCAGCATGCTGCTGGCCGAAGACCAGGGCTGGTGGCAGAGCATGTTCTCTTCGCTGGGAACCACGCAGGCCGGCATGGGCTCGTTCTGGACCTTCAACCTCACGCTGGTGATTTCCGGCTTGGTGCTGGCGGCCTTCACCGAATTCCTGACCCGCGACCTGGTCCGCCTGGCCCAGTCCTACCGTTGCCGCCCGGCGCTGGAAAGGTACAGGATTGCACGAATGGTGCGTCCCCGGCCGCGGCTCGTGCGCTGGTGCCTGCTGATTGTCTCGGTCGGCATTATCGGCATTGGCCTGGTCCCCTTCGATCTGTCGATGGAAGTGCATTCGGCCTTCGTGCAACTGGTCTCGGCGGCCATGATCTTCTTGCTGCTGGGCACCATCGTGCTGCTGCCTGGCTACCCTGCGGTATTCCATATGCTCTCCTACGCAGCCATTGGCGCGATCTGGGCGGCCTTCCAGCTGTGGACCGAATGGTCGTACTACAACCTGACCGGTTTCGAGCTTTCGGTCGTGGCCATCATGTTCAGCTGGATCTCGGTATTCATCCGCACGACGTCGGCGATGACCCAGGACCGTTCCGAACCCCGCACCACACATTCGCCTTCCGAAGTTGCCAAGGCGAAGAAGTCCGCGGCCTAGGGCGGCCGAGCTTGAATATCCGTCGGAAGGCTGAAGAATTTCGCCTCCGCAGGCCGGTAGCCTGAAAATATGTTGATTGCAGAAAAGCTCTACTTGCTAATGGCCGATGACTCCGAAAAGCCGGAGACAGTTGTATCAGCTACGGGATACGGCATGAATGCTGCCATCATCACCGACTTGATGATCGCTGGGCGTGTGGCGCTGAGCGAGGATCAGCAGCGGCAGATCCAACTCATCGGTGCCGGCCCTTGCCCGGATCCAGTTCTCGCCGCGCCATTGGAAAAGCTGGAAAAGAGAGGCAATCTGAGCCTCGACGAAGCGGTGAAGATCAATTCCTTGTGCGATGCGCGCTCGCTGACCGATTCCTTGGCCAAGGGCGGGATTATCGAATACGGCGAACGCACACTGCTGGGCTTGGGCAAGCAGCGGGTCCGCATCATCAACCAGCAGATCCAGCGCCAGATCCGGACCGATTTGCAGGGCGCCCTGCACGGACAGAAGATCCCGGGAACCAGCGACACCACCGTGCTCGCGATCTTGCAGGCGATAGGCCTGGTGAACGATGTGCTGGAAGAAGAGCTCGCACCCATGACGGGAAGCCAAGCGCAGTCCCGGATTGCGGAACTCGCACAGGATTCACCAGCAGCCGACTCCGCGCAACGGGCAGTAGCAGCGATGAACGCCGCCATCGTTACCCAGCGCGTCATTCCGCCCGCGCCTGGCAAAAAATAGCTGGACGGCGCTCGAAAGGAAAGACTACTGCGCGATGATTCAGCGCAGGGTGCTCAATCCCGCATCCATGACCACCTGGATAGTGGAACGGTAATGGCTATTGAGCAGTTCACCGAGCAGGGCTGCATTACGATCCAAGGCGGCATCCAGGATTTCCTGGTGCTCCTTTTCAACGTTGCGCTTGCCTGCGGCCTTCGACGGGGCAGCCCAGCGGCGGTACAGCTCGGTGAAGTTCGAAAGGTCGGCAGAGAGCTTGAGCATCGGCTGGCAATCGCACGGTACCAGCAATGCATGGTGGAATTCGCGGTGCGCCTCGGACCATGCGGGGTTGACGGTGCCAGGTTCCTCCGGCAAACGCCGCGGAGTGCGCGAAAGCTTGTGGTGGGCTGCGATCAAGTTCGATTCCCACGCGACATCTCCGCGCTCCACCGCCAAGCGGGCGGCCAGTGCCTCGGTGGAACACCGCAGTTCGGTGATATCCGCCAGTTCGCGCAGGTTCAGATCCGGCACGAAGAAACCGCGGTTTGGGCGGATGACCACCAGGTTTTCCCCCGCTAGCCGTGTCAGCGATTCGCGGATCACGGTGGTGCTGGTCTCGAACTGTTCTGCCAAAGTGGTCGGCTGAAGGCGGTCACCGGGGGACCAGAAGCCATCAAGGATGGTTCGGCGGATACCCTCCAGGGAATGAACTGATGCCTTTGCCAAGCTGACCTCTTCATGCGTGATCGATTGAATCTGATGTTAATAACAATAATCATATTCTTCGCAGGGGATAGATAATCCACGCGCACGGCGGAACAGAATACCCGGGCTATTGCTGGTAATTCGCCAAAGCTGTTTACCTTCCGCCGCATCGGTCCTAGGCTCGGGTCATGTCAGTGAAGATCCGCACGATCCAAACCGCAGTTCCCGCGACGACCCTGGCCCAGGAAGAGATCCGCGATGTCTTCGCCAGCCAGCCGAACCTGAGCCGGCTGGGTGAACGGCTCATCGCCACCTCATTCAACTCCGCCGCGATCAGCACCAGGTACAGCTGCGTCGACGAATTCGACCTCTCCCTGCCCGAACCCGAAACTCCGCTGTTCTACGACCGGGTTGAAGGCCGGCTGCTCTCCCCGAGCACCGCCGAACGCAACGGCATCTATGCGAAGCAGGCCAGCATGCTGTTCACGAACGCCGCGAAAAAAGCACTGGATGCGTGCCCGGACCTTGCCCCGGAAGATATCACCCACGTCATTACCGTCTCCTGCACCGGGTTCTACAACCCGGGCCCGGACTACCAGATCGTACGGGCACTGGGGCTGGCACCGAGCACGGTGCGCCACCACCTTGGTTTCATGGGATGCTACGCGGCGTTCCCAGCCCTGCGCGCGGCCCGCGACTTCTGCCTGGCCGATCCGCAAGCCACCGTGCTGGTGGTCTGCGCCGAGCTGTGCACCTTGCATGTGCACAGCTCCAATGACCCGGACACCATCATGGGCTCGGCCATCTTCGCCGACGGGGCCGCTGCGGTGATCGTCTCGGCGCAGGGCAGCGGGCTGCTGGAAATGGACGGCTTCGAAACCGTGCTCACCCCGGTGGGCGAGGAGGCCATGGCCTGGAATATCGGCGACCACGGATTCGAGATGGTGCTGGGCACCTACGTTCCGCACATCATCGACGAGCACATCGCCGGGGCGCTGCAGCCGCTCTTGGCCAAGGATGCCGACCCGGAACTCTCCGTGGACCGGATTAGGCACTGGGGTCTGCATCCCGGGGGCCGGGCCATCCTGGACCGGGTGCAAAACCGGCTGGGCCTGGATGACCAGCAGCTGGTGCCAGCCCGCGCGATCCTGGATCGCTACGGGAACATGTCCAGCGCCACGGTGCTATTCGTGCTCAAGGAAATCCTGGAAGCGGCCGCTACGGACGAGGGCGAAAGGGTCTGCTCCATGGCATTCGGTCCGGGGCTGACGGTGGAATCCGGGCTGTTCACCATATGCCGGCAAGGATAATGCTCCGGCTGGCCCGGGCAGCGGAAGCCATCGAGGAAATGGACCGCCCGGATTGCGACCCGGCGCTGCTGCGCCGCACCTACGCCCAGTTCCCTCTGGTCAACCGGGTAGTAGCCGGCTGGCGGGGCAATTACGTGCAGTACATCCGCCCGTTGCTGGCGCGCCGGGTCCGGGCCAGGATTCTGGACGTAGGTAGCGGGGGAGGAGACATTGCGGCGAATCTGGCGCGCTGGGCGCTCGCCGACGGGTTCGAGGTGGCAGTGTGCGGTATCGACCCGGATCCCCGGGCCATCTCCTACGCCCGGCAAGCGCTGCAACGCTGCACGTTGCCGCGCGGGGTACTCGAATTCCGGGAAACAACCAGCACCCGGCTAGCGGCCGACGGCGAGCAGTTCGACTTGGTGCTCTCCAATCACCTGCTGCACCACCTGGGTACGGACCAGCTGCGCCAGTTGCAGGACGAGACCGAGCAATTGTGCACCGGGATCGGGTTGCACAGCGATATCCGGCGTTCCCCGGTGGCGCTGGGCCTGTTCGGGCTGGCGACCCTGCCGCTGGCAGGCAGTTCGCTGATTCGGCGCGATGGCCTGACCTCCATTCGGCGCAGCTTCGTGCCGGGGGAACTGGGGCCATTGCTCCGCTCTGGTTGGGAGGTGCGCACGCAGCGGCCCTACCGCAACCTGCTGCTCTGGGAAGCTGGCGGCCATGGATGACGCCGCGATCATCGGCGCCGGGCCGGTGGGCCTGGCCCTGGCCATAGAGCTCGCCCAAAGTGGGCATGCCGTTCGGGTTTTCGAGCAGCGCAGCGAACCGGTAGCCCACTCGCGCGCTATCGGCCTGCATCCTCCAGCGCAAGAGGTTCTGGCGCGGCTCGGCGTGGGACCGGCGGTGCAGCGCAGCGGTGTGCAAATCCGCGGCGGACTGGGGATCTCGCGCGGGCGGAGCATCGCTTCGATGGATTTCTCCACTATTGGCGGCCGATACCCCTATGTGCTGTCCTTGCCGCAGCAGGACACCGAGCAATTGCTGCGCGAGCGCTTGGAACAGCTGGCACCGGGGTCATTGATGATGGACTGCGCTTTCGAGCAGGTACTCGGGCAATCGGAGCAAGCCGTGGAATTTGCCGCTGGCGGCGTGGTGCACCGGGCCCGGTGGCTGGCCGGAGCTGACGGGGTCCGCTCCGCGGTCCGCACGGATCTCGGGGTGGGCTTTGCCGGAAGAGAACATCGCGACCGCTACCTGATGGGGGACTTCCCGGAGACCACTGGGCTGGCGCACACTGCCGCGCTTTTCCTGCATCAGCAGGGGATTGTCGAGTCCTTCCCGCTGCCCGGTGCGCGGCGGCGCTGGGTGGTGCGCATCGAGCAAATGCAGGTCGATGATTCGCCGGGCATGCTGGCCCAGACCATCTTGGATCGCACCGGATACCTTCTTGACGCCGAGGCCTGCACGATGACCAGCAACTTCGGCACTGCCACCCGGATGGTGCCCTCGATGGTCCATGGGCGCGTGGTGCTGCTGGGCGATGCGGCCCACCAGATCAGCCCGATCGGCGGGCAGGGGCTGAGCTTGGGGCTGGCTGATGCGCAGGCGGTGGCGCACCTCATCGCTGCCAGGGCGCCCATGGGAGCACTGGATAATCGCCGGCTCGGGGCAGCGCGCAGTGCGGCCCGTCGTGCGCAGGTGAACATGCTGTTGGGTCGTGCCCTGCCGCGCTGGGCTGTCCCGCTGCGGGATTCGGCGATGTCCCGGCTGGCCTCCAGTGCCTGGTTGCAGGGGAAGGTGGCGCGAGACTTCACGATGACCGGTCGCGGGCAGCGTTCGGTTCCCGTTGCGTGACGAAAGGGCAACGTTTCGATGACTGGTTGCGAACGGAGCATCTATCCGGATGGCGCCCAGATGCGGTGAGAGTGCATATGAGGGCCGGAGCGCAACAGCACGGCCAGACCCGCTGCCGGCCAGCGTGCATTGCGTCCGGATAACTCTTATGTCTATCTATTGAATTAACCGGAGTGGTGGTCGCACACTGGACGGCATCACTTGCGCGTGCATCGAGGCATGCGAAGCGGAAAGGACCCATCATCATGAAGAAAAAGACTGGTGCAGTGCTGTGCGCCGCAGGCACCGCGATTTTGGCGCTGAACGCGCTTGTCCCCGCTTCGGCGGCACCCCCGGAAAAGACCGACACCACCTGGCTCATGGGCGAGGTAGCCCATGTCGGAACCCTCGACGGTTTTGCCGGCAACTCGCACCTGATCAGCTTCTTCGCACGCACAACCGGCTCAGGGGATGCGACAGTGGTGAACTTCGACTGCCCAGCAGGAGAAATGCCGTCATGGGATCCGGACAGCGGTTGCGAGACGCTGGGCGCTGTGGGAATGTACGGCGATGCGCTGGAAGTGCACATCGAGAAGCAGCGCGCCAACGGCTCGGTCAGCGGAGAAGTCAGGGTTTACCTGGGTGAAACCGACCATGGCGAGCCCCTCTGGGGCGAAACCTTCCAGCTGGAGGCGGTCATGGCCGGCACCGGTGATGCGGTGGTCACCCGCGAGCACCAGGATGGATTCCGGCACTGGAGCAAAGACCGACCGGCCTCTGCCACCAGCGGGCATCTGGGGGACATGGACCTTGCCGGTGCCGTGGGCAACCTCGGCCACCTGAAGGAATCCTTCAAGTACTGAACACCCGAATGCAGCTGTGCCGCGCCGCCGGTAGATTGGCGGTGCGGCACTGTTTTTGCGTGCCCAAACTCACCGCCAAATACTCGCGGATACATGAAACAATAGGTAGCAATGACTTCCATCGATTCCACCCCACTTTCCGCCGAAGAACGCAAGGCACTGCGCAATGAGCAGGCCGCGGCCCAGCGCGCCCAGCAGATGCGCATCTCCAAGTCCCGAGCCGAAGCCGAAGGCCGCGCCCAGGTCGTTCCAACCGCCGAAGGCTGGAAGCAGGAGATGGGTGCCGATGGTCGTCCAGAGCTGCAGTTCGCCACCAAGCGCCGTGTCTCCCAGCCGCCAACGCACCTGGCTGACCTGTCCCTGGCCGAGCGCCAGGCCAAGCTGAAGGAACTGGGACTGCCGGCCTTCCGCGCCAAGCAGCTCTCCGTGCACTACTTCCAGCACTACACCACCGACCCGGAGAAGATGAGCGATCTTCCCAAGGAGCGCCGTGCGGAACTGGCCGAGGCCATGTTCCCGAAGCTGCTCACCGAGGTCAAGCGCCTGGAAACCGATGATGGCAAGACCATCAAGTTCCTCTGGCGCCTGTTCGACGGCTCGCTGGTCGAGTCCGTGCTGATGCGCTATCCGGGCCGCATCACCCTGTGCATTTCCTCGCAGTGCGGCTGTGGCATGAACTGCCCGTTCTGCGCCACCGGCCAGGCGGGCTTGACCCGCAACATGTCCACCGCTGAAATCCTGGACCAGATCGTCCAGGCCAACCGCGTGATCGCCGAAGGCGGACTGGGCGGACGCCAGCACCCCGAGGAGCGCGTGGGCAACATCGTGTTCATGGGCATGGGCGAGCCGCTGGCCAACTACAAGCGCGTGATGAACGCCGTGCACCGCATGGTCGCCGATGCCCCCGAGGGCTTGGGCATGGCCGCCCGCGGCATCACCGTCTCCACCGTTGGCCTGGTTCCGGCGATCCGCAAGCTGACCGAGGAGAATGTCCAGGTCACCTTCGCGCTGTCGCTGCATGCGCCGGATGACGAGCTGCGCGACGAGCTGATCCCGGTCAACTCGCGCTGGAAGGTCGACGAGGCACTGGATGCCGCGTACGACTACTACGTGAAGACCGGTCGCCGTGTCTCCATCGAGTACGCGCTGATCAAGGACATGAACGACCACGAATGGCGTGCAGAAATGCTGGCCAAGAAGCTGAACGCGCGCGGCCGCGGCTGGGTGCACGTGAACCCGATTCCGCTGAACCCGGTGCCGGGCTCCATTTGGACCCGCAGCGAACCGGATATCACATCCAAGTTCGTTCGCCGCCTCGATGAGCTCGGCGTGCCAACCACGCTGCGTGATACCCGAGGCAAGGAAATCGACGGCGCCTGCGGCCAGCTCGCAGCCGACGGCGACAAGTAGCATTTACCGTGGAGACCAGCTTTCGCTGGTCTCCACGATGCGTTAACGAGCCCTCTTCGTGCAGGAGAGCTACGACTGCATGTATGGTTCTGATATGGCCGTTTCAGACCCGCTTTTCCTTGATAAGACCAATCCAGAGCTATGGAACTCGATTGGCAGATTTTCCAAAGATGTCGCCAAGTCCTACCGCGCAGCCGGAATCAGCGACCGCACCGCCGAGCTGGTCAACCTGCGCGTCTCGCAGATCAATGGATGTGCCTACTGCCTGGACCTGCATGCCCGCAATGCACTGGACGCAGGGGAGAGCCTCCAACGCATCAACCTGCTGAGCACATGGGATGAATGCGGCGGCCTGTTTAGCGAAGAAGAATGCGCAGCACTAGCCATCGCTGAAGCCGCTACCGACCTGCCCAAGCCAGAAGAGCGTATCGCCGCGGTGGCATCGGCCCGTCTGGTGCTCAGCGATGAGCAAGTGGCAGCCATCCAATGGATCGCTGTGGCCATGAACGCCTTCAACCGGATTTCGATCCTTTCCCGTCACCCGGTCAAGGAACGCGAACTGGAAAAGACGGGCAAATAGCCAACGGCCGCCGCTTCATACTTTTGAATTCGTTTCGCTGGTGCCCGCCACGTGATGACCAACGAATTCCTCCTCAGAGTGCCCGGCATAAAGTTTCTATCTTTGACTAGTGCTTTGGCACGATCTCCTGCGCCGACGTATCCTTTATCCGCTCAAGTAGGCAGACCCCATGCCGGGCTGTGCCACACAATGCAGGCAACCTCTGTTCTCAGGCAGTAGTGAGTTAGTGGGTTGCCCTGAACCCTACCGGTGAAACATGAGCCGGGTAGTCCTGAGGGGCATGGGACAGCTGAAAATTGAAGCGTGTTTATCGGTCATGCGGATAAATGCGGGTTAAAAATACATTGCAAGCGTGCAGGTCACAAAATACCCGACCCTCATCTCCTGAGGGGACTTTTGGACAGGAGATTCAGGCCTATCAGGTACTGCAGTCGTCCTGAACTGATGTCCTAGACGGAAAGTTTGATGCGTTACATTTGCAATACTGGATCTGAAGAAATTTCTTGAAAACTATAGTAAACCCATGGTGAGTACAGTGTTTTTGGAAAGATTGTGAAGTTAACGGTAATCTTTTCCAGCAAGTCATTGTTCGGCTGTTGGTTTTACTTTCGTGGGACGCTTCTCGACGAGGCTTGCGGTTAGTCATTCACTACATCTTCAGATTAGGAATCTTCTGCGTGAAAGTTCGCTTTAGAAAGTTGATCGTCAAATTTTCGTTGATCGCCCTTGTTGCGGCAATGTTCACTCCGGCCGCTGCCGCGTCTGCTGTTGCCTCGACAGAGTGGTATTACGGAACCACGTCAAAATCTTGGACTCAAACATACGTGTGGTCGAGATGGGATTATCCATTCAAAAAACATGGAGTATCTGCTGAGGGCGATATAGGCGGGCTCAAACGCTCTGCTTGCAAAGCGCCTGGGGTTCGCGCTTATGCAGAATCGGTCTATTCGACTTGGGGTGGCTCTCACCGCGCCTACCATAGATACTGCTAGGGAGTTTGATTGGTCGGGAAGGGTATTCTTGCTCTTCCCGATTTCAACGTGATACCAATATGAAGCATTCTGGTTTCCGCTTTGCTGTAGTTGTAATTTCCCTTTATGCAGCATTCGCAAGTTTTATGTTTAGCATTCTTGCTGACGAATCGGCATACCCAGGTTCTGTTGCCGTGCAGGTTTCTGGCGAAAAAGCCTCTGTTGGCAGTGATTCTCTTTCGGAATTGCTCAATGGTGCAGCGCAGGAGGCCGACGCCGTAATCCTAAGAGAAGTTAGAGATCTTCATGATCCAAAGGTTCGTCATGCCTATCTCAGTGAGGCTGGTTCGTCACGTCCTGAGCAATCGTGGTTGAACGAGGGGTATCCAACCTTTAGTAATTCGGTTTCGACCATTGTTCATTCGGCTTCAGAACTTACGGGGGTTGATCCACGCGGAAGGTATTTCGTATTTGGTGACGATGGGGCCCCCGGGGAGCTAATCGCTCAATTCGAAAGAATCGGGCTTGATGTCAAAGTCAGCGAGATCGGTTTTCACCTTGGGGAGGCGTTCACGTGGTTCCTAACAGGAATGATCGGTTCAGCTTCCTACGTGGTAATTCTTCTCGTGATCCTTTTGGTGACCGTTACGACGATTAATAATATTAAGATGTATTCCATTAGGCAGCTTAATGGCATGTCTAAGAACCAAGCCATTATGGATGATCTGCGTAGATTGATTCCGTTTGCCGTTTGGGTAATGGTTGCGAGCATCGTTTCTGGAACACTTGGCCTATTTCTATATAATGGCTTGAATCAATTTAGCTCCGTACTTAAAGTCTGGTTCTGCATAGAGCTGATTGGGGTACTTCTTGCAATCATCGTTCATATGCTAGCTGTGCACGTTGTTTGGTCAGTCGACGTACTTGCTGGTATCAAGGGCAAATTGGGATTCTCGGCCGCATCCGCACTTGCATACCTGATCCGTATTCCTGGCCTAATCGTGGCAATTTCATTAGTGACTTCGTCGTTTGCCTCGGCGCAAGTTGCCTTGGAATCCCATGAGGCGAGGCAGCAACTTTCGAAGGCAGGAAATGCGGCAACCATTTTGTTCGGAGGTAGCGCTGCTTTGGAAGAAGAAGATGAACTCGCATATTCGTCCGGAAAATGGCTCAAGGAACAAGACTCCTTAGGGAATCTTCTGGTAGCAGTTCCTCTAGAAGTTGAAGGTGCTACAGGTCAATTGTCCACGGCGTTACTGGTCAATAATTCATACATAAAAGAGAGCGGACTTGTTTCGAGCGATGGCAAGCAGATCTCCTACGTGCCACCTGAAAGCGTAAAAGTTTTACTCCCAGATGGTCTTCAGCTGTCACAGCAGGAGATTGCTGACCTTCTTGAAATCGGAGGGTCATTTGACCCTGATTATGCGGATAATCTAATAGTCGAAACGATTCCGGACGAGCAGGATTTTTCCCTGTATGAACCAGAACCTGACGGTGAAAGTAGGCCGCAGTCATTGTCTGATGTTCCGCTGATCTTGTACGGAGCTCAGTCTGATCTTGTTAGAGATGATGACTTCATGGCTTTTGCAAGCCAAGGGCGAGTTCTGTTCAAGGACTTCCAAACGGCAGTTGCTGTGACTCCCTCGCAGTATTTAAGGTCATGGATTGCCGCATACATTCCCATTGCACAAAAAGCTGCAGATGAATATTCAACCAGAGTCATGGAGCTGCGGATTCGCTCTGTCACAGCGTTGCTCTCTTTGGTCGTGCTTTTGGCGACAGCAGTCGGAATGGCTCAAATTCATGTTCGAGGAAACGCGCGTCTCATTCTTGTGAAGTACCTTCATGGGTGGGATTTCTTCAATACTCACAAGAAACTTTTCTCGTTCGAGGTGGTACTTGCTGGACTAGTTGTATTCGGAATTATTTTAAATGAGACGATCCACTACATAGGATTGGCCCCAGCGGATCAGAGCGGTCGAGTTCATGGACAAGCTACTGCAATTGATATTTGGCAACCATGGGCAGTGTTGCTGGTATGTCTGATAAATATTGTGGTTCTAGTAATCTCCTTGCGCAGTAGAACGAACATATTGATCCGTAACCGATCGGAGGAGACTGCGTGACCGGCGTAGTAGTTTCAAAGGCAAGCAAATTATTCGGAAATCGTTGGCTTTTTAGTGATCTAGACATAAATGTATCTGCGGGACAGCTGACTGCAATCACCGGTCCATCGGGAAGTGGGAAATCGACCCTGCTAAATTGCATCGGTCTGCTGGATAAGTTGGACCGTGGCCAGATTCTTGTCGGAGGCAGGGATATCTCAAGATTGTCCGCAGAGCGTCAACGCAAGTTCCGACGCGACATTGTTGGATACATGTTTCAAGACTATGCATTAGTGGAAAATGCGACTGTCCAAGAAAACCTTGAGATTGCCCTCGTGGCAAAAGGTCGTTCGATGGTTAGATCCGCTGATTTCGATGGTGCGTTGGAGCGAGTTGGGTTACCTCGGCGTCAGCGTGAACCGGTTTATCAGTTATCAGGAGGAGAACAACAACGAGTTGCATTGGCTCGTTTGATCCTTAAGGCTCCCTCCGTTGTTATCGCTGATGAACCAACAGGCGCCCTTGACTCAGAAAATGAGCAGATGGTGCTCAACGAGTTGGAACGTATCGCTTCTGAAGGAGCTTCGGTGCTGATTGCTACCCATTCAAGTACGGTGGCGAATGCATGCTCAGAGATTATTTCACTGGAGTAAAACACGGTATGCCCTGTTCAAGCGACAACTGCATGGACTGGTCATCGGGACGTAGAAAACTGTTTATTGAACTTATTCAGCAGACTGAGTTTGGAATTACTCTCAGGGGCCTCGACCGCTGAATAGACAGTATCGCGCATAGTGCTTCAGTACAGAAGCCTGTCTCCGGCGCATAAGTAGCACGCACCTTCGAAAAGAAGAACAATTAACAATCGGCCTCCGCTTCCTAGAAGGAAACGGAGGCCGATTGATTTCTTAGGCGTTAGCCTGGCGTACAGCTTCGGTGTAGCGGCGTTCAAATTCAGGTGCGGAAACCAGTTCGCGCTCAACCCGGAATGAGGTCTCATCCACGCCGAGCACTGCAGCGATCAGGGTCCGGGTGTAAGGCGCGATCTTGCGGGACTTGCGAGTAGAAGTGACGCGATCCAACTCAGGAACCCAAACGTTCCACCAGCCAGCTTCCTTGCCCACTACTGCCTTGAAAACGCGCTGTTCGCTCATCTGATGCCCTATCTTTCTACGCCGTGATAACTGGCGGCTTGCCGTCTGCTTCCATGATCCACTAGCTACCTGAACACGACAAGTCACCAGCAATGCTCTTGAGCACTGGCCACCACCAGAACCGGTCACGAACGGCCGATGATGTGGCCTTCGGGAGCTGAGCCGATAGCCTTGAAAAAGATAGCTTCAGCGCACCAGTGAAAAGAAGGACGACAGTGCAAGCCTCGAAACGTTCCCAGGTAGCCCCATTTGAAGTGATGCAGATTGTTGATCAGGTAGCCACCATGCGCGCTGCCGGAGACGACGTCATCTCACTGTGCGTGGGGGAGCCCGGTGGAGGAGCACCGGCTGCCGTGAATGACCTGGCCGCGAAGCTGCATGCCGAGCATGCCGACTTCGGGTACACCTCAACCGCGGGCCTGCTCGAAACCCGACAGGCCTTATCGAAGCACTACCAAGACACCTACGGGGTGCAGATCCCCGCAAAGAACTTCGTGATGACCACCGGTTCCTCCGGTGCATTCCAGCTTTCGTTCTTGGCAGCCTTCGATGCCGGAGACGTGGTGGCGCTGGCCCGTCCCGGCTACCCGGCCTACGCCAATATTCTGGGTGCCCTGGGGTTGGAAGTTATTGACTTGCCCACCGGTGCAGCGCAGCGTTACCAGCCCACCGTGCAGCTGCTTGAGGCGGCCAAGAAGGAGCATGGACGCCTCGATGGGCTGGTTGTTGCGTCGCCGAATAATCCCACCGGAACCATGTTCAGCGCCGGCGAGCTCTCGGACTTGGCCATCTGGTGCGAAGCCAATGATGTTCGGCTGATTAGCGATGAAATCTATCACGGCATTGAATTCGTCCCAGACCGCAAGGGACACACCTCGTGGGAGTTCTCCCGCTCGTCCATCGTTGTCTCATCCTTCTCCAAATACTGGGGGATGACCGGCTGGCGCCTGGGCTGGATGATCGTGCCCGATGAGCTAGTGCCAACGGTGGACGCACTGGCTTCGAACCTCGCCTTATGCGCTCCAGCGCCAGCACAGCGCGCGGTGGTAGCTGCCTTTGAACAGCAGAGCCTCGATGAAGCCAATGAGCGCGTGGCCGAGTTCGCCCGCACCCGAGCCCACGTGTTGGAGCACTTCAGCAGCCTGGGCATCAGCGAGGCAGCTCCCGCCGATGGGGCTTTCTACCTCTACGGCCGGTTGGCCCCCGAAGTCTTGGAGCATTTCGGTTCTGCGGGCAAATACTGCCAAGCGGTTTTGGAGCATGCGCATGTGGCACTAACCCCTGGAGGCGACTTTGATCCGTTCGAAGGCCACCTGTATATCCGCTTGTCCTTCGCAGCCGGATATGAGCGTGTGGCAGAAGCCCTGGAACGCGTTGCGGCTTTCCTCCGGCAGAGCTTGGCATGAAGCTAGTTTTCCACATTAGGTGAGCAATGCGCTGCGCGTGGCGCTTCAAAATGGACAGTGGATGGCAGTAACGCTTCGTTACTGCCATCCACTGTTTCAAGGAGCCACCAATGCCTGCAGTACTCGAACCTGTCGATCATGAATGCCTTGCGTGCTATTTGTATCGTGCGGTCTGCGCGCAAGGATGCGACGGGACCCATCTCTCCCTCCTGTCTTATCGCGATGCGAGCGCTCCGCGAGCTACCGCGATTGACCGGAAAATGCAGCTGCTGGGCGGATTCTGCGACTGCGAAGTGCTGGCCAATGCCATCCGCCCGATCACGCGTGAAGCGATTCAAGCCGTGGACAATGACGAAAATCTTGTCTGCAAAGGAGTACGCCGCGGCACAATCCAACCATGTGAACATTGGTTGATGCGCCGCGGCGTACAGTGGGGCGGCGGTCAGTTCCGCCGCCGAAGTGCTTGAAGATCAGTTTTCGGGGGTCTTGCTCTTCGGCTTGCGGGCCTTGAGCAGTTCAACACCAATAGGGATCACCGAGATGAGGACGATCAGGATGAAGATCAGGTCGATGTTCTCTTCGATCCAGGTGAATTGGCCCAGCCAATAACCCAGCAATGTGACGCCGATTCCCCACAGGGCGGCACCGATCAGGTTGTAGAGGATGAAGGTCTTGTGGTTCATCTTCGCTACGCCAGCGATTACCGGGACGAAGGTGCGGACCACTGGAACGAAGCGTGCCAGGATCACCGCGCGGCCGCCGAACTTCTCGAAGAACTCGTGGGCCCGCTCAACGTTCTTCTGCGAGAAGAAGCGGGAATCCGGTTTCTTGAAGATGGCAGGTCCGGATTTCTTGCCAATGATGTAGCCGGTCTGGTCACCTGCGAAGGCGCAGACAAAGATCGCGGCGGCGAAGAGCCACAACGGAATCTGGATGGTGCCGGTGGCAATGAGCATGCCAACGGTGAAGAGCATCGAGTCGCCTGGCAGGAAGAAGCCCACCAGCAAGCCGGTCTCGGCGAAGACAATGGCGCAAACCAGCAGCAAGACCCATGGGCCAAGCGCGGGGTTGTTCAGGAAGACGACTGGGTTCAACCAGTCGGGCAGGAAAGCCGCGCCCATGGTTGGAGCCGCATAATCGGTCACAAGGGAAAGAAACGAAGAATGATCTAGCACAGCAAAAATCCTACGTGAGTACGCTGTGAGTTTCCCAGAGTGCCATCCGTAATCTCTGATGGGGGACAACCCGGCCACAAGGGCGAAAATCTCCAAGTTGTTCGTTGACCCGTAGTGATCATGGCTTTTCACGGGGCCAGCAACGAGAGCCGGGGGAACAATGGGAAGCGGCAAGTTGCCAAGCTCACAGCGGGATTCGACGTAAAAGTCGGCGAGGTTGCATCGAGCCACTTGGAATCGGTCCATGACAACGGTCATGGGCAACGCATGACTTTCTGCTCTTCTGCACACCCGGCAAAGGGTGAAGACTATGAAGCATGGAAACGCTGATTAGAACGAATGCAGTTTCGCTCAGCGGCTTGAAGAAGACCTTCTCAACGCCGCGCAGCAAAGTTGAAGCAGTCAAGGGCATTGACCTGCAGATCCAGACCGGACAGATCGTGGCCTTCCTGGGTCCCAATGGAGCTGGCAAGACGACAACCGTGGACATGATCCTGGGCCTGACCCAACCCACCGGAGGGTCGGTGGAGATCCTCGGCTTGGATCCGCGCCAAGCCATCTCCGCTGGGCGGGTCTCTGCCGTCTTGCAAACCGGCGGGTTGCTGCGCGATATGACCGTCAAGGAGACAGTGTCAGTCATCGCCCACATGCATGAGCAAGCAGATCGCGTTGGGCCGGTCATGGAACGCACGGGGCTGGATAAGATCGCCAAGCGGCGCGTGGGCAAATGCTCTGGCGGCGAGCAGCAGCGCATCAAGTTCGCTCTGGCTCTGCTGCCCGACCCGGATGTACTGATCCTCGATGAGCCAACTGCCGGAATGGACGTGATGGCCCGCCGGGATTTCTGGGCCACGATGCGAGAAGAAGCCACCGAAGGGCGCACCGTCATTTTCGCCACGCACTATCTGGAAGAAGCCCAGAACTTCGCAGAACGCACTGTGCTGATGAGCCAAGGCCGCATTGTCGCCGATGGAGCCACCGAAGAGCTGCGCAAGCTCATCTCCGGACGCACCGTCAGCGCTTCCTTCCCCTCGGCGGAGCATGCCGAACGAGCCGGAGCTTTTGATAATTCGGTGCAGGTAGCCGAACGCAACGGATTGCGCTTCGCTTTCCACAGCGCCGATTCGGATCGCTTCGCGGCCGCCCTGCTCGCCGACTACCAGGGCTACGACCTGGAAATTTCCTCGCCGAGCCTGGAAGAGGCCTTCATCCAGCTGACCAAGGACGCATCATGATGAGCACCTACATCCGCGTGGAATTCGCACGGCACTTCCGCGATGGGTACAACCTGATCTTCGCCCTGCTGCTGCCCGCAGCCATGTACATCCTGTTCGGCAACATCCCCAGTTACACCGAGTTCGAGCTGGGCGCAGGCAACGTGAAGTTCTATCTGATGATTTCCATGGCAGCCTACGGGGCGGCGGTCAGCACTGTGGCAATCGCCGGGACCGTGGCCACCGAAACCATGCAGGGATGGGGCAGGCAAATTGCCTTGACCAAAATGCCGCCGGCCATGTTCGTCAGCAGCAAGATGATCGTCGCGGCCACGGTAGCCGGTGCCTCGGCAGCAGTAGTCTTCGCCCTGGGCGCCGCGACTGGAGCCGAAGTGCAAGAAGGGTGGATCTGGGGAGCGAGCTACCTGATCATCCTGCTCGGCGCCATGGTCTTCGCCTGCTACGGCATCGGGGTGGGCATGGTGTTCAAATCCGAATCGGCCCTGGGCCTGGCCTCAGGCTTGATGGTGTTCTTCGCCTTCTTCGGCAATGTCTTCATGCCCCTGGAAGGAGGCATGCTCGACGCGGCCCGCTTCACCCCGATGTACGGCTACGTAGCACTGGCCCGCTACCCATTGCTCAAGGACATGCCCGCCGGAGTCGAAATGGCCCCGGACGCATTGTGGATCCCAACCGCTAACCTAGTGGCATGGGCACTCATCTTCGTTCTCTTCGCGGTACTCGCCACCAGGAAGGCCAAGGCACGCCAGTGAGCCGCAACCTGCCCGGCGCCGCGCCAGCGGACGATCCGCTCTGCGAGATCGACGAGGACCAGAAATTCTGGGATCGCCGAGGCTGGCTGATCGCCGGCGTCTGGGTGATCTTCCTGGTCTTCCCGGTGCTGGACCTTCTCGTGGAAGACTACACGCTGCCCACCCGGATCATCGGCCTGGCGCTGATCGCCCTCTTCGCCGCCGTCTACCTGCAGTCGTACGCCAAATTCTCCCAGAACATCGGGCAAGGCGGAACCAGCGCTCGCAGGGCGCATGCGAACTTCCTGGTCCTCTGCGCGATTATCGCCCTGGGCATCCCGGTCATCGGGCTGACCACCATGGGGCTCTTCCCCTTCATCACCTCCTTCGCGATCTTCTTGCTCAGCAGGAAGTGGGCCATCGCGGCCTACGCCGCGGTGCTGGTGCTCAGTTTCGCGCTGCCGATCGTCTACGGGCAGTTCATGGACGCGATCTTCCTGATCGGCCTGAACCTCGTGCTGATGGTGGTGTACGCGATTACCGTGGCCGCCATTCGGCGCTCGGCCGCAGCAGAAAAGATCCGCAGCGACTACCTGCTGGTCGCCGAGCAGGAACGCGTGGCCAGGGACGTGCATGACGGCATCGGGCATTCGCTGACCGCATTGAATTTGAAGGCGCAGCTGGCCCTGCGCCTGATGGACCAGGAACAGTACGCCCAGGCCCGCGGGGAACTGGAACAACTCAGCGCCCTGGCCGTGGACGCGCTGGACTCCGTGCGCACGACGGTGCAGGGGCTCAGCCGCCAGGACCTGGCCGGGGAACTGGCCGAGCTGCAGCAGGCGTGCGACGACAACAACCTCGAGTTCACCGTGGCAGGAACCGCCGAGCAAGTCCCGATGCAGCTGCGTTCGCATGTGGCATGGATCCTGCGCGAAGCGGTCACCAATGTGCTGCGCCACGCGCACGCCAGCACCATCGTGCTGCATCTGGAACCCGGAAAAGTCAGCGTCGATGACGACGGGGATGGCCTGCAAGCCAGCACGCCAGGCCACGGCATCCGGGGAATGCAGGAACGCGCCAAGCAATTCGGTGCCAGTTGTACAGTAGGGGCATCGCGGCTGGGCGGAACCAGCGTGCAAGTGGCCTTCGAGGCAGAGGGGAGTGCAGCGTGATCCGGATTCTCATCGCCGATGACCAGCACCTGGTCCGGGGCGCGCTGGCAGCCTTGCTGAACCTCGAAGAAGACATCCACGTCGTTGCGCAATGCGCCGACGGTGACGAGGTCGCCGCCGCACTGGATGCGCACCCCGCCGACATCGCGTTGCTGGATGTGCAGATGCCGCGGCACGACGGGCTGCGCACCGCAGCAGAACTCAAGGCCAGCCACGCCGGGGTGAAGGTGCTGATCCTGACCACCTTTGACCGTCCCGGATATTTCCGCCAGGCCTTCGAAGCCGGAGCGCACGGCTTCCTGGTCAAGGATTCTCCGCCGGCCGAGCTGATTGCCGCCATCCGCAGGGTCTATTGCGGGGACAAGGTAGTGGATCCGCAGCGTGCCATGCTTAGCGTGGAGAGCCGCAGCAACCCGCTAACCGGGCGTGAGCGCGAGATCCTTTCACTGGCCGCCTCCGGCTCGCCGGTATCGCAGATTGCCTCGGCGGTGCACCTGTCGGTGGGAACTGTGCGCAACCACCTGTCCAATGCGATCGGCAAAACCAGCACTGCCAATCGCATCGAGGCCGCGCGCTACGCCCGCGAGATGGGCTGGATCTAGCGCGTTACGAAGTGGGTAATCAGGCCGATGACCCAAATGGAGGAGGCCAGCAGCACGCAGCCGAATTCCACGACGATGCCCAGGCCCATGGCCTTCAACGCAGCCCAGGAGGAGCCGAGTGCGCCGGAGACTTCGCGCCGGCGCACGCTTTCACCGGCGAATAGGCCCACTGCGAAACCGACGAACATGCCGATCACGGGAATGAGGAAAGCACCGGCGATGGCACCCACGACCGCAAAGAGAATGGAACCCTTGGGGATTTGATGTTCCTTGAGTTTCTTGCCGGTCAGGATCGCAGAGGCGGACCAGCCCAGCAGGGCGATCGCCATGCCCAGGCCGGCCGCCCACCAGGAAGCGCCGGAACCCAGCAGCCAGCCCCAGCCCAAGAGCGTGCCGATCGTCAGCAACGAGCCGGGCAGCACCGGGAAGATGGTGCCTAATGCCGATACGACTAGCAGCAGCCCGGCGATGATCGTGTAAATAATTTGTGCATCCACATGCCCAGTTTCGCACACTGCATCCTTACATGAGGCGAACTGCCAAGCAGGACGAGAATTCAGGGGTATTTGTTCCGAATTGCCGAGCTGACGAACAAATAATTGATTAATTACGGATAATTCCCCTTCTCTCATTGATTCCTTTTTGCCTAGTCGGATATCGATTTAGATTGAAAACCGTCGCCCGTTGGCAATGGAAAAAGAAATCAAAAGCCGGAAGGCTCTTCACACCCTAAATTGTTAGCGCTAACATTGTGACCATCGACACATTGTTCTGGTGCCGGAGACCATTCACTCCACCATTTTCCGGCGGGGACCTACGAGGAGGAACTCACGATGAAACGACAGACCTTTTTGCGCACTGGCTTGGCCACGCTCAGCATCGCAGCTATGGCAGCCATGAGCGCATGCGCCGGCTCGGATTCCAGTGGCAGCGAAGGCGGAGGTTCCGGTTCTGAGACCATTACCATCGGTTTCTCGCAGGTTGGCGCCGAGTCCGGGTGGCGCGCGGCGAATACCAAGGACATCCAAGACACCCTGACCGAAGAAAACGGCTTCAAGCTCAGCTTCTCTGATGCCCAGCAGAAGCAGGAGAACCAGATCCAGGCTCTGCGCTCGTACATCGCGCAGGGCGTTGACGTCCTGGCGTTTTCCCCAGTGGTAGAAACGGGCTGGGATGCTGTGCTGCAAGAAGCCAAGAGCGCCAACATCCCGGTGATCCTCACGGACCGCGCCGTTGACACCACCGATGACACGCTCTTTGCCTCGTTCATCGGCTCCGACTTCATTGAAGAAGGACAGCGGGCCGGGGACTGGGTTGTAGAGAATCTGGACAAGGACCTGAAGGTTGTCGAACTGCAGGGAACTACCGGCTCGGCACCGGCCATCGACCGCAAGGAAGGCTTCGGAAAGGCCATTGAGGGAACGGACATCGAGATTATCGACTCGCAGACCGGTGACTTCACCCGCGCAGGCGGCAAGCAGGTCATGGAAGGTTTCCTGAACTCCCATGACGATATCGATCTGGTCTTCGCCCATAACGATGACATGGGCTTGGGCGCCATTGAAGCCATCGAGGCAGCAGGCAAGAAGCCAGGCGAGGACATCAAGATTGTCACCATTGACGCGGTCAAGGACGGCATGCAGGCATTGGTTGACGGCAAGATCAACTACATCGTCGAATGCAACCCGCTGCTGGGCGAGGATTTGGCAGAAATCGCCAAGAAGGTTGTAGCCGGCGAATCTGTGGAGAAGCGCATCGTCGTTGAAGACGCCGCCTTCACCCAGGATGAAGCGGCCGAGGTCCTGGCCGATCGCACCTACTAGAAACGCAGGCAAGAGCACGAACCGGCGGGCCACAAGCTGGCCCGCCGGTTCACCACCAGGTGGCAGGACAAGCAACTCGCAGAGGCAAGTTAATGATTGATTCAACACCCATGTCACGGACTGAGGAAATCACCGTGCAGCATTCCCCTACAACGAAGCCCATCGTTCAAATGGCTGGAATTTCCGTGGAGTTCCCCGGGGTCAAAGCATTGGACAACGTTGGCTTCCGGCTTTTTCCCGGTGAAGTCCACGCCCTGATGGGGGAGAACGGCGCTGGAAAGTCTACCCTGATCAAGGCCCTGACTGGCGTGAATCCGATTGCTTCCGGAACCATCACGGTCAACGGCAACGACACCCGCTTCACCGGCCCCGCCGATGCCCGCGAACGCGGCATCTCCACGGTGTACCAAGAGGTGAATCTTTGCACCAATCTCACCGTGGCCGAAAACATCATGCTCGGCAGCGAGCCTCGCCGTTTCGGTGGTCTTGACTGGCGAACCATGCGGCGCCAGGCCCAAACCTATCTGGAGCGGATGGGGCTGAAGATAGACCCGGCCAGCTCGCTGGGGTCCCATTCATTGGCCGTCCAGCAGCTGGTGGCCATCAGCCGCGCCATGGTGGTCGACGCCAAGGTGCTGATTCTTGATGAACCGACCTCGAGCCTGGATACCGACGAGGTGGCCCAGCTCTTCGAGGTCATGCGGAAGCTGCGTGATGATGGTGTGGCGATCCTCTTCGTGTCGCACTTCCTGGACCAGATCTACGCCATTGCCGACCGCATTACCGTGCTGCGCAACGGGCAATTGGTGGAAGAACGAGAGAAGGACCAGCTGCCGCAACGTGAACTGGTCTCGCTGATGATCGCTGGCACCTCCGATGCCCAAGTGGGCGGCGCCAACGAACGCACCGCCGCAACCGAACGCGCGGCCGACGCCGAACCGTTGCTGCAGGCAGTGGGACTCGGGCGCAAGGGAGCGGTGCAGCCTTTCGATCTGGACCTCTATCCCGGGGAAGTCATCGGCTTGGCCGGCCTGCTGGGCTCAGGCCGTACCGAACTCGCGCGCCTGCTTTACGGAGCGGACAAGGCAGATGACGGGGTGATCAAGCTGGGCGGGAAACCGGTGAAGCTGCGAACTCCCCGGCAGGCCCTGGGCCGCAAAATCGCCTACACATCCGAAGACCGCAAGGGCGAAGGGGTTGTGGGCGAGCTGACCGTGGCCGAGAACATCATCCTCGGCCTGCAGGCAGCGCGCGGATGGATCCGCCCGCTGCCCAAGACCAAAGCCACCCAAATCGTGGACGCCTATATCAAGGCACTGGGCGTCCGTCCGGCCAATCCGAACGCCCTGCTCAAGAACCTCTCGGGCGGGAATCAGCAGAAAGTTCTGCTGGCCCGCTGGCTCGCCACCGCTCCGAAGCTGTTGCTCCTCGATGAGCCCACCCGCGGAATCGACATCGGCGCGAAGACCGAAATCATGAACCTGGTCTCCGAACTAGCTGAACAGGGCATGTCGGTGGTCTTCATCTCCGCTGAGCTAGAAGAAGTCCTGCGCCTCTCGGATCGCATCGTTGTGATGCGCGATCACGCCAAGGTTGCCGAAATTCCAAGCACTCCAGATGTGGATGTGCCACGCCTGATCGAAATCATCGCCACCGGGGAAGAAAACAAATGACCCGTATTTACAAGCATCGCCTGTTTTGGCCAGCGATTGCGCTGCTCGCGCTGCTGCTAGCCTGCACCATCAAGCGCCCGGACATCCTGGGCATCAGCGTGCTGGACGGGCACCTGTTCGGTGCCCCCATAGACATCCTGCGCAATAGCTCGCCGCTGTTGCTGGTTGCCCTGGGCATGACTCTGGTGATCGCCACCCGCGGCATCGACCTGTCGGTGGGTGCCACCGTCGCGATCTCCGGAGCCGTGGCGCTGACGTTCATCGCCAGCTCGGCCAATCCGGGATCCGCAGGTACAGCCGTCGGCGCCGTCATCGTGGCCTTGGGGCTGTGCCTGATCCTCGGCGCATTCAACGGCGTGCTGGTGGCGAACTTCGGCATCCAGCCGATCGTCGCCACGCTGATCCTGATGACTGCCGGCCGCGGTGTGGCCATGCTGATCACCAACGGCCAGATCACCACGGTCAATAGCGCACCTTTCAGCAAACTGGCCTCGGGCTATGTGCTGGGCCTGCCGGTGGCCGCGATCATCGCTTACGGCGTGTTTGCGGTGGTGGCCCTCGTGGTACGGCGTACTGCGCTGGGCATGCTGCTCGAAGCGGTAGGCATCAACCCGGAAGCCAGCCGGCTTTCAGGGGTGAAATCAAGAACTCTGGTATTCACCGTCTATGTGTTGTGCGGCCTGCTATCGGGCCTGGCTGGACTGATCTTCGCCGGCAACACCATGGCCGCTGATGCCAACAATGCGGGGCTGTTCATAGAGCTGGATGCCATTCTCGCCGTGGTTATCGGCGGCACGTCCCTGGCCGGCGGCAAGTTCAACCTCGCGGGCACCATGATTGGCGTGCTGATCATTACCACCCTGAGCCTGGCTGTGACCGTTCTGGGCGTTTCACCGCTGGTCACTTCGCTATTCAAAGCCATCGTGGTCATTGCCGTGACCTTGATGATGTCAACCCGGCTGCGCGCCATGCTCGGTTCCTTGCGCGAACGCCGCCGCTACCAGGAGGTGGGAGCATGAGCATCCTCAGTGTTCCGCGCAAGTCCGTATCCAAATTGAATGTGGACCGGCGCTATCTGCCGGTTCTGGGCACTGTGGTCGTCTTCGGGCTGATGCTAGTCATCGGCGGAGTGCGCTACGAGAATTTCCTTTCGCCCGCTGTACTGTCCAACCTGTTCATCAACAATGCCCACCTGATCGTGCTGGCAGCAGGGATGACGTTCGTGATTCTCACCGGCGGCATCGACCTGTCCGTCGGTGCGGTGCTGGCCCTGTCCTCGGTCATCACCGCAACCATGCTCAATGCCGGGATCCCGTTGTCCCTGGTGCTGCCTATCGCGATTCTCAGCGGGTCGATCATCGGCCTGGGCATGGGAGTGATGATCCAGTACTTCGAGGTGCAGCCCTTCGTGGCTACCTTGGCCGGCATGTTCTTGGCCCGCGGCCTGTGCTTCATCTTCGCCCCGGAATCCGTGCCGATCCGCGATGAGGGTTTTGTGGCTCTGTCGAGCTGGGGCGTTTCTGCGGGCCGCTGGCGGTTGACCGCCGCCGTGGTCATCGCCGTGCTGGTGATTGCCGGGTCCTGGTGGGTGCTGCACCGCACCCGTTTCGGCCGCACCGTTTACGCGGTGGGCGGCGGCGAGCAATCAGCCACCCTGATGGGATTGCGTGTGGCACGCACCAAGGTGGTTGTCTACGTCATCTCCGGCACCTGTGCGGCGCTGGGCGGAATCCTCTTCGCCATGTTCTCGCGCTCGGGCTATGCGCTGACCGGTGTGGGCATGGAGCTCGACGCGATCGCCGCAGTGGTTATCGGTGGAACCCTGCTTGTCGGCGGCATGGGCTTCATTCTCGGCTCGGTGGTTGGCGTGATGGTGCTCGGACTGATCCAAACCATCATCACCTTCGAGGGAACCTTGAGTTCCTGGTGGACCAAGATCGTGATCGGCGGTTTGCTGCTGATCTTCGTGGTCTTGCAACGAATTCTTACCTTGCGGCGAAATTAAGCCCGGAAGGGAAGGGCCCAGGTCCCGGTATTAGCGTACCGGGCCCTGGGCCGTATCCAGCCACCCAAAGGTGGTTTTTGTTCAACGCAGACATTGTCTTTTGCAGGATCCTGTCTACGTCATCACGACGGTAGCACGTCGACTTACCTCACGGAGGTTCAAGCAAGTGATGCATGCCCAAAAACGATGGGCCGTGCCTTTGGCGCTGCTCGTTTCCATGTCCATACCAAGCTCGGCATTGGCTGCCGGGCCCGCAATGAGCTGGCAGCAACCAGCGGCCACCACAGAATTTGGCGAGGCCGCCAGCGAAGACTATGCGGCCTATGTTTTCCCCTATTTCACCGGCGAGAGCACCGATGACGGAGAGAAAATCCATCTCGCCGTCTCCCGGGAATCTGATCCCGGCAGCTGGTATACGCTCAATGGCGGCGAACCGGTCCTGGAGTCCGAGCTTGGTACCAAGGGGCTTCGGGATCCCTTCCTCATCCGGTCCCATGACGGCTCCAAGTACTATCTCCTGGCTACCGATCTGAAGATGCACGGGGGCGGAAGCTTCGGCGACGCCCAAGAAACGGGCAGCCACTCGCTGATGATTTGGGAATCGGCGGACTTGGTCAACTGGTCTGAGCAGCGCGAGGTCGAATTGGCACCGGAGAACTCCGGTAACTTGTGGGCACCCGAAGCCCACTGGGATGAAGCCACCGGGCAGTATGTTGTGTACTGGGCATCGGCGCTGTATCCGGAGGATGTGCCTGAAGCCGAACGCAACATCCAGGACTCGTATCAGCGGATGATGTATTCGACGACGACGAATTTTGCCGATTTTTCCGAGCCTGAAGTATGGATTGATGAACGGCAAGGTCCTGGGCTGGGCATGATCGACTCCACGGTCGCTGAAGTTGACGGCTCCTTCTATCGCCTGACCAAAGATGAAGGCGATATGAGCGTGCGCATGGAATCCTCGCCGGAGCTCCTGCGCACCCAAGGTGTCACTGAAGGTGATGGCTGGGACATGATTGCCGAGAAGATCGGTATTGGACAACCCAACCCATGGGGAGGAACTTTCAACTCTGGCGAAGGGCCAACCATGTTCCCCTCGCTCACCGACGATAATTGGTACCTGATGATCGACCAGCCGTCCTATCACGGTGGCCAAGGCTATATGCTCTTCGAGAGCGAGAACCTTGCTGGCGGCGACTGGACCAGCGTTCCCGAAGCCAAACTGCCAAGCAGTCCGCGTCACGGAACAGTTTTGCCGATTACAGCTGAAGAGCAGCAAGCGCTCATCGCGGCGTATCCTCCAAGCGAAGGGTCCGAAGTCCCTGAACCGGTTGTTCCTGGTCCCGATCCCCAGCTGCCCGAAGGGACCTTCGAGGAGGGATTTGAAGGGTCCGAGCTGGATGGCCGTTTCAGGATACTCAACGAACAAGCGGATGCTTGGAAATTGGAAGATTCCGCGCTGCGCCTGGAGTCCCAGCGAGGCGACACCTGGCAAGACTCCAATGATGCCAAGAACTTGTTCTTAGTCGATGTGCCCGCCGGAGACTTCTCAGTTGCTACCCACCTGACTGCACCGGTTTCCCAAGACTTCCAAGGAGCGGGACTACTAGCGTGGAGTGATTTCGATAATTATGTGAGGGCAGGGCTTGCCCACGTATCGAGCGCACCGGGTGGGCCGGTAGTCATCGAAAGCGCAGTGGAATCCGAGGGAACCTATAGCGCGAGCTATACACCGCGCCCCGAATCGAAAACCGAATGGTTGCGATTGGACCGCAAAGGCAAAGAGCTGACTGTTTATTACGGGGACTCGGAAGGGCAATGGGCAGAAGCTGCGAGTTTCACTGTGCAGTGGAACGCGACCCAGGTCGGTCTTTATGCCTTGGCGGCCCAGAACGGCACTAGCCATACTGCGGTGTTCGATAGTTTCTGGCTCAACGAATCCGGGCCAACAGATCTGGTTCCTGAAGGGAAATTCACGCTGACCGGGCAGGGGGACCATGGGTATCTCGTCGCTGACAAAAAGCAGCGGCTATCCCTGGAGGAAACCCGGCCGGCATCTGCGCTGCGATTCTCCGCCGCTGCTGCATCTGGCGGTGATGCTGCTGGGCAGCACTCGCTCATCCTGTCATCGGAGGCCGGAAACCTCGGCATCAAGGGCCAGAAGCTTCAGCTGATTCCAGGGGAGCAGACGGCTTGGCGAATGGTCGGTGCCGGCGGTGGCAAGCTGAAGATCCGACTGGCGCAGAGCGTTGACGAGAATTCGGCATGGGTCGTGCGCCATAAGAATGGATCGTTGCGGCTGGGCAGCAAAACCGATGCGGTGAACTTCAAGCTGGGCTCGGGAGAACTGGGAAACCAGGTCCTGAACATCGATGGAGACGGCACCTTGCATGAGATTAGCGAAACCATGTACGGGGCATTCTACGAGGACATTAACTATGCAGCCGATGGAGGCCTCTATGCCGAGCTGATCCGGAACCGTTCTTTTGAATTCAATGATTCGGACAATAAGGACTTCACCCCGCTAACCGGTTGGAAGGCATTAGGCGGAGCAAGCCTCAACGTGAAATCCGAGCGTGGCCAGTGGCTCAATGAGGCGAACCGCTCCTACCTGGAACTGGACGCTGCAGCCAAGGGCGATGGAGTGGAAAACGCCTCGTACAACAACGGAGTCGCCGTGAAGCGGGGGAGCAGCTACGACTTCAGCGTCTTCGCCCGGGCAGAAAAGGGCCAGGATCTGGAAGTGAAGCTCACCAGCGCTGACGGATCCAAGGTCATCGGCAACGCCACCGTGCACGTGGATGGCGGCAACGAATGGAAGAAGTACGAAGCGTCGCTCAAGGCCAATGCAACTTCCGATGCGGCTCGGCTATCCCTGGCCGCCACCGCGGCCGGCTCGATCAAGCTGGATATGGTTTCCTTGTTTCCCCAAGACACATGGGTGGGACCGGTGAATGGCAAATCTGTATTGCGCAAGGATCTGGCCGAAAAAGTTGCTGAATTGAACCCGAGCTTCCTGCGTTTCCCTGGCGGCTGCGTCACCAATGTTGGAACCTTCGACACCTACGTACAGTCCGATGGGCAGGACCGGCAGCGGACTTTCCAGTGGAAGGAAACGATCGGTCCCGTTGAATCGCGTCCGGCAAACTGGAACTTCTGGGGCTACAACCAGTCCTACGGAATCGGGTATTTGGAGTACCTGAAATGGGCCGAAGATCTGGGCGCCACCGCGCTGCCGGTGGTTTCGGTCGGAGCCAATGGCTGCGGGTCCAAGATCCCGGAGATGACCGATGCGCAGCGTATCCAGCGTTGGGTGCAGGACACCGTGGACCTGATCGAGTTCGCCAATGGCAGCACCGAGACAACCTGGGGCGCCAAACGAGCTGAATTGGGCCACCCAGAGCCGTTCGGGATCAAGTACATTGGCCTGGGCAATGAGGAAGTTACCAAGACTTTCGAAGCGAATTTCCCAAAGTTCCGCGTTGCGCTCGCAGAGCAGCATCCGGAGATCACCATCATTTCCAATAGCGGTCCCGACGACTCAGGAACCCGCTTCGAGGAATTGTGGAAATTCAACAAGGAACAAAACGTGGACATGGTCGACGAGCACTACTATAACGATCCGTCCTGGTTCCTGGGGAACGACGAACGCTACGATTCCTACGATCGCACGGGTCCTGAAGTGTTTCTCGGCGAGTACGCATCGAGGGACAACAGCTTCGCCAACGCGCTATCAGAAGCTGCCTACATGACCGGTCTGGAACGCAATGCCGACGTCGTCAAAATGGCATCCTATGCTCCCATGTTCGCCAATGAAGACTATGTCCAGTGGGCGCCGGACATGATGTGGTTCGACAATGACGAATCCTGGGGATCGGTGAACTACTACAACCAGAAACTATGGATGAACAACGTCGGACAGCAGGTAGTGCCTTCCACCCTGAGCGGCCAGGGAGCTGCCTCGGCAGATCTTTCAGGTGGGGTGTTCCTGAGCAGCTGGCTCACCGAGACGGCCTATGACGACCTTCGAGTCACTTCCAATGGCACCGGCGAAACCCTATTCTCCGATGACTTCGCGGATGCGTCTTCGTGGGAAGCCCAAGGAGGCTCATGGGCAGTTGAAGACGGCAAATACGTGCAATCAGACGAGAGCACCGAGGATGGCAGGAGCCTTATTAAAGGGGCCTACGGCAAAGACTGGAACAACTACACAGTTGAACTGACCGCGCGCAAGGAAGCTGGCCAGGAAGGCTTCCTGATCGGGTTTGCCGCTGGAGCCGCTGATGAATTCTATTGGTGGAACCTTGGAGGCTGGGGCAATACCCGTTCGGTCCTGGAACGCGCTGATGGCGCTCGGCAAGGCGAAGTCGCAGCCGGTCCCAATGTGAGTCTCGAAACCGGAAGAGACTATCAAGTCAAGATCGTTCTCGACGGGGACACCATCAAGCTGTACCTGGATGGGCAATTCCAATTCGAGTACACCGAACCGGCGGCCAAGGCCCTGTACCAGGTGGTCACCCGCGATACGGAGAGCAACGAGCTGATCGTCAAGCTGGTCAATCCCACCGGCCACGCATCGGCGGCACGGATCGAGGTTGATGATCTTGAGGTGGGTTCGAAGGTCGAAGGCACCGAATTGGTGGCTGAGCCGGAAGCGCAGAACACCAAAGAAGACCCGGCAAATGTAGTACCGAGGGACTTTGAACTGCAGTCTGGCGAGCATGGCCTGACCTATGAGGTCCCGGCCTATTCGGTAACCTTCCTCAGGATGGCCGGGAAGTAATAGTTTCCAGCCTGGACAACAGCTTGCCCCCATTTCGCGATAGATTGCGAAGTGGGGGCATTGCTATTGCCTCTAAAACTTCTGCGGCTTGCACGCGACTGGGAGGAACCTGATGGGCAAGGACAATGAAGCACGGGTCAGCGTAGAAATAGCCGGGTCCACTGCCGTGGTGCTGCTGGATAACCCGGGCCAACTCAACGCGCTCACCAAGGACATGTGCCTGCAGCTGGTGGGCGCCTTTGCCGGCCTTTCGACCAACGACGAGGTCAGTTCCATTGTGGTTCGCGGCGCTGCGGCGAACTTCTGCGCTGGAATTGCCATCGACGAGATGGACCAGGTGCTCTTCGACCGGGACGCGGACGGCGAGCTGATCAACCATTTCGACCTGCTCGACAAGATCATCGTGGGCTGCCCGAAGACCACCATCGCGGTGGTGGAAGGTAATTGCTTTGGCGGGGCCTGGCAGCTGGCCTCGGCCTGCGATATCCAGTTGGCCTCGGATAACGTGCGCCTGGCGATCACCCCAGCGAGAATCGGGTTGGTTTTCCCGCGCCCGGGCATCGAACGGCTGGTGCGTACCGTGGGGGAGCACCGGGCCAAGTACCTGCTGTTTTCCGGCGCGGAGATTTCCATTGCCGAGGCGGAGCGCTGGGGCATGTTCACCCGGGTGATTGCCCAGGGGCAGCTCGACGAAGAGCTGGCCGCATTGCTGGGCAAGCTGGCGGCGAACTCGCCGTATTCCATTGCGCGCACCAATGAGGCAATCAACTTGGTGCGCCAGGGAGAAGCCACCGAGGGCTGGTGGGAAGCGATGTGGGAAGAGAACGGGGCGAACGCGGACCTGGCCGAAGGCAGATCCGCGTTCTACTCACGCCGCACACCGGATTACGGTGGACTGCCCCAGTAGTGTTCGCTAGTCCTGCTGGGCAGTGAACTGCGCAACCAGTTCGCGCTTGAGGATCTTCCCGCTGGGACCCAGCGGGAATTCCTGGACGATCTCGATCAGCCGCGGATACTTGTACGCGGCCATCTGCTTGCTGGCCCACGCCACCAGCTCCTGCGCGCCCAGCGTGGAGCCGGCCTCCAAGGTCACCGATGCGGCAATCTCCTGTCCGTGGGTTTCGTGCGGCACCCCGTACACGGCGGCATTGGAAATCTCCGGATGGGAAACCAGTACCTCTTCGATTTCGCGCGGGTACACGTTGTAGCCGTTGCGCAGGATCATGTCCTTGGTCCGGTCCAGGATGCGCAGGTAGCCATCCTCGTCCTTGGTCCCCAGATCCCCGGTGCGGAACCAGCCATCAACCACCGCTTCGGCCGTGGCCTCAGGCCGGTTCAGGTAGCCGGAGAACAAGTTGTGCCCGCGCACTACCAGCTCGCCCAGCTCCCCGCGCGGCAGCAGCCGGATTTCATCGGGGCAGGCAGGATCGGCGATTTCCACATCCACGCCCCAGACCGGGGTGCCCACGGTCCCGGGCCGCGGGTCGACGCCCACATGGTTGAAGCAAGCCACCGGCGAGGTCTCGGTCAGCCCGTAGCCCTCGTGGATCCGCGCGCCGAAGCGCTGCTCGAAGGCGGTGAGGATGGATACCGGAAGCGAGGCTCCTCCGGAAATGGCGTAGCGCAGTTTTTCCGGCATCCCTTCGCGCTGCTTGCCCGCTTCGAGCAGAGCCACATACATCGTGGGCACCCCGAAGAAGACGTCGATGCCAGCCTCCAACAACAGTTCCAGGGCCCCTTCGGCGGTGAATTTGGGCAACAGCATGACCTCGGCCCCCACCCGCAGCCCGGTATTGAGCACGCAGGTCTGGCCGAAGGTGTGGAACAGCGGCAACCCGCCGAAGAGCTTGTCGCCGCGGCGCAATTCCATGGTGTTCAGCAATGTGGTGTGGGTCTGCTCGATCAACGCCAGATGCGTGCCCAGCGCACCCTTGGGCTTGCCGGTGGTGCCCGAGGTGTACAGGATCGTGGCCAGGTCTTCGGGGCGGCGCGGCAGGTAGGTGCCAATCGGCGCGGCGTGCCGGGCCAGCTCTTCCAACCGGATGGCGCCCGATTCCTCCGGAGCCAGCACGCTGAGCACCGGCACCCCGGAAGCGGCGGCCCCCGCTGCTCCTTCTGCGAGCAGGGGTGCGGCGCAGATCATCAGCTTGGCTTCGGAATCCTCCAGGATGTAGGAGATCTCGCGCGCCTTGAGCAGCGCGTGGACCGGTACCGCTACGGCGCCCAGGGCCAGAACCGCGTAGTAGGCGCGGGCGAAGTCCGTGACGTTGGGAATGAGCAAGGCCACCCGGTCGCCCGCCTCGATGCCTTGGGCTTGCAGAGCTCCGGCGTATTGCCGGGCCTGCTCCCACAGCTGCTCATAGGTGGTGCTGCGGCCATCGACGGTGATGGCGTTCAGCTCGCCGTAGCGGGCAGCCCCTTCTGCGAGGATGGCCGCCACTGAAACAGTGAGATTGGATGTGGAAACGCTCATGGTGAACTCCTCGGGTTGCCCAGCACTGCATTGTGTGCCGTGTCACATTAAACCATATTGGAACTGCGGTTCAGTGCGAGGTATTGAGTTTCGCAATATCCTGACCGATGGAAAATTTCCGTTGCTGATCTGGATAAAAAGGACATAGACTCAGCCCAAACGAGCTGGATGAATTGTGGAATGGGGAAGCGATGCCGGCACCAAAGGATCCTCGAGCCGAGCCGTGCTGGGTCGATTTGCTCACCAGCGACATGGAGGGCTCCACGCAGTTCTACGGGCAGCTTTTCGGTTGGGAAGTCCGCCATGACGAGGAAACCCGCGACGAGGGATATGCCGAGGTCTACCTCAACGGGGAAATGGTCACCGGCTTCATTGCCAATGACCCGGATTCCGAGGTGCAAGATGCCTGGACCACCTACCTGAATGTGACCGATGTGCACGCCGCCGCCTATGCCACCAAGATGCACGGCGGCAAGGTCTACCTAAAGCCCATCGACATTCCCGGCCAGGGAACCATGGCCATCATCGGGGACCCAGCGGGAACCGGCGTTGGACTCTTCCAGGCATTCCAATCAGCAGACACAACCGCCAGCCGTGCACCGGGCACCCGCATCTGGAACGAGCTGCACACCAGGCACTTCGAGGCGGTGGCCCGCTTCTACCGTGTAGCACTGGGCTGGTGCCTGTCCCCGGTCTCGGACACGGACGAATTCCGCTACCACACCTACGGCCAAGGTTCCGAGGCGGTGGCCGGAATCTTCGATATCTCCAGCTATCCGGATTCCAAGGCCGGTTGGCGCGCCTACTTCGCGGTGGCGGATGCCGAACAGACCGTGGCGCTCGCCGAGAAGCTCGGCGGCACGATCATCCATGAGCCCCATGATTCCTACTTTGGCCGCATGGCCGTGCTCAGCGACGTCACCGGCGCAGAGTTCGCGATCATCGCTCCGTCGCGCAAACAGGAATCTGAAGCCTGACGGCAAAGGCCGCCGGCACCGAAAAATCGGATGCACGGCGGCCTCGGTTCGGGCTGGTCCTTCGCAGCCTACTTCACGAAATTCGGCACAACTTCGTCAATGAACAACTTCAGCGAGCGTTTCTTTTCCTCGTGGCTCAGGGCGTTGTCGCTCCAGAAGCTGTATTCGCTGACGCCCAGATCTTCGTAGCGGCGCAGGCGCTCAACAACCACGTCCGGCGTGCCGATCATTGCGGTGCGGTGCAGGGACTCAGGCGTGAACTCCTCGCGTTCAGAGAACTTCTCCTCCGGGCTGGGATCGATGAATCCGTTGACCGGCTCCACCTTGTTGCCGAAGACCGCATCGAAGGTGCGGTAGAACTTGTTGATGCCTTCGGCAGCAGGGCGCCAGGCCTCTGGCTCGTTGGCGGAGTGCAGATAAGTGTGGCGAAGCACCATGATGTCAGGGCGCTGTTTCACCTCCGGGTGGGCAGCGATGGCGGCTTCGTACTTCTGGACTAATGATTCGACTTCTTCGTCGCCCTTCATCAGCGGAGTCACCATGACATGGCACCCGTTGGCCACAGCATACTCGTGCGACTCGGGGCTGCGGGCGGCAACCCAGACAGGGATCTGCTTTTGTGTTGGCTTGGGCACCGAGGTGGACGTCGGGAACTGCCAGACTTCACCGTCGTGGGCGTAATCTCCCTCCCACAGCTTCTTGACTGCGGGGATGAGCTCCTGCATGGAGGCACCGCCGTCGGTGGCCTTCATGCCATCGGTCATGCGATCGAATTCGAATTGGTAGGCACCGCGTGCCACGCCTAATTCGGCACGGCCATTGCTGATGACATCGAGCAGCGCGAGTTCGCCGGCTGCTCGGATCGGGTTCCAGAATGGTGCGATGATGGTGCCGGCTCCGAGCCGGATCGTGGAGGTCCGAGCCGCGAGGTAAGCAAGCTGCGGGATCGGGTTCGGGGAGACGGTGTATTCCATCGAGTGGTGTTCGCCGATCCAGACTGTGGAGAAGCCACCGGCTTCGGCCATTTGAGTCAGTTCGACGAGGTTCTCGAAATGCTGTGCGTGGCTGATCGAGTCGTCATAGCGTTCCATGTGGATGAACAGTGAAAAGCGCATATCTGTCCTTCTTTCGTTGCTCTGCTGCCCTTAGGCAGTTGCCTGGGTGCTGTTGCGTTCGGCGATGGTTTGATTGGTCCGGGACCAATGCTCATGATCGACTTCGCGCACGATGACCGTGATGTTTTCGGGGGCCGCATCAACGGTTTCTTCGGCGGCCCGGTGCAAGGCGTCGATCAGGGCGCGCAGCTGCTGGGAACTGCGGCCCTTGGCAATGGATACATCGATCAGTGGCATGGGGCTCCCTTTCCTTAGCCGCGCATCACAAACGGATCTGCGACGGGGGACTCGTCCGTGTTGATCCATACGCTCTTGAGGCGGGTGTATTCGTTCATGGATTCGAGGCCGTGCTCGATGCCGACGCCCGAGTTCTTGAAGCCTTGGCGAGGGGACATCGGGGACATCGCGCGGTAGGTGTTCACCCAGATCGTGCCGGCCTCCAGCCTCCGGGCCATGCGATGGGCGCGGGCAAGGTTCTGCGTCCACACGCCGGCGGCCAGCCCGTACTCGGTGTCATTGGCCATGGACAGCAGCTCGTCTTCGTGCTCGAAGGGCATGATCGCAGCCACCGGGCCGAAGATCTCCTCGCGGACCACGCGCATGTCGTTATTGACGTCGGTGAGCACAGTGGGGGAGAAATAGTAGCCCGGCAGGTCCAGGCCTTCGGGGCGGGTGCCGCCGGCCAGTACTTTGGCGCCCTCGTCTGCGCCGATCTTCACATAGGAAGCGACCTTTTCCAATTGGTCGGCGAACGCCAGCGGGCCTAGCTCGGTGGCATCCAAGAGCGGGTCTCCGATGACAATGGACTTGGCACGTTCGGTAACCCGTTCCAGCAGCTCGTCGTAGACAGACTTGTGGGCGAAGACCCGGCTGCCGGCAATGCAGGTCTGGCCGGCCGCGGCGTAGATGCCGGCCACCACGCCCATAGCCGCGTTGGCGACGTTGGCGTCGTCGAAGACGATGTTCGGGCTCTTGCCACCCAGCTCCAAGGTGCAGCCGATGAAGCGGCCGGCCGCCTCGGCGGCGATCTTCGAGCCGGTGGCCGTAGAACCAGTGAAGGAGATCTTGGCCAGCAGTGGGTGGCTGACTAGCGCCGCGCCGGCCTCGGCCCCGAACCCGGTGACCACGTTGATGACGCCCGGAGGGAATCCGGCCTGCTCAGCCAGCTCAGCCAGCAGCAGCACCGTGCGCGAGGTGTATTCGCTGGGCTTGATCACCACAGTGTTCCCGGCAGCCAGCGCAGGGGCGATCTTCGAAGTGGTCAAAGTCAGAGGCGAGTTCCACGGGGTGATAGCCCCGACCACGCCGAGCGCTTCGCGCTGGGTGTAGTTTAGAATCGCCGGATTCATGCTTGGGATCTGGGAACCCTGCACTTTGTCGGCCAGCCCGGCATAGTAGTAGAGGTACTCCGGCAGGGTGGCCAGCTGGCCCCGCATTTCGCGCAGCAGCTTGCCGTTGTCCAAGGATTCGTAGCGGGCCAACTTCTCGGCATTCTCACCGATTAGATCGCCTAGGCGGCGCAGCAGATGTCCACGGGCGGTGGCGCTCAGGGCGCTCCACGAGGGCGCGGAGAATGCCTTATGGGCGGCTTTGACAGCACGGTCCACATCTTCAGCATTGCCGCGCGCGGCCTCGTAAAGATCTTCGAGGGTTGCCGGGTTGGAGCTGGTGAAGAAACGGTCTTCGCTGGGAGCGATGTGCTCTCCGTTGATGAAATGCATGTAACGCTCGCTCATGCCTGTTTCCCTTCGTTATCGCTGAAAAAACTGTTCAATTCCGCGGCCAAGGCCAGCGGATTCTCGACCGGAAGCATATGCCGTGCTCCGGGGATGATGCGCAGCCGCCCCTGCGGCACAGCGGCAACCAGCCGGCGGGACATTTCCGGGGTCGATCCGGGATCCAGCTCGCCGGTGATGGCCAGTGTCGGCTGCTTGATCGCATCGAGTTCGCCGGCAATCTCCTGGTCACCGCGGGCGAAAACCGCGTAGGCGTGCAGATAGGATTCGAGATCGTTGCCCGCCATAGTTTGGCGCGTAGCCTCGATGAGCTGCGCGTCCACCGTGGTGGCCGCGGCCGGGAACCAGCGTTCGATGGCGCGGTCCACTCCCTGGGAGAAGTTCGTGCCGGCGGTAGCCAGGCGCTCTTCCACCGCGGTCGACTCTTCGGCGGTGCGCCGGCATACGGAGTTCACCGCAGACAAGGTCAGCACGCGCCCGGGAGCGAAGCGCGCAAGGTACTGGGCAACCAAAGCACCGAGCGAGAATCCCACAAGATGCACAGGCTCGCGAGTTTCAAGGCGTTCGAGCACATCGGCGGCCAAGCTCGCCAGATTCTGCTCGCTGCGCAGGGGCGGGCGTAACCCGTGCCCAGGCAGGTCCAGGGCCACTGATTGGTGCGCCAGCTGCTCGCGCAGCGGCTTCCACATGGTCCGGTCCAATCCGACTCCATGCAGGAGGACAACCAATGGCTGCTTCGTGCTTGTCATGCGTGCTTCGCTCCGTTCCGGCTGATGCGCTCTGCTACTGTTCGGTGGACAGCGGGGCCAGGCGTTCCTGCGGCCGGCCACGGGTTGCGCCGGCCAGGGCGATCAGGATTTCGCCAGGATGCGGAGCATCGGCGATCCTGGCCTCGACGCTCTGGTGGTGCGAGCGGATCGTGGCATCGGTGAAATGCTTGAGCGGGATGTCGAACTGCACTCCGGCCTGTCCGCGCTTTTCCACGGCCGGCAGCAAGGTGGTGGCCTTGGCTGCGTCGCGGAAGTGGTTGCCGAATTTCAGGGTGTGGATCAGGGCCGAGCCGTGCTCGACTTCACCGTCAAGGCCGACGATTGCAGCCTTGCCATAGGCCTGGAGCGGGGCGCCCAGCGCTTCGATGACCCGCGGTGCCAGCAGCGCTCCGAGGTCCGAGGCGACCGAGTCGATTCCCGGGTTCAAGTCCTCGACGAATCCTTGCCCTGCCCACGGGTTGTCGAATACGGCGGCGACAATGACCACGCGGGCTACCGGATCCACCGGGCGTCCGCCCTCTGTGGCAATTTCCTCGACGATGGTTACCAGTTTGCGGTAGTTCATAGTTGTATTCCCTTCAGTATTTCGGAAGTGACCGTTCGGTCGGTGGTTCGATCGCCGATGCGTGCATGTGGCCGGGGGCCGCTTGATGCCGCGGCAATGACCGCGATCTCGCCAGCATGCGGGGCATCGGGCAAGGACAGCTCCAGGGTCTGGTAGTGGGTTCGGGTGGCAGCTGCGGTCTTATGCCACATCGGTACTCGCAGGGATTCACCAGGAACGCCGCGGCCGTCGACAAAGCAGATGATCGAGGTGCCGCCGAGGGCTTCGCGCAGCAGGTTGCCGAAGAACGGGGTGTGGATCAGCGCTCCGGCATGCTCCAATTCCCCATCGCTGCCAACCAATGCGGCCTTGCCGAAAGCTTCAACTTGTTCGGCTCCGCCCAGGGCATTGAGCAGGCGATCCGACAGCAGCTTGGCGAGCAATGGGGCGATGGCCTCGGTCCGCTCGGATAAATCTTGCGACGTTCCAGTGCCGAGCCAAGGATTGGGGATGACTGCGGTGGCGGTCGCGCGGGTGATGCTGCCTAATTCGTGGTGGGGAACTTCTTCCACCGTGCACGAGATTTTGCGCAAACCAATGGCCTGGGCCAAATCCTGGTAGTCTTCGAGCGTTGATCGGGTGCTCAAATCAATGAGCTGAGGCGGCTGGGCCAGTGGAGAATTCATCTGGTATTCCTTTGCATGGCTTTTTTGGGGCTAACCCGGTTGTTCTTCGTCTTCTTCTTTCATTGCGGCCAGGGCCGCCGACTGGCTTGATGCGGCAACATGCCTGCGCATCACAAGTTCTGCGGCCAACGGATCTTTGGAGCTGATGGCGTCGATGATTGCCTGGTGCTCGTCCTTCGAATTCTGCAAGCGCCCGGGCAAGCTCAGGGTCTGCGAAACGATGCGATGGTAGGCCAGCTGGTTCATCAACAGGTCATAGTGCTCGGTGAGCTTCCTGTTGTCAGCCCCGGCAACCAACGTGCTGTGGAATTCATGGACCAGTTGCGAATAGAGTTCCGCGTCGCCGCGCTCGACGGCCCGTTGGCTGCGTGCAACGTTTTCCTTGAGCTGCTCCAATTCAGGTACGGCTCCACGTCTGGCCAGCAGGCCAGCGGCTAGTCCCTCGAAGGCCTCCTTCAGGGAAAACATCTCGTGAATTTCGCGCTGGGTGGGCTTCCTGACGAATGTTCCAACCCGCGAACGCACCTCAACTAGGCCCTCGCGCTCCAGCTGCTTCAATGCTTCTCGAATTGGAGTACGGCTGACCTCGAAGTCTTGCGCCAGGGCTGTCTCTGCCAATAGGTCTCCGGGTTGAACAACTCCAGTGACGATCATTTGACGGAGCCGGCCCAGCAACGGCGTCTCCGGGGTGCTCCTGGTTTTTGATTCCACGCTTGAACTCTCTTGCATACAAGAACTCTATCCATAGATTCTCTTGTATGCAACAGAAATTCAAGGAATCGCCTTGAATCCGCTAAATTTAAGAGAATTTCCTGAAACATGTTGACTCCGTCACAACCTTTGCTAGCATTTCTTGCATGCAACAAATTGTAAATTCACTCCAGCCTGTCAAAGAATCACTCGTCAACGCCTGGGAAGCGGCATGGGATCGGGGCCAGGTCGATGCACTGGACGAGATCTTCCACGCGGACTTCCGGCGAATCAGCAAGAAATCCAAAAACGTCACCACCATCCGAGAGCTGAAGCAAGAGATTTTGTCCGTGCGGGAGGCCTTCCCTGATCTGGTGACAAAAATCGACCATCTGCTCGTGGATGAGCAGGAGCAGTCCATCGCGATTTTCTGGCACACCACCGGAACGTTCACCAACGATCTGCAGGGTGTGCCGGCCACGGGCAACACCGTGGAAACCCGCGGTTCCAACCTGATGGAAGTCCAGGACGGGAAAATCATCTCGGAGCAGGTGACTTGGGACCAGAGCGAGCTGCTCGAAGACGTGGGGGTCCCATCGCTCAAGTCCGCCTTCGAGTCCACGGATGATGGCGTGGTAGTGGACGATTTGAGCGGCGTGCCGAATCTCGATGCGCTCAAGGGGTTCAACCGCCAATTCATTACCGGCGTGACTGTCGTGACCACCATGGATGAACATGGCAAGCCTCGCGGGCTAGCCGCAAATTCATATGTGTCAGTTTCGCTCGAGCCGCCTCTGGTGCTGGTGTGCGTGCAGAAGACCACCAGCACCTATGCATCGCTGTTCAAGTCCACCCATCTGGGCATCAACATCATGAGCAACGGGCAGCGCGACACCGTGGGCACCTTCGCTTCCAAGGGTGATGACAAGTTCGCCGAGCTCGAATGGCATCAGGGGCCGAACGGCAGCCCGCTGATCGATGGCTCGGCCGCTTCCATCGAAGCAGAAATCAAGGAGCGCTTCCAAGCCAAGACCCATACCGTGTTCATCGCCAAGGTAAAGCATTCCGAAGTCGCCCAGCTTGAGCCGATGGTCTACAAGGCCGGCCGGTTCTACGACGGCGCCGAACTGACCGCGCTATAGCCCGGCGTCGGCAGATTCCTCCAATACAACGAAGTGTGAGAGCCATGAAAACCGAAACCAACGAAAAGCAGGGCAAGGGGCCACGCGGAGGGCCCACGCTCACCGGCGGCAAATTGCGCCGGGCCGCGGACAAGAACGAATCGAAACAGGTCTACAAGCAACTCCAGCGTCCGGGCAGTGTCCTTTTCGTTTCGCTGGCGCTGGTCGTGGTGTTCGTGCTCTGGGCGGCTATTGCACCGGGCCGGCTCAATGAACTGATGTCCGGGGCATCCACCTGGTCAGCGCAGTACATTGGCTGGAGCTACCTGTTGGTGACTCTCGGCTGCATCGTGCTGATGCTGTTCCTGGCCTTTTCGCGCTACGGAGGCATCAGGCTGGGCAAGGACGCGGACCGGCCCGAGTTCTCCACATGGGCCTGGATCGCGATGATTCTCGGTGCCGTGATGGGCATCGGGTTGATCAGCTATGGCGCGGCCGAACCCATGAGCCACTTCATGGTCCCTCCGCACGGACGGGCGGAGCCGGAAAGCATGGATGCGGCAGTGCTGGCCTTGCAGTTCTCGTACTTCGACTGGGGTCCGAACGCCTGGGCCTTGTTCGGCGTGTTCGGCCTGGCCATTGCCTACTCGACGCACCGCCGGGGCAACTCGGGACTCGTCTCGGTGATGCTCAGGCCAGTTCTTGGAAAATCCATGGACGGATGGCTCGGGAAGACCATTGACGTGTTCACCGTGCTGGCCACCCTCTTCGGCACGACCACTTCCCTGGGCTTGGGCGCTTCGCAAATCGCCGAGGGGCTGAACAGCCTGTTCGGGATTCCCACGGATCTGTTCGTCAAGATCGTGATCATTGCAGGCGTTACCATCGTATTCACTCTCTCGGCGCTTTCCGGCGTTGGCAAGGGCATCAAATGGCTCAGCCAGGGCACCATGATCGGTGCCGCCGCCATCGGGGTTTTTGTCCTGGTTTCCGGTCCCACCGGATTTATTTCCAACATCTATTTCCGTTCCATGGGGCAGTTCCTGGGCGAGTTCCCGGCCGTGGCGCTGCTGACTCCCTCTGGAGCCGAAGACTTGCAGTGGATGCAATGGTGGACGTACTTCATGATGGCCTGGTGGTTGAGCTGGGGCGCCTTCGTCGGCATCTTCCTGGCGCGGATTTCCAAGGGCCGGACCATTCGCGAATTCGTTATTGCGGTGATGGGTGTCCCGTCTCTGGTCTTCAGCATCTGGTTCAGCATTTTCGGTGGCACCTCGATCCACCAGGAGATGACCGGCAGCTCTGGGATCGGCCAGGCAACGTTGGAAGACACCAACAGCACCTTCTTCGCGATGCTGGCCGAACTGCCGATACCGGAAGTGACCTCGGCATTCACAGTAATTCTCGTGGTGCTGTTCTTCATTACCGGCGCGGATTCCAATACCTATGTTCTGGGCACGCTGACCTCCGGCGGAAATATGTACCCCAAGAGGCCGGTCCTAGTGGTCTGGGGACTTCTCACCGGCGTCTGCGCGATCGTGTTGCTGCTGGTGGGCGGGCTCGAGGCCCTGCAACAGGCAGCCATCCTCTCGGCGGTGCCGTTCACGGTGATTGTGACGCTGCTGGGGATGTCGCTTATGAGGGAGCTGCGCTGCGACACGCGCCTGCAGGCACCTTTGCTGGAAGCTGCAGCGCCGAGTGGAGACGGCAACGAAGCAGGCTAGGCAGCACCGCGAAATAGTTGGGCCCAGCGAATTGCGGCCCCGGTGGAGCCTTGGATTTGCCTCAATCCAGCATGGGGGTTGGCTGCGCCGGGGTCTGTAAACGTAGAGTGTCCTCTAGCAGTATGCGGCAAGCGGCGGAAGCCGCAAGATGTAGCACAAGGAGCGTTTAAATGGGTCGCAAGATCGTGCGCCGCCGCGTGGTCAGGGCAACGCTGGAGGGCTCCCGCATCCGCGAGGAGAAGCTGGCTGGCGAGGAGCCGCTGGAGATCCGCTTCGGCCATACCTCCTACACCACCTCCATGCGCACCCCAGGCGACGACTTCGACATGGTCACCGGATTCCTGGTGGGCGAGGGAATCATTTCCGCGCCCGAGCATCTGGCCTCCCTGCGCTACTGCGCCGGCACCGATGAAGCAGGCAACCAGACCTATAACGTCATCGAGGTGCAGCTGGGCGCGGGGGCGAAGCATCCTGATCTCCTGGCTGCCCGCAATGTGGTCACCAGTTCAGCCTGCGGGATCTGCGGCACCAACTCCATTGACGAAGTGCGCAAGAAAGCCGCCTTCGCACCCTCCCCGGAATCGGGGCGGGTTGGGCTGGAAACGCTGCTGGGCCTGCCTGACACCTTGCGCGAATCGCAGCAGCTGTTCTCCGCTACCGGGGGAGTGCACGCGGCCGGGTTGTTCTCCACCGCCGGGGAATTGCTGATCCTGCGCGAAGACGTCGGGCGTCATAATGCGGTGGACAAGGTCATCGGAGCGGCCCTGCGCGACGGGTTGCTGCCGCTGGGCGACACCGTCCTGCAGGTCTCCGGACGCGCCTCCTTCGAGCTGGTGCAGAAGGCCGCGATGGCTGGAATTCCGGTGCTCGCAGCGGTCAGTGCGCCCTCGTCGCTGGCCGCTGACCTGGCCGAGGAATCGGGTCTGACGCTGGCCGCTTTTTCCCGCAGGCACAGCGTGAACATTTATACACATGCGGATCGGGTGATCAGGGCGTAGCCTTGTAATATGTGAGCTGGATATCAGTACCGGCCGCGCTACCAATAGGAGGGTCTCATGCATCGTTCGGCACCCAAAAAGGACATCAACGAAGATGAACTGAAGGTCAGCGAACCCAAGCACGCCGCCGCCGGCTTGAAGGCCGTGATGGTATCCATGGAGCGCGGCTTCGCCGAAGCCGGCCCGTCGCGTACCCTGCGTTCGATGCTGCGCGTCAACCAGCACGACGGCTTCGACTGCCCGGGCTGCGCGTGGCCTGAATCCATCACCGGCAAGCGCAAGCCCGCCGAGTTCTGTGAGAACGGCGCCAAGGCCATCGCCGAGGAAGCCAGCGCCCGCACCGTCACCCCGGAGTGGTTTGCGCAGCACTCCATCGAGGACCTGCGCGACAAGACCGAATACTGGCTGGGCTCGCAGGGCCGGATCACCGCTCCGATGATCATTCGCGAGGGGGAGACTCACTACTCCCCGATCAGTTGGGCGCAGGCCTTCTCGACCATCGCCGAGCACGTGAACGCGACCACCCCGGACAAGTGCGTGTTCTACACCTCCGGGCGCACCGCGAACGAGACCGCGTTCATGTACCAGCTGCTCGCCCGCTCGCTGGGCACCAACAACCTGCCCGACTGCTCGAACATGTGCCACGAATCCTCGGGCAGCGCGCTGAACCCGACCATCGGCATCGGCAAGGGCACCGTGTCATTGGAAGACTTCGATCATGCGGACCTGATCTTCGTGGTGGGCCAGAACCCCGGCACCAACCATCCGCGCATGCTCTCCGCGCTGGCCGATGCGCGCAAGCGCGGCGCCCGCATCGTTGCCGTGAACCCGCTGCCGGAGGCAGGCTTCTTCGGGTTCAAGGACCCGCAGACCGTGGGCGGCATGCTGGGCAAGGCCGACCCGATTTCCAGCGACTTCCTGCAGATCAAGGTCGGTGGCGACCTGGCCCTGTTCCAGGCCTTCGGCCACCTGCTGCTCGAAGAAGAGAAGAAGCATCCGGGCACCGTGGTGGACCACGAGTTCATTGCCGCGGTCACCGACGGGTTCGAGGCCTACCAAGCCGCGCGCGCCACCTTGGACTGGGAAGCTACCGAGAAGGCCACCGGACTGACCCGCACCCAGATCACCGAGATCGCGATGCTGCTGGCCAAGTCCAAGGCCACCATCATCTGCTGGGCGCTGGGCCTGACCCAGCAGCCGCACTCGGTGCCGACTCTGAAGGAAATCATCAACCTGCTGCTTTTGCAGGGCAACTTCGGCAAGCCAGGTGCTGGCGCCTGCCCGGTGCGCGGGCACTCCAATGTGCAGGGCGATCGCACCATGGGCATCTGGGAGAAGCCCGGCGAGCAACTGCTCGAAGCGCTGGACGCCGAATTCGGCATCGAATCCCCGCGCGCCCACGGCTACGATTCCACCGAGGCCCTGCATGCCTTCGAGAAGGACGAAGTGGACGTATTCGTCTCCATGGGCGGCAACTTCGCCCTGGCCAACTCGGACACCGAAGCGCTGGAGGCGGGCATGCAGCGTGCCAAGCTGACCGTGCACATCTCCACCAAGCCCAACCGCTCGCATGTGGTGCACGGCAAGACTTCGCTGATCCTGCCGACCCTGGGCCGCACCGACAAGGACGACAAGCACCCCACCGGTGCGCAGTTCCTTTCGGTGGAGGACTCCATGTCGGTGATCAAGTCCACCCGCGGCCGGCTCACCCCGGTCTCCGAGCACCTGCTGGCCGAGCCGGTCATCGTTGCCCGCATGGCCCAGGCCATCCTGGGCGATGGGCACCCGGTCAACTGGCGTGCCATGGCCGAGGACTACGACGTGATCCGCGACCACATCGAGAAGGTGCTGCCCGGCTTCGAGGACTTCAACACCCGGGTGCGGGAGAAGAACGGCTTCGTGCTGCCCAATCCGCCGCGCGATACCCGCTCCTTCGCCACGGACATCGGCAAGGGCCGCTTCACCGTCTCCGAGTTCGAGGCCTTGGAAGCCCCCGAAGGCCACCTGATCCTGCAGACCATGCGCAGCCACGACCAGTACAACACCACCTTCTACGGGCTGGATGACCGCTACCGCGGGATCAAGGATGGCCGCCGCGTCATCCTGATCAACCCGGAGGACCTGGCCGAGACCGGGTACAGCGACCGGGATCTGGTGGACGTGATTTCCACTTTCGCCGGCTCCGAGCGCCGCGCGAACCGCTTCCGCCTGGTGTCCTATCCGACGGCCAAGGGCTGCGTGGCGGCCTACTACCCGGAGGCCAACGCGCTGGTGCACCGCGATCTGGTGGCCCGCGAGTCCAACACCCCGGGTTTCAAGGCGATGATGGTGCGTTTCGTCGAGCACACCCAGCAGCCTGGACGCACGCTGGATAGCTGACCTGGAGCAGTGCTAAGCGCTTGACGTAATGCACCTCGCAGCCATTTGCGCTTCACCAGCTGTCAACCTGGCGGGCTTCTGCGGGAGAATTGACGGCGGGGCGCATCCCGAACGCATGGGGTGCGCCAATCCGCAGTCCACCGAAGAGGAAATTCCCCATGAGTGCTGCCCGCAGCCAATCCGCTGAGAGCATCAGACCCGAAGACGAACGCCTGCCTGCGCCGAAAACCGTGGCCTACGGTTTCCAGCATGTGCTGACCATGTACGGCGGCATCATCGCTCCGCCGCTGGTGATGGGCGGGGCTGCGGGAATGGACACGGCCGAAATGGGCGTGCTCGTCGCCAGCTGCCTGTTCATCGGCGGCCTGGCCACCATCCTGCAAACCCTGGGCGTGCCATTCTTCGGCGCCCAGCTGCCGCTGGTCCAGGGCACGTCCTTCTCCGGGGTGGCCACCATGATCGCCATCCTCAACGGCGGGGGAGGCATGCCGGCAGTCTTCGGCGCGGTGCTCGCCTCGGGCGCCATAGGCATCGTCATTGCCCCGTTCTTCGCCAAGCTGCTGCGCTTCTTCCCGCCGGTGGTCACCGGCGTGGTGATCACGATTATCGGCGTCTCGCTCTTCCCGGTCACCGCCGACTGGGCCATGGGCGGGGCGGGCGCAGGGGATTCCTATGGCTCGATCAAGAACATCGCCCTGGCCGCCATTACCCTGCTGATCCTGCTGGCGCTGTCCAAGTCCGGCATCCCTGCGCTCTCGCGGCTGTCCATCCTGCTGTCCATTGCGCTGGGCACCCTGGTGGCAGTGTTCATGGGCATGGCCGATTTCTCGCAGGTGCTCACCGGCGACATTTTCGCGGTTCCCACTCCGTTCGCCTTCGGCGCCCCGGTCTTCGAGATCGGCGCCATCATCTCGATGATGATCGTCATCCTGGTGACCTATACCGAAACCACCGCAGACATGCTCGCCGTGGCCGAGGTGACCGGATCCAAGGTGGATTCGCGGCGCATCGCCAACGGCCTGCGCGCCGACATGCTCTCCTCCACCGTCGCCCCGATCTTCAACACCTTCACCCAGTCGGCCTTCGCGCAGAACGTCGGGCTGGTGGCCATTACCGGTGTGAAGAGCCGCTTCGTGGTGGCCGCCGGTGGCGGCATCCTGGTGGTCCTCGGCCTGCTGCCAGTGCTTGGCCGCGTGGTCGCCTCCATCCCCTCCCCGGTGCTGGGAGGCGCCGGCGTGGTGCTGTTCGGCTCGGTAGCGGCCGCAGGCATCCGCACCTTGGCCAAGGCCAAGGATGACAACATGAACATGCTGATCATCGCGACCTCGCTGGCCTTCGGCTGCATTCCCATGGTCAAGCCCGACTTCTACGCCGAATTCCCTGCCTGGGTTGGCACCATTTTCCAGTCCAGCATCTCCTCGGCCACCATCATGGCGGTGCTGCTGAACATCATCTTCAACGAGCTGAACTGGGGCAAGAAGGAAACGTCGCTGCGCACCGTCTACAAGTACCAGCTGGCCGGCCTTGAAGACGGCGACCGCCTGATCGATGGCAAGCTGTACGACTCCAAGGGCTTGGAAATCCAGGTCATCTCGGAGCAGCCAGGCCACGCCGGTGATCGTCCGATGCCGCAGGGCTAGCTCCGCGGAAGTATTCGTCTACCGAGCCCAATCTGAATCGAGGATTGAGCGCATGGCCGTTCATCCTGACCTTGAGTATGAACAGTTTTCAAGCCGTTCATCGGTCGGATTCTGGTAGATTCTGAGGGTTTCAGACGCGTTGGCGCTCGCCTAGAATGTGGGACATTTCAGCCACGTTTAAAATTCGACAAGAACATGACTTTAATCAAAGATAAATCGCGTGCGGTCATCGCGATTGGCCGGCGCAGAATCCCGGTAGCATTAGCTCAAATGATGATACGTAAGATCTATTCAGGTTGTCTTGCTTTAGCAACTATTTGTGCCCTTTCCGCTTGCGGCAGGGTTCAAGCCACGCAGACTGGGGCATTGGCCCTAGGCGCTCCTGAAGGCGACGTCGAAAACACTTTGTGCGGAATATTTCACGAGCAGAACTTCGTCGGGGATGTAGCATCCAGCACCTCAGGGGATCCGCTATGGATCACCGACGTGCAAGCTGTAGAGGCCACGGGCTGGGAATCAAAGCGATCCGTGGCAGCACTGCTACCCGAAGGTGAGACTAGCTTGTTGGCGTGGACTAATGAGAGCCTCAAAGAGGCAGAATTCAAAGAAATCGCTGAGAGATTAGTACCTTTAGAAAGTCCCATCGAAGTCCCTGCCGGGGAAAATGTGCAGGTAGGTCTCGAGGGTGCCGTGAAGAATGGTGTGGAAAACGCTGAAGTTTCACAGCTTCGGGTCATTTATAAGACAGATTTGAAATCGTCGAAAAGCTTTTCTGCTGTCGGAAATATCCGCTACGAATGGCGAGCTCAAAGCTGCGAGTGACCGTTGTGTGACCAAGGTTTCTTGGGCTATCACGTGGTTGAGAACAACAGAATCCCCCAGCCAATACGGTTAGGGGTTCTGTTGCTCCTATTGGAAGCTGACTAGATCAGTGCAGCATTTGTGTAGTCAAATTCGAAGCGCGCCCGCACGCTTATTGACCTTTCAGTTTCAGATGCGAACACATAGGAGTCACGCCGATTTTCGGCGTCGTAGAAACTTGGCGCTGGGGCGTGCTCAAATTCATTGACCTCATCGGCTGCCACCTGCTCCGGCGTGCGGAGAGCAGGTCTTCCTCCAGATCAAATACTGTGTTCTCCTATGGTGCAGTCTTGATGATCCCTTTCAGCGCTTTCACACGAGATGGATCTGAACCATGCCTGCACTCGCGCGAAGCCAGTCAGATGAACTGTGTAGGATTTCCAACCAATTGATAGAAAGAGACTCGGAAAAACACGACATGACCTTCTAAGACGACCCGGCTGAACAGCCAGTGGAAAACGCCTCAGACATCGCCGACAGGTTCGCGGCTTGAGAGTATTTAGGGATCATCAACGACTCTGTTTCAGAAAATTGACCCGCTCATCTCATTAGCAAGTAGCGATTCATAAAACTTTTCCCCACGAGTCACCCCGTAAACACCAGCGCAACGAAGTTCATTAGTGCAGGTCCAAAATTAAGCTAGTCATCGCCCCTGTCCTGTGGACGGGGGCGATGACCAAAGGGGGACTATTTGCTGTCTTTTTCGCCAGTCATCGTAATGGGCTGGACCCCTGAATTCGGGAAGCAGCCGATAGGGCTCTGGCCGGATTCGGCGACGATATCCAGGCACTTGGACGTCAGGGTTTCCGGAGTCAGCGAGCGTTCCAGGATCTTGTTGGCTTCGGCTTCAGCGGTGCTGGTCTGCTTGCGCTGCTGGGCCACGCGGGTCTTGGCGGTTTCCGCCTGCAGTTCATTGATGCGGTTCTGCGTCGGCTCGTCGAAATTGATGATCGGCAAGGTAACCGAGCGGATCTCGATCTGGGTCTTGACCTTGGCCTGCATCTTTTCCTGGACGGACTTCGCCAGGCCCTCCAAGTCCTGGCCGCCGCTGGCCGGTTCGCCGTATTCCAGCGGATCATAGGTGGCCATGACCTCGTTCAATGCGGCGCGGAAGTTGCGGTCGACGAGGTTGGACTGGATGCCCTCGAAGGTGCGGTAATCCAGGAACACGTCCATCGCATCGTCGGTCTTCAGCTGCCACTGGATCGAGGCGTCAACGTCGGCTCGGCCGTTGTTGCCCAGGCGAACCGGGATGGCGCTGCTGGCGGAGTAGACGTCGTTCTGCACCGAGCCATCCAGCTTCTCGACCTTTTCCCATGGCCACTTCAGGTGGAAGCCGTTGCTCACCACGGAGGTCGGCTTGCCCAGCGCGACCTTCACGCCTACAGTGCGTGGCTGCACGATGGTGGTTGACATGATGGCCAGCACGATCAGCGAGACGATGAAGATGCTGATTCCGGTGAAGCGCGTGGAAGAGCGGTTCTTGTTTTCTGGCTTCATGGATTTGCTGGCAAGCATGACGAGCAATCCTACGACGGCGCAAATGACCGCAAGAATAGTGGGGAACATGATCTCCTCGATGGTGTGACGGTAATTTATATTCTATCGTTTAGATAATTGAGAACAAATTCAGACACCGCAACACAGCAGAATGATCTGCCATCGACCGGAAATATGCACTGCGGGCACTAGACTCGGAGGCATGCAAAAACGAGAACTTGGACGTACCCACCGCAACGTGTCGGCCATTGGCCTGGGCACCTGGCAACTAGGCGCTGACTGGGGCTCGGTAGACGAGACCGACGCGCTAGCCGTACTCGATGCCGCCTACGAAGCCGGGGTGAACTTCTTCGACACCGCCGATGTCTACGGCGATGGCCGCAGCGAGCAGCTGATCGGCACTTGGCTGAAGGCCAACCCGGATGCCGGGGTCACCGTGGCCACCAAAATGGGCCGCCGTGTCGAGCAGCTGCCGGAGAACTACAACCTGGATGCCTTCCGCGCGTGGAATGACCGCTCCCGCAAGAACCTGGGCGTGGACACCCTGGACCTGGTCCAGCTGCACTGCCCGCCAACCCCGGTGTACTCCACCGATGCGATCTACGATGCGCTGGACACCATGGTGGATGAAGGCCGGATGGCCAACTACGGCGTTTCGGTGGAAACCGTGGATGAGGCGCTGGCGGCAATTGCCCGCCCGAACATTGCCACCGTGCAGATCATCATCAACGCCTTCCGCCACAAGCCGCTGGAAACCGTGCTTCCAGCAGCCCGCGAGGCAGGGGTGGGGATCATCGCCCGGGTGCCGCTGGCCAGCGGATTGCTGACTAACCGCTACACCCTGCAGACCGAGTTCGCCAAGGACGACCACCGCAACTTCAACCGCGACGGCTCCTCCTTCGACGTCGGGGAGACCTTCTCCGGCGTGGACTACGCCACCGGTCTTCAAGCCGCTGGCGAGTTCGCCAAGCTGGCTGCCGCCGAGGCGCCCGAAGCCACCAGTGCCCAGGTGGCTTTGGCTTGGCTGGCCGCCCAGGACGGGGTGAGCACCATCATCCCCGGAGCCCGCAACGCACAGCAGGCCCGCGCGAACGCGGCTGCCGGCTCGCTGCGGATCTCCGAGGGATTCAACGCCTCGGTCCGCGACCTCTACGACGCCAAGCTGCGCGAACAGATCCACCCGCGCTGGTAGGCAGCACGGGTGGGATGCCGTTCCTAGCCTTGCGGCGCCCCGACCGGGATGCTGGCACCTAGTGCCACCGGCTCGGCGGGGCGCTGCTGTCCGCGCTCGGAAACATATTCCAGCTCGGTATCCGGTGCGGCGGTGTTCACGAAGGAACGGAAGCGCTTGAGCTTCACCGGGTCGGCCAAGGTGGCGGCCCACTCGTCCTCGTAGTTGGCCACGTGGGTTTCCATGGCCGCTTCCAACTCGTCGGCCAGGCCCAGCGAATCCTCGATCACCACCTGCTTGGCCCGTTCCAATCCGCCATCCAGGTCCTGCAGCCAATGCGCGGTGCGCTGCAGCTTGTCCGCGGTGCGGATGTAGTACATCAGGTAGCGGTCGATGTACTTGAACAGCGTTTGATCATCCAGCCCGCCGGCCAGCAGTTGGGCATGGGCCGGGTTGGCGCCGCCGTTGCCGCCCACATACAGGTTCCAGCCATCGGTGGTGGCGATCACGCCGATGTCCTTGGCGCGGGCCTCGGCGCACTCGCGGGCACAGCCCGAAACGCCCATCTTCAGCTTGTGCGGTGCCCGCAGGCCCCGGTAGCGCAGCTCCATTTCGATGCCCAGCGCGGTGGAATCGAGCATGCCGTATCGGCACCAGGATGAACCGACGCAGGTCTTCACATTGCGCAGCGACTTGCCGTAGGCCTGGCCCGATTCGAAGCCGGCGTCCACCAGCTCGCGCCAGATCTCGGGCAGCTGCTCCAAGCGGGCGCCGAACATGTCGATGCGCAGGCCGCCGGTGAGCTTGGTGTACAGGCCGTATTTCTGCGCCACCGCTGCAATCACGCCGAGCTTCTCGGGGGTGATCTCCCCGCCCGGGATGCGCGGCACCACCGAGTAGGTGCCGTCCTTCTGCATATTGGCCAGCACGCGGTCGTTGGTGTCCTGGGCGCCGGCAAGACCTGCATCCATCGGGTGGGCGCTGGTCTGCGAGGAGAGGATATTGGCGATCACCGGCTTGCAGATATCGCAGCCCTGGCCGGTGCCGAAGCGTTCCATCACCTCGCCGAAGGCCTGCAACCCGGCCACGCGGATGGCTTCGTAGAGCTCCGGACGGGAGAAGGAAATATGCTCGCACAGGGCGGTGGAAACTTCCGCGCCGTCCTTGAGCATCTGCGCTTCCATGAGCTTCTTGAGCATCGGCACGCAGGACCCGCACTGGGTGCCGGCACGGGTGCACCCCTTCAACCCGGAAACGGTGGTCACCGGAGCTTCGCCCTCGAAACAACCACAACCGGAAACGGCATCGCGGATGGTGCCGGCGGTGACCGAATTGCAGGAGCACAGCACCGCATCATCGGGCAGTTCGCCCTCCGGCGCTTCGCCGCCCAAGGCGCTGAGGTACGCGCCTGGTTCGCCGGACAGCTCCCGTCCGAGTAAAGGACGCAGCGACTGGTACGGGGTGGCATCGCCAACGAAAATGCCGCCGAGCAGTGTCTTGGCATCGGAGGAAACCACGAGCTTCTGGTACAGGCCACGCGGGGCATCGGCATAGACCACTTCCAGCGCCCCCTCGGCGCGGGCGAAGCCATCGCCGAAGCTGGCCACGTCCACACCGGAGAGCTTGAGCTTGGTGGCGGTGTCGAAGCCAGCGAATTCGGCTTCGCCCCCGGCCAGCTGTTCGGCCACTATTTCCGCCATGGCGTTGGCCGGAGCGACCAGGCCGATGCAGAAACCCTCGTAGTTCGCGACCTCGCCGATAGCCCAGATGTGCTCGATATCGGTGGCGCAATGCGCGTCGATGACCACGCCGCCGCGGGGGCCCATGCCGAAACGGGGTGCCGGGCTGCCTGCTTCGTCAAGGGCCGCGTTGTAATTGCGGATCAGCTCATCGCGGGGACGAACACCGATCGAAACGACCACTATATCCGCATCGATGGTGCGTTCATCAGCCATCAGCACGCCGGTGACAGCCGTGCTGCCAGACTCCTGGCTGGTCAGGATTTCTTGCGGGAAAACGCCGTTGTGGACGGTGAATCCGGTTTGCTCGATGAGCCGGCCCATGGCCTGGCCAGCGCCTTCATCCAGCTGGGTGCCCATCAGCCATTTGCCGCCATCAATGACTACTGCCTCCGCACCCAGTGCTTGGGCACCCGCGGCAGCTTCCAAACCGAGCAGCCCGCCACCGATGGTAGCTACCACCGGGGTGCGGCCCAGGGAAGCTGAAAGTTCCTTGACCTTCTGCGCGATGGACCAGACATCTTCCAGCGTGCGGTACACAAAGGTGTGCTCGTTGCCGGCGATTGGCAACGTGGCCGCGTTGGAACCGGTGGCCAGCACCAATTCGTCGTAGCTGAAGATGCGTCCGTCTTCCGTGGTGACCGTCCGCTTGGTGCTGTCGATAGCGATGGCCTTGGCGTTGGTTTCCAAGGCGACATGCTCGGCTTCCCAGAGCTTCGGATCGCCGAGGGTGAGATCGACTCCGGGGTTGGTTAACGCCTGGGAGAGCGCCACGCGATCATAGGGAAGGTGGGTTTCTTCGGTCAATACCGTGATGCTCAGATCCTGCGGTGCGCGGCTGGCCAGGGCTTCGGTGAAGCGGTGGGCTGCGGGACCGCCGCCGATAACCAGGATGTTGCGTGCATTGTGTGGAGTACCCATGATCAATTTCGACTTTCGCTGGGAAACGGTGAGTTTCAGGCTGATGAGTCCACTGTAGAAAGCATGCTTTGCGCCGCAATTACCCTTGTGTTTCGGCCGGAGCAATTCTCTCCACCATCAGACGAAAGCCAGGTGAAGCGGCTGAAACATATTCGAATCATTCGCAATGGGCAATCGTTGCGCAAAGGCAATTGGACAGGATAAACCAGCGGATTTCCGGGAGAATCCAGGATTCACGGTGCCCATTTTTGCTGTTAGGCATGCTTTACGGACTGGCAACGGCTGGAAGCATCGGGCGAAACATGCGGCTTCTAAGCTCGGTATGTCAGCAGATGCCAACCACGAAGGGCTTACGTTCATGAGCACGCAAATTGCAGAAGACACCCGTGAAGCTACTTTGAGCTTGGCTCCGCTTTGCCGCAGTGCAGAGCTGGAGCGTGGATGGGGAGAAGCGCTGTGGCTTGAGGCCACACAGCTAGCCCTGTTCCGTACCGAAGAAGATGCCTTCTACGCAACCTCGCATCACTGCCCGAACAGCGGCGCGAAGGTCATGGCCCGCGGCATTCTGGGCGACACCATGGTCGAAGGAACCAGCGTGGCCACCGTTGCCTGCCCGCTGCACAAGGAAGTGTACCGACTGGATACCGGCGAATGCCTGAACGCCGATTCGCTGCCGCTGCCAGTGCAGCGGCTCATGGAAATCGAGGGACAGCTATGGATGGAGCAGAGCAAATGAGTATCAAATCAGATCGCAGCCTGAACGTCGAGCATTCGGCCTGGCAAGGCTGGTACGAACTGAACGACGAGACGGATTCGCTTGCAACCAACTAGCTCCGGCTATCGCATTTTCCAGCGGTGGCGTGCAAGAATAAGGCAACTCGCATCATCATCCAAACGCAGGGACGAAAGCTCACGGCTTTCGTCCCTGCGATTTTGCGTTCCGGCCGGGCATAGGCAAGGGCGGCCAGCTCGCTGGGAGCCGACCGCCCATTGGAGCCATTACGCCAGGGCAGGCGCCTTGGCCAGCAACTCTTCGATCTTCGCTTTGCACCCGCCGCATCCGGTGCCCGCACGGCAGTTCTCGCCGACCTCGGCGACGGTGGTGCAACCAGCGCCTACAGCATGGGTTACCTGGCCGTAGGTAGCGCCCGAACAGCGGCACAGCTGATCATCATCGCTGGGGATAGCAGCGATTTGATCCGTTGCCGGATCATCCAGCCGCAAGAGGGCCGAACGGTCTTCAGGCAACGCGGTGGCCCGTTCATAGGCCAGCACGAGTTCGGCACTGGTTTGCGGCAATCCCATGGCCAGGAATCCGGTGACCGTATCCTGCCGGGTGACGATCTTCAGGTACCGTCCGCGCGCAGGATCTGCATAGACGGTTGCCTGCAGATCGGTATCGTCCCAATAACCGGCGCTGATATCGCCGGCTGCAGTCAGCTCGATGCCTTGTCCCTTGAGCATCAATACATCAGAAGCAGAGAAGTCCGGGGCAGCAAGCGGCTCGGAGCCAGAGGAACCAGCCAGCCGCAACAACTGCTGGGACAACCATGCGGCTTGTGCCCAGCCCGGGGCCAGCAGTCCGACCGGTGGCTGTCCGGCAACTTCGGCACAGTCGCCGAGGGCGAAAATTCGCTGCTCGGTATCGGCGCAAAGGAATTCATCAGTCTTAATACCGCGGCCCACCGGTAATCCGCAGCCCGAGGCCAGCTCTGTTCTGGCTCTCACACCCGTGGAAATGAGCAGGGCATCAGCCTGGATCAGTCCGTGGGTGGAAGTCATCAGGCCGGTGAAACCCTGTGCATCCTTCTGAATGCCACTGGCCTTCGCACCAGGGATCACCTCGACACCTGCTTCACGCAGATTACGCGTCAGCAGCGCCCCTCCATCTGCATCCACGACGCGTCCCAAGGGAGCCGGACCATGATGCACCAGCACCGGTTGGGCGCCGGTGCGCGCAATGGCCAAGGCCGCCTCGATACCCAGAACTCCGCCGCCGAGAATTAAAATGCGTTGGCCCAGACCGATCGATTCCCGCAGCTGGTGGGCGTCATCCACCGTGCGCAGCGCGAAAACTCCGGCTGGCAGTGAAGCATCAGCGTGCGGATCGAAATTCAGGCCGTTGAGCGTGGGGATTACCGCTCGGGCGCCGGTGGCGAAAACAAGCCGGTCGTAGGACACATAGTCGTTGCCGCCCAGATGGATCCGGCGCCGTGAGCGATCGATGCCGGTAGCCTGCACGCCCAAGCGCACGTCGACTCCGGCATCGGCCAAGCGCTGCGGATCCACCATGCCCAAATGCCCGAACTCGGCGGCTCCCACTGCCAGTTCAGCGAGCAGCACACGGTTGTAGGCCAGGTGGTCTTCGGCGCTGATGATGGTGATGGCGCAGTGGCCGGCCGCCGCTGCCGGGAGCAGCCCTTCGACAAGGGACGCGGCGACGGGGCCGAAGCCAATGATGATAATGCGTTGCGGGCGTTGCTCGTTCATTGTTCCTCTTTCACAGCGCTCAGCGAAACATGGGCGTGCTTGAATTCCGGCATCTTGCTGCGCGGGTCGACCTTCGCCTCGGTCAGCAGGTTTGCGGTACCGGAATCCGGGTAGTGGAAGGGCAAGAAGACCGTGTCCAGCCGGGCATCAACGGTCAGCCGTGCGCGGGCGGTGACTTCACCGCGTTCATTGCTGATCACGACCTTTTGTCCTTGGACAATCCGGTGGGCCAGCGCGGTTGCTGGATGGATTTCCAGCAGCGGTTCCGGTGCGGCCTGGACCAGCTCGGGGACCCGGCGCGTCTGGGCGCCAGACTGGTAGTGCTCCAGCAGCCGGCCGGTCACCAGGGACACGGCCGACTTACTCATCCGGGGCTCCGGTTGGAAAGCAACTGGCACCAGCACTGCACGCCGATCCGCATGGGCAAAACCGTTAAGGAATAGCCGAGGGGTTCCATTGCGGATGCCGCGCTCGGCCTTCACCTCGGTGCCTGCAGGGCACGGCCAGTAGATGGCCGCCCCGGCATCGAGGTCATCCCAACGCACTCCCGAGTAGTCCGCTAGTCCACCGGCTGAAGCCAATTTGAGTTCTTCGAAGACTTCTCGGGCATCGGGGGAGAAGTGGCCGGGAGCATCCAGGCGTTGGGCGAGCTGGGCGAGGATCCACAGTTCGCCGCGCGCATGTTCCGGTGCCGCCAAGGCAGCGCGGCGGCGCAGGATCCGCCCCTCCAAGTTGGTCATGCTGCCTTCTTCTTCAGCCCATTGCAGCACCGGCAAGACCAGGTCCGCTTGGGCTGCGGTCTCCGAGAGGAAAAAGTCGCAGACCACCAGGAAATCCAGCCTGGACAGTGCGTGGATCACGCGCGACGCATCGGGTGCGGAGATCACCGGGTTGGCCCCGTGGACCATCAGCATGCGCGGACCAGTGGGGGTACCTAGCGCGTCGAGGAGTTCAACGGCGGGAAGCCCGGGACCGGGAATGGTTTCGGGGTCAACACCCCAGACGCGGGCTACATGCGCACGGTGTTCCGGGTCGGTGATCTTGCGGTAGCCGGGAAGCTGGTCGCACTTTTGCCCGTGTTCCCGACCGCCCTGCCCGTTGCCCTGGCCGGTGATGGTGCCGTAGCCGCCGGCCAGGGTTCCGGGCAAGCCGAGCAGCAGCGCGAGGTTGATCGCGGCGGTGACCGTATCGGTGCCGTTGGAATGCTGCTCGATGCCGCGGCCGGTGAGGATGTAGACCGGCTTGCCGCCGGCCTTCGCTTCGCTGGCTGCCTGCGCCAAGGCCCGGGCGGTGTGCCGGATCTGCTCGGCAGGAACACCGGTGACCTGGGCGGTGCGTTCTGGCCACCAGCTGGCCAAGGAGGCTTTCACTGCATCGAAACCGTTAGTGCGGGCGGCCAAGTAGCTGGTGTCGGCCAGGGACTCGGCCACCAGCACGTGGGCCAAGCCCAGCAGCAGCGGTAGGTCGGTGGCCGGGGTCGGCTGCAGGTGCCAGCCAGCATTATCGGCGCAGAGCTTGGCTGTAGCTGAACGGCGAGGATCAACCACGATCAGCCCGCCGTTCTCACGGGCTCCGGCCAGATGCCGGACAAAGGGCGGCATCGTATCGGCCACGTTGGAACCGAGCATCAGGATCATCCCGGCCGAATCCAGATCAGCCAGCGGGAAAGGCAATCCCCGGTCCAAGCCGAAGGCGCGGTTGGTGCCGGCGGCTGCCGAGGACATGCAGAACCGTCCGTTGTAGTCGATGCGCGAGGTACCCAGGGCAAGCCGCGCGAACTTGCCCAGCTGGTAGGCCTTTTCATTGGTCAGCGACCCGGAACCGAAGACCGCGAGTGCGTTGGCTCCGGATTCGGCCCGGATGCCCAGCGCCTTTTCGGCAACCAGATCCAGCGCATGCTCCCAGCTAACCGGGGCAAAGCTTCCATCGGGCTGACGGAGCAGGGGTGATTGCAGGCGTTCTGGGTGATCGAGCAGCGTGGCGGCGCTATAGCCTTTGCGGCACAGCGCCCCGCCATTGGTCTCGAAGTCCCGTCCCTTCAGGCTCACCGGTTCGGTGCCGTGATCCTGCTGGTTGGGTTCCAAGATGATGCCGCACTGCAGGGCGCAATAGGGGCAATGAGTGTCGGTCATCCTAGACTCCGTGCTGGGCGAAACGGGTGCCTGAGCGTGCATAGGCGAACCATGCGGTGGCCATGAGCAGCAGGTAGACCGCGATGAAGATGATGAACGCCGTGGTGTAGGCGCCGGTGCTGGATACGGACAGGCCCAAGGCCTGGGGAATCAGGAAGCCGCCGTAGGCGCCAATGGCCGAGATCAAACCGAGGGCTGCGGCCGCCTTGCGCGAAGAATCCACCTGGCTTGCCTGTTTTCCCTCGTCGCTCAGGGCAAAGACTGCCGGGATCATGCGGTAGGTCGAGCCATTGCCGATGCCGCTTGCGGTGAAGAGCAGCAAGAACAGGAATAGAAACATCCAGAAGTTGGCCCGTGGCAGGCTGAGCACTAGCGCAGCGGTAATCAAGGCCATGGCTCCGAAGGTCGCCACGGTGATGCGTGCGCCGCCGAGCTTGTCAGCGATCTTGCCGCCGTATGGACGGGCCAGGGACGCGACCAGCGGGCCGAGGAAAGCCAAGGTGATGGTTGCGGTGCCCAACGGCAAGGCCGCGTATTCGGGGAAGGTGTCAACGATCAGCTTGGGGAATACTGCCGAGAATCCAATGAAGGAGCCGAAGGTTCCCACATACAGTGCGGAGATGATCCACAGGTGCTTTACCTTCAGGCAGGCAATGGCGCCGCGGATATCTGAGCGGGCCGACGACAGGTTATGCATGTATTTCCAGGCACCCCATGCGGAGAGCAGAATCAACGGGATCCAGAGCATCCCTGCCAGCGGTAGCTGCAACGCCCCGGCGGCGAAGACCGTGACAATGACCGGTACAAGCAGCTGGGCGACCGCCGCGCCGAGGTTGCCGCCGGCGGCGTTGAGGCCCAACGCCCATCCCTTGCGGGAAGCGGGGTAGAAATAGGTGATATTAGCCATCGAGGAAGCGAAGTTTCCGCCGCCGAAGCCGGTCAGCGCCGCAAGGCTGAGCATGACCCAGAATGGCGTGGACGGATCAGCCAGGGCCAGGGAAATGCCGCCGGCCGGAATCAGCAGGAGCAGCGCGGAAATGACCGTCCAGTTGCGCCCGCCGAAACGGGCCACCATGAACGTGTAGGGGATGCGCAGTGTGGCACCGACGAGGCTCGGGATGGAGATCAGCCAGAACAGCTGCGTGGTGCTGTAGCTGAATCCCGCTACTGGAAGATAGACCACGACAATGGCGAAAAGCTGCCAAACGCTGAATCCGAGGAACTCGGCGAAGATGGACCACTTGAGGTTTTGGCTGGCTACCGCAGATCCGGTGCGCTTCCAGAATTCTGGATCCTCCGGGGTCCAATTGCTGACCCAGCGTCCCGGTTGCACTTGCAGTGCCTGCGATGTGTCAGATGCTTCTAGCTGTGCGCTCACGTTATCCGATCCCTTCTCTAGCACTTGATGCATCTGAGCTTCTCAAAGAGGTATTTCGCCTAGGTGCTCAGGTTGTTGCGCCGAAGGGAACTTAAATTCACCCGCCGGATCGGTGCGCCGATAGGCGGCTGTAATGTGTTGGAAACCCGAGCGCCGGGGCAACGATCCAGCTTAGGGATTCGCGGTGCTGGAGGGAGGGGCCAGTCCCGTCGGATCGCTGCTAGTGGGAGAGGGGATGAGCGGCAAGACGGCAAGTTTTTGTTCATGATGCGAAAAAGAGATTTCAAAAGAAGTGTTGCTTACGTCACAATCCGCTGATAATCTCGTAGCTGTCTATGGCGGGCACCCACCTGATGGGTCGCTATCTACCGGGCATGCAACTGATCGATTTCAGGTGACAAGCGCAACCGGTAGCTAGCGCCAAGCAGCGCGCTGCGGTTCTCTTGTCCAAAGCATGAGGAGCCACGCGATGAGCGTTACTACCACTGGCCAAGACTATCTTTCGATGGCCATCGATATTGCCACCACAAATGTCCACAACGCTGGCGGGCCTTTCGGCGCCGTCGTGGTCGCCTCCGACGGCCAGGTCTTCGAAGGGGTCAACCGCGTCACGGCCAACAATGATCCATCGGCGCACGCCGAAGTGGTGGCCATCCGCACCGCGGCCGCCGCCTTGGGGACCTTCGACTTGAGCGGCTGCGTGCTCTACAGCAGCTGCGAACCCTGCCCAATGTGCCTGGCCACCTCGCTGTGGGCCCGCATCGGCAAGGTCTTCTTCGCGGCCAACAGGCATGATGCGGCTGCCGCCGGATTCGACGACGCGGTGTTCTACGACTACTTCGAAGCAAAATCCAACCGCTCGCTGATGCCGGTGAACTGCTTCCAGTCCGAAGGCGGCGAGCACCTGTTGCCGTTCAAGGCATGGGATTCGCAAGAATCCCGGACCGACTACTAAAGGTCCAGGACCATGACCACGACAAGTCGCTTGCCAGCTGGCCCCCAGGGCGCGCAGCGCGGCAGCAAGCCGCGCCGGCCGGGCGGGCCGGGCGGCATCCTGGACGCGTTCTTCAGCATCACCGAACGCGGGTCCACGCTGGCGCGGGAATTGCGCGGCGGGATCGTCACCTTCTTCACGATGGCCTACATCGTGATCCTCAACCCGCTGATCCTCGGCGGATTCAGCGCCGAGGCCGCGCCCGTGGATGTGGCCGGCAACTGGCTTCCGGCCGCGCAGGTCGGGGCCATGACCTCGCTGACCGCCGGGGCCATGACCATCCTGTTCGGGCTGATCGCCAACCTGCCCTTCGGCCTGGCCGCCGGATTGGGCATCAACTCCTTCCTGGCCGTCTCGGTGATCCAGGACGTCACCTGGCCCGAGGCCATGGGACTGGTGGTGGTCAACGGCGTGCTGATCGTCCTGTTCGGGATGACCGGGGTGCGTACCGCGATCTTCCGGGCCATCCCCAAGGACCTGAAGGCCGCCATTACGGTGGGCATCGGGCTGTTCATCACCTTCATTGGGTTCGTGGACTCCGGCTTCGTTACCCGTACCGCCGCCGGGCCTCCGGTGCAGCTGGGCGATGGCGGGTCGATCGTCTCGATCCCGACCATGGTCTTCGTGGTGGGCCTGCTGATCATGGGCGCGCTGGTGGCCCGCGGGGTGCAGGGCGCGATCCTGATCGGCATCGTGATCTCCACGGTGCTGGCGATGATCGCCGAGCTGGTGTTCAGGATCGGGCCAGCCGGCGCGGATAACCCGCATGGCTGGCACCTGAACATGCCGGTGCTGCAGGGAAATATCGTCTCGTTGCCGGATTTGTCGCTGGCCGGGGAGTTCGACCTGTTCGGATCCTTCGGGCGGATCGGCGCGCTGGCGGCGACGATGCTGGTGTTCACCTTGGTGTTCACGAACTTCTTCGACGCCATGGGCACCATGACCGGACTGGCCAAGAATGCCGGTCTGGCGCGCAAGGACGGCACCTTCCCGCGGCTGAAGGCCGCGTTCGTGGTCGAGGGCCTGGGCGCGGTGGCCGGAGGCATGGGCTCGTCCTCCTCCAATACCGTCTACGTGGATTCGGCGGCCGGCATCGGGGAAGGAGCGCGCACCGGGCTGGCTTCGGTCATCACCGGCGTGCTGTTCCTGGGTTCGATGTTCTTCACGCCGCTGACCTCCGTGGTTCCCATCGAGGTGGCTGCCGCGGCACTGGTTCTGGTGGGCACCTTGATGTGCGCGCAGATCCGCGAGATCAACTTCAAGCGGTTCTCCAGCGCCATGCCGGCGTTCCTCACCCTGATCACCATGCCGTTGACCTACTCCATTGCCAATGGCATTGGCGCAGGGTTCATCGCCTGGGTGGTGGTGAACACCGCGGCCGGGCGGTATGCCAAGATCCACCCGCTGCTGTGGGTGGTGGCGCTGGGCTTCCTGGTGTACTTCGCACGGGGCCCGATTACGGCCCTACTGGCCTGAGTTGATACGGGCTATAGTAAGGATCCACTGAGGTGAGGTGGCTCACCTTGATGGTTTGCATGGATGTGAATGATCCGAATTCTGGAGGGTAATCATGGGCGGATGCCTCGCCTGGTCCAAGGGCCAGATAGCGCACGGAAACTGATCCCGCCGCAGCACGCGGCGGCGCCCTGGACGAGCCTGGAACCTCCGGCAGGGCGCCAGATCCCACCCATCATCCAATTCATTCATGGTGCGTCCGGCGATACCCGGGCGCAGGAGGTGTCAACGGCATGAGCGCCGAGGCAACGCAAGAGACAAAATGCCTGGTTACGGTCAACGGAAAGGTCCGGGAATTCGACGGGCCGCCGCATACCAACGCGCTGGATTTCCTGCGCGGGCAGCAATTGATCGGATGCAAGGAAGGCTGTGCCGAGGGCGAGTGCGGCGCCTGCTCGATCCTGGTGGCCCGCAGCGATGGGGAAGGCAGCAGGTGGACGGCGGTCAACGCCTGCCTGCTGCCGGCCGCGGCGCTCGACGGCCAGGAGATCATCACCTCCGAAGGGCTGGGCAGCGTCGCGGCGCTGCATCCGGTGCAGGAAGAGATGGCCAACCGCGGCGGATCCCAGTGCGGCTATTGCACCCCCGGATTCGTCTGCTCCATGGCCGCCGAATACTACCGCCCCGAGCGGACCGCCAATCCCGCAGTCAGCGCGGAGGATAGCGGCGCGCACGAGTGCGGACCCAATGAATTCGACCTGCACGCGCTGTCGGGCAATCTCTGCCGCTGCACCGGATACCGCCCGATCCGCGACGCCGCCTACGCCCTGGGCGAGCCCGAGCCGGATGACCCGCTGACTGCCCGGGCACAGCGCGCCGCACCGGCCCCGGCAGCCACGGATATCCAGCGCGCCGATACCCCTACCGGGGACCTGGGCCGTTTCCGCCGGGCCAGCGACCTGGATCAGGCACTGCAGATCCTGGCCGCCGAACCGCAGACCGTACTGGTGTCCGGTGCCACCGACTGGGGCGTGGAGGTCAACATCAAAGGCGCCCGCGCCCGCTCGGTGCTGGCCATCGACCGGCTGCCCGAACTGCGCCAGATCCACTGGAACGAGCGGTACCTTGAACTGGGCTCGGGCTGCACCCTGAGCGAGCTGGAACGCAAGCTCGCCGGGCAGGTTCCGCTGCTCTCCCAGCTCTTCGGGCAGTTCGCGTCAAGGCTGATCCGCAATAGCGCAACCATCGGCGGCAATCTGGGGACCGGCTCGCCCATTGGCGACACCCCGCCGGCGCTGCTGGCGCTGGAGGCCGAGCTGGTGCTTTCCAGCATCCACGGCAACCGGATGGTGGCGCTTTCGGACTACTTCACCGGCTACCGGCAGACCGTGCGCGAGCCGGGAGAGATGATCACCGCGATCCGCATCCCGCTGCCGCTGGCGCCGCTGACCAGCTTCCAGAAGATTTCCAAGCGGCGCTTCGATGACATCTCCTCGGTAGCCATCGGCTATGCGCTCACGGTGTCGGACGGCATGATCACCACGGCGCGGATCGGGCTGGGCGGCGTGGCCGCAACCCCGCTGCGCGCCGTGGCCACCGAAGCCGAGCTGGAAGGCCAGCCGTGGAACCTGGAAACCATCCGGGCCGCGGCACGCACCATGGGCACCGAAGGAACCCCGATGGATGACCACCGGGCCAGCGCCAACTACCGCAAGGCCATGCTGGCCTCCTCGCTTGAACGGTTCTATGCCCAGCAGCTTGAACGCCGCTTGGAAGCAGGACAGGAGCAGAACTCATGAGCCAGCTATCCCAACGCCCCGACGCACCGGTAGTCGGCCAGCGCCACCGCCACGAATCGGCGGCCGCGCACGTCACCGGCACCGCGCTGTATACCGACGACCTGGCTGCGCGTCTGGCCGGGGTCCTGCACGCCTACCCGGTGCAGTCCACCTGCGCCCATGGAAAAATCCTGGGCCTGGATGCCAGTGCGGCGCAGCAGGTACCCGGGGTGGTCCGGGTCATCACCGCGAAAGACATTCCCGGGGTCAATGACCAGGGCGCCAAGCACGACGAACCGCTGCTCCCGGTGGAAGAAGTCATGTTCTTCGGCCAGCCGGTGGCGTGGGTCCTGGGCGAAGACCTGGAAGCTGCCAAAGCCGGGGCCAGGGCGGTGCGCGTGGAGTACGAACCACTGGATTCGCTGATCACCATCAAGGACGCGATCGGGGCCAACAGCTTCCACGGCATCCAGCCCGAGATCTCCAAGGGCGATCCGGAGGCCGCCTTCGCGCAGGCGGCCCACGTTTTCGAGGGCGATTTCGAGTTCGCCGGCCAGGAGCACTTCTATCTGGAAACCCAGAACTCGCTGGCGATGGTGGATGAGAGCGGGCAGATCATGATCCACTGCTCCACCCAGCATCCCACCGAAACCCAGGACATCGTCTCGCATGTGCTGGGCATCGGCGCCCACGAGGTCACCGTGCAGGTATTGCGCATGGGAGGCGGCTTCGGCGGCAAGGAAATGCAGCCCCATGGCTATGCCGCGGTGGCGGCCCTCGGCGCGGTGCTCACCGGACGGCCGGTGCGGGTGCGGCTGGACCGCACCCTGGACATGACCATGACCGGTAAGCGCCACGGATTCCATGCCACCTGGAAAATCGGCTTCGACGATCAGGGCAAGATCCTGGCCCTGCAGGCCGAGCTGACCGCTGACGGAGGGTGGAGCCTGGATCTGTCCGAACCGGTGCTGACCCGCGCGATGTGCCATATCGACAATTCCTATTGGATCCCGAATATCAGGGTCAACGGGCGCATCGCCAAATGCCATAAGACCTCGCAGACCGCGTTCCGCGGCTTCGGCGGTCCGCAGGGCATGCTGGTCATGGAAGACATCCTGGGCCGGGTGGCCCCGCAGCTGGGATTGGACGCCCGGGAACTGCGCCGCCGCAATTTCTACACCCAGGGACAGGACACCCCGTACTACCAGCCGGTCCGGCATCCCGAGCGCTTGGAGGCTGCTTGGACCCAGCTGCTCGGCTCGGCAGGTATCGCCGCACGCGAGGAGCAGATCGCAGAATTCAATGCCGGGCACGAGCACGCCAAAAGGGCGCTGGCGATGACGCCGGTGAAATTCGGCATCTCCTTCAACCTCACCGCCTTCAACCAGGGCGGCGCGTTGGTGCTGGTCTACAAGGACGGTTCGGTGCTGGTCAACCACGGCGGCACCGAAATGGGACAGGGCCTGCATACCAAGATGCTGCAGGTGGCCGCCACCGCCTTGGGCGTGCCGCTATCCAAGGTGCGCATTGCTCCCACGCGCACCGACAAGGTGCCCAATACCTCGGCCACCGCAGCCAGTTCGGGCAGCGACCTGAACGGCGGCGCGGTCAAGGATGCGTGCGAGCAGATCCGCGGCCGGCTCGCGCAGGTGGCCGCCGGACAATTGGGGGTTCCGGCGCAAGATCTGCGCTTCAGCCGCGGCAGGGTCACCGCGCTGGGCAAGAGCGAATCGCTGGGTTGGGAAGAAGTGGTCAACGCCGCGTACTTCCAGCGGGTCCAGCTTTCGGCCGCCGGCTTCTACCGGACCGAAGGGCTGCATTGGGACCTCTCGCAGATGACGGGCAGCCCGTTCAAGTACTTCTCCTACGGGGTGGCGGCCAGCGAGGTGGAAGTCAGCGGCTTTGACGGCTCCTATGTGCTGCGCCGCGTGGATATCGTCCATGATGTGGGCGATTCTCTCTCGCCGCTGGTGGATCTGGGGCAGATCGAGGGAGGGTTCGTGCAGGGGGCTGGCTGGCTGACCCTGGAGGATTTGCGCTGGGACACCTCCGATGGCCCGAGCCGCGGACGGGTGGCCACCCAAGCCGCGAGCACCTACAAGATCCCGAGCTTCTCCGAGATGCCCGACGTCTTCAACGTCAGCTTGCTGGACAAGGCGCATGAGGAAGGCGCGGTCTACGGTTCCAAGGCCGTGGGAGAACCGCCGCTGATGCTCGCCTTCTCGGTGCGCGAGGCACTGCGTCAGGCCATTGCCTCCTTCGGCCGCTCCGGGCGTTCGGTGCCGCTGGCGTCCCCGGCGACTCCGGAAGCGGTGTTCTGGGCGATCGAAGCGGCACGGGAGGAGCGGTAGCCATGCTGTCGTGGATTGAAGCTGTCACCGCGCTGCGCAATGAGCGGCGTCCCGCGGTGCTGGCCACCATCACCGCGGTGCGCGGGCATGCCCCGCGCGAGGCCGGCGCGAAAATGGTGATTGCCAGCCAGGAGATCTTCGGAACCATCGGCGGGGGCAACCTGGAGATGGCTGCCATGGAACGGGCCCGGCAGATGATCAGCGCGAGCGGGAACCAGCCGCAGAGCATCACCATGAAGCTCAGCGACAAGGCCCCGGCCAAGTACGGCAGGCAATGCTGCGGTGGCGAGATCACGGTGCTGCTCGAGCCCTTGCCGGTTCCTGCCACGGTGGCGATTTTCGGGGTGGGAAATGTGGGCATGGAATTGGCCCGCATTCTCTCCCGCCATGACCTGGAGCTGCATCTGATTGATTCGCGCCCGGAATTCCTGGCGGACCTGCCGGCCCTTGAACCGAGCGTGGCGCGGATCCATTCGGCGGTGGCGGTGCTCGGGGAGCAGGTGCTCAGCTGCCTGCCTGGGGGAACGCACGTGCTGATCATGACGCACGATCATGCCGAGGATTTCCATCTGTGCGATGCCGCGTTGCGCCACCCGGGCTTGGGATCGATCGGATTGATCGGGTCGAGTGCCAAGTGGGCCCGCTTCCAGAAGAATCTGCGTGCCAGCGGCTTCAGCGACGAGCAGATCGCGGTGATCCAGTGCCCCATTGGAATCGAGCAGGTGCGGGGAAAGCAGCCGGCGGTGATTGCCGTGTCCGTGGCCGCCGATTTGCTGGCGAGGATCACGTCCGGGGCAAAGCAGCCGGTGCGCAGCGCCTAGGTGCGGGGCCGGCGGGCGATTATGAGAATTGTCTAACGTGGGGAACAAGTAGCAATGCTGGGGAGTTTAAACAGGGGAGAGCGGTGCTTCGTGCACCGCGCCCGCAACGTCTAGGAGGCCAATTCCATGTCCATGTTCGACAAGCTGCTGCGCAAGGGCAAGCAAATGGCCGGCGAGTACGTCCGGGAACAGCTCAACCAGCGCGGCTCCAATAGCAACCAGCGTGGCTCCAATAACCAGCAACGCGGCTACCAGCAGAATCCCGGCGGCTACCAGCAGCAGCCGCAGCACCAGAACTACGGCGAGCGCGGCTACGGCAACCAGCCGGCCTCGGCACCGTCGCGCGAGGACCAGGCCGCGATCGAGAAGTACCGCTACATGCTCCGTACCGCTCCGCCGCAGGATATGGAACGCGCCCACGCCGAGGCTTTCGCCCGGCTGACCCCGCAGCAACGCGAACTGCTGCATCATGAACTCTCCGAGCAGTTGCCGCCAGCAGAACGCCCGATGAGCCAGGACCCAAGGGACCTGGCCCGTTCGGCAACCCGCGCGGAGATGTCGCGTCCCGGGTTCATGGACAAGATCTTGGGTTCCGGCGGCAAGGGACGGGGTATGGGCATGGCTGCCGGCGCGGCCGGCGGCTTGGGTGTCGGCCTGCTCGGCGGCGTGGCAGGTGCGTTCATCGGTACCGCCATTGCCGGACCGCTGCTTGATGGTTTCGCCGGTATCGGCGAAGAGTTCGGTTCCATGGCCGAGGGCCTGGGCGATACCGTATCCGGTGCCGGGGAACAGCTCTCTGCGGCCGGTGAAGGCTTGGGCGGCCAGGCCGAAGGCATGTTCGGGGACTTCCTCGGCGGCGCCGGTGGGGACTTCGGCGACTTCGAGTTCTAAGGTAACTGGTCCCAGGCCGGCAGCAACTGCGTGTTGCTGCCGGCTTTTTCGCGCACTGTCCAGGCCTGCGGACAAGCCGCTGGCTCAGCGGAAGCCGAAGTGCCGGGACGGGCCTTAGCCGAGCTGGATGGCTTCGCGGACCCGGGTGATCTGTCCCGGGGTGACCTGGCAGCAACCGCCAATCAGGCGAGCGCCCGCGGCCACGAGTTCAGGAACCGCTCCGGGCAAATCATTGCCCTCAGTTCCTGGGACCCACACACGAGCTTCGTGGTCCCAAATTTCACCGCTATTCGGGTAGGCCAACAGCGGCAAGCCGGTTTCTTCTCCCAGGATCTGCAACGCGGCCACCGCTTGGGGTACCGGGCAGCAGTTCACGCCGACTGCGTCCCACACACCGGATTCCTGAACGATTCCGGCCACGACTCGAAGATCGGTGCCATCGCCCAGAACCACTCGGCCTTGATCATCGGCGCGCACCGCAAGGCTGAGCAACGCCGGCAGTTGCAGCTCCCGAGCCAATACGGTCAATGCTTCTGCTTCTGCCAGGCTTGGCACGGTTTCAAAGATGACCAGATCGGCACCGGCATCAGCCAGGATTTCCAAGCGCTTGCGGTGCCAGTTAGCCAGCTCGGAGGCCGTCTTGCGATAGGCGCCGTCGTATTCGGTCCCGGCGCCCGGTCCGGCACCGTAGGGCCCCACCGAGGCGGCCACCCAGCGTGCTGTGTCCGTGCGCCCAGCGCTGGAGGCTTCTCGCGCCAGGCGCACGCTGGTGCGCAGCATTTGTTCCATCTGCTGCTCGGAGCCCACCTGAGCCAGGCCGTCATAGCTGACCTGGTAGGAGCAAGTCGTGGCAACTTGGGCACCGGCAGCGAAAAAGTCCTGGTGCGCCGCGCGGACCTCTTCGGGGCGGTCCATGAGGATCTGCGCTGACCACAGGTGCCCGGTCACGTCATTGCCGCGATCGGCCAGATGGGTGCCGAGACCGCCGTCGAGGATGATTGGCGGGCTGCCTTCGGCGCGCAATGCGTCACGGAAATTGCTGGAGTGGTTTGGGGTATGCACGTCATCGAGGGTACACGGCGAGTGCTTGGATGACCGACCTTGACGCCGTGTGACCACAGATGACATGCCCGTCCGGGACTGCCGTCCAAGCTCGATATCCTGCAAGCGCATTCATTCCACAAGGAGCCCCATGACCGAGAGCATCGTCAGCACCAACGAGACTGCACCAGCCGATTCCGGACTGCTAAGAACCATGACCTCGCGTCATCTGGTGATGATCGCTTTGGGCGGGGTGATCGGCTCGGGCCTGTTCGTTTCCTCCGGATACACCATTGCCCAAGCCGGGCCGCTGGGCGCGGTGCTGGCCTATGCAGTCGGAGCCTTGGTGGCCTACATGGTGATGAGCGGGCTGGGAGAGCTATCGGCGCGGCATCCGGTGGCAGGAGGATTCCATGCACACGCCACCCGTGATCTTGGACCAGCGTGGGGTTTTGCTACGGCGTGGCTCTACTGGCTGTGCTGGGCGGTAGCCCTGGCCAGCGAATTCACCGCAGCCGGGCTGCTGATGCAACGTTGGTTCCCCTCGATTTCCGTCTGGGTCTTCTCACTGGTTTTCGCTGCCTTGCTGTTTGCGTTGAATGCGACTTCATCGCGGGTCTTCGGAGAAACCGAATTCTGGTTTGCGCTGATCAAGGTGGCGGCGGTGCTGCTGGTGGTTGTCGTTGGCGCCGCCACGATCATCGGCATCAACCCGGCCAGTGACGCCGGCGCGATTGGCCTGTCCAATTTCAGCACCGAAGGGGGACTGTTCCCTGCGGGGATCACCGGAGTACTGGTCACCGTCCTCTCGGTGTTCTACGCATTCAGCGGCACCGAGCTGATCGGCGTCGCGGCCGGCGAGGCGAAGAACCCGCAGCTGAGCATTCCGCGGGCCATCCGCACCGCCGTGGTTCGCCTGGCGGTGTTCTTCATCGGTGCCATCGTGGTCGTAGCCGCAATCATCCCGTTTGCCGAGGCAGGCGCGAATGAGAGTCCCTTCGTCACGGTCCTGGATGTCGCCGGCCTGCCAGCCGGTGCGGACATCATGAACTTCGTGATCATCACCGCCCTGCTCTCGGCAGGAAACTCCGGACTGTACTCATGCGCTCGCATGCTGCATTCCATGGGAGCCGCAGGCCAGGCGCCCAAGGCCCTGTCCAAGACCAACAGCAGGGGCATTCCGATGCTGGCCCTGAGCCTGTCGATCCTCGGCGGACTGGTATCGCTGTTCTCCAGCTTCATCGCGGCGCAGTCGCTCTTCATGGCTCTGGTATCCATTGCCGGGTTTGCGGTAGTAGCGGTGTGGATCGTGATCTGTGCATCGCACCTGTCGTTCCGCCGGCACTACGTTGCCCTGCATGGATCCACCGATTCCCTGCCCTATCGGGCACCATTGTTCCCGATTCTGCCGATCATCGCCTTGGTGCTGCTTGGCGCTTCACTGGTGGGTGTGGCTTTTGATCCAGTGCAGCGACCAGCACTGTACTTCGGCGTCCCGTTCACCCTTGCCTGCTTGGCCTATTACCGCTGGCGCCATGGCGCTGGGGTGTTCAGCCCGCAGCGTGAAGGGCAAAGTGCGGGATCGTTCGCGGGAAACTGAACCGGCGCAGAGTCCGTCGGCCCTACTGTTCCACGAGTGGAAGGTGGACCAGGGTGCGTTGCCCGTTTTGCACCATGAATCCGCGGCCCGGCGGGAATTCGTGGCGCTTGACGCGCGGGAAGGGCACCTTGAACAGCGAGTCCCCGTCGTAGGCGTCGGGCTTGAGCGCGATGCCGTGGCGGTTGGACTTCAGTTCGCCGAGCAGCCCGAAGCTGGAGGAGAACGCGTTGATGTCTCCGTCGGCGATCAACAAGTGGTCGGAGCGGTTGATGGCCTTGAGCAGTTCCTTCAGCGGGCGCTCGGCATCCGAATCGGCGAACTCGGTGAAGTTCTCCACAACGAACACGATCTTGCCCGGCATGGAATCGTCGGCGACCAGATCCAGCATGTCCTTGGCGAACTGCCGGGTCTCGGCCGGGCCCGAGGCCGTGCCGTTCCAAGTCCGCCAGCCGCGCAGCTCGGCGCGCCGGCCGCCAATGTGGAAGAACTGGGTAGCCGGGTTGGCGCGTTCCAGCGCGGTGACCATGGCGCGCAGGGTGTTGGTCTTCCCGCTTTGCGGCGGCCCGGCGATGACGAAGGTGCCGATGGGCTCGAAGCCGCAGGGTGCGAGGGTGGCATCCGACAGGCCGATGGCCGGCTGCCCGTTGACCGTGTCGGGCAGCGCCGCCGCGGAGAATTCCTGCGGTAGCGACTCGACTCCGGCCGCCTGCGGGGCACCGGAAGCTGCCAGCTCTTGGGCCCAGCTGGTGGTCAGCGCGGTCTGCTCGGCCACGTTCGCGGTGCCGCCCAGCACGGCGATCTGCGCCTCGTGGCCCTTGATGATGGCGCGACCCGGGGCACTGCGTTCGCCCAGCACATCCTTGGCCACGCCCAGCACGTTGTAGGCCTGCTCGTCGGCCATGCGCAGCACCACGCGCTGGGTGATGTTCGCGCTGATCGCGGTGGGCACCGCGCCGAAGCGGTCGGCGGTGGTGACCACGTGCACGCCCAGCGGGCGGCCTTCGCCCACGATGCGCATGAACACCTGGTAGTACTCGCCGCGGCCGTGGCCCAGCTCCCAGTCGCTGCGGAACTGGCCGAAGCCGTCGATCAGCAAGAAGATGCGCGGCTCGGACAAGTCCCCGGTGACCTGGCGGTATTCGCTCAGAGAGGCGGCGTTTGCGGCCGCGTACCGGGCCGAGCGCTCATCGAGGTGCTCGGCCAGGATGCGGAAGACGCGCTGGATGCGCTCCACGTCATCGCCGCCGATCACCGCGCCGACATGCGGCAGCGGATCGAGCGACCGCAGCGAGCTGGTGCCGAATTCCAGCGCGTACACCGCTGCGGTGCCGGCCGAAGGGTTGGCTCCCGCGGCGATCGCGATGCTGCGCAGGGCCGCAGACTTGCCCGCGCCGGAGGTGCCGTAGACCAGCAGGTGGCCGTCGGTATCGGGTTCGAACCAGGCGGTTTCCTGGGCCTGGTGCTCGGGGATGTCGGCCAGGGCCAGCGGGATCCGGCTGTCCGAATCCGGGGCGAGCTCGCGCAAGTCCACAGTGGCCGAGAGATCATCGAGCCAGGGCCGGCGGGGTGCCGGGATCCCGGCCCCGTTGGATGCGGCGATGAAGCTGGAGACCAGGCGCTTCTGGTCGTTCGGGCCGCTGTTCTCCTCGATGTCCGGTGTCCCCGATTCGGGCTGCTCCCAGACGCGCGCGCCGCCGAAGCGCAGGTCCTCCACCCGCACTTCGGCCGTTTCGGGCTCGTCGGTGGTCCAGCCTCCGGCGTAGCCGGACTGGAAGGGCACCAGCCGGCCCGGGCCGGTCTTGGCGATGCCGCGGCCGGGCAGCGACGGATCGAAGCCGGCGGCGATGGGGTCCTCCACCACGTCATTGGAGTCGGCGGCGTCGGCCATGCGCAGGGCCACGCGCAGGTTGGTATTGGCGCGCAGGTTGTCCTTGATCACCCCGGCCGGGCGCTGGGTGGCCAGGATCAGGTGGATTCCCAATGAACGGCCGCGCTGGGCGATGTCCACTACGCCGTCCACGAATTCCGGGACCTCCCCGGCCAGGGCGGCGAACTCGTCGACCACCAGGACCAGGGCCGGAGGGGTCTCCGGGTCCTGGCGCTTTTCCAGCTCCAGCAGGTCCTTGGCCTTCTTGCGGTGGAAGAGCTTCTCGCGGTGGTGCAGCTCGGCACGCAGGCTGGTCAGCGCGCGGCGGACCAGGTGCGGGGAGAGGTCGGTGACCAGCCCGACGCAGTGCGGCAGCTCCACGCAGTCGGCGAAGGCCGAGCCGCCCTTGTAGTCCACGAAGAGGAAGGTGACCCGGTCGGGGCTGTACTCGGCGGCCATCGCCAGCACCCAGGCCTGCAGGAATTCGGACTTGCCCGAGCCGGTGGTGCCGCCTACCAGGGCGTGCGGGCCCTGGGTGCGCAGATCCAGGCTCATCGCATCCGGGGTGCTCTGGCCGATGTAGGCGCGCAGGGTTCCGGCGCGCTTGAGCCGCGGCCGGGGCCCGGTGGCGGCGCGGTCGATCACCGAGTTGTTCTGCTTCCAGCGCTCGAGCACCGCGTCCGGTGCTTCGGCCAGATCAGTGCCCAGGATGCGCAGCAGCGACACCGAGTCCGGGATATCCGAAGAGTCCGGGACCAGCGAGCTGGAGTCAACGATCGGAGCCAGCCGACGGGCGAAGTGCTCTGCATGCTCGCGCGAGACTCCTTCCACGGTCACCTTGCGGGCTTCTTCGCCGGCGCGCACCCAGCCCACGCGGGCATCCTCCGGGCCCCGGGTGACATCCACGAAGGTGCGGCAGGCCGCGGGCAGGGACTGGACGGTGGGGGCCACGAAGATCGTGTAGATGCCCACGGCCGGTCCGCGCTCGATGATCTGCGAGAGCCGGGCGCGGTCCACCGGGGCGTCATTGCTGACGAACAGCACCAGCGAGAGGTCCTTGGCTACCGGCAGGCTGGTGTTCTGCTCGCCGGCTTCCTTGCCCAGCTCCATGGAGGAGTTGCGGGTGGACAGCGGGCCCAGCCGGTAGGAGGCCGGGTCGTTGCGCCGGGCAATGAGCTCTTCCAGGGCGTTGAGCAGCACGGTGCCCGAGGTCTGCGTATCGGCCAGCGCCAGCTGGGCCAGCGGGGAGCGCGGCCCGGTGGTGTGCGGCAGCCACTTGAACCATTCCAGGTCCCCGGTCCAGGCCGGGTCGATGATCGCGGCGGTGCACAGGTCGTTGGGGGCGTGCAGGCCGAAAAGCTGCACGGCCAGCGAACGCAGGACATCAGCGGACTGCAGCCGGGGCCCGGCAATGCCGATGGCGCCGGCAGAGGGAAGCAGCTCGATGATCGGCACATCGTCGATCATCCGGTATTGCTCGGTGAGCTCTTCGACCCGTTCGACGTATTCCTGCAGTCCTGCCCGGTCCGCCAACGGGGCCACGGTGGTGCGGCTGCGGGCGGTTCCCGAGCCCAGCCGCAGGGAGAGGAAGTTCCAGTGCTCCGGGCGTCGGGTCCAGAGCAGCTGGCCCAGGGACTCGGCCTGCTCGAAGACCGTTGCGGTGGCTGGGGCTTCGCTGCGCCGGTGGGCGCGTTCGGCTTCCTCCCCGGCCAGCAGGCCATCTTCCAATGCCTCGAATTGCCGTTCGAAGGTCTCGATTTCCAGGCGCAGCTTGTTGTTGTTCTGGGTGCGCTGGCCGATCAGGTTGCCCAGCATCATCAGCGGCGAGACCAGCACCACGATTAGCGACAGCGCGCGCTGGGTCAGCGAGAAAATGGTCAAGCCCATGATCAGCGGTGCGAAGATCATCGGCCAGGGGAAGAGCTTGGGGCTGGCTTCCTGCGGGATCGCCGGGCGAGGCAGTTCCTCGCCGGGGTAGCGGATCTCCACCCGCGGGGAGCGGTTGAAGAGGATCGAGCCGCCCATCTCGTAGACCGGGGACTGCCCCGTGGCGGTCCCGTGCAGCAGCTCGAAGTAGACATCCGTGGCGCCCAGGGTGATCAGCTGGCCGGGGATCACCGAGACGCGCTGGGCCAAGCCGCCATCCACCAGGATGCCGTTGGCGGAGTTCAGGTCCACCAACTCGATCTTGCTGCCCACCTCGATGCGCGCATGCCGGGTGGAGACCATGCGGTCGTTGAGCACCACGGTGGCCTTCTCCGAGCGCCCCACATAGGAGGTGCCGGCGGGCAGCGCGAAGGCCATGCCGGCATCCGGGCCGTTGGCCACGCGCAGCACCGCGGCCGCCGAGCCGCCTGAGACGAAGGCGTCGGTAGTCGGCACGACTTCGATGGTGAAGCCCGAACCCAGTTCCGCTTCGGCCAGCGGGGTGTGCGGATCGAGCTGCACCGGGGCGGTGCCGGTGGCCGTGGCCAGCAGCGTGGGGTGCTCGGGAACCTGCTCCCCGGCCAGGGCGCGGGCGGCATCTCCCACGGTGGCGGTCGCATCGCAGGTCAGGATGACGTCCACGGTGCTGGTGTCCGGTCGCCTGAGCGTGGCCTTGATTTTCACTTGGCGGTCTCCTGGAAGGTAATGCGGAAGGTGCGGCTGCCGACTTGGACGACGTCACCGTCATTCAGATGCAGGCGGACATGGGGCGGTGCATTGTGCGGGGCGCGGGAGGCGACGATGACCTGGGTGCCATTGCTGGATCCCAGGTCCATGATCCAGGCATTCGCCCCGTCGCAGCCGAAGGCCAGATGCGTTTTGGACATCAGACGTTCCGGGTCCTTCAGCGCGACCAGCAGTTCATTGCCGGTGCCCGCGGTGGCCTGGGGCGCACGCCCGATCAGCCCGGATTCGGGAACCGGGATGTAGGACCCGTCGTCGAAGGCGAAGGCCGCGCGGCGGACGATTCCCAGCCCTTGCTCCGAAGGCGAATGCCAGTCGCTGTTCTGCGCTCCGACAATGCCAGCGGTGGACCGGGCACGCGAAGGCACGGCGGCTTCTTCGCGCCCGGCGTCGTCTTCGATCGTTCCCAGTGACGGCAGATGCTCGGAGATATCCCGGTCCGGGCGCGAAAGCAGGTATTCGGCACGGGCCAGCGCCCGCGGGTTGGTGGGGTCCAGTCCATTGCGCACATCGACCACATAGGTCTGGGCAATCTTGTCCAGCCAGCTGCGGCGGTGCTCTTTGTCGAACAGGCAGGAGGCCAGCAGCAGGACGGGGCCAATGAGCGGGAGGAGATGGCTGAGCAGGAAGGCGAAAGACGCGACCATAACGCGGGGGAAACCCGGTGCGGCGAAGCGGCCCAGTCCGGTGGCGCGCAGTCGCATCGCGGACTTGCCGGGCGAAGAGCCCTTGCGGCTGTTCATCGTGAGCAAGACAATCAGGTAGACCAGCAATAGCAGGGCACTGACCGCGGATAGGACCAGCGGAACGGTGGAGTACTGCCCAGTCACCCGGAAAATCACGTAGCCGATGCCGGCGGGCAGCAATGCAGCCAGCGAAATAGCGTAGTCGATAAGGTAGGACCAAATGCGCAGGCGTGCTTCGGCCGGCCGCATTCCGAGGGTGGAGGATTTGGCGAGGGCTGCTGCTGAAACGACGTCCATGGGACCTTTCTACTTCAGTTCAATGCCGGCCTGCCACGGGGAGTTCTCCCCATTGAACGGAGGCCATCTGCCACATTATTCTAGACTCTGAACGAACTAAAGGGGCCCTGAAAGCGGGCCAGTCGACAAGTCGAGGAGCATTATTGTGACTGATTTCAAGGCCAATTACGGCGAAATGGAAGCCATGGCATCGAAGCTTGACACCGGGCGAGAAGACCTGGATGGCGTACTTGAGCAGCTGCAGTCCGGCGTGGACAAGCTGTTGGGCGAGGACTTCACCACCGAGCACGCTTCGGGCCAGTTCGGCGAAGGCTACAAGGACCTGAACGATGGCTTGAAGAAGGCTTTCGACGGCATCAATGACATGGCAATCGCCCTGCGCGACATGATGGAGCAGATCCAGGACACCGATCGTTCCATGGCTGGTAAGTAGGCCCATTTTCTTACGGACTAATGTGGCCGCCTTGGGAAGTTGCGGGCGGCCACATTTTTCTTGCACCGCCTGATCTTTCATTACCGAATTGTCTTTCAGCGTCGTCGCTGGATACCCGAGGAGTCGTTTGCACCATGGCCGATGAGATCTATTTGGCGCGCCTGGAAGAAATTGTCACGGAGCTAGGCAATAGTATTAAGGATTTCGAGAATGCGTCTGACTTTGCCAAAGGCATGGCCGGCTCAGTGGGAGACCCGATGGGCAAAGGCGATCTGAAAGACCGGGTCAAGGACTTCGAAGACAACTGGAACGATACCCGAGATGACCTCCTCAAGAATCTTGAAGGAGTGCATACCGGGTTGAAGGACATCAAGGACGGATTCGAAGAGTGGGATCTGGAAACGAAGAAGGCCTTCTTGAATTCACGTGCTTCCGACGCCCCCAAAGAAGCAAAGTAGACGGAGAAAACTGACGATATGACCTTGGAATCGCCAAAGGGCTCACCCCTGCAGCTCATCGAAGGAAATCCTGATGACCTGCTCCGGAGCGCCAAGGACCTGATCACCTCGGGCGAAGAGATGGAACGCACTGCGAACAGGCTGGAAGATATCAGCAATGGAACTTCAGATCTGAAATCCGAAGCTATTGCCAAGCTGCGCGAGAACGCTGGAGAAGTATTTCCCGAATTGCGCAAGGCAGCCATCCGATACGACGGCACGGGCCAGGCCTTGAAGAAATATTCGTATTCTTTGGACCGGGTCCAAGGCGCGCTCCAGATGTGTACCGCCGAGGGCGGTGTGGATTCATACACGACCTTGAATGCGCTTATCACGGACATCGAGGATGCGCACCAGAGCGTGCAGACCAAGAGAAGCCAGGAAGACACTGCCGAGGGTGCAGTAGATGATGCCGACGGATTCCTCGGCTTCAGCGAAGGAACCGACGAGGAAAAAGCGGAGGCCAAAAGCGATCTGACAGAAGCAACCGCTGCGCGCGAAGAAGCCGAAGAAGACCTGCGTGAGCTGTGGGGCAAATTCGACGGTCGCGTTTCCTATTGGGAAGATGCCTACGATGAGGCAGTCGGCGAAATCGAGGATGCGTTCAAAGCCGCGGACAACGATGACAAGTTCCTCTCTACCCTGGGTTCGGTTCTAGGTTGGATTGCCTTGGGCGTGGGCATTGCGGCCTTGTTCATCACATCGCCGGTGTGGGGACCGATCGCATCAGCAATTGCGGTGATCGCTGCCGTTGCCGTGGTGGCAATCGAGGTCATCAAGATGGTCCAAGGCGATGGGGACTGGACCAGCTTGCTAATAGCGGTAGTCGGAATTATCCCGTTCGGCCGTTTTGCTGGAAAAGCCTTCTCCGGCTTAAGCAAGGCATTCCCGTCGGGGATCAAGGCAGGGTCCAAAGCGGGGCCTCGGAATATTATCAAGGCCTTTAGCAAGACGCGTTCCAGCACGGGGCGCGGCATTGTCAGGTCTTCCATCAAGTCGGGCACCAAACGACCACTGAAAACTACGATCCGTGGAAGCCGCCAGACCAAAGCCAAGATTCGGCGCAACAACCGCAAGATCGAGCAAAAGTACCAGCAGAACGTCTCCGGCAAGAGCAATAAGTATTTGGATGGTTTCAATAAGGAATTCAAAGGCGACTGGAAAACATACGTGAAGTACATCTCGGAGGGAAGCGCGACAAAGCATCGCGAGATGGCTGCGTACATACTGAAGAACCCTGACGACGTGGGTCCCCAAGCTAAGGCCTGGGCGGAAAAGATTGCGAAGCACGGGAACTGGGAAGACCGGGGCAACGTCATAGTGACCGCGCCTCCAAGCATCTGGGACTTGACTCGCGAGAAGTAGCTTAGGCGCGGAGCAATCCGTAAAGTGAACATCCGAGCTACACATTGAATTGGCGGGAGAAACGATGAGCGCAACACCACCAGCGTCGAAGGCGCGTCCCCGAGGCATCGGATATAGCTTGCTTTATCCGGCAGGTTGGCGCGAATTCAACAGCAGTGTGGAGCACGAGCAGGCTTTGACGAAGCTGGTGACTGCTGAGCCCAAGGCACTTGGGCGCGCAGACCTGGTATTGATGCTTCGACGGCAAATGCACCAGACGTTCGAGTACTTGAGGCGCCGTGGATCACTTGGCTTCGCAATGCCGGTAGAGAAACTTGCCGTCGGTGCAATGCCGGTTTCCGTGATCCTGACACCACTCAAGGTGGGGCCCTCCGGCACTTTGCTGGATGCTGCGCGAAAGGCCGCAGGCGGCAACCAGATCGAAATCGAAGATGCCGACGGAGCAGACTGGTACCTCTGGTCTTCCGTGGAGCAAGCTGCCGAAGCTCCCGAGCTCAAGAACAATGGCCTGAACATGGTTGTTCCTCGTCCTTTGCCGGATGGAAGCATCGATCCGGATCCAAAAGCTGGATTGTGGTTGCTTTATTCCTACGCGCACGTTGAGTCGGAGAATGGTGAGGCATTCGCCGAAGGATTAAGGTCGTTGGGCTTGTCGATACTGGGAACTTTCAAATGGGTGCCAATTCAATGACAACATACGAGATTGAACCGGATCTGGAATTCTGGATTCCAGTACCTCGCTCATTTCCTGAAGATAATTGGGCGACGGCGGAGCAATGGGCACAGGACCTTGCGGAATTGGCCATCCCGGAAGATCCTGAGCTGCGGAAGGTCTATGAGCAGCTGGCTTTGGACGTGGCGAACAACCAGATAGCCGAAGCCGAGCATACACTCTGGTATTCGCCTGAAGATGGACACGCACTGGGCACTGCCCATTTGATAGTTCTGGATGACGACCCTGCCCTGAGCTTGGAGGAACTGGCCCGGCCGGACTACGAATCGGCGGCACCGGTCCAGATGAGCGAATACCACTCGGAGTCACTTGGCCAGATCATCCAATTGTCTTCCGTCATCGCGCTGGATGGGAAGCGTGAAGGAAACGGTTCAGCTGTGCTGCCGGCCATCGGGCATGTGAGGACCGTTGCGCGTTCGCACGGGCTGGTATTCCTGCTGGAAGCCTACGACTCGGACCTGTCTGCGTTGAGCTTCATGATGGACCCTATGATCGACTTTTTCGAAGCCGTCAACTTTGAAGAGGATGAATTCGATAGTGAAATGGATGAGAATTGAATACTGCCAGATCCAGGCTCCCCGAACACAAAGATTTTGTAACTAACTCCTTGCATCTATATCCAAGAATCGATAAGGGGTTTTCCCTAATGCTGTTGGGCGGGATTCTGTGCATCGTGGGAATCTATCTAATCGCGAATGATTTACCCTCGACATCAAGTTATCTATCCCAGATTGTTTTGCAAGGAATTCCGACCGTGATCGGAGCCATTCTTGCTATTTTCGGAGTCGTCGCACTTGTCACCGCACTAAAAGGCGCGGCACGCAAGGGCAACGAGGCGATCGACCTGAGATTCAAAGCCAGCGGCCTGACCGTTCGGGGCGGTCGCAAGATCAACTGGGATTCGATTACCTCGGTGACAGGTATCGAGCATGTAAATAATGCGAAAGTCCAAGTCCTTTGGGACCGAGCCGATCTGAACCGGTCATTGGAAATTTATGTTGATGATTCCGTGGATGGCCCCATTGGAAACTCCAAGGATGGAACGACATACGTTCGGGTTTCGCTTCGCCATTACCCTGCCATAGAGTACCGGACCCTTTATGAGCAAATGCTGGACCAATTCGAAAAACGCGGCATACCCCTTGCATTCGAGGCACGAGCTACGCAGTTCTGAATCTCCGCGTACCGGAGCTCCATCGCCGATGCCGCTAACCGTTATTTCAAGCGGTTGAGAATCCTGCAAAACGCCCGGGGCTGTAGTGGTCTGCGGCTCAGCACGTAGCTAGAAGCGGAGCGGTCCGCTGTCGGTTTCACGAAATCGAAAGCGCACTGATCGAACGCAAGCAGTTCTGAGCCAGCATGCCCGACATGCATTACGACAGAAGCGCCGTTGCACCCAGACCTTACCGGGGCAACGGCGCTTCTATTTACGCAATTTCGGCTAAATGGACGTCATTTCTTCAGGTGGTCAACCAGCTGCGAAGCGATGCCGTTGTAGCTGCCCGGGGTCAGCGACTGCAGGCGGGTTTCGGCTTCAGCCGACAGGCCCAGCTCGCCAACGAATTCCTTCAGGCGGGCCGCATCCACGCGGTGGCCGCGGGTCAGGTCCTTCAGGCGCTCGTAGGGGTTGTCCATGCCTTCGACACCGGCGATAGCCTCGGCGCGCATGACCATCTGGATGGCCTCTGCAAGGACCTCCCAGTTGTGGTCCAAGTCGTCAGCCAGCACGGCTTCGGCGACAGACAGTCGATCCAAGCCCTTGGCAACGTTGGAGATTGCCAGCACCGAGTGGCCGATGGCGGTACCGATGTTGCGCTGCGAGGAGGAGTCGGTCAGGTCGCGCTGCCAGCGGCTGGTGACCAGGGTGGAACCCAGGGTGTTCAGCAGGCCGTTGGAGATCTCCAGGTTGGCTTCTGCGTTCTCGAAGCGGATCGGGTTGACCTTGTGCGGCATGGTCGAGGATCCGGTGGCGCCGGCCACTGGGATCTGCGCGAAGTAGCCGATGGAGATGTAGCTCCAGACATCGGTGCACAGGTTGTGCAGAATGCTGTTGAAGCGTGCAATGTCTGCGTAGACCTCTGCCTGCCAGTCGTGGGATTCGATCTGGGTGGTCAGCGGGTTCCAGGTCAGGCCCAGGTGCTCAACGAAACCCTTGGAGATCTGCTGCCAGTCAGCGGTAGGGACCGAAGCGTAGTGGGCAGCATAGGTGCCGGTAGCGCCGTTGATCTTGCCCAGGTACTCGGTCTTCTCGACGCGGTCCAGCTGGCGGGTCAGGCGCCACGCCAGAACTGCCAGTTCCTTGCCCAGGGTGGTTGGGGTGGCTGGCTGGCCGTGGGTGCGCGAGAGCATCGGCACGTCGCGGGAGTCCTCGGCCATCTTGGCCAGCTGTGCCACCAGGTCGCGGGCTGCCGGCAGCCATACCTGCTGCACGCCACCCTGGACGCCCAGAGCGTAGGACAGATTGTTGATGTCTTCAGAGGTGCAACCGAAATGCACCAGCGGCTTGAGGTTGCCAATGCCGATCGCTTCCAGGCGGTTAGCGATGTAGTACTCGACAGCCTTCACATCGTGAACGGTGACAGCTTCGATCTCTGCCAGTTCCTTCACGGAATCAGCGTTGAAATCGGTGACGATCTTGCGCAGTGCTGCCTTCTGTTCCGCAGAAAGCGGGGAGGTGCCTGGAAGAACGGAGTTATCGGTCAAGTGGATCAGCCATTCAACTTCAACGTGAACGCGATCGCGGTTCAAAGCCGCTTCGGAAAGGTAGTCGACCAGCGGTGCCACGGCGCTGCGGTAGCGTCCGTCGAGGGCAGTCAAAGTCAGTGGTTCATTAGCAAGGGAAGTGCGCGCAATCTCAGCCATACTCATATTCTTCCATCCTCGGCGCTACATCACATCTTTTACTTCACTGCTGTTTCCACAACCGGTCGCCAAACGTGCTGGTGCCCCATTGCTGCTGTCCATGATGGTGGACAAATTCTCAAGGATGCGGAGCAAGGAAATGATGTTTCAAGCGACGCTGCTGACGGTGGCAAGTCAGCTCGATGACGCCCAGAAAACCACTAAGTTCGCCATCGCACAGTTGGGTTCAATCCGGGCATTGACTTGGAATTCAAAGGCTGGCAAGGCGTTTCTAGACAATGTTGAGGAGCTGAGCCAGCGACTGGAAATGCTCAATGGCGAGCTGAACAACGCTGAAGAGTACTTGGGGGTTGCCATGCGTGAGATCCAAAACCTCGAAGCGCAAATCATGAACCAGAGAATGGCCTCGTAGCCATGGGATATGAAGTCAATTACAACGAGCCGGATTACGCCCAGGCAGGGGAAATCTGCCAGCGGGTTGCTCGCGACATCAATGGCATATCCGACGCTTTACTCAGGGCCGCGCAGGCTGCGGACAATTGCCAGGGGGACCTGAATCTGCAGTGCATGGCGGCAGGCATTGAAGCCAGGGGCTATGGTATCGGGCATCTAGGCGATTTGATCAGAGACAGCTATCAGCAGGCCAGGGAAGGCGAAATCACAGCGTTCGAACTTACCGGAAAGGTCTCTGCGGCCATGCGGAATTATGAGGTTGCCGAAGCCGCAGTTGAACGGATGATGCTCGTAAGCACCAGCGCAGTACTGGTCGGGGACTTCATATCCAAGACCCGCGATAACGGCTGGCGTCCGCCGAGGGAAAGCATGGAGACCTTTTTGCGCTTGCTGATGTCCTACATCCCGCACTGGCCCTTGGCGCCGAATATGACCTTGACCGAGCAAATCGAAGGTACCGCCAAGTCGCTGTCGCGGATTATGCGGCTGCTGGGGTCAAACCGGAATACCGAAATAGAGCTCGCAGGGCAAGATCCAGCTCAGACGGTTGAACTGGATGGCAAGATGAGAAGCTATTTCCAGCTGCACGAAAAGCTGGAGGGCGAAGGCACGGAGAACAACGGAAAGATCATGATCGTCGAAGCTGACGATGATACTTATATCGCGCTCTTTCCGGGGACGCAGGATGACGCCGAAGTTCCTTCGCCTTTTGGCCCGGAAGGCATCGCTGACGGCTTCGGGGTGGAATCCGAGAATTTTGTGGAACCGCTCGATGAAGCATTAAGGCTCAGCGGAGCGAAAGAGGGCGATGAAGTAATCCTCTCCGGCTACTCGCAAGGAGGCATTCACGTAGCCCAGCTGACGAAGAACAAGTTCTTGAAGCGCAAGTACAAGCTGAACAAGTTGCTGACCCTTGGTTCTCCCATCGGCACTATTGATCTGCCAGAGGATATCCGCAGCCTATCCGTAGAAGACCGAAAAGATATGGTGCCCGGCACCGATGGCGGACCCAATCCCCGCAAGGGCGAGCATTACACCACCACTTTCCCAGGTCCGCGCGAGCACATGCAGGACATCTTGCCCGAAGACGGGCTCTTTGGCCCGTCGCATCATCTCAAGAATTACGGTGACCACCTCCTGGAACTCGATGAGGACCCGAAACTGGAAATCAGAGAGCATCTGAAGCAGTTCTACCTTCCCGAATCCCCGCTGAAAATCCGCATGTTCAAGCTGGAGCGCAAGCAAAAAGAACGTCCGCCCTTGAAGGAAGAAGACAAGGAGCGGCTCAAGCACATGGCACCACGCCACTAAAGCGCTCAAGAACTGCAACCAGCCGGCCGGATCAGCATCACCGGGTATCACCGTGCTGATGAATGGTGCTGTGGATCAGGGCATAAGATGGGACGCTGATCGGGGGCGGCGAATCGGATATTAACGAAAGAGGACGGCACCTGTCGGATGCCGTCCTCTTCTTGTACTGCGTCGAATACCGCTTACTCGTTCTCGCTCTTGACGAACAATCCGAGGACCGCAGAGACGATGGAGATGATAATCGTGCCGGCGATGGCATCCCACCAGAACTGCTCGATGACCAGTTCAATCGGGGTGAAGGTCGTCAGCCATGAAGTCAGCAGGAGCATCAGGGCGTTAATCACGATAGTGAACAAGCCCAAGGTGAGGCAGGTGATTGGCAAGGAGAACAGCTTGACGATCGGACGGACCAAGGCGTTGACCAATCCGAAGATTGCGCCAACCGCCAAATAGGCGATGACCGTGCTTACTGCACCTTCGCCGGCCGCGACGATCTTGAGGCCGGGCACAATCCAGACGGCGGCGGCGAGGGCAAGCGCATTGACGATGACTCGAATCAGAAAGCTCATGCCTTAACTTTGGCATAGAAATCTGGGATTAGGATGAACCGGAGATATCGCTAAACCCTTAGTGAGGGCTAGGCTTTGAGGTATGACTGAGAACCCGGTGACCCAAGATCAGGTGCAGCCACGCTCTGTAGTTGCACGTTTGCCCAAATACGCTGCGGGCAAGCCGCCTGCCCCTATTGAAGGCGCGAGAGCTTACAAGCTGTCATCGAATGAAATTCCCTTCGGTCCCTTGGACGCTGTGCATCGGGCGGTCGTGGAGCAGTCCAGCCTGAATCGCTACCCTGATCCGCTATCGACCAAGCTGCGCGAAGCACTTTCCGAGTACTTGGACGTTCCTGCGGAAGACATCGTGACCGGGGCCGGTTCCCTTGGCGCGTTGGTGCAGATCCTGAACGCCTTCGCGGGCCAGAACGAAGACGGCATCCAGGATGAAGTCATCTATGCGTGGCGTTCCTTCGAGGCCTACCCAATCCTCGTGCAGACTGCCGGTGCGCTGCCCGTTGAAATCCCGTTGCTGGAAGACGGGCGCCACGATCTGGAATCCATGATCGCAGCGGTGAACGAGAATACTTCAGTCATCTTGCTGTGCACACCGAATAACCCCACCGGTCCGGTACTCAGCCAGGCCGAAATCGATGACTTCCTGGCACGGGTTCCGAAGAACGTGCTGGTTGTCCTGGATGAGGCCTACACCGAGTTCGTCCGCGACGAGAAATCGGTGGATGGCATCCATACCTACAACGAGAACGAAAATGTGGTTCTCCTGCGCACTTTCTCGAAGGCTCACGGCCTGGCGAATCTCAGGGTGGGCTACTCGGTGGCTCACCCGGAGATCACCGATAACATCCGCGTAGTGGCCACCCCGTTTGCCGTCTCCAGCGTGGCCGAGGATGCCGCGGTCGCTTCGCTGGCCCACATCGACCAGGTGCTTGAGCGCGTTGAGGGCTTGGTCATGGAACGCGAACGAGTTGCCTCGGCCCTGTCCGGGCAGGGCTGGAAGATTCCTTCCACCCAGGCGAACTTCGTCTGGCTTCCGCTGGGCGAAAAGACCGATGAGTTCGTCGAGCGGGCAAACGCCGTGGCGCTGTCGGTGCGCGGCTTCTCGAACGAAGGAGTGCGCGTCTCCATCGGCGAAGTTGAAGCAAACGATCGTTTTATTGAACTGTGCAAGGAATCACTAGACCTGGCATAGGGGCAACTGGTGCTGATTTCTCGCGTTTTAGCGGTCAGTGCCTATAGGCTTAGAAATTAGACAAGCCGTATATGTCCCATGCGGAATGTATTCCGTGTGGGGCATATTTATGACCGAAGGATGATAAATGACGCGTGCTGCGACCGAGGCGACGGAGCCGGATCTGATTCAGATCCTGACTCCAGACGGCCAGCGTCAGTCCCATGGAACGTACGATGCGTATCTGGGTGACGTTGATGATGACATGCTTCGCGGCTTCTACCGCGACATGGCATTGACCCGTCGATTCGACCAAGAGGCCACAGCATTGCAGCGCCAGGGCCAGTTGTGCCTCTGGGTTCCGCTGCGCGGGCAGGAAGCGGCGCAGATCGGTTCCGGCCGTGCCACCCGCCGAAGCGACTACATCTTCCCCACCTACCGCGAGCACGGTGTGGCACTGACCCGCGATGTGTCCTTCTCCGAAATGCTGCGCCTGTTCCGCGGCATCTCCGGAGGCGGCTGGGATCCCCGGGAAAACAACTTCCACATGTACACCATGGTGCTTGCCGCGCAGATGCCGCATGCCGCCGGCTACGCAATGGCTTTGAACATGGAACAGCGCGGCTGGGATGAAGCCCGTCGCGCCAAGGAGGGCAACGCCGTAGTCGCCTACTTCGGCGATGGCTCCTCCACCGAGGGCGAAACCCATGAGTCCATGGTCTTCGCCAGCTCCTTCAACGCACCGGTGGTCTACTTCTGCCAGAACAACCAGTGGGCGATCTCCGTTCCTTTCGAGGTCCAGTCCAAGGTGCCGCTGGTCAACCGCGCCGCAGGCTACGGCATGCCGGGAGTGCGCGTGGATGGCAACGACGTGCTGGCCGTTCTGGCGGTCACCCGCTGGGCGCTGGAACACGCACGCAGCGGCAAGGGCCCGGTCCTCATCGAGGCTGTCACCTACCGCCTCGGCGCGCATACCACCGCCGATGATCCAACCAAATACCGCATGAGCGAAGAAGAGGCCCAGTGGGCCCCGAAGGACCCGCTGATCCGCCTGGAAACCTACCTGCGCGAGAACAACCTGGTTGACGACGCCTACTTCGAGCAGCTGGCCGCCGACGCTGATGCGATGGCTGCCAAGGTCCGCGAAGACGCCATGGCCTTCCCTGTCCCGCCGCTGGCCAAGTCCTTCGAGCAGGTCTACGCCGAAGCGCATCCACTGATCCAGGAAGAACTGGCCTGGCATCTGGAATACGAAGCAGGATTCGCCGATGCGGCTGAGGGAGAGCACTAAATGACCACCACAATGACCCTGGCCAAGGCCATTACCAGCGGCCTGGACAAGGTGCTGGAGTCCAATGGCAAGTCTCTGCTGATGGGCGAGGACATCGGGCGCCTCGGTGGCGTCTACCGCATCACCGACGGGCTGATCGACAAGTATGGCGAGCACCGCGTCATCGACTCGCCGCTGGGCGAGGCCGGCATCGTCGGCACCGCCGTGGGCATGGCCCTGCGCGGCTTCAGCCCGCTGGTGGAAATCCAGTTCGACGGCTTCGTCTTCCCGGCTTTCAGCCAGATCACCACCCAGCTGGCCAAGATGCACGCCCGCTCCGAGGGGCGTCTGACCACGCCTGTAGTCATCCGCATCCCTTACGGCGGCGGCATCGGCTCCATCGAGCACCACTCCGAATCCCCGGAGGCGCTGTTCGCCCACACCGCGGGCCTGCGCATCATCACCCCGTCCAACGCGCATGACGCCTACTGGATGATCCAGCAGGCAGCCAGCTGCCAGGACCCGGTGATCTTCTTCGAGCCCAAGCGCCGCTACTGGCTCAAGGGCGAGGTCGATACAGAAACCCCGGCGCTGGATGCCTTCAAGGCGCAGGTGGTCCGCCCGGGCACCGACGCGACCATCGTCGCCTACGGCCCGCTGGTGCCGATCGCCCTGGCTGCCGCTGATGCCGCGCTGGAAGATGGCCGGTCCATCGAGGTCATCGACCTGCGCTCGCTGTCGCCGATCGATTTCGACACCATTACCGAATCGGTGCAGAAGACCGGCCGGCTGATTGTCACCCACGAAGCGCCGACCTTCGGCGGCCTGGGCGGCGAAATCGCGGCCCGCATCACCGAGCGCGCCTTCCTCTCGCTGGAAGCCCCAGTGCTGCGCGTGGGCGGATTCCACATGCCTTACCCGATTTCCAAGGTGGAGTCCCAGTACCTGCCGGACATCGACAAGTTGCTTGAAGCCCTCGACCGGTCTTTCGCTTACTAAGCGGAATCCAAGGAGTAGTAATGACAGTCTTTAATCTCCCCGATGTGGGCGAAGGCCTGACCGAAGCGGATATCGCCTCCTGGAAGGTCAAGGTGGGCGACACCGTTGAGGTCAACCAGATTTTCGTGGAAATCGAAACCGCGAAGTCGCTGGTCGAGCTGCCCTGCCCCTTCGCCGGGGTGGTCACCGCATTGCACGCGGCCGAGGGCGATACCGTACTCGTGGACAACCCGCTGATCACCATCGATGAAGAAGGCAACGCGGCACCTCCAACCGGCGTGCCCGAAGCAGCCGAAGCCCTGAGCACCGCCGCACCGCAGGCCTCGGAGGAACCCGGCCCGCTGGTCGGATCGGGCCCCACCGCTGATGCCTCGGTGCGCCGGGCACGCACCACCCGCCACGCTCCTTCGACGGCCGGTGCGCGAACCGCAGCGGTGCGCGCCTCCGGCTCCGCCTTGGCCGAGACCATCTCGCGCCGCGCGCAGTCCCTGGGTACCGCGGTGACCCGCGAAGTCGACCGCCGCAAGCCTGCGGTGGCGAGCTTCGTGGACCGCGTGCTGGCCAAGCCGCCGGTACGCCGGCTGGCCAAGGAGCTGGGCATCGACATCAACGACGTGGTGGGCACCGGCAACCAGGGCGAGATCACCCGCGAAGACGTCAATAGCTACCAGGCCCAGCGCGAAGCCGAGCATGCAGCGGCGCCAACCTATTGGGCCCACGGCCAGCTGGCCGATGCCCGCGTGGAACGCACCCCGGTGCGCGGCGTGCGCAAAGCCACCGCCAAGGCCATGGTCGACTCGGCCTTCACCGCACCGCATGTCTCGATCTTCGTGGATGTGGATGCCAGCCGAACCATGGAATACGTGCAGCGCCTGAAGAAGTCCCGCGACTTCGAGGGCATCAAGGTCTCGCCGCTGCTGGTGCTGGCCCGTGCCGTGATCTGGGCGGCGGCCCGCAACCCTTCGGTGAACGCCAGCTGGGTGGAAACCGCAAACGGCGCCGAGATCCACCAGAAGCGCTTCATGAACCTGGGCATCGCCGCAGCCACCCCGCGCGGCCTGCTGGTGCCGAATATCAAGGACGCCCAGAACCTGAACATGAAGGAACTGGCCATCGCCCTGAACGATCTGGCCACCACCGCTCGTGCCGGCAAGACCCGTCCCGAGGACATGCGCGATGGCTCGCTGAGCATCACCAACATCGGCGCGCTGGGCATCGACACCGGAACCCCGATCATCAACCCGGGCGAAGTAGCCATCGTTGCCTTCGGCACGATCCGCCAGAAGCCATGGGTCATCGACGGCGAAGTGGTCCCGCGCTGGATCACCACCCTGGGCGGCTCCTTCGACCACCGCGTGGTTGATGGCGACCTCTCGGCCCGCTTCATGGCCGACGTGGCGTCGATCCTGCAGGAACCGGCGATGCTGCTGGACTAAGGGTTCCCGGACCAGCGAGGCAGTCCACCGCCCCGCGCAGAACCTTTAGGGGATCTGCGCGGGGCGGTGTCGTCCCCGCGGTTCGAAATGTTCCTTGAGCAGGGTTATTCAAACCCCTGTTGATACAGTTGTTCCCATGAACCGCACGTGTCGCACCGACCTGAAGTACCCCGGCAAGCTGCTGCTCGCGGGCCTGTTCGCAGCCCTGGGACTGGGCCTGGGACTGGGTGCCGTGCCGGCGCAGGCAGCCGGGGATCCAACTCAGCCAGAGGCCACGGCTCCGGTCTACCCGTCGGCGACGCCCAACGAGGACTCCGCAGATGACGGCACCGTCCTGATCCCATCGGTGACCTCCCAGGAAGGCAACTTCTACCTGGCGGTCACCGACGCGGCACTCGATGAGGTGGATTCGGAAAGCATCATGGACCAGGTCCGGCAGGCCGTGGGCGAACAAGATGCGAAGATCCTGCTCGGGGTGGACCAGGAACCCAACAACCTCAAGGGCGCCGGGCAGCTGGTGCGCGGGATGCTGATGTTCGGCGACAGCGACGCGCTCAGCGATGACTGGCTGGAGAACGGAAAGACCCTGGGCTATGTCGGGGAAGGCTGGATCGCCGTCGGGGTAATGCTTCCCCAGGATGCTGGGGATCCGGTGGAAATCGCCGTGGATCCCGGGCGCGATGTGCGCGAAAGCGCACCGGGAAGCCGTGAGCGGATCCTGGAGGCAGGACAGGGCGAGTTCGCCGCAGGGGATTACACCGCGGGGATCACCGCCGTCGCGCTGGCCACCACGCAGCAGCTGCAGGCGCCGCCTGACCGGACTCTGTCCAAGGCGATCGCCTTGGGCGCGCTCGGTGCGGCCATTGCCTTCCTGCTCGCCTGGGCCTGGCGTGCCAAGCGCCGCAAGGCCGGGCAGGCCGCCGCCGCTGACCGCATTAAGCAGGCCGAGCTGCTCGAGTCGCGGATCCAGCAAGCAAGCAATTACCTGGGCCGAAAGCCCGTGCCCGACCTCGGCCTGCCGGGGGAGAGCCGCTTGGCACAGGTGATGGCAGAACTGGAAAGGCAACGGGCCGGCTCCCAGCTAGGCGCCCGGCGCGCGCTGGACACGGACCCGGGTTCCCCACAGCAGGAGCAGGTCTCCGAAGCCCAACTGGACCAGCTGCGCAACCGCGAGCACGAGCTCTCGCTGCTGCGTGGCGCGGTCCAGTTGGCCCATGCCTATACGGCCCGGCCGCGGGATGCGGGCGAAGCCTGGAACCGGATTTTCGAGTACCACCGTGAGCGGCTGGAAGACCTGGCGCTGTTCCTCGACCTTCCCGGTGCCGGGCAGCTGGGCTGCGCCCAGGCCGCGCGCACCGTGATCATTACCCATACCGATGAGCTGCAGCTGCTGCGAACCCGGGTGGGCCGGCGGGGCACCGGGGCGGAGGATTCTCCTGGAATCCTTGAGCGGCTATGGGAGTTGCGCGACGAGCTCGATAGCGTGCTGCGCGATGCGCTGGGGCAAGCCGGGCAGGCGCGGCTCAAGGTCCCGCAAGGGCTGGGTGAACGGATGGCAGGCAAGCAACCGGCCGCCGATGCGCTGGAGAATGATCCCATCGCGGTGCTCAGGAATTTCGCGCCAGGAAGCGGGACCCGCTGATGCCGGCCCGCTTGATGCACGATTCCACCGGGCGGCGGTTGCACCGCCCCTTCCATTGGACTGCCATCGCCGCCATCATCATGGCGCTGGTGACCACCGCGCTGGGCGTGCGCGCGGTGCTGGCCGTGCAGGCAGCCAACGTCCCGGACCCCTACGAGGTCCAGGTGGTGGTCCGCGGCGATAACGGCTTCAACATCACCCAGCAGGCGGTGGACGCCGAGCTGGCCCGGCACCCGGCGCGTGCCACGGCCCCGCTGGAGCTGGTCATCACCGACCGCTGGCTCACGGGTGATGAACTGCTGCGCGGGCAGGTGCCGGAAAACCAGATCATCGTCTCGACCAGGATGGAGAACAGGGATCCCGGGCTAAGCGACGCTGAACAGCGCTTCGCCGGGGCGGGCCTGGACCGCAGCCTTGCAGCATCCGACGACGCGCATACCGACCTGCGCTTCGACATCGAGCACGCCTTCACCAAGAACGTTTCGGTAGGCCATGGGCCCAAGGCGGCGGTGGCCGCCGCGCATACTGCCGCCGTGCTGCTGGACGATTCGCCCAGCAGCTCGGCGATCTTCTGGTTCGCGGCCGTGGGTGCGAGCGCCATGCTCACCGCCGCGTTCCTGGCCAGCGCCCTGCGCTACCGCTCGCGGTGGGCATCGCGCCACCGGCGGCTGGCCGCGGCGCAGCGCAAGCTGGCTCGCGTGCTCCTTGACCTCGAAGCACTGGAAGCGACCTACCAGGCCACCGAGCAATCGCGCCGTCCTGCCGGCTTCACCAAGGCGTGGCGGCAGCTCGAATCCCTGTCCCTGGATGCCGCCCGCCGCGAAGCGCCCTTGGTGCGCTCGCTGTTCACCCGGGCTGAATGCCTGGAACAGAGCACCGGGCAGCAGCTGGCGGCCTTTGAGGCCGACACGCGCAAGCTGACGGAACTGGCCGACTCGCTGATGGGCGCCGGCTCGGTGCATGCGCACCTGGCTGGCACCGGATCCACCTTCGACAAGCTCAGCAGCCCGATCAACGATGCGGCCACGGCGCTGCTGATCCGGCTGGACACCGCCCCGGGCACCATGGTGGCCGGCAAGGACCTGGCGGATTTCCGCAGTGCCCTCGGAGAACTGCTCAATGCCGCCCATGGCGATACCAGCCAGCGCACCGCCATCGAGCGCTGGGCCGAGGCCGAACGGCGGCTGGCGAAGCTCGCCGGGAAGATCGCTGCCCGGCTGCGCCGGTATCCGCGGGGCCTGCAGCAGCCGGTGCCCCAGATCGGCGCCCAGCACAATGAGCTGCGCTCCAGCCTGGGCTTGCCGCCGGTATCCAAGCAGGGTGCGCTGGCGCAGATCGCCACGGCGAACTCGCTGGCACGCGGGATTCTCGGCGATACGCTTCAGGCCGATCAGGAGGCAGACGGCATGCCGCGCGAGCCCGGTGCTTGGCGGCGCGCGCTGGCCAAGTTCGCCGGCACCGTGGGCACCGAGGGCGATGAACCGCCCAAGCTGCGCCGGGCGTGGACGGCGGGGCTGCTCTCTGCCCTGCTGCTGGGCAGCCTGATCGCCGCGGGGCTCATCGTGTCGTCGGTAGCCAACGAGCCTGGACGCACCCATGAGGGGTCCGGACGGGGGATGGAACTTGACATCGATGACCAGGGAAAGCTGGTCGACGAGGCCGAGATCCGCCGGTACATGGAAGAGGATTTCGACACCCCGCAGCAGATCCTGGTTGCGGTGCGCGATGCCGAAGCCTACCTGGAACTCAAGTACTTCGACGGCTCGGAATACCGCGATTCGACGCCCGAGAGCGTGCGCACAGCGATCTTGCGGATCAAGGACGAATACTCCGATCGCGCGGATCCGGCCAACGGCGAATTGCCCGAGGACCTGACGATCATCCCGCTGCTGATCACCGACGAGGGCAAGGGAATCGTCCCCGGGCTGATTTCGGGGGCAGTCATCAGCGGCACCGCCTCCTGGGGAACGACCGGCGGGTGGGAGCATGGAAGCATCTACGAGTCGAACTATCCGGCCATGGAAGCTGCCAGCGCGGCCGAGGACTTCGCCGTGGTGCTCAAGCAGGCCGGGTACGAGCAGCCGGACTACAGCACCTCGCTGCTGTACTGGATGCTCGTGTTCATGCTGTTCTTCACGGTGGTCAACGTGGTCCAGGTCCTCCAGTACCTGCTCGGGGCGACCTCGCAGCTGACCCGGTTCTCCCGCGGCTCGCGGTCCGTCCAGCATTCGCGCCGGCAGCTGGAGGAGCTGGCCATGGGCTTGGAGGATTCGCAGATCAATGCGGTGGCCGTGCTCGGCGCGACCGCGGCCCCGAATGCGGACGAGGCAGGGCAGCGATTGTTCGAGCGGGCCTTGATGATGGCTTGGCGCGAAGCCCAGGAATTGTCCTCGATGACCCTGGGCCAGCGCCTTGCCGCCGGCTATGCCCAGCGCGCGGCGCATCTGGCCCGGCTGGTAGCGCTGCTGGGCGAACGCGATGCCGACGTGGCGCGGCGGGCCAAGGCCCTGGTACTGGCCAGCCGCGGTGCCGGGGGAGATGCTCCAGCGCCAGTGGAACTGCCGGGGCGGCAATGACTCCGCCCCGGCAGTCCGGCACTGCGCGGTTCTAGCCCAGCAGCTCGGGCAGCTCCTGCGGCGCGTTGCCCAGCACCTTCTGGGAGAGGAACTCGGTGACTACCTGGTACCAGATCTTGGCGTGCTGCGGGGACAGCACCCAGTGGTTCTCATCCGGAAAGTACAGGAACTGGTGCTCGGTGCTGCCGTCTTCCTTCTGGGGCAGCCCCGAATCGGCCAGCAGCTCGTACCACAGGCGCAGGCCCTCGCCGATGGGCACCCGGTAGTCCTTGTCGCCATGGATGACCAGCATCGGGGTGACGATGCTGCCCACCGAATGATGCGGCGAGTTCTGCTCGCGCATTTCGGGGCTCATCTCGCGGGTCCAGTAGAACGCGGCGTCGGTGGTCTTGCCGAAGCCTTCCAGCGCCCACAGGCTGGCATGGGTGACGATGGCCTTGAAGCGGTCGGTGTGCCCAGCCACCCAGTTGGCCATGTAGCCGCCGAAGGAGCCGCCCATGGCGGCGGTGCGGGTTTCATCGATGTCCGGCCGCGCCTCGGCGGCATCGGTGATGGCCAGCAGGTCCGTGTACGGTTCCTGGCCCCAGCGGCCCCAGCCGCGCTGGATGAACTCCTGGCCGTAGCCGGTGGACAGGGCCGGATCCGGCAGCAGCACGGCATAGCCCTGGGCCACCAGCAGCCATGGGCTCCAGCGCCAGCTCCAGGCATTCCACGAGCCCAGCGGCCCGCCATGGATCCACAGCAGCAGCGGCGCCTTGTCGGCGGCAGAAGCGGTGGCGGGCAGGGCCAGCCAAGCGCGGATGCTCGACCCGTCTTCGGCGGTGGCTGACACCTCGGTGAGCGTTCCGGGCAGGGCCGGGCGGGACACCGGGGAGCGCAGCTCGGTCAAGGCCGCGAATTCGCCCGGCTCCAGGTCCCCGGTATGCGCCAGGTCGATGGCTACCGGTTCGGCCGGGTACAGGTAGCTGGAACGCAGCGCGTAGGCGGTACGCGAGTCGCTGCTGATGGCCAGATCGGTGTACGCGCCGTCATCGGTGAGCCGGGTGATCTTGTCGTTGTACAGGCTCAGATGGAAGACCGGGGCGTGGCCGTTGTCATCGGCGGTCAGCAGCAGCGAGCGCCCGTTGGGAACCCACTGCAGGTCATTGACCCAGCGGTCCCAGCCGGCGGCGATCCGGTGGGTGGCGCCGTCGGCCAGATCCATCAGCCACAACTCGAAGACCGGGGCGGTATCGGCGGTGGAACGCTCCCAGCGGGCGTAGGCCAGCTGGGTTGAATCCGGGCTGATCTTGCCCAGCGTATATTCGTACGTGTCGTCGGGGGCCAGCAGCATTTCGTGGGCGCCGGTGTGCAGGTCGATGCGCATCACTCCCGGGGCTGAGGAAGCCCGGCCTTCGGGAACCTGCCATTCGGTGACCAGGAAACTGCCATTGGAAGCAACGTCGTAGGAGGTATCCTCCAGATTCGCGCCGATGCCCGGGGTGAGGTCGGTGAGCTGGGTACTGGTGGCGTCCTGCAGGCCCGGCAGGGACCCGGTGTAGTAGTGCGGGGTGGATGGGCCCAGATCTTCGTCCCAGTAGCGGACCGGGTAGCCCGTGTGCAGGATCGCCGAGACCTTCTTGTCCTTGCGGCCGGTGCGCAGTGCCGCTTCGGCGTCCAGGTCCTTGGCGCGGGAGAAGGCCGAGGCGCGCAGCACGATGGTCTGCGGGGACTGCTGGCAGATCCGCAAGGACTGCACCCCGGCAGGGTGGGAAATCACCGAGCGGGCTTCGCCTCCTGCTACCGGCAGGATCCAGCCTTCGGCCTTGGCGTCTTCCTTCGACGAGCGCTTGGCCACGAAGAGCAGGTCGCCGTTGGCGGTGAACTGCGGTTGTGATTCGCCGTGCTCGCCGAAGGTCAGCCTGCGTGCTGGTTCTTCGCCTTTGGGATCCAGCGACCAAAGGGCGCTTTCGTATTTCGTCCCGTCCTCGGAAAGCTCACTGAGGGTGGTGACGAGCTTGGTGCCGTCGGGGGAGAGCGCCAGGCCGCCGAGGCGGCCCAGGCCGATAAATGAATCTAAATTATGAAATGAATGCTTAGAGTGTTCCACTTCACATATCTTGCCACTGTTCGCGGCTGGGCACTACCGGAAATCGAAAATTACCTGGCCTCGGGAGCACGACCGGGACAACTTGCAACTAAGGCGTGATGCCGCCGCTATTGGAAAAACCTGCAATTGAGTGGAGGATGAATTCAATGGGGGAGCTCGCGATGTCAGCTGCATGACCGGATCATGGATCAAGGAGTTGGAAAAGATGAACCGTGCCAGAACCCGTCTCGGCGCGCTCCCGATGATGTGCGCAGCAGCCCTGATGCTGGCTGCCTGCCAGGGAGCCCAGCCGGACTCGACACCCAGTCAGGAACCTGCGCCAAGCGGCACATCGCCATCGGCAAGTGCCAGCGCGCCGGAGGCTTCGAGCCCCGAATCCAGCCCATCGCCAAGCGCCGAAAGCCCGGATGCGCCAAGCACGGCGGCGCCCGAGCTGAGCCAAGAGCATGAAGTGCATGGCATCCAGTTCATGATCCCGGAGCAGTGGACCGCCATCGGGGATGACTGCGAGGGTGAATGCACCGAATGGGATGAATGGGAGATCAAGGACGCGCAGGGCAAGCATGTGCTCACGCTGATCCCCACCACGGCAACCTCGCCGGATGGGGACATGTCGCTGTACGAGCGGGAGCTACTGGACCGCGAAGAGCTGCCGGACCCCGGAGCTGGCACCGGCTTCCATCCCGCCAGCCTCATTGCCGAGTTCTGGGAATCGACCAGCCAGGAAGATGGCGAGAAGGATTCCGGGTTCGATATTGCCCTGGTCGATGACCAAGTGCTCGCCCAGCGCAATGAGAACCCGGATCTGAACTTCTTCAAGGTCGGCGAGCAGTCGCCGATGATGTGGGTCGAAGAGGACTATCTGGAAGACCACGGCGTCCCGGATGACCCGGTGAAGCAGCAGGCGCAGCAGTTCCTGGATACCCAGGAATACGCGTTGGTGCGCGAAATCCTGCTCAGCGTGCAGCCGGCCAAGGGCTAGGCCTGGTTAGACCGGGCGGATCCAAGGAAGGCAGTGGAAACCGTGGAACCACCGTGGTTACTGCTGCCTTTCCTGTTGCTCAAAAAGCCGGAGCCCGCGGAAATGGGCTGGACGCGGGTTCGGCAGTCCAAGTAAAGATGCGGGTCCCCAACGGTTTATGCATCAGGCGAAGCAAGTCTTGCAGTGCCACCTCTCTAAATCGCAGATGCAAGCTGGGTCCCTGCCGCAATATGCAAGGGCGGTTAGCGTTTGGCTGAGGTGTGTAACCAAAGGGCAAAAAGATGTCCATGTCACATTGCGTGGCCTGTAACATGCTACTGTGTGTAAGCACACAAAGTCATAACGTGAAAGGTGCACACATGGGCGTGCTGGCACTGGGCGTATTCATCGCCGTGACAGTCATAGTTAACGTCGTACTGAAACGGCGTATTTCAGAGGCGCTTGTACTAGCGCTGATAGCTTGTTCTCTGGTTGGCGGTGCGGATGCGCTGAAGTTGTTGAGTGCAGCCGTGATTGACGGCTTCCAATCCGATGTGACCTTCGCAGGCATGGCCTTTGTGTTCATGGGAGTGATCGTCTCGGCGACGGGCCTGATCGAGCGACTGATCCACATCCTGAACTCGATGTTCGGGCGGGTGCGTGGCGGATCGGCCTACGTGTCGACCTTGGGCTCGGCCGCAATCGGGCTGGTTGCAGGGTCGACGGCAGGCAATACGGCTACGGTTGGATCGGTGACCATTCCGTGGATGAAGGAAAACGGCTGGTCGGCCAATCGCGCGGCAACGCTGGTAGCAGGCAATTCCGGGCTGGGTGTCGCCCTGCCCCCAAATAGCACGATGTTCATCCTCTTGGCGATGCCGGCTGCTGCTGGCATTTCTGCTGGCGACGTATATGTTGCCCTGGCCATCGGCGGTGCTTATTGCGTGCTCTACCGCATGATCCTGGTGTTCACTTGGGCTCGTGTCGACGGCATTCCCGCAGCGAATCGGGATGGCATGGCGACGTTGGGGCAAGCGCTGCTCGAAGGATGGCGCTCGTTGCTGATCTTCCTCGGTATCGCGATACCTGTTGCGCTGACCTTCGGCCCGCTGTTTGAATTCCTATCCCGCCCGGAGCTGGTGGGCAAGGACTCGATGGGATCGATCTCGATAATTGTTTGGGTTCCGATTCTCATCTCTGCGATCGCTTTGATCGAGGGGCGAAAGCGGTTCTTCGCACCGGATTCGAAGTTCAAGGTGATCTTGAATCGTGAGCTGCCGCAGTTCGCCACCGTTGGCGTTTCACTGTTCGCGGCGCTGAGCGCTTCGAACATCATGGAGGCACTCGGCGTCGGCCCGCAACTTTCCGATTTCCTCGGTTCACTGGATATGCCAAAGGCAGCGATTGTCGCAATCGTCTGTGTCATGGCTGTCGTTGTAGCCACCCCGCTGTCCTCGACTGCAACTGCAGCGGCCGTGGGCGCTCCGGCCGTGATGGCGCTGACCAGCGTGGGCATCGATCCAGTGATCGCCGTGGTGACAGTGCTGCTGTGCACCTCGACCGAAGGTTCCTCTCCTCCGGTTGGCGCGCCGATCTACCTGGCCGCCGGCTTCGCCGAAACCAATCCGACCAAGATGTTCATGCCATTGCTGGGCTACTTCGTGCTGCCGATGATCGGCATTGCCTGGCTTGTCGGCATGGGCTGGCTGCCGATTCCGATTTCGTAGGAGAAAAACATGCGAATCATGAAAATTCTGTTTCTGTTCTTCTTGGCGCTGTTCATGATCGGCGGCACTGCGATCGTCGGCACGCAGCTGGCCGGAGTGCTGTCGCTGAATGGCGACATGGTCACCGGGGCCAAGCAGGTCTTGTACCCGTGGACCTTCAGCTTCGCGACAGCGTGTGCTCTGTGCGCCTTCGTGCTGCAGTACTCAAGGGAATACAAGGAAGAAGAGCAGGACTAGTAGCCAGCTGTCAGTTCTGTCCACAAGTTTTCAGGGTCAAGGTCCAAGCCTTGGCCCTGAACTGCTTGTGCGAGCAATAGCTTTCCGGTAGCGACCAGGTGCTGGCGCATGGCAAGCGCCGCCGCTGGGGCGTTGCCACTGGAGATCGCGGTGATAATCGGCTCATGCTCGGCCATGATGTCGCCCAGCGTACGCTGCTTGCCCGCTGTGGAAACGCCGAGCAGCCGCGTGGCGACACGAAGGCGGTTCACGATATTGCGCCCGCGGTTGGATTGCGCGACCTCGAGGATGAAGTCGTGCAGCTGCTGGTCCAAATCAAAGAACTCTTCGGTCAGATCGCCTGCGGCGCAACGAGCCAAGCCGGCAACGATCTCATCGAGCTGCGCTGCGATCTGCGGGGTGCAGGCCTGTGCAGCCCGGAATGCGGCGGGAACCTCCAAGGCCAGCCGAAGCGAGAAAATTTCTGCGACATCCTTGGGCTGGGTCGGGATGATGCGGAAACCGCGATTGCGCGCGAATTCCACCAATCCTGCTTCCTCGAGGCGCAACAGGCCGTCGCGCACCGGCGAACGGGAAATCTTCAGGCGGTCAGCCAGCTGGTACACGCTGTAGAGGGTGTCGGTCTTGAGTTCCCCAGAGATGACTGCTGAACGGACGTAATCCATCACCTGTTCGGTCAATGTGCGTCCATGCTGGGCGGGGACTTGGGGATCGGAGGTCATGAACTGATTCTCTCATTGAAACCTTCCGGAAAGATTTCACGTAATCGGGAAACTAGACAGCATGTAACATGTTACTCTGGTTGAACTAATCAACGAGAGGCGCGCCACCATGTCAGCTCAGTCGAGTATCCAGACCTTGACCCCCGAGGCCATCGAGATGCGGGAACGGCTACGGACCGATCTGACCACCCGGGCTGCATATATCTCGGACGCCTCGATTTTCCGCCGGGTGCCGCAGGCCGTGCTCGAAGTCCGCGACGAGAACGACATTGCCCTGAGCATTGAGTATGCCAAGGCCGAGGGGCTATCGATCACCTCGCGCGGCGGAGGGACCTCGGTCGCGGGCAACGCCATCGGCGAGGGGCTCGTGCTGGATACCTCGCGCTATTTCAACAAGATCCTCGAAATTGATCCCGAGGCGAGAACCGCACGCATCCAGCCGGGAGTCATCTGCGACCAGCTGCGCGATGCGGCTGCTGAATACGGGCTGACCTACGGGCCCGACCCGTCGACCCATAGCCGCTGCACCGTAGGCGGCATGGTGGCCAACAACGCTTGCGGCTCGCACTCGCTGGCTTGGGGCACCGCCGCGGACAACGTCGTTTCCATGAAGGTCATGCTGGGCGACGGTACTGTGGTCGCGATCAACAGCGACGGAACCAGCAGCGAGGAGCTTGACGGAAAGCTCAAGGCCCTTCGCGATGCGAACCTCAAAGAACTGCGCACCGAACTCGGCCGCTTCGCGCGCCAGGTATCGGGCTACGGCATGCACTACCTGCTGCCGGAAAACGGGTTCAATGTCGCCAAGGCGCTGGCCGGCTCCGAAGGCACCTGCGGGGTGATCACCGAGCTGGTAGTGCGTCTTGTCGAGAAGCCGAAGCACACCGCACTGGCCGTCCTGGCCTTTGAAACGGTTTTCGATGCCGCGGCTGCGGCCTCGTCCCTGCGCCGGCCCGGCCTGGCCACCGCGGAAGGCATGGGCGGCGATCTGCTCGACGCGCTGCGAAGCCGCCCCGGGCAGGAAAAGGCCGGATCCAACCTGCCGGGAATGGGCACAGCCAACCGCGGTGGCGTAGCCAAGGCTGGCGGCTGGCTCTTCTGCGAAACGGCTGGCCAAACCATTGAACAAGCGCGAAGCATCGCCGATGAGCTGGTGCAGTCAGCCTACGCCGCACAGTCAGGAGCCGCTATCGATGCGGTTGTCGTCACGGACCATGCCGAGGCCCGTACGCTATGGAAGATCCGCGAAGCATCCGCCGGCATCGTCACCCGCCTGCCAGATGGCGGCGAAGCCTGGCCATCCTGGGAGGATTCAGCGGTCCCGCCGGAAAACCTTGCCGGCTACCTGCGGGATCTGTACGCGCTGATGGAAACCCATGGACTGCGCGGCATCCCATTCGGCCACTTCGGAGAGGGCTGCGTCCACGTGCGCATCTCCTTCGACTTGGGCACCGACGAAGGCGTCGCGATCTTCCGCCAGTTCATGGAGCGGGCCGCCGACACCGTGGCCAAGCACGGCGGCTCGCTCTCCGGCGAGCACGGAGATGGCCGGGCACGCTCGGAACTGCTCAACCGCATGTACAGCCAGAAGATGATGCAGGCTTTCGGCAGCTTCAAGGCGGTCTTCGACCCCGAGGGCCTGTTCAACCCGGGAGTGCTGGTCAATCCCGAGCGCATTGACGATTCGCTGCGGCCCGGACCCGGGCAGCGCAGCTTCGAGCTGACTCCGGTGCATGCGCTCTCGCGCGACAAGGGCTCTCTGGTCAACGCAGTGAACCGCTGCGTGGGCGTGGGATTGTGCCGTTCGGACGAGGGAGCCATGTGCCCCTCCTTCCAAGGCACCCACGATGAGGTGAACTCCACGCGCGGCCGTGCCCGAGTGCTCTCCGAGATGTTCCGCGGCAGCACCCTGCCCGAAGCGTACAAATCCGAAGAGGTGAAGGATGCCCTGGACCTCTGCCTCTCCTGCAAGGCCTGCGCCTCCGAATGCCCGGTTAATGTGGACATGGCAACGTACAAGTCGGAGTTCCTGCACAAGTTCTACGAGGGCCGCATCCGCCCGATGGCGCACTACACCATGGGATGGCTGCCAAAGCTCACCCACTGGATGCACCAGGTGCCTGGCTTGGCTTCCCTGGCCAACGCGGTGATGCGCGTCGAAGCCGTGCAGCGGCTTGTCAAGAAGCTTGGAGGCATTGAACCGACGCGCAAGATGATCACGTTCTCAGCCATGTCCCTGCAGCGCTGGGCAGCCAAGCGGAACGGAACGGCGGCCGAAGCTAAGCAGGGCACCGTGGTGCTGTGGCCGGACTCCTTCAACAACCACCTCGATACCGGACCGGGCCAGGCAGCAGTTGAAGTGCTCGAAACCCTGGGCTACCGGGTGATCATTCCCGAGGGATTCGTCTGCTGCGGCCTGACGTGGCATTCAACCGGCCAGCTGGATACCGCGCGCAAGGTCATCAAGCACACGCTGGATGTCATGGAACCGCTGGTCAATGCGGGCTACCCGGTGATCGGGCTGGAACCTTCGTGCACGGTGATGCTCGGCCACGAGATCACCGAGCTGGTTCCCGAGGATCCGCGCGCGGCCGCGCTGTCGGCCGCCGTCGTGCCGTTTGCGGATTTGATCGCCAAGCATGTTCCGCAGGACGGCCAGCCCAATGCCAGCTGGCCATTCGGGCAGCTGAACGTCGGTGCAGTCTCGCAGGTCCATTGCCATGAGCGTTCGCAGGGCGACCACGGGAATTCCTCGGCTGTGCTGCGCAGCATCGGCATCGACGAGCGCGAGATCGAAACCGGTTGCTGCGGCTTGGCTGGCAACTGGGGATTCGAGCCCGGGCATGCGCAGCTCTCCCGGTCGCTGGGTGAGCGCGAGCTCTTCCCGGCTATCCGCAACCGAGCGCAGGACGACGTGGTGCTCGCCGACGGTTTCTCCTGCCGCACGCAGATCGCCGAGGGCACGGATGTGCGCGGCATGCATCTTGCGCAGGCGCTGCTCAAGGCCAAGATCACCAGCTAGGGCCCGGCCGGCACGCAAAAAGAACCGGCCCGGGAGCAGCACGAGGCTGCTCCCGGACCGGTTCCGGGATCCTGCTACCGCTGGCCGGTTGGCTGCTCGTTGTGCAGCCGCGCCTTGGCGATCTCGTTGATCCGTCCGCGGCACAAGTACCAGCCGCCGATGATCAACGGGATGATGACCACCAGCGAGGCAATGGTCCAGGTGCCGATGGGATTATCGAAGGCCATCATCACCAGCACCAGGGCCAGGAAGCCCAGGGTGACCCAGCCGGAGACCGGAGCCAGCGGCATCCGGAAGCCGGGGCGCTGCTGCTCGCCGCGCTTGGCGGACTTCACCAGCGCCATCTGGCACAGCACGATCATCCCCCAGGAGGCAATGATGCCGATGGCCGCGAAGTTCAGCACGATCTCGAAGGCCTTGGCCGGGACCACGGCGTTGAGCACCACGCCGAACACGGCCACCACAGCGGTGATCACGATGCCGCCGTAGGGAACCCCGGCCTTGTTCATCCGCCCGGCGAATTTCGGCGCCGAGCCGTTCAATGACATGGAGCGCATGATGCGCCCGGTGGAGTAGAGCCCGGCGTTCAGCGAGGACAGCGCCGCGGTGAGCACCACCAGGTTCATCACCACGTCCATGCCCTGCACGCCGATGGATCCGAAGAAGGTCACGAACGGCGATTCCCCGGCGCTGTACGCGGTGTAGGGCAGCAACAGCGAGAGCAGCACCAGCGAGCCGACGTAGAATACGGCGATGCGGATGATCACGGTGTTGATCGCCTTGGGCATGACCTTTTCCGGATTCTCCGTTTCGCCCGCGGCGGTGCCGATCAGCTCGATGGAAGCATAGGAGAAGACCACGCCCTGCATCAGCACCAGCACCGGCAGCAGGCCATTGGGCAGCAGCCCGCCATTGGAGCTGAGCAGCGAGAAGCCGACCTCATGTCCTGCCAGCGGCGTGCCGAAGATGACGAAGTAGCAGCCAATGATCAGGAAGGCCACCAGAGCCACGACCTTGACCAGTGCGAACCAGAATTCCATCTCGCCGAAGGCCTTGACCGAGATCAGGTTCATGGCCAGCACCACGGCCAGCGCCAGCAGCGCCCAGAGCCACTGGGGCACCGAGCTGATCCACCCCACGTACTTGCCGAAGAAGCCCATGTACAGGGCCACCGCGGTGATATCGACAATGGCGGTCATTACCCAGTTCAGCCAGTACAGCCAGCCGGTGGCGAAGGCCGCCTTCTCGCCGTAGAACTCGCGGGCGTAGGACACGAAGGAACCGGTGGACGGGCGGTGCATGACCAGTTCGCCCAGCGCCCGCAGGATCAGGAAGGCGAAGAAGCCGCAGACTGCGTAGCTGATGACAATGCCCGGTCCGGCTTCGGCCAACCGGCCGCCGGCACCCATGAACAGCCCGGTGCCGATGGCGCCGCCAATGGCGATCATCTGCATCTGCCGGGAGGACAGGCCCTTGTGGTAATCGTTGTCGCCGGCCGTCAGCGCGGCATCGGGGACGTGCGCCGCGGTGGCGTGCGGAGTGGAATTATCCATATGATTCCTCGGATCTAGTCGGTGAGGTTGGCGAGGCGCTCGGGGGAGAGCAACTCATTGAGGTCTTCGGCCGAGAGCAGGCCGCGTTCGAGCACCAGCTCGGCCACGCCGCGCCCGGTGTGCAGCGCTTCGAGGGCCACCGAGGTGGATGCCGCGTAGCCCAGCCGCGGGTTCAGCGCGGTGACCAGGCCGATGGAGTTCTCCACCTCGCGGCGCAGCGCCTGCTCGTCCACGGTGATCCCGTCGATGCACTTGTGCGCCAGGGTCAGGCAGCCGTTGGCCAGGTGCTTCAGGGAGAGCCCGATCGAGTGCACAATCACCGGCTCGAAGGCGTTCAGCTGCAGCTGCCCGCCCTCGGCGGCCATGGTCACGGTCAAGTCGTGGCCCACCACCTGGTAGGCGATCTGGCTGACCACTTCCGGGATCACCGGGTTGACCTTGCCGGGCATGATCGAGGAGCCGGACTGCACGGCCGGCAGCTGCAGGTCGTTCAGGCCAGCGCGCGGACCGGAGGAGAGCAGGCGCAGGTCGTTGCAGATCTTGGAGATCTTCAGCGCCACGCGCTTGAGCACGCCCGAGAGGTGCACGAACGCGCCCACATCCGAAGTGGCTTCGATCAGGTCCGGGCTGGTGGTCAGCGGCAGGCCGGTCAGCTCGCGCAGGTGGCGGCAGGCGGCCTCGGCATAGCCTGCCGGGGCGTTCAGCCCGGTGCCGATGGCGGTGGCGCCGAGGTTGATCTCGGTGACCAGGCACAGCGATTCCTCCAGCCGCGCCCGGTCCTCGCCCAGGGTCACGGCCCAGCCGCGGAACTCCTGGCCCACGGTCATCGGCACGGCGTCCTGCAGCTGGGTGCGGCCCATCTTCACCACGGTGCGGAACTCGGCGGCCTTGGCGATGCACGAATCCTGCAGCACCTCGATGGCTGCCAGCAGCGGCTGGGTGGCGAAGTGCGTGGCGATGTTCACCGCGGTCGGGTAGGCGTCGTTGGTGGACTGCGAGAGGTTCACATGGTCGTTGGGGTGCAAGAAGGAGTACTCGCCCTTGGCATGGCCCATGATTTGCAGCGCCAGGTTGGCGATGACCTCGTTGGCGTTCATGTTCGTGCTGGTGCCGGCCCCGCCCTGGATCGGGTCGATGATGAACTGCTCATGCAGCGCCCCGCCGGCGATGGCCTCGCAGGCCTGGTCGATGGCGTTCGCGCGCTGGGTGTCCAGCAGCCCCAGCTCGTGGTTGGCACGCGCCGCGGCCTGCTTCACGCGCGCCAATGCGCGGATCAGGTGCGGGTTGCCGGACAACTCGGTGCCGGTGATGTCGAAGTTCTCCTTGGCGCGCAGCGTGTGCACGCCCCAGTAGGCATCCGCCGGGATATCGCGGTCGCCGATCAGGTCATGCTCGCTGCGGGTCTGGCCGCTGAGCAAGGTTTCAGGCATGGTGGATTCTTCTCCAGGATTCGTTGAAATGGTTGGAACGGAAAAAATTACAGTGCGGCCAGCAGGCCCACGGGCGCACCGCCGCCAAAGGCCGGGCTGGTAGCCAGCGGTTCAAGGGCCAATGCGGCCTCGGAGCCCAGGTGCTCGGCGAGCAGCTTGGCGGTGATCGGCATCCGGGCGCGGTCCGAGCCGTCGGCGATCTTCACGGCCAGCGCGCTGCCATCGGGCAGGCCCACGGCCTGGATGCCCTCGAAACCGTCCTTGGCCACGGAGCCGGGCACCGCGCGCATCAGGGCGGTGACATCGCGGCCAACGCCGGCTACCAGTTCCGGGTAGCCGGCCATAGCCGCGGCCACGCGTGCCTCGGCGGTGCCTTGCGCGGCGCTGGCCAGCTTGCCGAAGGCGCGGGCCAATCCGGCCAGGGTCATCCGGTAGACCGGGGTGCCGCAGCCGTCGGTGCTCACCCCGGAGATCTGTTCGCCCGAAAGATCCTCCACGGTGTCCTGCAGCAGCTGCAGGAGGCGCTCGTCGTGCAGGTAGTTGGCGGTGTCCCAGCCCTTGAGCTCGCACAGGGCCGCCAGTGCGGCGTGCTTGCCCGAGCAGTTCTGCGCGAGCGCGGTGGCCTTGCCGCCAGCGGCCAGGTAGTCCTGGCGCTCGGCAACGCCGTAGGGCAGGTCGGTGGAATTGCGCAGCGCTGTGTGGTCCAGGCCGGCGGCGGCCAGCGTGGATTCGGCGACCTGCAGGTGGCGCGGGCTCCCGGAGTGGCTGGCCGAGGCCAAGGCCAGCTGCTGGTCGTCGAGCTGCAGTCCGGCGCGCAGCATGCCCACGGCGAACAGCGGCTTGAGCGCCGAGCGCGGGTAGAACGCGGCCTGGGCATCGCCGCGGCTGGCGGCGATGGAGCCGGCGGGATCCAGCAGCACGGCCGAGCCGTAGTGGATGGACTCCACGGCCTCGCCGCGGGTGGCGATGACCAGCGGTTCGTGCTGCGGCAGTGCCTCAACGACCAGCGAAGCGCGCAGGGTCTGGGGATCGGCGGGGGTCACTTCTTGCTCCTGACTATGGTGGATACTGCTTGCTGCACCGCATTGAGGTGCTTGGCCATCGCATTGTTGGCCGCTTGCGGGTCTTGGGCGGCGATGGCCTGGTAGATTTCCTGGTGCTCCGAGTTCGACGGCGACCGGCGGCCGGCAACCAGGTTCACGGTCTCGGACTGGCGGGCCATGGCCTCGCGGATGTCCGCGACGACCTTGGAGAACACCGAGTTGCCGCTGGCCTGGGCGATCGCGGCATGGAAGGCGGCGTCCAGCTCGACCCAGGCTGCCGGGTCGTCTTCCTGCTCCATCGCCTCGATCAGCCCGCTGATCCGCTCCAGGTCCTCGGCGGTGCGCCGGGTGGCGGCGAGGGTGGCAGCCGGGATCTCGATATGCGGACGGGCTTCGTGCAGGTCGTCGGAGGAGAACGTGCCCAGTTTCAGCTCGCGGGTGGGCCGGTGGGAGACCACGAAGGTGCCGCGCCCGGTTTCGGTGCGGGTCAGGCCCAGGGCCGCGCAGGAGCGCAGCGCTTCGCGGATGACCGAGCGGCTCACGCCGTAGTCGGCCGCGAGGGCAGCTTCGGATCCCAGTTTCGCGCCGATGGCGATTTCCTGGGCTTCAATGGCTAGGCGGAGTGCATGGAAGACGCCTTCGGCAGCGGATCGTCGTTCGATCGGTTGCTGTCCGGGTGTCCAGCTGTCAGACAGGTTCACGTGTACCAGTCTGGGGTGTGATCCACTTAACGTCAAGTCGAGAACTGGAGCAATCGGGAATGCTCAGGTCAGTGACGCGCGAACACCGCGGACACGATGCCACAGGCAAGGTATCCGCGGTGTTCGCCGCTGGTCCTCAGTCTTTCTCCAGGATGCTTTTCAGCGCCCGGAGATCAGCCATATTGGCTCGCCGCATCATCATTTCCATCAGCGGGCCGGCCAGTTTGCCGAAGCCAGTTGGCTCGCCGTCATTGCGCAGGTGGACCCGAGTCGCCGTTGGCCCTATCGCTTCGAAGCGATAGGTGGTGCGCATGGGAAACGGGCCCTGCGCGGTGGCCATGACCAGTTCCTCGTTCTGCGCGAACCTGGTGACTTCGTAGGTGTAGGAAAGCTTCCGTCCAAGGAACCTGGCTTCGAAGGCGGTGTGTGATCCGAGGCCGAAGCCATGGGGATCCAGCCGGCGCACCGAGTGGATATTCCGGTACCACGCTGGAGCGTTCAGCGGGTTCATCGCGTAGCCGGCCACCACCGAACGTGGCCGGTCGATAGCGATGCTCGTGGAGACGTCAACCATGGGAGGTCCTCAGGCTCCTGCGGGAACGCGGCCGGTGAACGCAATCAGGCGATCCAGGCTGCTGGCGGATTCGGCGACCATGGTTTCTTCCGCGAAGGAACCGGAGGTGCGCTGAGCCGGTCCCACAGTCTTGCGTGCCAAGCCCAGTACGTATTCCGCGTGGCCAGGATGGATCGCGAACTCCTGGCCGGTCGCCTGGGCGAAGTCCCACCCGTGAACCATCAGTTCCAGATTCAGGATCCCGGCAACCACTGAAGCCGGCATGACAGCGAATCCGAGATCAATCTCGCCGGCAACGCCGCGAGCGGCAAAAGCCTCCAGGGTCGGCTGCACCAGGTTGGCGATGCGAGCTTCCGGCGCCAGGGCCGGGTCATCGGATACCGCAGCGCCCAGGGCACCGCCGATCATCGAGACCGAACCCGCAAGGTGATCCAGCAGCTCGCTCACGGAGAACTCGGAGCAGGGAGTGGCTTTGGCCAGGTCCGCTGCGCAGATGTTGTTCAGGATGAACTGCAGGGCTGCCACGGAGCCCTCGGCGGAAACGATCGGATTCTGCGGCTCGGGCACGGCGTTCCACTCGTCGATGGCTGCTTCGCCGGTTTCGGCAAACTCCTTCAGCCGATCCAGGAAGTGGTTCCATCCCTCGGCGTGGCCCGAGGACTGCTCGGCGTCCAGCCCCTCATGGCGCAAGGTCAGGGCCGTGCCCTGATCCAGCGGTTCCAGGGTGATGAAAACCGTCGAATCGCCGGGCGGAACGGCATCCGAACCTTCCCATCCCATGGTGAAGACCAGGCGCTTGCCGGGCTCGATTTCGGTGAAAGTGCCCGAGGCCTGGTGGCCCGGACCCATGGTGAAGCGGTAGCTGCCGCCGGTCTGCAGGTCAACGCGGTTGGCAACGGTTTGCCAGCGGCGAAGGCGTTCCGGGTTGGTGACCAGTGCAAAGGCGGTGTCGGCGTCAATGGGGAGGATGACTGTTCGTTCAAAGCTCATGGCTTTTCTCCTGGTGGCTGGTGCGGTGGCCCATTGAACGACGCCAATTCGGCGGCCTCGGCAACGAGCAGGTCGAGTTCGGTATTCCAGAACGAGTCAAGGAGGGCCTTGAGCTTCGTGATGCCTGCAGGGTCCAGCGAGTAGTAGCGGCTGCGGCCATCCTTGCGGGCTTGCAGCAGTCCTACGTCAATCAACAGCAGCAGGTGTTGCGAGATGGCGGAGCGGCTGACGGCGAAGTTCACGGCCAGTTCCGTCACCGTGCGTTCCCCGGAACCCAGCAACTGAATCAAGCGCCTGCGCGTTGGCTCGGAAGCGACTTCCAGTAGATCAAGCATGAAAAATACGTTAGCAGTCACTAACGCGTTGTTGCAAGGGGTTCGGAGCAGCTTTTTAGGCTGATGCGGAAGGCGCCGTTAAAGCACTAGTGGGCGCCACGGCAAAATGCCGTAGCGCCCACTCATGGCGAAAATACTTAAGGGATCGTGATGATCTGGCCGGCGTAAGCCAGGCCGCCACCGAAGGCGAAGAGCAACGCCTTGGAACCCGAAGGCAATGGCTCATCCGAAGCCATCAACTTGGAAAGGGCCAGCGGAACCGAAGCGGCCGAAGTGTTGCCCGAGTACACCACATCGGTGGCCACGCGCGCGTTCGGTGCGCCGATCTTCTCTGCCAATGGCTCGATGATGCGCAGGTTGGCCTGGTGCAGGACAATGGCATCCAGCTCCTCAGGCTTCATGCCGGCACGGTCGATGATTTTCGAAGCGATCTTCGGCAGCTGCGTGACGGTCCAGCGGTAAACGCTCTGGCCGTTCTGCGCGAACTTCATGTTGTTTTCCTCTTCGATGCGCACTGCATCGGACAGGGATGGAACCGAACCCCAGACCACCGGCGAGATGCCGTTGTCTTCCGATGCGGTGATCACGAAAGCGCCAGCGCCGTCCGCGGTCAGCACGCAGGTGGTGCGATCGGTGAAGTCGGTGTAGTCGGTGAGCATCTCCGAGCCGATAACCAAGGCATTCGTCGCCGAGCCAGCGGCAATGGCGCCCTGGGCCAGGCCAACTGCGTGGGCAAAGCCTGCGCAAGCCACGTTCACGTCCACCGCTGCCGGCCCTTGGTCCATGCCCAGGGCGTTAGCTACGCGTGCGGCCATGTTCGGCGAACGGTCCGTAGCGGTGCAGGTGGCGACGATGATCATGTCGATATCGGCTGCCTTGATGCCAGCTGCGTTGCCCAGCGCCATCTCCGCGGCCTTGAGGGCCATGGAGTCTACGGTTTCAACACCGGTTCCCCAGCGGCGTTCTTCGATGCCGACACGTCGGGTGATCCATTCATCACTGGTTTCCACCAACTTTTCCAGCTCGGTGTTAGGGACGATGCGCTCTGGCTGGAAGTGGCCAAAGGCGACGACTTTGCTGCCGGTCATGGATATAGCTCCTCGGTGGATTCAAATCTTCTCTTCTAAGATTAGTCGTTTTGGATGCTACTCGCCGTTCATATGCGCCAGAAAGCATGTGTCAGCCAGTTTTACCTGCCTTCCATGACCCATTTGTCCGATTATCGGCAAAACCCCGATTCTTCAGGACTTCATATGGCGTCGACACCCTGTTCACCTGCTGGCCAGAACCCCGGCGTTCAATGGGATGAAATGCAGCAGCCGTGAAGGAGGAAAAATGGAACCTCTGACGATGATCCAATTGAGCGACACCCACCTGCGTCCCGAAGGGCAGCTGCTTCACGGATCCATTGATTCGTGGCAACGAACAGAACAGGCGCTGGAAGCAGCCGCGTGCCTGGATCCGGATGCCATTGTGGTGACCGGCGATATCGCAGACCGCGGTTCGGACATCCATGAGCGGGCCGCAGGGATCTTCAACCAGGCCCAGCGCGAACTGGATTGCCCGGTCATCACCGTTCCGGGCAACCATGATCCGTTGGGCGCGATTGGAGAATCCTTCAACACCAGGCGCCTGTCCACCGGTCCGCATCCAGCCGACACGGTGCACGAGGTCCTGGGGCTTCGGATTATCGGTTTGGACAGCGGGGGATTCCAATTGGCCCGGGGACGCTTGGAACAGCGGCAGCTCGATTGGCTTGCCTCGCTGCTGGCGGTTCCGGCGCCGCGCGGATCCCTGCTTCTGCTGCACCATCCTCCGGTGGAAGCCGCCAATGAAGCCCGCGCCGGCCGCGGGCTGGAGAACCCGATGGAGCTGGCGGCCATCGCCGCCGGAAGCGATATCCGTGCAATCCTTTGCGGCCACTACCATCAGGCGTCCACCAGCCAGCTGTTGAGCACCCCGGTGTTCATGGCTCCTGCAGTGTCCTACAACATGAATCCATTTGCCCCGACGCAGATCGTTGACGAGCCTGCAGCGGGATTCAACGTCATCAAGGTCGGGGCCAAATCGGTCGACGCGTTCGCTGCAACCAGCGGCCAGTACGCCGCGCTGCACGCCAGCACCCCGCTGCCAGCGCCGGTCAAGAGTTCGCAGACCGGCAACTGACTCCAAGAACACTACTTCGCACCGGGCACCTGTTGCTTCGGTGCATGCCAGAAAGAAGAAGACGATGAGCGCAAAGAAACTGATCCTGATCCGCCACGGACAGACCGAATGGAACAAGGCAGGACGCCTGCATGGACGCAGCGACCTGCCACTGAACGATACCGGCATCCGCCAAGCCCAGCAGCTGGCCACCGAGCTGGCACCCGAAGGTACTTGGGACGCAGTGTATTCCTCCCCGTTGTTCCGTGCCCGCCAAACAGCGCAGATCCTCGCCAATAGCCTGGGCATCCGTGCCCTGCACGAAAACCAGGAACTGATGGAGCAGGACTTCGGCGATCTCGAAGGCACCTTGGTGGCCGATGGCGCCGACGAACAGCGTCAGCTGCTGGTTGGCACCGGAGAAACCGAAGATCATCTGGTGGGGCGTGCAGTGAACGCATTGTTCAAGATCTGCCATCAGCATCCCGGGCAGAACGTGATGGTCGTGAGCCACAGTGCCTTGATCTGCTCGGTAATCGCCGCGCTCACCGGCGAAAGCAATCCGCGCATGGCCAATGGAACCTATGTCGAGCTGGATGCGCAGCTACTGGTCAACCACGTCTCGCGCGAACCGCTGTGGCATTAGGAAGCAAAGGGCAAAGCCGCGTGCCGGCCATAGATCATGGCCGGCACGCGGCTTTGCGTTCTAGTCAGCGGCGGGCTAGCAGCAGCTGAAGCAGCGGCTTACCACCAGGATGCGCCTTCGACGGTGACCTGGGGCTTCTCGCCGTACCAATCCACGCTGCCCGTGAAGCTGCGGGTGAGCTCTTCTTCGTCGTAATCAATGAACTCCATGTCATTGAGCTTGTACTTGAAGACGATCTCGGAGCTTGAGAAACTGCCCGATTCCTCGATGGCCACGCTTTCAGCATGCGACTTCACAGAGAACGATGCGATGTCCTTGGACTGCAAGGTGCTCGGGCAACCGTCATCGAGGTTGGTTGGAACGGTCACGCAGGCAGTAGCGAACTTCTTGACCTCATCCAGAACCAGCTCGTCGAGCTTCTCGGTGGTGGTCGTAACCAGCGCCGCCTGTGCCGGCTGCGAATCAGGATGGTTGACGCGCAATTCCTGCGCTTCGCTCGTCAGGTATTCATTGCCAGGCGCTGAGACATCATAGATGCCCGGGTAGGCGTAGAAGCTGCCGGTGAAGGAACGTCCCTCGCCGTAGTAGTCCTCGCTTTCAAGCAGCTTGACCTTGGCCTTGCCGACAGTGACTTCCGAGCTCTTATCGGAGGTGATCTCCACCGGAACAATCAATGCTTCATTGAGCACCCAGGTATCGAGCAGGCCGAAGTCCTTGTCGCCCGCGTCGACATTGAAGGAGCGTTCGTGGCGCTCGCCGTTGATGGAGTAGATCGCTCGCACACGGGCCGAGTCCTTGCCCTTGGATTCCTCGATGACATCAACGAGTTCCAAGCGCTGCTTGGCGTTGCCCAGGACATCGCCGCTGAGCAGGACGCGCGAGGCGTTGTCGATCCCCGGGTCGACCATCTCGGTCGCCTTGCCGGCCTGGCCCTCGGCAAGCAGCGCGAGGTATTTCTCAACTTCAGCTTCGGGCTTGCGCTGCCCGTTCAGGTAGGCGATGGCACCGAAGCCCAGACCGGCAATGACTGCCAGCGCAAGAACCGAGAAGCCAACGGCCTTGGCCTTCTTCTTGGACTCTTCCGAGGCCGGGGCCAGCGCCGGAGCCGGTTCACCAGCCATCGGCTGGCCGTCGGCGGACACGGCAGGGGTGGATTGGGCTGCGGCGGCAACTGGAGCAGCCTGGCTGGGTGCGGCTGCAACCGGCGAAGCCGGAGCAACGGCAGGTGCCTGGCCGGAAACCCATCGCGCTGCGGCGTCCTTGCCGGCAATCACTGCCAGCAGGGATGGGGCGAAGCGGTAGACCTGCAAGGGCAGGATTTCTGCCAGCAGCGAGACAACTGCGGCCCCGAGTGCCAGGAAGATCACCGAGTACCAGGTGATGCCGTAGGACATGCTGCCGCTCATGTTGCCCATCTCGTTGGCGGTGATGGCGCCACCCAGGGAGATGTTGGTCAGCCCGGCAAGAATCATCCACAGGACCAAAGCCGCTACCGGCAGCTGCCAAGCGCGCTGCATGTTGAAACCAGCGGCCAGTCGACCACGGTGCACGCCAATACGGATAGCCGCCAGGAGTACCAGGAGGGCGCTCAGGACCAGGAGCCAAGCACCCTTGCCGTCGGCGATATCCCAGATGCGCAGGACGGATTCGGGCATGGCATCGGCGGTGTATTCGCCCAGGAAGCTGGCCATGCCGGAGACATTCGGAGCCAGCGCCCCGAGGAAGCCCAACGCTGCCACATATGAACCGATGGTTCCCAGCAGCGGGAGCAGGATCAGGCCCAAGCTCCAGGGCATGTCATCTGGACGCTGGGTGAATGCGGCAATGATGCCGACCAAGGCGAAAGCCGCCAAGGTCGAAACGGCCAGGGCCACGGCCTCGCGGACGCCGGTAAGCAATGGGGATCCGGCGTTGGCGCGCTGGGGTGCGGTGGCAAGGAACTGCGAGAAGAAAACGGCCAAGGCAATCGTGAAGAAGACACCTGCATATCGCGGGGACACCGCGGCGGAGAAGAATTCGCCACCCTGGATGCTGAGCTTCCCGAAGAGCGCAATGACCAGGAAGACCAATGCCAGGACCAGCGCGTGCAGTCCGGAGGCCAATGCAGCGCTCTTCCAACCGCCGTTGCGTGCGCCACGACGCAGCTTGCGCACGATCAGGTAGTTCGCGGCGCAGATTGCCACGATGGAGGTGACCGAAACGAGGGCGAATGCGAGGCTGAGCTCGCCGAACATGCCGAATCCGCCCCCGGATCCGGTGATCTTCAGCCCGCCGCCCAGGACGGCACCGAAGACCATGATGAAGGCCTTGAAGGAATTGAGCTGGGACGCCACGTTGAATTCAGCGGAGCTGCCGCCACCGATCTCCTTGGCCATCGAGGCCAGGGGGATCAGGTAGCAAAGAGCCAGGACGATGCCAATGGCCGCAATGGCGCCGGCTTGGAATCCAAGAAGCTCCAGGCTGGCACGCGACTTCAGTTCCAGGACCGCGTTGGTGAATTTCCTGACCTGCCGGTTCTGCCCGGCATTCTGGAACGGGTTCGCCGGTGCCGCCGGCGCTGGCAATGGATCCGAAGGTGCCGGTGGCACCTTTGGATCATCAGGCAATTGCGTATTTTCCAAGGTGAGTCCTCACATGGTGCGATGATGGCGTCACATCCGGGCGTTCTTGGAAACTTAAAGTCGAACAATTGGAATATGACCTTCCAATTACAAAACAAGTAAGTGGAAGAACAAAGTCCAGTTAAGAAATATGCGGCGGCTTAAGGAGCGAGTTCCGCCTTTCACTTCACCGGTAAATGGAAAAGCCGGTGCGGTTGGATCCCAGAAGACCCAACCGCACTGGCTAATCGGACAGCGGCTACAGCGAACGCAGCACCACTGCGGTGCCCTGGCCGCCACCACCGCAGATGCCGATGGCACCCAGCGAGCCGGCCGGCATCTCGTGGAGCTGGCGGGCCAACGTGCCAATGATGCGTGCACCGGAAGCGCCAATCGGGTGGCCCAGGGCAATCGCGCCACCATGCGGATTCACGATGGAGGCATCGAGACCCAGCGCCTTGGTGGACTGCACCGCGACAGCGGCGAAAGCTTCATTGATTTCGACGGCCTTCAGGTCCTGGGCTTTGGCCCCGGCCTTCTCCAGGGCTGCGCTGATGGCATTGGATGGCTGCTCGTGCAGGGTGCGGTCCGGGCCGGCAACGAAAGCGTGCGAGAGAATTTCAGCCAACGGCTCCAGGCCCAGGCGCTCAATGGCCGCATCGCTGGCCAGCACCACGGCTGCTGCGCCGTCGGTGATCTGCGAGGAGTTGCCCGCAGTAATGGTGCCTTCCTTGGCAAAGGCCGGACGCAGCTTGCCCAAGGATTCCACGGTGGTTGCTTCGCGGATGCCATCATCTTCGCTGATCGTGGTGTCGCCGCGACGGCTGGAAATGGTAAATGGCGCAATCTCGCCGGCTGCGAAATCGCGGGCCGCGGCAGCGCGCTGGTGGGATGCGGCCGAGACCGTATCCTGGGCCTCGCGGGTCATCGACAACTTGGCATTGTGCTCCTCGGTGGAAGCGCCCATCGAACGCTTCTCGGCAGCATCGGTCAGGCCGTCGTATTCCAGGGTGTCAATCAGTTCAATGGCACCGTACTTGGTTCCGGCACGGGCGCGCTGCACGTGCGGAGCCAGGGACATGGATTCCTGGCCGATAGCCAGGACAACGTCTGCCTCGCCGCTATTGATCAGGCGGGCTCCTGCCACAACGGCCTCGGCACCTGAGAGGCATACGGCATTCACGGCGATGGCCGGAACGTCCAGCGCAATGCCGGCACCCACAGCGGATTGGCGGGCCGGGTTCTGGCCGGCGCCACCTTGCAGCACCTGGCCGGCGATGACCTGCTGGACCTCGCTGGGATCAATTCCGGCACGTTCCAGCGCGGCCTTGCCGGCATGGGCGCCGAGCTCGGTGGCCGGGACGGAGGCGAAGGCGCCGTTGAATTTCACGAATGGGGTACGGGCGTAGCCCACAATTTTTGCGGTCATGCTTTCAGATCCTCCACAATATCCACGGCAAATTCTGCTGCCGTGATGTCCTTGATGGTTTCCACGCTTTCACCCGGGGCTACTGCACGCAGGGTCAAGGTCGAGTTTTCTATATCAAACACTGCTCGGTCGGTGATGATGCGGTTGACCACGCCGACTCCGGTGAGCGGCAGGTCGCATTTCTCCACAATCTTGGATGTCCCGTCCTTGGCCACGTGATCGGTCAGAACGATCACGCGCGGGGTGCCGGCGACCAGGTCCATGGCGCCGCCCATGCCCTTGACCAGCTTGCCCGGGATGGTCCAATTGGCCAGATCGCCATTGGCAGCCACTTGCAGGGCGCCGAGGATCGCGGTCTGGACGTGGCCGCCGCGGATCATGCCGAAGGAGGTCGCCGAATCGAAGAAGCTGCCGCCGGGCAGGATGGTCACGGTCTGCTTGCCTGCATTGATCAGATCCGCATCTTCTTCACCTTCATAGGGGAAGGGACCCATGCCCAGCAGGCCGTTTTCGCTTTGCAGCTTGACCGAAACGCCTTCCGGCAGGTTGTTGGCCACCATCGTGGGGATTCCAATACCGAGATTCACATACTGGCCATCGGTTAATTCGCTAGCGGCAATGGCCGCCATTTCATCGCGAGTCCACATGCTCAGGCCTCCTGTCGGCTGCGCACGGTGCGCTGTTCAATGTCCTTGACCGCATCGGCCTGCACCAGGGTCTGCACAAAGATGCCGGGGGTCTCCACCAGCGACGGATCCAGGTAGCCCTCGGCAATTTCCTCGGCTTCGGCGAAGGTATGGCGGCCGGACATGGCGGCCAGCGGGTTGAAGTTCTTCGAGGTCATCCGGTAGCGCAGGTTGCCTTCGGCGTCGGCCTGGTGCGCCTTGACCAGTGCGATATCGGCAAAGATTCCACGCTCGAGGATCGCTGGCTTGCCGTTGAATTCCATGACTTCCTTGCCTTCGGCGATCGGAGTTCCCACGCCGGTGGGGGTGAAGAAGGCGGGAATGCCCACCCCGCCGGCGCGCAAGCGCTCGGCCAAGGTCCCCTGCGGGCAGAATTCAACTTCCAGGTCCCCATCGAGGAACTGCTGTGCGAACAGCTTGTTCTCCCCGACGTAGGAGGCCAGGACCTTGGAGACCTGCTTATTTTCCAGCAGGATGCCCAGCCCTTTGCCGTCTACGCCCATGTTGTTTGACACGATGGTCAGGTTGGTTGCCTTCGAATCCCGCAGTGCGGTGATCAGGCGGTTGGGGATGCCGGAGAGGCCGAAACCGCCCACTGCGATGGTCATGCCATCCTTGACGACGGCAGCCAAGGCGGCGGCTGCGTCATCCCGAAACTTCGTTGTCATCGATTCCTCCATGTGTCCACTATGTGGAGCGCGGATCTGCTTATCCTCTAACGTACGTAGTCGCAGGGGAGCATGCAATAGACCCGGTGCATTGCCGGGTAACTGGTCGGATGGTGAGGAGGAATGGCCAAGGGGTCCATATTATGGACACATCTGAGAGGGCTAGACGATGTCGAACTCGTTACCTTCGATATCGAGCATGCAGATAGCGAAATGGCCCATCTCCGGCATGTCGTGAACGGTGCGGACTTTGGCCCCCAGTGCCACCAGGCGCTCTGCCTCGTCGGTGATGATTTGCCTGCGTTCCTCGAAGCGAACGCCGCGGCCGCCGCTGACCAGCAAGTCCAGATGCAGGCGATTCTTGATGCTCTTGGCCTCCGGTACCTGCTGGAACCAAATCCTTGGCCCACCACCTTGCGGATCGACCAGCGACTCCGGTTCATCACCGGTTCCGGGCGGCAATTCATCATCCGGCACGCCCATGGACTGCCAGTAGGCGCGCCACGTGGGATGCCCGTCCGGGGCGGGCTCGGGAACGTAGCGCAAGGCTTCGGCCCAGAACCGGACCATTGCTTGCGGGCGGGCGCAGTCGATGACGATTTGCCATGTATTTTCCATGTGCTGAATTATCCGCCGACCAGCTCGATAGCAACAGGGGTACGGCGACAAAGTATGAAGCGGGAATTATCCGGCCCGTAACCGATCGTCCATAATGTGGTCATGAGCAATTCCCCGGCTGGAACCCAAGTCGTAGGGCGGCTGGCTGCCGTGCTTCGCACCGTGAGCACAGCAATGCCCGAGGGCATCACCACGACGCAAACTGCCCGGAGCACCGGTTTGGCCCGGCCCACCGTGCATCGGCTGCTCAGCGCGTTGGCCACCGAAGGATTCTGCGACCACGATCATCGCACCGGCCGCTGGCTGCTTGGCCCCGAGCTCTACCTCATGGGCGCGGTGGCAGCCGAGCGCTACGACATCAGCGAACTGGCCCGCGAGCATGTCGCCGCGCTGGCCGAGGCGACCGGGGAAAGTGCGTTCCTCTCGGCGCGGCGAGGCGACGAAACCGTGTGCTTGCTGCGCCAGGATGGAGCCTTTCCCATCCGCTCGTTCGTGCTGTATGAAGGACGGCGCTTCCCGCTGGGAGTCGCTTCGGCCGGAATCGCGATCCTTGCTTTCCTGCCTGAACAGGGCATTGAGCGCTACCTGCGCGATGCCGATCTAGAGCCAGGATATGGGCCGGCGCATTCGCGCGAAGAGCTGCGCAAAAAGGTCGCCGAAACCCGCCAGCTGGGCTATTCGGTCAACCCCGGCTTGATCGTCGAGGGCAGCTGGGGCATGGGTGCTGCGGTTTTCGACAACTCGGGACAGCCTGCCTGGGCACTGAGCCTGACCGGGATCCAAACGCGCTTTGAAGCGGACCGCCGCGAAGAGCTGGGCAACCTGCTGCTGCACCACGCGCATGAGTTGTCCACCAAGCTGTCGGCCCGGTGAAGCACGCTGCCACGCTAGTTTTTCCTTCCCCTGTACAAAGCTTCCTGCGGTAATCTTTCAGATCGGCGGGAATGCCTATTTCCAGGATTCTCCGTGACGCAGCCAAGTGCAGAAGGACGGAAAATTTGGGCACTATCCCGGCCGGAATCAACACCCCGCAGGTCATCGTTGACGTAGCGAAGCTCCAGCAGAACATTGACCGGGTGGCCCACCGGGTGGCGAGCCAGGGCCTGAAACTGCGCCCGCATGCCAAGACGCATAAGATGCATGAAATCGCCGAACGCCAGATGGACGCCGGTGCCGCCGGACTCACCGTGGCAACTGTCGGCGAAGCCCTCGCGTTTGCGCTGCACGGGGTCGCGAAGATCTTCATCGCCTACCCTCTGTGGGTCAATGAATCCCAGGCGGCACGCATCCTGGAGCTGATGCGCCGTGCCAAGCTGAGCATCGGCACGGACTCTGTCCAGGCCGTGCAGCAGATGGCCAGGATGCTGGGGGAGAAGGCCTCCAAGATCAAGCTCGTCATCGAGATCGACAGCGGCCATCACCGAAGCGGCACCAGCCCGCAAGGCGCGGTGGAAATAGCCGATGCCGCCCGTGCGGCAGGCATGCGCGTGCATGGGATCTTCACCTTCCCCGGCCACAGCTACTCGCCGGACGGCATCGACGCGGCACTCAACGATGAGCACAAGGCCCTGGCCGAAGCGGCGTGCCTGCTGCGCGAGGCCGGGCATGCCATCAAACGCATCAGCGGGGGCTCCACCCCGACCGCCGAACTGAGCGACAACTCGGTGCTGACCGAGGTGCGTCCAGGGGTGTACGTCTTCGGCGATGCGCAGCAGTTCGAGCTGGGGCGCGTGCGCTGGGAGGATATTTCCCTGACCGTCGCGTCCACCGTGATCAGCCGCCATGAAGGCGATAGGCAGATTCCCCGGCGCATCGTGCTGGACGCCGGCAGCAAGGTGCTCGGAAGCGACCGCCCGGCCTGGGCCACCGGATACGGGCGCATCGCCCAGTGCCCTGAAGCCCGCATCAGCGCACTATCGGAGCATCACGCCACCGTGCTGTGGCCCGAGCACTTGGACCTGCCAGCCCACGGCGAGCAGCTCCACGTCATCCCGAACCATGTCTGCGTCGCGGTGAACCTGGTCGACAACGTGCTGGCAGTGCATGAGGACGGCACCAGCGAGGTATGGGATGTAGCGGCCCGCGGACTGAACTTCTAGATTCTGAACCTAGCTGGCCCTTTCAAGGAACCGCAGCAGGCAGCGCGAAGCCGGATCCAAATGGTTCTTGGTCCCCAGCTGCCGTTTGGAACGGCGCAGCGCCGCCAATTTTTCCGGATCGTCCGCCAGCTCCAGCACACGGGGATCGATATAGGAGCCGGCCGCGATTTCGGGAGTATTGCCCAGTTTTCCGGCGGCCTGCTCGATGGCCAGCTTGCGCAGATTCCTGGCATCATCGGCAGCCATAGCCGAGGCGGGAGCCTCGATCAGTGCCCTGAAAGCCGCTAAGCTGCCGCCCCAGGTCCTGAAGTCCTTGGCGGTGAATCCGCTACCCAGGTGCTCCTCGAGGTACCGGTTGATTTGCGCAGGCTGGAGCAGGTGCGAGTGCCCATCGTCATCCAGGTAGCGGAAAAGCTCGTAGCCCGGCTGATCGCGCAATTGGATCAGCACTCGTGCCAGTCGCCGGCTCCTGATTTTCACATGCTGCTGCTGGCCGCTCTTGCCGGGAAACTCGAGGGTGGCGCAATGCCCTTGGACCTCCAGATGCTTGGCTCGCAGCGAAGCGGCCCCGAAGGATTGGTTGGAACGCGAGTAGGCGTGCGTGCCGATGCGCAGCAGGTGCAGATCCAGCAGCAGGACCACGGCCGCAGTGACCCTGTCCTTGTCGTTTCTTCCCCGGCGCAGATCCCGCAGCAGCTGGCGGCGGAGATTGGGCAGTGCGCGGCCGAACGCCGGCAACCGGTCGAATTTGGCGGCATCCTGCCGCTCGCGGAAATCAGGGTGGTAGATCATTTGGGTGCGCCCTGCCGCATCGATTCCGCGAGCTTGGACCTTGGCCCGCGCACTGGCCGCGATCTGGACCTGTTTCCATGCCGGCGGGATCGACAATTGCCTGATCCGATCCAGCAGGTGCTGGTCCTTCACCGTGCGTGCCCCTTCCAGATAGAAGAAGCCGGTTCCCGCGCGCCGGCGCGTGATGGGAAGCCGTTTGCTTCGGCGTGCTGCCATGGACGCCTCCCGGTAGTTGCGTAGCCGTGCAATCACGCACACGCTATCGCCGATCGCTGCCCTGCTCCGGGTGTTCGCAGGAAAATCCCAGCTGTGCGGTGCCGGGGTATTTCTGCCAGCGGGCGGATCCGCCACCTGCAGCGCGTCGTTTGCGCCTGGGAAGCCCTGGAATCGCGCCGCGCTTCGTTACAGGGCATGATTGGAGGTATGGAAAATAGTGCTGCGCCCGCATGGGTGGCAAATTACCAGCCGGGAGTCCCGGCCGAAATCGAGCTGCCCACCGAACCGCTCAGCCGCATGTTCGAGCGCTCCGTGCGTGAAGCCGGCCAGAACCCTGCGACCGAGTTCTTCGGCCGCCGCACCAGCTACGCCGATCTGGGCGCGCAGGTAGCCAAGGCCGCCGAGGGCCTGCGCAAGCTCGGCGTGCGCGCCGGCGACCGCGTTGCGCTGATCCTGCCCAACTGCCCGCAGCACGTGATCGCCTTCTACGCGATCCTGCGCCTTGGCGCCGTCGTGGTGGAGCACAACCCGCTGTACACTTCGCGGGAACTGCGCCACCAGTTCGAGGACCACCAGGCGCGCATCGCGATTGCCTGGGACAAGGTCGTGGCCAACGTCCAGGAATTCCCCAAGGACGTGCAGCTGGACTCGATCGTCTCGGTCAACCTGCTGGAAGCCTTCCCCGCGGTCAAGCGCCTGGCGCTGAACCTGCCGGTCAAGAAGCTGCGCGAGACCAAGGCGTCGCTCACGGCCCGCACCTCGGGCACCGTGGCATGGAAGGACCTGCTCTCCGGTGCGCAATTGGATGCGAACCACCCGCATCCGGATGTCGATGACCTGGCGGTCATCCAGTACACCTCGGGGACCACCGGCCATCCCAAGGGCGCCATGCTCACCCACTTCAACCTCTATTCCAACGCCTTGCAGGGCGAGGCCTGGATGCTCGGGGCGCAGGAGCGCGAGGAAATCCTCTACGCGATCCTGCCGATGTTCCATGCCTTCGGCATGACCCTGTACCTGACCTTCGGCGTGAAGAAGCAGGGCCTGCTGGTGCTCTTCCCGAAGTTCGATCCGCAGATGATCCTGGATGCCTGGAAGAAGTCCCCGGCCACCGTGTACTGCGCGGTGCCGCCGATCTACGAGCGCACCGCCCTGGCGGCCAAGGAGCGCGGTGTCTCGCTGAAGAGCGCCAAGTACTGCATCTCCGGGGCGATGAACCTGCCCGACCATGTGGTGGAGCTGTGGGAATCGATGTCCGGCGGCCTGCTGGTAGAAGGCTACGGCATGACCGAGTCCTCGCCGGTGGCCTTGGGCAACCCGTTCCACCCCAGCCGCCGCACCGGCACCATCGGCGTGCCCTTCCCCTCGACACTGATGAAGGTCGTCGACGTGGAGGACCCGAGCCGGGAAGTGGCCCAGGGAGAACCGGGCGAATTGCTGATCAAGGGCCCGCAGGTGTTCCAGGGCTACTGGAACAACCCGGAGGAAACGGCCAAGGCCAAGACCGGGGACGGCTGGCTGCGTTCGGGCGATGTGGTCACCGTTGACGAGGACGGCTTCGCCCAGGTGGTGGACCGCGCCAAGGAGCTGATCATCACCGGCGGCTTCAACGTTTCACCGACCGAGGTCGAGATCGCCCTGCGCCAGCACGCTGACGTGGCCGATGCCGCGGTCTTCGGAAAGCCGTTGGCCCGCGGCGGCGAAATGGTAGTTGCCGCGGTGCAGCTCGAAGAGGGGTGCGGGCTGAACGAGGACGCGCTGCGCGCCCACTGCCGCGAGCTGCTGGCCGCCTACAAGGTGCCTAAGCGCATTGTGCAGATCGATGAGATGCCGCGCTCGCTGCTGGGCAAGATCCTGCGCAAGCAGGTCAAGGACCAGATGGTCGATCTGGTCTAGCGCAACCGCGGCATCGCCGAGAGCAGCAGTTTCGTGTAGTCATGCTGCGGGGCGCCGAAGACTTGGTCAGTAGAGCCCTGCTCGATGATTTTGCCTTCATGCATCACCGCAACGGAGTCGCTCATGTGCTCGATCACCGACAGGTCATGGCTGATGAACAGGTAGCTGGTTCCGGTGTCCAGCTGGATCCGATCCAGCAGGTCCAGCACCGTGGCTTGGATTGATACATCCAAGGCCGAGACCGGCTCGTCAAGGACCAGCACCTGCGGCTTGGGCGCTAGCGCGCGTGCAATCGCCAGGCGCTGGCGCTGCCCGCCGGAAAGCTCGCGCGGGCTGCGGCCCAGCAATTCGGTGGACAGCTCGACTTGTTCGAGCAGTTCAGCCGCCGGCTTGCGGTACTCGGCTGCGCGCTTGGACTTGCCGCGGCTCAGCGCATCGGCCAGCAGCTGCCCCACCGAATAGCGCGGATCGAAAGACCCCAACGGGTTCTGGTAGATCGCACCCATTTGTTCGCGCAGTTTTCGGCGCTGGGATTCGAGGGCCGGGGCAAAGTGCTCGCCGAGCAGCTTGACGTTGCCTGCATCAGGCTTCTGCAAGCCCAGCACCATGCGCGCGGTGGTGGTCTTCCCGGACCCGGATTCGCCGACAACGCCCAGGGTCTTGCCCCGGGGCAGTTCGAAACTGATCGCATCCACGGCCTGGTGCTTGCCGAACGTTTTGGACAGCTGCGTGACTGATAACGCGGGGGCAGTAGTGGCGGGTGCTTCTGGCGGTGGTGCCGTCAACGGCTTGCTGGCTGCCGACAACGGGGCGAAGCGCGGTATCCCCGAAGGCACGGCCCGCAGCAATTGGCGGGTGTACTCGTGCTGCGGGTCGCCCAGGATCTGCCCGGTGCTGCCGGCCTCAACGATTGCACCGTTGCGCATCACCGCAATGTCGTCGGCCAAATGCGCTACCTGGGCCAGATCGTGGCTGATCATCAGCACGCCGCGGCCCTGCTCCTTGAGCTCGCGCAGCTGCGAAAGGACCAGTGCTGTCAGCGCCGAGTCCAAGGCGGTGGTTGCCTCATCGGCGATGACTACCTGCGGGTTGCCGGCCAGGGCCTGGGCAATCAGGGCACGCTGGCGCATGCCGCCAGAGAGCTCGGTGGAACGCTGCTTGGCACGGCGCCCGGGCTCGGGCATGCGCACGGATTCCAGCACCTGGAGCACTCGCTGCTGGCGTTCGGATTTGGACATCTTGCCGTGCGCCTTGAGCGCATCACCGATTTCCCGGCCCACCGGGCGCAGCGGATCGAGCGCCATCAGCGCATCCTGCAAGATCATGGACACCGAATTCCCGCGGATCTGCTGCCAGCCGCGGTCGGCGAGCTCCAAGGCGTCCTGCCCGCAGACAGCTAGCTCGGCGGCGCTGATCGTGCCGCCGGAGAGGCCAAGCAGGCTGCGGGCGGTGACGGATTTGCCCGACCCGGATTCGCCGACCAATGCGAGGCAACGTCCGGCCTTTACGGTGAAGGAAATGTTCTTCACCGCCACGGCGGAACCGAAACGGACCGAAAGGTCCTTGACCGTAATCAGTGCTTGCTCGTTCATGCTGTCCTTGCCCTTCCGCCCAGCGCGCGGCCAATCAGCGTGGCGCCTGCGGCCACGACAACTATCGCCAAGCCGGGGAACAAGCTCATCCACCACGCGAAGTGCAGGTAGGTGCGCCCGGCCGAAAGCATGGCACCCCATTCGGGCGCTGGCGGGGGAGTGCCCAAGCCCAGGAAGGACAGGGCAGCAGCCCAGATCACGGCTTGGCCGATCCCCAAGGTCACCAGAGCCAGCAGGGGCTTGAGGGCGTTGGGAACCAAATGGTTGCGGACCAGCAGCCACGAGCCGCGGCCCAGCACGGTGGCTGCCTCCAGCATTTCCGAACTCTTCAGCGTGCGGATCTGGCTGCGCACCAGCCGGGCATATCCCGGTGCGGTGGACAGGCCCACCGCGACGATGGCCGGCCCGACACCGGGGCCGGTGAAGGCAATGATCAGCAGTGCCAGCAGCAAGGACGGAATCGCGTAGAGCGCTTCGAGCACGCGCAGGATGATCTCGTCGAGCCAGCGCGGGGACAATGCCGCAACTGTGCCCAAGACGATGGCCAATCCCATGCCCAATCCTGTGGCCGCCAGGCCAATAGCCAACGAGTCGCGGGCACCATGGATGACACGGGTATAGATGTCGCGGCCCGATTCGTCGGTTCCGAAGAAATGCGCGGCGCCGGGTTTGCTGAATGCCTCGGCCGGGTTGATGGCCAATGGATCGCCCGGGGCCAGCACCGAAGGAACCAGCGCGATGAGCATCCACAAGGCGATGAATGCGGCGGCGAAGATTTTTGCGGTGCGGCTCATGAGCTCGCCCCTGCCGGATTGATGGCTCGTTCGATGCCTTCGGTGATCGCCATGACCACGATGTAGACCAGTGCAGAGAAGAGCGCGATCCCGGTGACCATCGGGATGTCGCGGGCCAGCACCGCAGAAAGCAGCGAGCGCCCCAGGCCCGGACGGGCGAAGATCGCCTCGACCACCACCGCGCCGGAAAGCAGCGAGGAGAAAGCCCAGCCGGTCAGGCCCAGGGCAGGCAAGGCGGCATGGCGCAAGCCATGGTGCCAGAAGACCGCCAGCCGGCTTTCGCCACGGGCACGCGCGGCCAGCGCGAACTGGCTGCCCAGGGCTGCGCTCAGCGAATCGCGCATCAGCTGGGTGAGGAACCCGGCCAGCGGCAATGCCAAGGTCAGCACGGGAAGTACCAAACCCTGGGCGCTGCCGTTATCCACGGCCGGCAGCCAGCCGAGCATCGAGGAGAAGAGCATGATCAGCACCGCGCCGAGCCAGAAGTGCGGCACGGCGGCGGCAATGATCTCCACGATATTTCCCAGCCAGGCGCCAAAGCGGTTGGCCCGCATGGCCGATGCCGCGAAGCCCAAGGCCAGCACCCAGGCGGCCGCCAGGGCCAGTAGCGCAAGCCAGAGGGTATTGGGCAGGAGATCGCCCATGATGCCGGCGACCGGCTGCTTGAGCGAATAGGAGGTGCCGAAGTCCAAGGTGGCCAGCTTGCCCAGGTACATCAGGTACTGGGAGATGAGCGGCAGGTCCAGTCCGTACTCGGCGCGGGCCGCGGCCAGCGCTTCGGCCGAGGCCTGGGAACCGGGGCCGCCCATGATTGCTTCGGCCGGGTCGCCGGGGATCAGCCGGATGGCGATGAAGATGGCGGTGGCCACCAGCCACAGCACCACCAGCGCGCCGCCGATCTTGCGCCCGGCCCAAGCAATCGTGCCCATGGGGTGCTACTTGGTGATGAAGGTGTCGTAGTAGACCGGCGAGGACACCGCGGTGGTGGCGCCGATGCCGTGCACGTTCTTGCCGTAGAGGAAGTGGTTCTGCTGGTCGTAGAGCGGCAGCACGTAGTAGCCCTCCAGGACCAGCTTCTGGGCCTGCTCGTACAGCGCAGCGCGCTGGGCTTCATCGTTGGCCTCTTCGGCCTGGGCCAGGATCCCATCGAGCTTCTCGTTCTTCACCTGCGCGTTGTTGGCGAAGTAGCCCGATGGCGCCGGGACGGTCGAGTCGGAGTGGTACAGGATGCGCAGCACCGACGGGCCGACCTTGGTGTAGGGAGCCGAGACCAGATTGTAATCGTGCTTGGCCAGGGCGCCGTACCAGCTGGACAGGTCCAGCAGCTGGATCTTCACGTCGAAGCCCACGGCCTTGGCCTGGGCCTGGAACTGCTCGAACAGGGACTGCTCGGCAGGAACCGATTGGTTGGTGGAGACCGGGAAGACCAGCGACAGGCGCTTGCCGTTCTTCACGCGGTAGCCTTCGGCGTCGCGTTCGCTCCAGCCTGCTTCATCGAGCAGCGCGTTGGCCTTGGCAACGTCGGTGGTGAACAGCGATTCATCGGAGTAGCCCAGCGGTTCGGCTGAAGACAGCAGCGAGTAGCTGCGCTCGGTGGTGCCGAAATAGAGGGCCTTGACGCCGGCGCTGGCATCCACGGAGCGGATGAACGCCTCGCGAACGCGCTGGTCATCGAATGGCGCCTTGGAGCTGTTCAGCTCCAGGCGGTTGGAAGCACCCGGGCGCGGAGCGTCCAGATGGCCCAGCGAGCCGTCCTGCTTTGCCGTGGCGATGGTGTCCGGCTGCGCGTTGTCGATGACATCGACTTCGCCCGAGACCAGGGCTGCGTAGCGGGTGGCGGCCTCAGGGATGAAGCGCCAGGTGATGGCCTCCAGGTAGGCCTTGGAATCGGAGCGCTCCGCGTTCTTGACCGGCGGCACGTAGTCTTCGTTGCGGACCAGGTTCACGGCCTTCTGGTGCTCCCAGGATTCGACCTTGAACGGGCCGGTGCCTACCGGTGAGGCGCAGTTGGTCGCCTGGTCGCGTTCCAGCGCCTTGGGGGATTCGATGGCGGTCCATGGCATGGACAGCGATTCCAGCAGCGCGTTATCCGGGGCGGAGAGCGTCAGCTTGGCGGTGAGCTCATCGGCGATCTCGATATCCACGACCTTGCCCACGGCCAGGTAGCCGGTGGAGGACGCGGTATTCGGATCCTTCAGGTGCTCGATGTTGGCTTCGATGGCTTTGGCGGTGAGCTTCGTGCCGTCGGTGAAGGAAATCCCATCGCGCAGGGTGATGGTGCGAGTCAGGCCGTCCTCGGAAACTTCGGTGCTTTCGGCCAGCCACGGGATGATCTTCCCGTCCGCATCCTTGGTGAACAGGGATTCGAGGTACTGGCTTGCTACCAGGGCTTGCGGGTAGTTGCCGCCCACATGCGGATCCAGGCAGGCCGGCTCGGCGTCGCCCGAAGCATAGACCAGGGTGCCGCCGGCAACCGGCTTCGCCTCCTCTGCGGGGGCATCGGGTCCTGCCCCTGCCGAGCAGCTGGCTAGAAGGGATCCAAGGAGCGGGAGCGCGATAGCGCAGCCAAGGATCTTGGACGCGCGCGAGTTTCGTTGCATGGGGAAGGGCTTACCTCGATGAACTAGTGGTGATGACCAAACCAACTCTAGCCATCTGGAACGCATTCGTCAGATCGGAGCGAATCGCTCCGATCCGACGAAACCTGGCTAGCGGAGATCCACGAGGGGATCTACTTTTCGCTGGCCACGGTCATGCGGCGGTTCTGGTGGACCGGGCTTTCGATTTCATCGAGGATCGCCACGGCGAAGTCCTGGGAGGAAACGAAGTCGCCTGCTGGCGAATCGGTGCCCAGGATGTAGCTGCCGGTGCGGCGTGCAGGCATGATCACCGGGGCTGGAGCCGCGACGGTCCAGGTGATGCCGGAAACCGAGGTGAACATGTCGTAGACCTCGGCGCAGGTGGTGGCTTCGGCCTTGTATTCCTCCGGGAAGCCCGGGGTGTCGACCAGGCGGACGCCGTCTACCTCGGTAGCGCCGGCGCCGCCGACAACCAGCAGGCGGGCTGGGACCAGGGTTTCGGTGATCTGCTCGAAGGCATCCAGGTATTCCTGGTGGTCGCCACCGGTGCGCGATGGCGGTACGGCAATGACGAGCACGTCGTTGTTCTTTCCCAGGTCGCGGTAGGTTGCCCCGTCGCCCAGCTCGGCGGCCACGGTGGTGGTTCCGTCGATTCCCTTGCCCGAACGGGAGACCGAGGTGACCTCATGGCCGCGTGAAATGGCTTCGGCAACGACTTCCGAGCCGACCATGCCGGTAGCTCCGTAAACTGCAATCTTCATGGTGTTCTCTTTCCTTGGGAAATTGGGTCCGGCACAATGGTATCTTTTAGATACCGCCCACTACAACGAAACTAGGTTTCCTCATGGATAGCCATGGCTCTTTTGACGTGTTCGTGCAGCAATGCCCTTCACGTGAAATCATGCAGCGCCTAGGCGATAAATGGACTCCGCTGGTCCTCTTGTCCCTGGCTGGCGGCCCGCAACGTTTCTCCGCATTACGCCAGCGCATCGGCGCGGTCACCCCGAAAGTGCTCACCAATACCCTGCGCAACCTGGAGCGCGACGGGCTGGTGCAGCGCACCGTATATGCCCAGGTGCCGGTGCGGGTCGACTACGAGCTGACTGATTTGGGACGCGGGATCCTGGAACCCATGGAAATCCTGCGCCTGTGGTCCGAGGAGCATGTGCCCAAAGTGCTCGCTGCCCGTGAGCGGTTCGACGCGCGCGGCTAATGGCCAGGTGGAGCAGCAGGACGCAGCGGCAGGAACATGAAGTGCTGGCCCACCAGCCCCTTGGTCGGATGGTTGAAGGCGCCCGGAATGGTGCCCAGGATCTTGAAGCCCAGCGATTGCCATAGACGCACTGCAGCCTCATTGGTCTCGACGACCGCATTGAACTGGATGCCGTGATAATTTTCCTGCCGGGCCCAGTCGATCATGTATTCGCCCAGTGCTCGTCCCACGCCGCGATTGCGGCATTCCGGATCGACCAGGAAGGACGCGGTGGCGATGTGGGCTCCCCGTCCGGGCTTGTTTGGCCCCATCTTGGCCGAGCCGATGATCCTGCCATCTGCCACGGCAACGACCGTTTGCCCTGGTGGCGTCTCCATCCACCAGGGGCGGGCTTCTTCAAGGGTTTGGCCTTGGGGGAAGGCGTAGGTCTGTCCCTCATCCATGATTTTGCGGTAGAAGCCGAAGATCCCAGGCCAATCCCCGGCGGTGCTTGTCCGGATTTGCATGCGCTTAGCCCAACTCTTTCGAAATGAATGCTTCGGAACTCATCCTATTGGCCCTCATTGTATCTTGCGTCACATAGACTGAGGTCAAAGACGCAAGGTGCAGGCAAAGGAGCCGGTGTTGTTTGAAGCAAGCGAAGACCAGAAGTCGTTGATCGAGATGGTCCATGATTTCGCCGAGACCAGGATTGCTCCCAATGCCCTGAAGTGGGACCAGGAACAGCACTTCCCGGTGGATGTGCTGGCCGAAGCCGGACAGCTGGGCATGGGCGGAATCTATGTTTCTGAAGATCATGGCGGATCCGGTCTGAGCCGCAGCGATGCGGTGCTGGTCTTCGAGGAACTCGCCAAGGCCGACCCGACCCTGGCCGCCTACATTTCCATCCACAACATGGTCGTGTGGATGGTCGACACCTTCGGCAACGACGCGCAGCGCGCCAAATGGCTGCCATCAATGACCGCCATGGACGACCTGGGCTCCTACTGCCTGACCGAGCCCGGAGTCGGCTCCGATGCGGCGGCCCTGTCAACCCGTGCCCGCAAGGACGGTGACGAGTATGTGCTCAGCGGCGTCAAGCAATTCATCTCGGGAGCTGGAAGCTCGGCGCTCTACATCGTCATGGCCCGTACCGCTGATACCGGTTCGCGCGGCATCAGCGCCTTCCTGGTTCCCGGCGATGCCGAGGGCCTGAGCTTCGGGCCGAACGAAAAGAAGATGGGCTGGAAGGCGCAGCCCACTCGCCAGGTGATCATGGAAGGCGTGCGCATTCCCGCCGACAACCTGCTGGGCGAGGAAGGCCAGGGATTCTCCATGGCCATGCAGGCACTCAATGGCGGCCGCCTGAACATCGGGGCCTGCTCGCTGGGTGGCGGGCAGAGCGCGCTGGAGAAGTCGGCGCTGTATTTGAAGGAGCGCCAAGCCTTCGGCGGACCGCTGACCAGACAGGAAGCGCTGGTCTTCAAGCTGGCCGAAATGGACATGGAGCTGGAAGCCGCCCGCTCCTTGCTGCGCCGCGCCGCCGCCGCACTGGACGCGAAGAGCCCGGACCGCGTCCGCCTCTGCGCGATGGCCAAGAAGATGGCCACGGACGCCGGATTCAACGCCGCCAACAGCGCTATCCAGCTGCACGGCGGCTACGGCTACCTCGCGGACTACGGGATGGAGAAGATCACCCGGGATCTGCGCGTGCACCAGATCCTGGAAGGCACCAACGAGATCATGTCGCTCATCGTCGGACGCACGCTGCTGGAATCCTGACCGGTGGCAATCAGGCGTTGAACTGCTTTTCCGAATTCCGCACAGCGTTTCCCGAGAGGGAATCGCGGGGATCCGGATGAACCGATGAGATGGCTGGCTCGCTGGCAATGATCTGCTCGATGCTGCCCTGCTCCATCGCATCCCGCAAGGTGCGCTGGGTAGGGCGCATCATTTTAATCTCGCCGCGTTCCAGGGAAGCGAAGAGCTCCTGGGGGCTGATCCATGTGGAGATCACCGCTTCGGTGGTCTGGTGGAGCGGTTCCTGGCCGGCGCGCAATGCCGCGACAAAGAAGTACGTATCGAACCGCCGCGGGAAACCGGCTGGGGTGACCCAATTGGCCCAGGGGCGCAGTTGGCCAGGATCCAGCAGCAGCCCTGTCTCCTCGAAGACTTCACGACGTGCTGCGGCCAGGATCTCCCCGGCCAGATGCTCCGCGCGATCTGGTCCTTCCCCAAGGATCGAGGTGCGCGCCCATTGCCGGGCGTGCTCGCTGAGCAAGGCGGGATCCAGCTCTCCTGCCGCCACCGCTTGGCCGTCTTGGGCATCAACGCGGCCGCCGGGATAAACCACCATGCCGGCTGCGAAGTCCATGGTGTTCACGCGATGCTGGACGAAAACCTCAAACCCGCCAGCTGCCTCGCGCAGCAGCAAAACACTGGCCGCTTTGCGGATCGGGACCTCGGCGGGAGTCGCAGGTATCGGGGAAGTCGTCATTGCCTACCATGTCCTTGGCTCTTGGAAGTGAAAATAGCCTTCGAGAGCCAGCTTAGCTTCCAGCGCACAGCAAACGGGCAACCGGCAGAAGCCGCTGTGCATGCTTGCACATTGACCTGCGGAATCTGCACAGCAAATGCCGTTGACCGGATTCCTGACGGAGCCTAGTTTGAATCACAGAGACCTGCGCGAAGCTGCGGGCATCGCAACTGGAAGCCGCAGGGGAGCCGAGCAGAGGATGAGCGCAATGGCGGAACAAATTGGCCCATGGCCCCAGGGGTTAAAGGGGCGCCGCGCCTTGGTTACCGGTGGCGCCTCCGGCATAGGCCTGGCCAGTGCCCGGGCATTGGCCGACGCCGGTGCCACCGTGACGATTGCCGACCTCAATGAACAGGCCGCTGAAGAAGCGGCCCGCGAGCTCGGCGGAAAAGCATGGGCTGTGGATCTTTCGGATACCGCGTCGCTGGAAGATCTCAGCGTGGATACCGACATCCTGATTAACAACGCCGGCGTGCAAAGGGTGGCTCCAATCCATGAGTACGACCCCGAAGCCTGGAGGCTGATCCATCGGCTCATGCTGGAGTCGCCGTTCCTGCTGATCCGGGCAGCACTGCCCGGCATGCGCGAGCGCGGCTTCGGCCGCATCATCAATATTTCTTCGATCCACGGACTCCGGGCCAGCGCATTCAAGAGCGCCTACGTTGCGGCCAAGCACGGGTTGGAGGGACTGTCGAAGGTCACTGCATTGGAAGGTGCCGACTACGGGATCACCAGCAACTGCATCAACCCGGGCTATGTGCGTACCCCGTTGGTGGAGCGGCAGATTGCCGATCAAGCGAATTCGCATGGCATTGACGAGTCGGATGTCATCCAGGAGATCATGCTTGCCGAATCGGCCATCAAGCGCCTGGTTGAGCCAGAGGAAGTCGCTTCGCTGGCGGCCTGGCTCAGTGCCGATGCCGCGGGCATGGTGACCGGAGCGTCCTACACCATGGATGGCGGCTGGAGCGCGAAATAGGTGCGGCGGGATCACCTAGCTGCCATGCCTAGGCCGGCGGGAACAGCAGGGTTCCGCCGATCGACACGGCGATGATCACCACGGTGGACAGCAACCCCAGCAGCAATGAACGTCCGCCGGTTTTTGCGATGCTGCGCAGGTGGACCCCGAGCCCCAAGGCGAACATGGCCGCGGCAAGCAGGAGCGTCTGCGCGCTGGCCGCAACTGCAAGCCACGCCTCGGGAACCAGCCCGGTGGTGCGCAGCAGCATTGCCGCCAGGAACCCGAGGACGAACAGCGGCACCAGTGGCGGGTTCTTGCCGCCTTGCACCGATTGGCGCCGCCGCATGTAGACGCCGACGCCGGCAATGATTGGAGCCAGCAGGACCACCCGGGCCAGCTTGACGGTCACCGCCACGGCCAAGGCGCCGGCACCTACCGAACCGCCGGCGGCGACGACTTGTGCGACCTCATGGGTGGACGCGCCGATGAGCATGCCGATGCTGCGTTCATCCAGCCCGAGCAGCAAGCCCACCGCCGGCATGAGCGGAATCATCAATGTCCCGAAGAGCACTACCAGCCCGATCGCGGTGGCGACCTGATCCTGCTTGGCCTTGACGACGTTCTCCGCACCTGCGACCGCGGCGGCACCGCAGATGGAGAAGCCGGTGGCGATGAGCAGGCGCTGCGGCAGATCCATGCCGAGCTTCTTGCCGATCCACAAGGTGGCCAAGAACGTGATGCCAACCGAGAGGGCCACCACCAGCAGTACCCCGGGGCCCAAGCCGAGGATGGTGCCCAGCGAGAGCTGCAAGCCCAGCAGCACAATGCCCAGGCGCAGCAGCTTCTTGCCGGCAATTGCCGTGCCGGGGGCAAAAGCCTGCGGGACCGGGGCAAGATTGCGCCACAGCGCACCGAGCAGGATAGCCAGCAGCAGGGCGCTCAGGCCATGGATGTAGCGGCTGGCGAACATGCACAAGATGCCGGCGGCAAGGCAGAGGAGCAGTCCCGGAAGAGCCGGAGCGAAACGCGAAGCAGGTTTTCGATGTCCGGACTGGTCACGTTTGGAGGTGGCAGATTCTTTGACGGGACTTGTGGAGTCGTGCATGGAAATAATTCTTCTCCGGCATGGCGAATTGCGGTATACCACTTCTTGCTATCGCGGACATATGATCATGATATGGAAAGCAGCTCGTCATCTCTCGAAGACATTGCCCGCTGGATTCAACCCTCCTCATTGGAGTTGCTGGTCGGCATCGCCGATCACGGGAGCCTGAGCGCCGGTGCCCGTGCGGCCGGGATGGCGCAGCCAAATGCCACCCGCGCATTGAAAACGTTGGAGCGCCGGCTGGGATACCAGCTTGTGGCACGCAAGACCACCGGATCGCGCTTGACGGCAGAGGGAGTGCTGACCGTCCAGTGGGCTCGTGAAGTCCTGTCCAGCCTGGAAGCCTTCGCCGCTGGCGCGCGCTCGCTGGCTGAAACCGGAGAGGGAGAGCTGGAATTCGGAGCCAGCATGACGGTGGCAGAATTCTTGGCGCCAAATTGGATCGGACTACTGCATCGTGCCCTGCCACGAGTCATCCCTCGAATGAAGATCATGAATTCCCAAGATGTTATTCGTGCAGTGCAGCAGGAGGAATTGGGACTAGGATTCGTGGAAACCCCGCACATTCCTCTGGGCCTGAAAAGCCGGCAGGTACTTCACGATGAAATGCTCGTGGTCACGTCGCCTTCACATGCTTGGGCACAACGGAAGGAACCGCTGAGCCTTCACGAATTGCAAAGCACGGCGCTGATAGAACGCGAGGAAGGCTCCGGCACCCGGGCATTCTTGGATTACATTGCCCATGCCGAACGCCCGAATCCGGTCGCTGTCTTCAACTCGAACGCAACGATTTGCCAGTGCGTGGCGCGCGGAATGGGACCCGCTGTGCTCAGCCATTTGGCGGTAGAGAGCCAATTGGAGCAGGGGCTGCTCGTCGAGATCCCGTTTGATGGGCCGGCGCTGTTACGCGAGCTGCGGGCGATATGGCCTGCGCACCGTGTCTTGAAAGCGACCGAGCAGAAGCTGCTTGAGATTTCCGTGGAATCCCGGATCGCGCAGGGCTAGCCGGAGATCCAGCCCCGACTGGATCTGTGCGGACTTGGCCAGGAGGCGGACAGCAAGCTTCCCATCAAGGATGCAGGGGCGGCCATTTGTACCGGGCCGTGGGCTCCCGGTACAAGCCTCCGGACTTAGAGTTTGAAGATCTCGTTCTTGAGCAGACCCGACAGACGCTGGACGCCTTCGTCGATGGTCTTCTCGTCAACGGAGCAGAATGCCAAGCGCAGCTTATTGTCGGCTTGGCCGCTCGGGCTGAATGCCGCGCCTGGAATGAAAATGACCCCGGCCTTCACGCCCTGCTGCAGCAGCGCGTAGGTGTCAATGCCTTCAGGCAAGGTCAACCAGACGAAGAAGCCGCCTTCGGGACGAGTGTGGGTGACACCTGCCGGCAGGTACTTGGCCAATGCTTCGAGCATCGCGTCGCGGCGGGAACGGTACAGGTCGTTGTACTTGGTGATCTGCCCCTTCCAGTCATGCTCGTTGAGGTAGGCGCTGATGATCATCTGGTTCAAGGTCGGTGGGCACAGGGCTACCGCCTCGCCGGCCAGGTAGAAGCGGCGGAAAAGGTGGGTCGGGACCGCGGCCCAGCCGATGCGCAGGCCGGGCGCGAAGATCTTGGAGAAGGAACCCATGTAGATGACGTTTTCCGGGTCCAGGCTCCGCAGGGTAGGCGCAGGAGTTCCTTCGTACCGCAGCATTCCGTACGGGTTGTCTTCCAGGATCAGGATGCCGGCTTCGCGGCAGATGTCCACGATTTCCTGGCGGCGTTCGGCCGCCAGAGTGATCCCTGATGGGTTGTTGAAGTTCGGGATGGTGTAGAGGAATTTGATGCGCTCGCCGGCGGCGCGCAATTCGGCGATGCGGGCACGCAAGGCATCAGGAATCAAGCCATTTGCATCGGTGCCCACGGGGCGGGCGGACACCTGGTAGGCCTCGAAGGTATTCAGGGCCCCGACGTAGGTCGGATCTTCGCAGAGCACAGTGTCTCCGGGATTGCAGAAGACCTTGCAGGCCATGTCTTGTGCTGACTGGGAGCCGTTGGTGACCACCACATCTTCGACCCCCACGTTCGTGATGCCTTCAGCTGCCATGACATCGATAATTTGTGCACGCAGTTCAGGAGTGCCAAGTCCGGAGCCGTATTGCAATGCTTCGGGGCCCTGCTCGACGATGATGCGCCGGGCCATTTCACCGACCTTTTCCAGCGGGAGCAGCTGCAGGTAGGGGTTGCCTCCGGCCAGGGATACCAAGGAAGGGTCCAAGGAGAGCTCGAAGACGTCGCGCACCGCGGACTGCTTGATTCCGGCCGCGCGCTCGGATAGCAAGGATTCGTGCGAAGTGGTCAGCGATTCTGATGCGGTGGTCATGGTTCTCCTCGGCAAGGCTCCAGGGGCGGGGGAGCGGGGTTCCTGCGCTGGGTGCGGCACAGGAATTGTTTTCAAATAGAATACTTTGGTATTCCAGCAGGAAATTCAAGGCTTGGCAAGAGCTGAGTTTTCAACCACGTGATTCTTTGCTCCAGGCGAGGCGTTGCGTTCCTCGATCTTCAGCTGGCCCAACGCCGCATTGACGCGGCCGTGAAGTTTCTCGGAAAGGTTTCGCGGCTAGCTCCCGGCCAGCCAGCACTGCCGGACCAAGAGGACCAGTAATTCGACGCAGTCCGCCGAAGCCCGGAAATACCCAAGACCGGGAGGCGCCCATCCATGCGAACAGGGAATAACCCGGGACCCTGATCAGCAGGCGATCCCATCATCCGACTTCCTGCGGGCCGCTGGCGTATTCGCCGGCTGGTTGGCTCACTTCTCGGTTTCGGTGCGGGAATCCAGCCAAGACTGGATGGCGCTTGGGCGAATGCGGCGATGCGTTCCACGGTATTCCACCGGAATAATCCCCGCATCGGCCAGCTTGCGCAGGTAGCTGTTGGAAATCCCGGCCATTTGGGCTGCTTGGGAAGTATTAAGGAGCAGCTCGGGTGTGCCGATGCTGACGGACTCGCCATCTGCAAACCGCGAGAGCACCTCGATCAGCGCCTGGTGCGCTTCTTTGGGCAACTTCAACGCGGTGCCGTTGACGAACACGGTCGTGTCATCCGACTCGTCCAGCGCGCGGCGTAGCCGCGCGGTGGTCTTCTCATCTAACGCCTCGAAGGTGCGGACCCTGCCCAGTGCTGAAGTCGGTGATGCCATGGCCCTTATTTTGCCTGAGATGTCCTTCGGGCGCACCTCATGACGCTGCAAATGGACTGCCTGTCGCAACTCCTTTATGACACAGATGCGACGAATGGGGGTTGTACAGCGCCAAGCGGTTCCCGTATGGTGGAAAACGTAGGTCTAAAGAAAGTACTGACCAGCCATCTTCCGGCACACCATGACGGATCCTTCAGCCTCACCCGGCGGAGCCCCTCTGGGAATTGTGTACATGGAAGCCTGACGCCCTCCTTAATTGCCTGTGGGTCACGCTCCATTGCGGTCGGATGAATGGTCATGCGCGTTCCTACGCTCTGCCACCAATTTCGTGGGTACTGCGTTTTCGTCAATCAGAACTTTCTTGAAAGAAGAGCTATTCAATGTCTGTTGAATCCACTAAAGACCTGTCCACCATCACCGACGAAGAGATTTTCGACGCCCATCTTGGCGGCAAGCTTTCCGTCTCATCGCAAATGCCGCTGAACACCAAGCGCGACCTGTCCATCGCCTACACTCCGGGTGTAGCCAAGGTATCCCAGGCCATCGCAGATGATCCAGCCAAGCACGCCACCCACACCTGGGCCTCCCGCCTGGTTGCTGTGGTTTCGGACGGCACCGCTGTGCTGGGCCTGGGCAACATCGGCGCCGCTGCCTCGCTTCCGGTCATGGAAGGCAAAAGCGCCCTGTTCAAGGAATTCGGCGGTCTGGATTCGATCCCGCTGGTATTGGACACCACCGACGTCGGTGAAATCGTCGAAACCGTCATTCGCCTGCGTCCGAGCTTCGGCGCCGTGAACCTGGAAGACATCTCCGCCCCGCGCTGCTTCGAAATCGAAAAGCGCCTGATCGAGGCGCTGGATATCCCGGTTATGCACGATGACCAGCACGGCACCGCGGTGGTAGTGCTGGCAGCTCTGATCGGCGCTGCCCGCCAGACCAAGCGCGACATCAGCTCGTTGAAGGTCGTCATCTCCGGCGCTGGTTCGGCTGGCGTCGCCGTCACCAACCTGCTGCTTTCGGCCGGCGTGGATGACGTCATCGTGCTCGACTCGCGTGGCACCATCCACCGCGATCGAGACGACCTTAATCCGGTCAAGGCCGACCTGGCCAGCCGCACCAACCGTGAAGATGTCATGGGTGGCCTGGCTGAGGCACTGGACGGCGCGGATGTCGTAGTAGGACTTTCCTCCTCGACCTTCGAAGAAGCTGCCGTGGCGAAGATGAACAAGGACGCCATCATCTTCGCGCTGTCCAACCCGACCCCGGAAATCATGCCGGATGCTGCCGCGAAGTATGCGGCCGTGGTGGCCACTGGCCGCAGCGACTTCCCGAACCAGATCAATAACGTGCTGGCCTTCCCGGGCATCTTCCGCGGCGCCCTGGACTCGGGCGCCAAGAAGATCACCGAGGGCATGAAAGTCGCGGCGGCCCATGCCATTGCCGACCTGGTTGGCGATGATCTGGCAGCGGATTACATCATTCCTTCGGCAACTGATGACCGCGTGATGCCTGCTGTTGCCGCGGCTGTGGCTGCGGAAGCAGATAAGGCCAAGTAGAAAAAACTGGCGAAAAAGCACTGCCTGCAACGACTCGTTGCGGGCAGTGCTTTTTTCATGCGCCGGCCTGTTCTGAGGCCGTTGTCTTGGGATATCCACAATCGTAGAAAGTTCCTGCCGGGGCGAGGAATTCGCGCCACACTTGCTGGCATCAGATCAACCAAGGAGGAATGCGATGAGTAATCCTGAAGGCGTCCATCTCAGTGTCCGCAGCTCGTTGCCCGAAATGCAGCTACTTGGCGTTGTTGCGCTGCGCGAAATATCAGAGAAGGGGTATGCCGTAGTCCTCAGCACTATGGCAAGGCAGCAACAGGTCCTGGGGTACACACTGGGATTGGCGAAACGAGGGCATCCTGAAATCGTCAGTATCGGTGGAGACGAAGATGATGTTTTTGGGCTTCTCACGCATCTGGCATCACAAGTCGTCGAGCATGGACAAGTCTTTTCCGAAGGTACCCACAACACATCGCTATTTAGCGAGCTCATTTTCTCGGAGCCAGAGGCGGAACTGAACACTCTTCCCCTCACCAGTCTGATCCTTGGCGACATCCCGATAAGAACTCTGCATTGCACGGAACCCAGGGACTTCGCCGTGATCCAGCAACAGTCGGCTCACTAGGAACTGCGCCGCATCGTCAAAAGATGAGCAGGCAGAGGAAAGGAACTTGACCATGTGCGATATGTGCAGTGGCATGACACGCAAGCAACTGGAAGCCCTGATCGACCAGCGGATCCGCGACTACGGACATGAAGTGATTTTTGTTGAGTCGGACCGGATCAGCCCATCGCTTGCCTACACCGTTGGCCTGAGTCGCATCGGGCACCCAGAATTCCTTGTTCGAGGGCTGGACATGGATGACAGCATCCAGATGCTCAACGGATTTTCTGCGTCCGTGCTGGAATGGAATGAGGTTTTCGCCCACAGGCACACCGGCCGCTGGAAGGACGGAACACTGTTGTACTTCTCCAAGATCAGTACCGGGATCCGCAAGCAGGTGCCCTTGGCTTATCAGAGATACGGAGAAAGCCTGGGGCTGCTAGAAGTCTTACTCGTCGGCAGGGATATCCCTTACGAATATGTAGTTGCCCGGCACAATTAGGCCTTGGCATCCTTTGCCAAGGGTCTAGCTTCGCCGATGGATTGCAGCGGCCTCGTTCTCCGCGCGGACTTTTGCCCGATGTGCTGCGCGCAGAGCCTGATGGCCATCGGATTTGCGCACCTTCAGGTAGAACATTCCAACTACCAGGAACCACAGGGGCGTAGCCAGCAACGCAGCACGCGTATCGGCCTGCGTGGTCAATGCCCACAGGACGAATACGAAGAAAGCTAGGACCATGTAGGGGGCTCCCATGCCGCCGGGGACCTTGAACTTGGAGGCATCATGCAGCTGCGGGCGGCGCTTGCGGAAGGCCAAATAGCTGATAAGGATCATTGACCAGACGAACATGAAGCACAGGGCAGACACCGTGGTCACCAACGTGAAGGCCTGGGCTACGGAGTCACCCGCGTACAACAGCACGACGGCAGCAAGAAGGAAAATGCAGGAGAACAGCAACGCATTGCGTGGCACCTGCGTGGCAGAAAGCTTGCTGAACTTCCGCGGAGCGTCTCCATCTTGCGACAGGGCGTACAGCATGCGCGATGTTGAATAGATCCCGGAATTTGCACTTGAAGCGGCGGCTGTCAGCACGACAAAGTTGACCAGACCCGCAGCTGCGGCTAAACCAGCCATCGAGAACATGCCAACGAATGGCGATGCATCAGCGGAGAACTTGTACCAGGGGGTGACGGCCATCAGGACGGTCAAGGCACCGACGTAGAACAGGATCACGCGCAGCGGAATGGAATTGATGGCCTTAGGGAGATTCTTTTCAGGATCCTTGGTTTCAGCCGCAGCCGTACCTACCAATTCAATGCCGACGAAGGCGAAAACGGCGATCTGGAAGCCCGCGACGAAGCCCATGAAACCAGTGGGGAACATGCCACCGTGCGCCCACAAGTGGGCGAAGGAAGCGGTGTCTCCCTCGGGAGAACTGAATCCGGTGGCAATCATTGCCAAGCCGCAAACGATCAATGCCAGGATTGCAACGATTTTCACCAATGAGAACCAGAACTCGGTTTCACCAAAAGCCTTGACGGTGGGCAGGTTCAGCCCGACCAATAGCAGGATGCAGCATAGCGCCGGGAGCCATAGCGGGATCTCGGACCACCAGTAGGCGACATATTGGGCGATCGCGACTACGTCCGCAATGCCGGTGACGACCCAGCAGAACCAATAGGTCCAGCCGGTGAAGAAGGCAGCCCAAGGTCCCAAGAGATCGCCGGCAAAATCTGCGAAGGTCTTGTAGTTCAAGTTGCTGAGCAGGATCTCGCCCATGGCACGCATGACGAAAAAGAGCATGAAGCCGATGATCATGTATACGAAGATGACCGACGGACCAGCAGCGGAAATGGTCTTGCCGGAGCCCATGAACAGTCCGGTGCCGACTGCTCCGGAGATCGCCATGAGCTGGATGTGCCTGCTGGACAGTCCGCGCTCAAGATTCGTTCCATCGGAAACGGTTTTCAGTTGCGTGGAATCGTTCGCCACGGCTGCACCTTTCATGAGCAGATCCCTTCGGTTTTTCGAAGGAGACGGCCTGCTTCGAAGGAGAACGAGACCGCTGAAAGAGGTTATCGCAGATATATTGACCAGCTATATTTGTTCGTCACCCTGGACTGCGAGCAAGCTTAACAGTTGTGAAGTTGGTTATACGCCACTGGATTCGGGCAGGCAGCCCGCTGCTTCGCGCAGTGGCCAGATGGGCAGAACCTGCACTTGAATGGGGCATTTGGTTGCTGCTGGACCTCCGGGTGGCCGGCTGTGTCCGAGAATGAAGCCACGGGAAACTATGCGAAGGAAATCCTCCGGTTCCGGCGAATGGAGTTAGCGGGAGGCAGTTGATCTGCAGAATCAGAACCACCGATGATCAATTCCCGCGTTTCCAGCCTGCGGTCGGATTTCGGAAATGGCAGAACGCGGGAGCCCGTGGAGCGCCGCAGGCAACACTGCATCCATGCTCAGCTCCACTGCGCAGAAGGCTACCCGGTTCAGTTTGGTGTCGTGCATCCGGACTGCTCCAGCGCTGCATTCCGCGCCTTTCGGTTCACTTGAAGCAAATACTGTACATGGCCAGTGGAAGCTTGGAGGGCCGAGTGAGTAGTGTAGGACGTATGGCATTCCGAAATCGTCGAGCTGCGGCTCTTCCTGCAAAATTGTCCCGTTCCTGGCTCTTGGTCAATGCGGCCAAGGAGGAAACTTTCGCTCCTTCACTGGCTTGTGAAGCGGACTCGGTGATTTTTGACATGGAAGCTGCCGTTCCTGACGACCAGAAGATCCAGGCTCGCGATAACGTAGTGCGAGCACTGTCCAATGGCATGACTGCGTGGGTACGCGTCAATGGCATTGACACTGATTTCTGGGCCGATGATCTTGCCGCGCTGTCGGGAACTCCCGGCCTGCGTGGAATCATGCTGGCCATGACCGAGCAGCCTGAACAGGTTACCTACAGCGCAATGCGGCTTCGCGCGGGTACTCCCGTCCTGGCCTTGATCGAAACCGCTTTGGGTATCGAGAATGCTACGCAGATCGCTTCGGCCCCGGGTACCTTCCGCCTGGCGTTCGGCATCAACGACTTCCGCAAGGACACCGGCGTCTCCGACGACCCGATGGCATTGGCCTACGCACGCGGACGGCTCGTGATCGCTTCGCGTGTAGGCAAGCTGCCTGGCGCTATCGATGGACCTCCACCGGCAGGTGCCGACGCCGCCAAGGTGACGGAGGAAACTCGCATCACCGCCTCCATGGGCATGACCGGCAAGCTGTCATTGTCCACCGATCACGTTGATGGCATTAACGCCGCATTGGCACCCAGCGAAGACGAGCTGTCTTGGGCAATGGAACTGCTCGAAGCGCACGCTGCCGGCGCTTCGGTGGGCGATGGCTCATACCTGCCGCGTCTGGCCCGTGCCCAAAAGATTGCCGACCTGGCCGACTCCTACGGCCTGTGGAACGCCTAAGCCTCTAGCTGTCTTCCAATAGCAAAGAACCCGTCCAGCATCTGGTATCAATCAGATGCTGGACGGGTTCTTTGCTGTTTGCGGAGCCTATGCCTCGTGGGCACCGCGGTTGCGCGAGGAACCGACGACGTCGCCAGCCTTCCATTCAGCCCAACCCGGACGCTCATTCATGAAGTCCTCGATCTGCGCCTTGTTGGCTTCCAGCTTCGGGTCATGCTTGAGGTACCAGCGGGTTTCGCGGGCCACCATGCCCGAGAGGATCAGCAGGCCGATCAGGTTCGGCAGCGCCATCAGGCCGTTCATCATGTCCGAGAAGTTCCAAACGGCGGTCAGCTCGGTGGTGCAGCCTACGTAGACGACCAGCGAGAACACGATGCGGAACGGCATCACGAGCTTGCGGCCGAAGAGGCGCTCGATGTTCCGCTCGCCGTAGTAGCACCAGCCCAGGATGGTGGAGAAGGCGAACATGACCAGGCCGACGGTCACAATCCAGTGGCCCCACTGTCCGGGCAGGCCATTGGTGAATGCCTGGCCGGTCATCAGTGCAGCGGAGATCTGCTCGCCGGTTTCCCCATCGAGCATCTTCCAGGTACCTGTCGTGATGATGACCAGGCCGGTGCAGGTAACAACGATGATGGTGTCGATGAAGGTCTGGGTCATGGAGACCAGGCCCTGGCGAACCGGGTGGGTGGTCTGTGCCGAAGCGGCGGCGATCGCTGCTGAACCCATGCCGGACTCGTTGGAGAAGATGCCGCGGGCCACACCATACTGGATAGCAATGATGATGGCCGAGCCGACGAAGCCGCCCACTGCCGATGTGCCGGTGAAGGCATCGGTGAAGATCTCGCCGAAGGCGGCAGGAATGCCGCCCACATTGGCGATCAGGATGTAGATCGATGCTGCTACGTAGAAGACGATCATCACTGGAACGAAACCAGCGGTAACGCGGCCGATGGACTTGATGCCGCCAACCAATACGGCGATGGACAGCACGGTCAGGATAACGCCGGTAACCCAAGGGGTCACATGGAAGGAATTATCCAAGTTGGCGGCAATCGAGTTGCCCTGGGTCATGTTGCCGATGCCGAAGCTGGCCAGGGTGGCAGCGATAGCGAAGAACAGGGCCAAGAACTTGCCCAACGGACCCTTGACGCCGCGTTCCAAGTAGTACTGCGGACCGCCGGACTTTTCGCCTGCGGCGTCGGTGCCGCGGAAGCGCACGCCCAGATACGCCTCGGTGTACTTCGATGCCATGCCCAGCAGGCCGGTAACCCACATCCAGAACAGGGCGCCCGGACCACCGATGCCGATGGCGGTTGCGACACCGACGATGTTACCGGTGCCAACGGTGGCGGCCAGTGCTGTAGTCAGTGCCTGGAACTGCGAGATATCGCCTTCTGCCTCGGCATCCTTGCGCTTGAGCAGGCCAAGGCGCAACGCTGCGGCGAGCTTGAAGAATTGCAGGCCGCCCAAACGGATAGTCAGGTACAGGCCAGTGCCCAAAAGTAGCGGGATGAGGACAAACGGTCCCCAAATGACGGAGGAAATATCTCCGAAGAGAGCGCCCAAATCGTCCATGGATTTAACATCCTTATTTGCGAGTGACTGATGATCAAGAGTCTCAAGCCAGAAGCCGATCCCCTTATGTGAGTGCCATCATATGACAAGGGGAGAGCCGTGTCACAAAGCGCGCTGGACGATGCCATGTCCGGTTCGTTAACTTAATTTCACGAAAAGGCCAAGGGCTCGAGCTGGCTGCCGCATTGCCGGCATCCACTGACGTGGACGCCGGCAATTCCCGGGGTTCAGCCCTGCCGTGCTTTCATGCGCGGATTCTTCTTGTTGATCACGAATACGCGACCTCGTCGTCTCACTACCTGGGAGCCGGGCGCCTTCTTCAGTGCACGGATGGAGTTCCTAACTTTCATGCCATTCACCTCCTTCATGATGTGCGGAGCTGAACAGGTCCTTGAGTTCTTCCTCGGTGACCTGGCATTGCTCGAAGACCGTCTCGATCTGCGAAGCTTCGTGTTCGGATCCGTAGAGCAGCAATTCCGAGACGGCGATCTTCGAGTTCCACGCTCCGGTGTTTTCCATCCAGATGCGCGGACCGGCTCCCCCGATGGCCACGCGCTCGCTGAGCGCACTAGCCACCCAGAGGATGCCGCGGATGCACGTGCAGGATTCGGCCAGGGAGGGAAGGGCCTGGCGGAAGCGCTCGGGATGAAGCGGGCGCTCGGCGTGCAGGCGGATCGGCATAGTGCGAGCATTGGTTGCTGTTTGCGGCAGGTGCCCGGCGCTGGTGCGTTGGTGCGCTGCTCCGGGGTGGAAGGAGCCGAGTCCTTCTTCGTGCACGCAGATATGCGCATGCGGTGCCATCTGCCGAGCTAATTCGAGGCCGGCTTCAAAGTCGGGGCCGCCTGCGCGTCGTGGACCGGTGGCACTTTCGAGCAGTTGGGTTTCCAGGCCTTCGACCGGAATGAGGGTATCTGCCTGCATCAATTCGGTGAAGAAGAACTCTCCCGACGTCCTCGCATCGCGTTCCATGGCGTTGAATCCCGATTCCCAGAGGGTGTGCCGGTCCCACATCTGGTTTTCCAATTCGGCGGGATCCAGGGACAAGACGATGCTGCTGATCCGGATTTCCAATGGTTCGAGCTTTGTGCCGAGCATGTCCAGCACTGTTCCGCTAGGCCATGTGGCGGGCAACGCCAGGATCATTGCGGCCTCGGAATCTTCGGGGGCCAGGCGTTGGATCGTCGGCAGGATCTCGAACTTCGTCGCACAGCCGATGCAGGGGTGCCCAAGAACGGTTTCGGCATGTTCTGCGGCTGCAGATCCGGAGACGTGGCGCACCAGCCGGTTGCCGTCGACGAAGTCATAGCGCAAGATGACGGCATCAGGATGGTGGCGTCCCAGGTGGCTGAGGCCGGAGTCGCGACTGGAAGTATCAAGTGCGGAGAGAACGATGAGATTCACGCGTTCAAGCTTATATGAGAATGAGTCTCAATAGCAAAATTGTGAACGGGGCTTAATGCCTCGGGGGCCCGCCCGCAACTGCGGACAGGCCCCCGGAAGCACCGAGAAAAATCAGTTCTGCGGCGCGTTGAAAACTACCGCAGAGGTACCCAGGCCTTCGATCGAGGTTTCAAGTGCATCGCCGTGCTTGAGCCACGGGTGACGCCCATTCTCGTCGCGGCGGCCCAACGCAACACCAGAGGGCGTACCCGTCAGGATGACGTCGCCTGGCTGCAATTCATTGAACGTCGAGAGGTAGGAAACCAAGGCATCAGCCGAGAAAATCAGATCATCGATCTGTTCGTCCTGCACCACGGTGCCATTGACTGTGCTGGTAATGCGGGCGGCGGGATCCAGCTCATCCGGGGTCACGAGCCACGGGCCCAGGGGAGTGGAGCGATCCCAGATCTTGCCCTGCAGCCACTCTTGGGTGCGGCCCTGGTAACCGCGCATCGACACATCGCTGGCCACGGCGTAACCGGCAATATGCGCGGCTGCAGCCTCCTGGCTGATGCGGCGACCCGGCTTGCCGATAATGATGGCCAGCTCTGCTTCGTAATCCACCCGGTGGTCTTCCACTGGAATTTCGATGGTGTCCTTGGCACCGCATAGGGTGGAAGCGAACTTCGCGAACACCGTCGGATACTTCGGCAGGTCTTCGCCGACCTCGGCCGCATGCGTCTTGTAGTTCAACCCGATGCAGTAGATTTTCTCCGGCTTGGGGATCAGCGGAGCGTAGTCGGCTTCGCCCTCGGCGATGGAATCACCCACCAAAGCGCGAGCAACTACTTCTTGCTGAGTTGCGTCATCAAGACGCAGGAAACGCTGCACTGAATCGAGGTTGTCCAAGTAGTAGGCGCGGCCATCTTCAATGACAGCAGCGGTGGTATGGCCTGGTTCGCTGGCGAGGCGGAGCGTTGCAAGTTTCATGAATCTATCTCACTACACTTTTCGCTGAAAGTGCACCATATTTCGTGATCGGCAATTGATAGCAATTGGCCTTAAATACGGCCGAGCCAGAGCTTTGATCTGGAAAACGTGGCTTGGCCATGCTCCGCTGACCCGGCTAAACTCATGGCAAGCTACGGTCCCAGAGACCAGTCTTGAAATAACGATCTGGATACGAAACTAAAGTGAAGCAGGTTTTAATGTGGGTGACTTTTTTGGCGAGCGATCTCGCCATATCCTCTTCGCCTCGTGGCAGCACTTCTCGCTAGTCGCGCAGTGCTTGATCCTGGCGACAATTATTGCTGTGCTGATTGCCGTATTGGTATACCGCAACAAGCCCCTATCCGGCTTGGCTAACGGCATTAGCGCCATCGGCCTGACTATTCCGTCCTTTGCCCTGATCGGTTTGCTTATTGTCCCCGTGGGCTTCGGGGTTACTCCGGCAGTCATCGTGGTGACGTTCTTCGCCGCCCTGCCAATTCTGCGCAACGCGATCGTTGGGCTGAACAACATCGAACCAACCATTATCGAGTCAGCGCGCGGCATCGGCATGAGCCGGCTGAAGACTCTGATATCAGTAGAAATTCCCATAGCTTGGCCGGTGATCCTGACTGGCGTACGAATTTCAGCCCAGATGGTGATGGGCGTCGCCGCAGTGGTCTCCTACGCCCTGGGTCCTGGCCTCGGCGGGTTCATCTTCCAAGGACTCTCGCGTCTGGGCGGCGCGAACTCCCTGGAATCCGTGATCACCGGCGTAGTTGGCGTCGTGATCCTGGCGCTCATCCTTGATTTGATTTTGCTCGGCATTGGCCGACTGACTACCCCGCGAGGTATCCGTGTCTGAACATAAGATCCCTGAAAATGCCGTGGCCCAGAATGTCACTGGCGCTTCGATCATGCTCGAAGAAGTAACCAAGACCTACCCGGGACAAAAGAAATCGGCCGTAGGCGGCCTGACCCTGGAGATCCCTGCCGGGTCCATCGTGATGTTCGTGGGGCCATCGGGCTGCGGCAAGACGACCACCCTGAAGATGATTAATCGCCTGATCGAGCCGACCAGCGGCAAGATCGTCATTGACGGCGAAGATGTCACCGGCATGAACGGTGATGAACTGCGCCGCCGCATTGGCTATGTAATCCAGGCCGGCGGCCTGTTCCCGCATATGACCGTGGCGACCAATATCGCCATGGTTCCAAAGATGCTGGGTTGGCCCAAGGAGAAGATCGCTGCCCGCGTCGACGAGCTGCTGGAACTCGTCTCGCTGGATCCGGAACTTTACCGGGACCGTTTCCCCAAGGAGCTCTCCGGCGGCCAGCAGCAGCGTGTGGGCGTCGCCCGTGCATTGGCAGCGGATCCACCGGTCTTGCTGATGGATGAGCCATTCGGTGCAGTTGACCCCATTACCCGCCAGCGTCTGCAGGATGAGCTGCTGAACATCCAGTCTGAAGTCCAGAAGACGATCGTGTGCGTGACCCACGACTTCGACGAAGCGGTGAAGCTCGGCGACTGGATTGCGATCTTCAACGAAGGTGCGCAGCTGGAGCAGTACGACTCCCCAGAAAGGATCCTGGCCAATCCGGCCAGCGAGTTCGTGGAGAACTTCATCGGTTCGGGTGCCGGCTTGAAGCAGCTGACCTTGACGCGGGTGAACGAAGTGGAACTGGGAGAAGCCATCACCACCACACCGGGCAAGAATGCTTCGGAGGTGCTCTCGCAGCTGCAGGGCGCCGGACGCAAATACGCGGTAGTGCTTGATTCGCGGGGACGTCCGCTGCGCCGCATGGACCGCCGGCAACTGTCGCGTGCCCAGATCATCGAGGGTACCTACGATGAATCCATGCCGGTCGTCGGTGAGCAGGCCACCTTGAACGACGCATTGGACACCATGCTGGTGGCCAGTTCCGAGTCGGCCCTGGTAACGGGACGCCGTGATGTGCTCACGGGTGTCATCACGGTGCAGACCGTCATGGAGGCGATCGCGGCCGCGAACAACACCACGGATGCTAATCACGAGGCGCCGGTTGGCCTGAACTCGGGTGCCATCAACGTCGTGAATATCGATCGTGCGGCCACCGGGCAGGATGGTGAATCGGCATGAGATCCGAAACCCGCAGCTTGATTTGGCAGATCGCCGGAATCGCAGCTGCTTTCGCCACCTTGGTGGGTTGGCTGGTAACAGCCGACCTGACCGAGACCGAACAGCAAACGCTGGATCCGGCAACGATTTGGGGCTACACCCTCGACCACCTGAAGATCACGGTCATCTCGGCGCTCATCGTTCTGCTGATCGCGATTCCGCTCGGCGTGCTGCTCACTCGCCCCGGACTGCGCAAGGCAGCCCCGGCGGTGCGCGCCATTGCCAACTTCGGCCAAGCCGCACCCGCCATTGGCGTCATCGTGCTCTTGGCCTTCTGGTTGGGGTTCGGCCCGAAAACTGCCATTGTCTCACTGGTGATCTATGCGATTCTTCCGGTGCTCTCCAACACCATTGTTGGCCTGCAGCAGGTTGATGAACGCCTGGTGGAGGCCGGGCGGGGAATCGGCATGAGCCAGATGTCCGTGCTGTTGAAGGTCGAGCTGCCGTTGGCCGTCCCGGTGATGCTATCGGGCATCCGCACAGCCCTGGTGCTGCTGGTAGGCACCGCGACGTTGGCAACCTTTATCAACGGCGGCGGGCTGGGCATCTTGATCACTACGGGAGTGAACCTGAACCTGAATGTGGTGCTGATTGCCGGCTCGTTGCTAGTGGCCTTGCTGGCTTTGACGATTGATTGGCTTGGCCGCGTCGTCGAACAGGTGGCACGACCGAGAGGACTTTCGTGAACCGCAAACTGAATTTAGCTGTCCTGTCCATGGCCGCGCTGATCGGAATGACTGGGTGCGGACTTAGCCCATCGACCGGGACGGTGCCCAACGCCGGCCCCGCCGAGATCAAGCCGCTGGTCGAAAACGCTGAAGGCACCACCGTGACCGTCACGTCCAAGTCCTTTACCGAGCAGCTGCTGCTGGGGAAGATCACCGTGATCGCGCTCAAGGCTGCCGGCTTTGACGTCACCGACCTGACCAATGTTCCTGGCTCCCAGCCGGCACGTCAGTTGCTGCTTTCCGGCGACGCGAGCGTGCTCTGGGAGTACACCGGTACCGCGTGGCTGACCTACTTGGGCCACGAATCACCTGTTGTGGGTGAAGAAGAGCAGTGGCAGTCGGTGCACGATGAGGATGTTGCCAATGGAATTATCTGGGGAAATCCGGCACCGTTGAACAACACCTACGCATTGGCGATGAACGAAGAAACGACCAAGCGGCTGGGTATCACCAAGCTTTCCGAACTGCAGACGCTGGACCCCGAAGATCTGACGTTCTGCGTCGACCCGGAATTCAATTCCCGTCGAGACGGTCTGACTCCAATGCTGGAACACTACGATATCGACCGTGGTTCAGAAGTGGCTGAGGACAATATCGGTCTGTACGACGTGGGTGCCATTTACCAGGCAACCGCTAATGGCGCGTGCAACTTCGGTGAAGTCTTCACCACTGACGGGCGCATCAAGGCGCTTAACTTGACCGTGCTGGAAGATGACCGGAAGTATTTCCCAAGCTACAACGCCGCCCCGGCTTTCAACGGAGAATTCCTTGAAAAGCACCCGGAAATCCAGCAGATCATGGACAAGATCGCTCCGTTGCTGACTGATCAGGTCTTGATGGACCTGAATTACCAGGTGGACGTGGTTGGCCGTGAACCGGCAGATGTTGCCTTCGAATGGATGGTTGGCCAAGGCTTGGTCTCCAATCCCTAACCGAGTCAACGAAAACTGCATGGATTAAGCAATGGATCCCCGTCATCGCGATGCCGGGGATCCATTTCAATGTCGCCGAGGATTCACTGGGGATTGGTTTCTCTCGGATGGATTTGCTTGCAGGATGGAAATAGGTGGAGGCCATCTACCTATTGCTGATTCCGGGTACCTAGCTCGCCGTCGACTTCATCGGCGATTTCGGTCGTGGCAGCGGTAGTGATGGATTCTTCCTGCCAAATTTCCTCTAGCTCTGCGGATAACTCGGCTTCTTCTTGGGCATGATCGGGAACTGGGTCATTTGCGTTCATGGCCTCAGTCTAGCCATGTACACGTCGGAGTAAAGAGGTGCATGAAAAATAACTTCAGTGGAAACTTTCCTAGTCAGTATCAAAATAAGGGTCTCTTGAAGAGTCAGATGAAACTTTTTTAGGGAAAGTGGTTGACGCTTCAACTTCATTAGTGTCATACTGGTATCAGCAAAACAAATTGAGGCGTCAACTACTTGATGGCCCGACGAAAGGATTTAGACATGACTGCATCTGCACTGACCACCGGAACCTGGAACCTCGACGCATCGCACTCCGAGATCGGCTTCTCGGTTCGCCACGCAGGCATCTCCAAGGTTCGCGGCAGCTTCACTGAATTCGACGCAACCCTGACCACCGGCGCAACCCTGGCAGACTCCTCGGTCGAGGCAACCGTCCAGATCGCATCGGTCAACACCAAGGACGCTAACCGCGACGGCCACCTGAAGGGCGAGGACTTCTTCAACGCCGAGCAGTTCCCAACCATGACCTTCAAGTCCACTGCGGTCAAGGGCGAGGCTGGCGAGTTCATTCTCGTTGGCGATCTGACCATCCGCGGCGTGAGCAAGGAAGTTGAATTCGAAGCAGAGCTCGGCGGCGAAGCTGTAGACGCTTTCGGTGCAACCCGCGTTGGCTTCTTCGCATCCACGACCATCTCCCGCAAGGAATTCGGCATCACCTGGAACGCAGCACTGGAAGCCGGTGGCGTTCTGGTCAGCGACAAGGTCAAGATCGAAATCGACGCTTCGTTCGTACTGCCAACCGCAGAGTAAAAGTTTCCCGAAGTCCGTCATGGGGATGACGGGATAAGGGCCGATACCGGCAAAGCCTCCGGCTCACGAAAGTGAGCTGGAGGCTTTGTCGTTAAAGTCGAGGGAAGATGTGCCTAGGACCCGCTGAACGACGGGTCCACGGAAAATGCGATAGCACCGATGACAAGGAATGCGACATACACGATCCAGAGCACGCCCAAAATGGTGCCGATCCAACCGGTCACTTTGCCGACCGTGGATACCGTATTGAATTCCCTTTCGGCTTTATTGGCCTTGAAAATAGCAATCGGGCCAAGGATCACGCCTGCAACGAAGATTGACACAATGCCAAGAATCATCGAGGTCTGTGCCAGCTGGGTGCCTTGAAATTGGGATGCTGTCGGATAGCCGAAGTTGCCCGGGGGATACTGGCCCGGTTGGCCATGTGCCTGTTGATTGTAGTAAGGCTGTTGCGGGACGCCGTTGAGATCGTAGGAACCAGGCTGCTGGTACTGACGGTTCTGACCCTGGTGCCCTGAAGAATAAGGGTTTCGTGGTTCTTCGCCTGGACTGGTCATGGCAACCTGCTTTCCACTTGTGAGGCTCGTTCGCTTAATTCAAGATTCTCACATGCAACCGGCAATAACATCTAATCTCTAGAAGAACTCTCTGCAATGCCAGAATGCCCCGTACCTGCCAGGGAAGTCAGCTGGCTGGGTGCATTCTGCGCCACAGCGCATGAGTGCCAGTCGCCAACGCCACGAGTAACAGGCTCAGTGCCAAGCCGATCCCGGAGATCTGTCCGTAGTGGCCATTCTGCGCTAGATCTGCAGATAGGTGGGTCGCCGCAGAGGCCCCGGCGAACAGGGCGAAAACGAACAGTGAAACGGTGGTGGCTCGCGCGTCAGGCGAGATTTCGGTCGCCCACCCCTGCATCGATGAGTGCATGATCGCGTTCGCGGCACCCAGGAAGAACGCGGTGAGGGTGTAGGAGGCAGGGGAGGGAGCGAACGCCGAAGGGAGGAAAGCTGCGCAAAGCAGCAGGCCTCCACCGCCAATAAGCCACGTTCGGCCAATGCGCGCCACCAATCGGCGCATCAAGCGTGCACCCAGAATGACTCCCAGGGCAAAAGCGCAACCTAGCGCTCCTGCCAAGCCAATAGCGACACCGGATTCTTGCAAGGCGGGAACGATATAGGTCAGCAATCCCATGAGCAGCCCGCCTTCGAGGAAGACGATGGCATAAAGGGCCAAATTCATGGGACGCAAAGCTGCACGGAATTTGAATCCGGAACGCGAATGCTCGGGCTCTGCCGCCTTCCGCAAGCTATACAGGGCTGCTACGCAACCCAGTGCAGGCAACAGGAACACCAGCCGCCAGTTCGCGTATGTTGCCAATGCTCCTGAAGCTAATGTCGCCAGGGTGGTTCCCAGCGAGGAATAGATCTGCAAATCTGATAAGCCGCGAGCGCGTTCCACCCCGGTGCGGGTATCGCCCAGGAGCGTCATCAGTGTGGGATACAGTGCGCCGAACATGAACCCGGTGACGGAGCGGGCAATGAGTAGCGGCAAATAGTCGGTGAACAGGATGCTGGCGACCGCACCGAGGCCAGCGCCGATGAGCGCCGCGCGCAAAACCGCAAGACGCCCGAAACGATCGCTAAGCACGCCCCAGATCGGCTGGCCTATGGCATAGAACAAGGCATAGGAAGCTACCAGTTGGACGGCTTGGGCGAAACTGAGCGAGGTACCCAGCGAAAGTGCGACCAGCATGGGAGGGGTGCCATAGCGGTCGAAGAAGGAAAGGAAGCCGACGAAGCGCAAAGCCGAATCGGGAATGGTGCGTACCGAAATCCGAAGGTCCTGTTGTTTCTCCATCCCGGCCCTTCAAGTGAGAATCTTCCGCCTGCCTATCCATGTAATCAGAATCTGCCCGCTGATGCTGTTTTGGATGACAGCTGCCACGGGCAGATGACGCATCGGCAGCTAGGCAGTTACTGGTGATTCAGTCATGAATTGAGCGAAGAATTCGCCCAACTCACCGGTCGCGTCCAGCGGCAGCGCCATGGACACGTCCAAGCCTGGACAGGATTGGCGGGCTGGGTGCGCCAGGTATCTCCGGTGATGAAAATCCGAGGCAAGGGAAGCATAACGGATTGCCGTCACGATGGAGCCAGGGAAGTCATCGCGGGCTTGAGCGTTTCCATGCCACCGGTGCGCTTCCGCGAAATGTTCGAAGCTGGACTGCCGGATTCGCTTTTTTGCCGCGCGCGATCGAATAGAGGCGGACCTGAAGGGTTTCATTGCCGGCGGCTAGGGCAAGAAGCCGACAGCACGCTTAAATGCACTCGCGGCCGGTTCCCCTGGAGGTTTAGGAGGGGGGGAACCGACCGCGAAAGCTTAATGCGCCAGCCTTACAGGCCGCGAACCATCAGGACGTCCAAGGTACGCGGGCCGTGCACGCCTTCAACGCGCTCCAGCTCGATATCACTGGTGGCCGACGGGCCGGAGATCCAGGTCTGCGGGCGGGTGATGGCCAGTCGCGGCATGGCTTCTGGCAGCAGGCGCACGATCGAGGAGAACGGCACGATGCACACATGGTGGTCGGGTACCAGCGAAATCGCGCGGCGGCCCTGGTTTGGCTCGCCATCGAGGATGATGGTGCCGGACTCGGCGACCGAAACGGCCGACGAGGTGACCACGGCGCTGGTTTCATCCAGTTCGGCGATGCTCAGCCGGGCGCCCGGGGCATCGATGCGCTGCTCGACCTTCTCGCCCAGCCCTGAGAGCCAGCCGGTGTCCAAGCCATGCGGGTAGACAACGCTGGAGGCTCCCGCCAGCTTGGCCGCTACGTATTCCGGGATCTGCGCGGCGTCAATGACGTCCACCCCGGCCTTGTAATCCACCAAGCGGTCCACCAGCAGCTCGATGAGCTCAGCTTCACCCATATCCGAGGTCTTGCGGTATTCGCGGGGTACCTCTTGCGCGACGGGAGCGTCGGCTAGTGCCGAGCGGATCCGTCCCAGGATTTCGTCTTTTGCGCTCACTTGGACTCCTTCTCGTCGCTCCACCAGTCGCGGAAGGACTTGTTTGGCGGGGCGGGAATGTCGCGGCTGGCGGTCCACCCTGCGGCGATGCCCGGAAGCTTCTTGATCTTCTTTTCCTTGCCGGAGATCAGCCGGCCCAGCGGCAAGGCCTTTTCGAGCAGGCCGAGGTTCTTGCCCTTGCCCAACGCCCAGGAGCCGCCCTTCATCAGCAGATCCATCTGGGTCGGGAGCTTGTGCTTGTCGCGGTTGGCATCCACGTCCTCGCCGCGCAGGTGCACGAGGATTTCCGGGATGTTGATCTTCACCGGGCAAGCGTCGTAGCAGGCGCCGCACAGCGAGGAAGCATATGGCAGGGAACCGTTTTCCTCGACCTCGATGCCGGTCAGCAGCGGGGAGAGGATTGCGCCGATCGGGCCCGGGTAGGTCGAACCGTAGGCGTGGCCGCCGGTGCGCTCGTACACTGGGCACACGTTCATGCAGGCCGAGCAACGGATGCAGTTCAGCGCGGTGCGGCCGAAGCGGTCGGCCAGGGCGCGGGTGCGGCCGTTATCCAGCAGCACGATGTGCACGTTCTGCGGGCCATCGTCTTCGCTCACGCCGGTCCACAGCGAGGTGTAGGGATTCATGCGCTCGCCGGTGGAAGACCGCGGCAGCAGCTGCATGAAGACCTCGATGTCCTCCCAGTGGGGGAGAACCTTCTCGATGCCCATGACCGTGATCAGGGTTTCGGGCAGGGTCAGGCACATGCGGCCGTTGCCCTCGGATTCCACTACGCCCAGGGTGCCGGTATCAGCCAGCGCGAAGTTCGCGCCGGAGATGGCGACCTTGGCGGAAAGGAACTTCTTGCGCAGGTGCTTGCGGGCAGCTTCGGCCAGCTTGGCTGGCTCATCGGTCAGGTTCGGATCCACTACCGGCATTTCCTTGAGGAAGATGTCGCGCACCTCGGTGCGGTTCTTGTGGATCGCCGGAACCAGGATGTGGCTTGGCTTGTCGTTGCCCAGCTGGACGATCAGCTCGGCGAGGTCGGTCTCGAAGGCTTCGATGCCCTCGGTCTCCAGGTGCTCGTTCAGGCCGATTTCCTGGGTGGCCATGGACTTGACCTTGACGACCTCTTTCGAGCCGGTCGCCTTGACCAGCTCGGTAACGATCTTGTTGGCTTCGTCCGCGTCACGGGCCCAGTGGACAATGCCGCCCCGGGCGGTGAAGTTCTTCTCGAACTCTTCCAAACGCTCTTCGAGGTTGGCCATCGTCAGGTTCTTGATGGCGCTGCCGGCGTCGCGCAGCTCTTCCCAGTCCGGAAGCTCGCCGACGACGTTCAGCCGCTTGTCGCGAATGGTGTGGGTGGCGTGGCGCAGGTTCTTGCGCATCTGGGTGTTGCCCAGTTCGCGGTGCGCGGCCTTGGGGAATGGCTCGGTCTCGAACAGGTTGCCCTGCCCGCCGGCAGGCATGCCGAGGAATACCTGAGTCACAGTGACACCGTCTCTTCCATGGTGCTGGCCAGGATATCTGCCAGGTGCAGGGTCTTTGGCTTGGCTCCGGTGCGCGAAAGTCCGCCGCCGATGTGCATCAGGCAGGAGGCGTCGCCGCCCGCGCAGGCCGAGGCGCCGGTGGAGCAGATGTTCTTCATCTTGTCTTCGAGCATTGCCGTGGAGACATCGGAGTTCTTGATCGAGAAGGTACCGCCGAAGCCGCAGCACTGGTCAGCTTCCGGAAGCTCGTTGACGGTAATCCCGCCCACGGTCTTGAGCAGATCAAGTTGCCGATCGCCGAGTTTCAGCGAACGCATGCCGTGGCAGGAAGGGTGGTAGGTGATGGTCTGCGGGAAGTAGCTGCCCAGCTGCTCGGCGGCGTTGGTGATCCCCAGGACATCCACCAGCAGTTGGCTCAGTTCATAGGTGCGCTTGCCCACGGCAACTGCGCGTTCCTTGAGCTCCGGCTTGCCCAGGCGCTCTGCCAGGAAAGGGTGCTGGTGCTTGACCGAAGCAACGCAGGAGCCCGAGGGGGCCACCGCGACGTCATAGTCTTCGGTGTCGAAGGCATTGATGTGGTTTTCGACCACGGGCAGGGCTTCAGGCATATAACCGGAATTCATGTGCATTTGCCCACAGCAGGCTTGCGCCTTGGGGAAAATGACTTCATGGCCCAAGCGTTCCAGGATTTTCACTGTCGACTTGGCGGTTTCCGGATACATAGCATCCACAATGCACGTGGCAAAGAGAGCAATTCGCATAATAAATGACTCTTTCAGGGTGTGGTCAGACCATACTATGCCACGTACTTCGTAATAGTCAAGACTTGTTGTGATAGCTCTCACCTTGTACTCTAGGTGGTCGGACCACATATGGTCAGACCATCTCGAGTAAGGACGCCCACACCGTGTTTACACCCTCCACGGATCCGATCGCGGGGAGCATAGCTGTTTCAGCGCTCATCGCACTGATCCCGCTTGTAGCCTTCTTCGTACTTCTGGCGGTAGTCAAGGTCAAGGCCCACTGGGCCGGCCTCGGCTCGCTCGCTGTTGCCATCCTCGTGGCGATCTTCGGCTGGAACATGCCGGTTGGATTGGCATTGAACTCCGGACTGATGGGCATGGTCTTCGGTGCCTTCCCTATTGTCTGGATCGTTGTCATGGCGATCTTCCTCTACCAAGTCACCGTCAAGTCGGGCCGCTTCGAAGACCTGCGCCGCGTCTTCGACGTCATCGGCGGCGGCGACGTGCGCATCCAGGCCGTGCTGATTGCTTTCTGCTTCGGCGGCCTGCTTGAAGCGCTGGCCGGCTTCGGCGCACCGGTGGCGATTACCGCCACCATGCTGCTGGCATTGGGCCTGTCGCCGCTGCGCGCAGCCTGCGCCGTGCTGATTGCCAACACCGCCCCGGTGGCCTTCGGCGCCGTGGCGATCCCGATTACCACCGCCGGTGCCCTGACCGGCATCCCGGCTGCCGACATCGGCGCCATCGTTGGACACCAGTCCCCGCTGCTGGCGCTGTTCGTCCCATCGATCCTGGTCCTGATCCTCGACGGCTGGCGCGGCATGCGCCAGACCCTGCCGGCAACGCTGACCATCGGCATTTCCTTCGGTGTCGCCCAGTGGCTGTGCTCGACCTACTTCTCCTATGAGCTGACCGATATCGTTGCTGCGCTGGTTGGCCTGGCCGCCGCAGTGATCCTGCTGCGCTTCTGGACTCCAAAGGGTGCCGACGAGGCACGCCAGCGCGTGCTGACTGCTGAAGCCGCCGCAATTCCATACGAAGCCAATGCCAAGCTGCACCCGGTCAACACCTGGATGGCTTTGTTCCCGTACCTGCTGGTTATCGTCATCTTCGGCGTGGCCAAGCTGTGGAAGCTGGGCGTGGACATTCCTGCATGGCTGGCAACCACGGACATCAAATTCGGCTGGCCAGGACTGGACGGCAAGATCCTGAATGCTGATGGCGAAGCGGTATCTTCGACCATCTACAACTTCCAGTGGCTATCCTCCCCGGGCACCTTGCTGCTGATCACCGGCCTGATCGTGGCCCTGGTCTACGCGAAGAACGACGGCAACGGCAAGTACAAGATGACCTTCGCCGAGGGTGCTGCCGAAATCGGCAAGACCGTCTACAACATGCGCTACGCCGCGCTGACCATCCTGTCGGTCCTCGGCCTGGCTTACGTGATGAACCTTTCGGGCCAGACCATCACCATTGGCACCTGGCTGGCAGGCACCGGCGCATTCTTCGCCTTCCTGTCGCCAATCCTGGGCTGGATCGGCACCGCGGTGACCGGCTCGGACACCTCGGCCAACGCGCTGTTCGCCAAGCTGCAGCAGACCGCTGGCATCAATGCCGGCATCGATCCGAACCTGCTGGTTGCCGCCAACACCTCCGGCGGCGTGGTCGGCAAGCTGATCTCCCCGCAGAACCTGGCCATCGCCGCTACCTCGGTGAAGATGGAAGGCCAGGAGTCGGTGATCCTCAAGAAGGTTGCCGGTTGGTCCGTAGGCATGCTGCTGGTGCTGTGCTGCTTGGTTTACCTGCAGTCCACCCCGGTTCTGTCCTGGATGCTGCCTTAGCTTCGAACGGCTAAAATAGATCCGATGCCAGTAAACCCAGCTCCGCGTGCGTACCAGATTGTTCTCCAAGCAATTGAACAGGATCTGCGCAAGGAGAAGCTCTCCGTTGGAGACCAGCTTCCCGGCGAGCGTGCGCTCGCGGAGCAGCATGGGATCTCGCGGGCTTCGGTCCGAGATGCCATCCGCATCCTTGATGTGATGGGCATTATCAAGACTTCCACCGGCTCCGGGCCCAACTCCGGAGCGGTGATCATCTCCAACCCCTCGGCAGGCATTTCGCAGGCATTGCGCCTGCACTTGGCGGCCAAGGGGATCAACGTCCGCGAGATCGTCGAATCCCGCATCCTGCTGGAAACCTGGGCAGCGCAAATGACGCCGCGCGATCCGATCCATGCCCAGCAGGTCATTGACCGCACCGCGGTGCTGATCATGCGCATGGACGACGCGCAGCTCTCGCGCGAGGCATTCCACCGCATCGATGCCGAGTTCCATGTGCTTTTGGCATCCATGGCCGGCAATGCAGTGGTGGAATCGATGATGGAATCCCTGCGAAACTCGATCAGCGACTACGTCTCCGACTCGGTGCCCAGCGACGAGGCCTGGCAGCCGGTGGTGCGCGTGCTGCGCCGCCAGCACAAGGCCATCCACCACGCCTTTGCGACGAACCAGCGCGAGCGGGCAGCCCAGCTGCTCGAAGAGCACATCAACTGGTTCTATTCGCAGACGCGGTAGACAAAACCAAAGCCGGGGCACTTTACCGGTGCACCGTTGGAGCCCGCTTAATATCTTGAGTAGCTTCTGACAGGCTACACAAGCGAAATTTCATGATTTTGCTCGAGAACGTTGACGATTTGGTTTGCCAATGCTTTGAGGATAGGAATGCTGTCATCAGATAAGCAATCGACCTCAGAGCGTTCCAAGTGTTCGATAAGGGCCACCTTTAATCCATCGATCGTCCTCGCATCATCGCTTTTCCCCTGAGTGCGAAGAAAACTCTTGGCTTGAGTACTCCATTTGGCGCTCTGAGACCATGGAACAAATTTACTGGCGTCCAACCCGAAGTGTCGGCCGAGGACAAATCTATGTGTATCTTCTGAAAGCAGGTCTTCCAATTCTTTATTGAAATGACCCCCGGGGGTGGTAAGGGTTATGTTTTCCACGGGCAGCAGTTGATCTGAAACGAGCTTGTCTCGTGAGCCTTTGCCAGCGTTGTCACCGTCAACTACCGCGAAGAGAACGATTGGTTCGTTAAGGAGCAGTTTGGCTGTAGCCTCTACTCCGTTGCCACCGCCTGTATGTCGAAACGTGAGAAGCCCATTGTCGATCGCAACTTTGAGCCTCGGTTCAACTAGAGGAAGTGCCCATCTGAAGAATCGCTCGTCCGTGAGGCCCTCAACCAGAACACAGTATGCGGCCGACGTCATGTTGTCTCCAGGCCGCACACCAAGACAATTGCGGAGATCTTCCATCCGCTGTGTAGGATGGGCACGATTATTTTGGACCAAGATGTTATTGCTGACTTTTGTTCGGTTGATCAGTATTGGGCTATGAGTTGTAAGGAGCACCTGCCGGCGTTCTGCTACGCCGCGCAGTACCTTCCTTATCTCATGAATCGCATCAGGGTGGAGATGCGCCTCAGGTTCTTCAATTGCTAGGATTACTTGCTTGTCGGGATATGTATGTTCCGCAACATCGTGCAACATGGCAAGCGAAACAATACTTTTTACACCATCCCCCTTTTGTCGTAGCGAAGTTCGCGTCCCGTCATCGATTAATACGTCTTCTACTCTTGCCCTCGGTAAGAGCGCCTCACTCTGAAGCTCAATGCCCGAGAACCCAGCTAGGTAGCTCTCAAGCCGTTTCGAGACGCTGGATTCCACCTCCTTCAAGTACGATTCTCTTTTTTGCGCTAGTCGATCAAGTAGTGCTATGTAGTCGGGGTCAGTTTCCAAGGCGCCCAGCCGTTCCGAGACGAGCTGGTTCATAACACTCATCGACTGCTCGACCGTCCGGACAGCGGGGACATAGATGAAATGAATTCGGTTCTGAATGAAATCCGCAATTTCAGCTGACTTTGCTGAATACGTTTTATTTCCCTTACCTGGTTTGGGTATGGAGATTATTGGGGGCTTTCGAGCATGGAAGCGCACGTCAATAGGAAGCACTCCATTGACAGATAATCCGACTTCCCGTTTGAAGTCTGCGACCTCCGCTTCATCGAGTTGGAATTCAAACCTGATCGCAGAGTAACTCCGCTGGGGATCCCCTGAAAGGCTTAACGGAAAGTCTCTTTCCCAATCGTACTTTCGTACCATCTCTTGCTCCGGTCGGCTCGGAAACCGCCATCGCCAGGATTTTTGACTAGTTAAATTGGATGACTGTTCGATGGCTGCCATACCCAAACTAAGCCCATGTAGCAGGTTTGACTTACCTTGATTGTTTGGGCCAACTAGTACGGTCAAATCTTCAATTGGAAATGACGCAACCGTCGAGATACTTCGATATCTAGAAATTCGTACTGCTGAAAGTTTCAAGCGACTTTCCTCGTGGTAGATGTGTGTCGTTCGTTCTAAGCGTGCCGTTGCGCCATTGATTCCATCTGCTCGATAACGAGCTTGATGGCCTCGGGCCGCTTGTCTGGCGGATATCCGTTCAAGATCAATAGCCGTTTCACCGATGACCGCAGCTTGGCACGGACATCCTCGCGGACGGTCCAGTCGGTGCGTACATCCCGGCGCATCACCTGAACCAGCTGGCGGGCAATGGTGGCTAGCATATCTTCGCCCTGCTCCAGAAGCGCAGATTCATTCATGGCCACCGCGTCGTAGAACGCAAGCTCATCGTTGTCCATGGGCGGCGTGAACTTCTGGCCGCGGTTGGATTCCTCGGCGACTTCCTTGGCCAGCTCCACAAGTTCAGCGATGACTTCTGCCGAGGTCAACTGCTGATTAGTGTACTTGGTCATCAGTTCTGTGATGCGTTCAGAAAACGCACGCTGACGGATGACGTTATTCCGGGTGGACTTCGCTGATTCTTCAGCTACCAGTTTGCGCAACGCTTCGATGGCCAGTTGAGGATTCCGAGCCTTTTGCGTCTTGGCAACGAATTCCGGTGTCAGGTCGCTGAGCGATGGCTTCGGCATGCCTGCGGCCTCGTAGATATCCAGAACCTTGCCTGTTGCGTCCGTTGCCGTGGCAATGATCTGGGCAAGCTGCCGTTGGATTTCCTCCGGTACGGGCAGGCCTTGCGCCTGTCGGTCCTGGGCATCGAATTTGCCCATCCACACGCGGATTTCCTCGTAGACCTGGATCTCCGGGCGGAGCTCTTCCAGCTTGCCGGAACCGGTGCACAGTGCCCACGCCCGTGCCAGCCGACCAGCAGTAGTCCGGTACTCGACCGCCAGGGGCTGTGCGCCTTCGGCAACTCCACTGTTCCCCGGGGTGGCAGGATCACGCAGATAGTTGACTGCGCCGGTGACAGCGTTCAGGAACGATTTCGGTCCGGGCTTGCCGAGCACGGCTTTCCAATCGTGGTTGGACAGCAGACCACGGATCTGGTTGACCAAGTCCACCACTAGGGCGATGGCTTCATCAATATTCCTGCCCACAGGCTGGTTCTTTCGGTCATCCGCAGTGTATTCAGCCAACGCGTTGGTGAGGTTTTCAGCCAGCGGGGCATAAGCGACAAGCAGGCCATCGCTCTTTCCACGGAAGGTGCGGTTGACACGCGCGAGAGTCTGCATGAGCAAGGCGCCCTTGAGCGGTCGGTCCAAATACAGTGTGTGCAATGGAGGGGCATCGAAGCCGGTGAGCATCATGTCCTTGACGATCACCAATTCCAGCTCGTCTTCAGGATTTTTGAGACGTTCCTTGATGACGTTATTTGCGGAGTCTCGACGGACGTGCTCGGAGACAGGGGGACCGTCCGACGCGGTGCCGGAGTACACGACCTTGATCTTGCCCTTGTCCAGCTCGTCTGAATGCCAATCGGGTCGCAGAGCAATGATGGCCGAGTAGAGGTTCGCGCAGATTTCGCGTGTGCCGCCAACGATCATGGCCTTGCCAGATGTCGGCGTGCCAGAAGTGTCAGCAATGAATGGGGCCACCGTGTCCCGGCGATGTTCCCAATGCGAAACCATATCCCGGGCCAGTTCAGCCAGGCGTTCCGGTGCGCCGTAGACCGCGTTGACCACGGCCACGGACTGCTCAATGCGCGCCCGCTCGGTGTCATCCAGGCCCAAGGTCACCCTATCGGCGTCCGCATCCAGATCCTCCAGGGTGCGTCCGTCGGCCAGCTGTACCTTGATCAGCCGTGGCTCGAAGTAGACAGGAACGGTGGCACCATCATCCACGGCACGGGAAAGATCATAGACGTCGATGTAGTCGCCGAAGACATCGCGGGTATTGCGGTCTTCGAAGGAGATCGGGGTTCCGGTGAATGCGATCAGCGTGGCGTTGGGCAGCGCGTCGCGCAGATGCCTGGCATAGCCGTCCAAGTCGTCGTAGTGGCTGCGGTGGGCTTCGTCGACAATGACAATGATGTTCTTCCGGTCGGAAAGCAGCGGGTGCTCGGTGCCCGCATCTTTCTCATCCTTGGTGCGCCCGAACTTCTGCAGTGTGGTGAAGTAGATGCCTCCGGTGACCCGCCCGGAGAGCTCTGAGCGTAGCTCGGTGCGGCGGCGGATCTGCTTTGGCGTATCAGGCAGCAGCTGGGAGCGGGCGAACCCTGAATAGAGCTGCCCGTCGAGTTCATTGCGGTCGGTGATTACCACTACCGTCGGGTTCTTCAGCGCCGGGTGGCGCATGACCGATGCAGTGTAGAGCTCCATTTCCATGGACTTGCCCGAGCCCTGGGTATGCCAGACCACGCCGGCCTTGCCGTTGGTGCGCACGGCGTCAACTGTGGATCCGACAGCCTTGGTGACGGCGAAGTACTGGTGTGGCTTGGCGATGCGCTTGAGCAGCCCCTCGGCCCCGGCATCGAAGGCCGTGAAGGAACGCAGCAACTGGAGGAAACGGGTCGGATTGTACAACCCGGCGATGGCTGTCTCAATCGGCAGGACAGCATCGCCATCGATGACCAGATCGACCGGGACGGGGACACCGTCATCATCGACATTCCACGGGGAGAAGTGGTTCAGCGGCGTGAACGGGGTCCCGTACTTGGCATCCAACCCGTCGGAGGCGAAGGTGAAGACGCAGAAGCGGAAAGCCAGCGGGAATTCCCGCAGGTAGGTTTGCAGTTGTGCGTGGGCGGCGGCAACGTCCGCACCTTTAGCCCCTGCGCGCTTCAGCTCCATGATGCTCATCGGCATGCCATTGCAGTACAAGACGACATCGAAGCGGCGATTATAGTCGCCCTGGACCAGAGTGACCTGGCTGACGGCCAGCCAGTCATTATCCGTCTCTTCGGTACCGATCAGGCGCAGTGTGGGATTCTGTTCGGTTCCGTCCGGGTCCAGGTAGGTTAGCCGGTAGCCGTCAACGAACATCTTGTGCATCCGGTAGTTCTCGGTGATCGCATCCTGGGATGCAGGCGCCGCGATTTCCGCGCAGGCCTGCTGCAGGTACTGCTCCGGGAAACCTGGATTCAGGCGGCGCAGCGCGGCGAGCAGACGCGGACGGATCAGCAGCTCGTCCCATGACTCGCGCTCGCCGGTGCCCGGTGCGATATCCTGGCCGTGGGTTGGTCGCCATCCGTCGCCGAGCCACTCGAGAACGAGTCCTTCGAGGTCCGCTTCGGAGAAGCTGGTTTGCGTTGTCATTGAGCTAGATCCTCTTCTTGGAGCGAACAATTATCTTGGTTTCTCTGTTGGGAGTTCTCATGTGGAGCCGTCGCCTTTGACATTGTCGGTACCGGCAAGTTCCGCTTCCAGTTCATCGATACTCTGCAGACTGCGGGATACATCTTCAGGAAGTGAATCCGTGATTTCGGCGGCCCATTCGGTGACGCCAATAGGAGAACTGAAACCGCGTAGCGCATATTCGGCGACCACCGAGTTCTTGGTCTTGCTCAGCAACAGGCCAATAGTTGATTCATCCCCGGGTTGATCCAGCAGGTCATCGACAAAGCTCATATATATGCCCAGCTGGCCGAGGTGGTCGAGCTCGAACTTTTCCACCTTCAGCTCGACCATTACGAAACGGAGGAGGACGAAGCCGTAGAAGACCAGATCCGGGAAGAACTCGTCTCCAGCCATATCCAACCGCAGCTGCCGAGCGACAAAGGCGAATCCCCGCCCAAGCTTCAGCAGGAAACGCTCGACGTGCTGCAACAGTTGGCCTTCAATTTCCCGTTCGTTATTGGACTCGGCCAGCTCCAAGAAATCGAAGACGTAAGGGTCCTTCGTGACGTCCTGAACAATCGCCGAAGTTGATGAGGGCAGGACAGTGTTGAAGTTGGAGGTAGCCTGCCGGCTCCGTTCATGCAGGCGGGTCTCGATCTGGCATGCCAGTTGGTTGCGTGACCAGCCTTCGGCAAGCACCGTTTCGGCGTACCAGATACGTGTGGGTTCCTCGTTGAGCTTCTCCAACAGAACCAGTTCATGACCCATCGGCAGTGGTGCAACAGCCTGTTGCACCATTGCCGCCGATGGCCACGCTTCGGCAAAGCAGCGCATGTACTTAAGATTTCGAGGGGAGTATCCCTTGGCATCTGGATATCGTTCCCTGAAGTCGCACGAGAGCCGGTCAATGACTTTGTTTCCCCAGCCCTGTTCAGATTGCCGGTCGAGGATGTCGCGTCCGGTACTCCAATTGGTCCTGATCAATTTCTGATTGACTTCCATGCTGGCTCGCCGTAGTCGCTGGGAAAAGCGATCGCTGATCGAATCAAGGAGCAATGGGTACCACGTGGGAAGGCCAGCGGCAGGTGGCGTGCTGGCGAAGCATACATCGTCTTTCGAAGTCGACGAGTTGCCTTTTGAACTCATGCCGTTTCCCTTCCCTTGTGGAACTACCTCTAATTGGAACTTCTCCACTGTCCGTGACGTAATGGCAATTAGTTACACCGCGGACTCAACGAGCGCTTCTGCATCTTTGACGCGCAGCTTGCCCGACATGAGTTGGGGGAGCAGAGCATCGCGAGTTGTTGCGAGCGATCTATTCTCCTTTGTCAAAACCATGGCCATCCTAAGTAGGTATCCGTAGCGACTAGCGAATTCTTCTCTTTCCTTCTCGTTAGGAACAAAGATTTCTTTATCCATCAGAAGCGACCAATGTCGTTTATATTCTTCCTGTTTTTGCACGCCATTGAGAGCGCAATAAAGTGTCAGTGCCGGAACTCTTATTCCATTGAAAGGAACTGTATTCGGACCTACTGTGAACGGTTGAGTCACAATCCGTAGTTTGCAAGTGTGGTCTCCAAAATACAATATGGGTTCTTCCGTGCTGGCATCCAGGAAACCGTCACCATTTAAATATCCGAGGAGTCCAGTTTCGCTTTGATCGAATACCGGAAAGTCACCCTGCGGCACTAAATCGTCCTTCTTGAACTTTCGTTTCGGTGATATCCGGCGCACCACGTCCCGAGCCTTGACAACTTGCAGGGTGGAGCCGTTGATGAAGCCTCGATAGGAAGCATGAATGAGGTCCTCGGTTGCCCGAAGGATGTTTTCATTTACCGCAATCTTGTCGTCGAGCGACTCGAGGACAGCGGAAATCCGTTCTCGCTCCGCTGGCGGTGGGACAAAAATTGGATGTTTACTTATTTGCGGTTTGGAGAGGTTCGGGAAGACTGAACCTGTTACGGCTGACAATAATTCCGGCAAGGTGTGAGTCAACGCGTAGCGGACGAATTTAGAATCTGAGATAGATTTAGCGCGAATTGCACATAGCCCTCGACCAATGGCGTACTGTTGATTTGCTGTATTCATGCGACCAGTCGTTGATCCACGAACGCAGAACAAGACATCGTCGGTCATCGCAAAACGAACACCAGCGTTCGTCCACTGAACGGGATCTGGGTGGAAAAGGCCAAACTCAGTCGGTCCGTTCAACAACGGGGTACCCTTCCCCACGTTATTGGTTGAGGAACCGTTTGGCGATTGCCCCATTATCACGTCAGCAATTTCTGAGAGCGGCCCATTTGGCCAAATATCGTTCATGAAACTCTCCCAAGTTGCTCGCGTACTACAGTTGCCAAGCGCTCTGATTCTGTTAACAGTCCAAACAATTCATTTTCGAGTCGCGCGATTTTCTCTTCGATTGGCTCACCATCGTCTTCGACTTGGGCTGCCCCAACGTATCGGCCTGGCGTTAGTGCGTAATCGGCTTCCTTAATTTCAGCCAAAGTGGCCGAGTAGCAGAAGCCAGCTTCGTCCGCGTATTCCTTGCTCTCTCCGGACGCGCTACCACGCCAAGCATGGAATGTGTCAGCGATCTTCGCGATATCCTCTTCGCTCAATGCCCGCTCGGCGCGGTCCACCATGTAGCCCAGGTTGCGGGCATCGATGAACAGCACCTGCCCGGTTCGGTCAACAGAACCTTGAGAACCAGCGGTCTTGTCCTTTGCGAAGAACCAAGTGCACACAGGGATGCCGGTGGAGCGGAAAAGCTGAGTTGGCAGCGCGACCATGCACGAAACTAGATCCGCCTCGACTAGCTGGGCACGGATATCTCCTTCACCACCTGAATTCGACGACATGGAACCGTTTGCCATGACAACACCAGCGGTGCCACCTGGTGCCAGCTTGGAAATGATGTGCTGGATCCATGCATAGTTGGCGTTGTTAGCCGGCGGAACGCCGTAGCGCCAACGCGGGTCGGACTCATTGCGTGCCCAGTCCTTGATATTGAACGGAGGGTTAGCCATGATGTAGTCGGCTTGCATTTCCGGGTGCACATCGCGAGCAAAGGTATCCTGCCAGCGCGGCCCTAGATTGGCATTGAGGCCATGGATGGCTAGGTTCATTTTGGCCATGCGCCAGGTGCGTTCGTTCAGTTCCTGACCGTAAACGGAGATCGCAGTGCGATCTGCGTTGTGGGCATCCAAGAACTTCTCGGTCTGCACGAACATGCCACCCGAACCGCAGGCTGGGTCGTAGACGCGTCCGCTGGTCGGTTCCAAGACCTCCACCAAGACGCGGACCACACCGGCAGGCGTGTAGAACTCTCCGCCGCGCTTGCCTTCGGCGCGCGCGAACTTTTCCAAGAAGTATTCGTAGACTTCACCGAGCAAGTCGCGCGCACGTCCAGAACCTTGGCCGGTGAAACGAGTGGTGTTCAGAAGATCAAGCAGTTCACCGAGTCGGCGTTGGTCCACAGATTCGCGGTTGAAGACGCGTGGCAGCGTGCCTGTGAGCGTCGCATTAGAAGCCATGATTGCATCCATGGCAGCATCGATCAGCTCGCCGATATTCTTGGGCGCCTCACCGTCGAGCGCCGGAAGTCCCTTGGCATTCTGGGTCAGGTACTCCCACCGGGCATTTGCCGGAACCCAGAACACCCCTTGGCCGATGTACTCATCTACATCATCCAGCAGCATCCCTACTTGTTCTTCGGTCATGCCGTCGGCAGTCAGCTCGGCTTCCAATTGCTCACGGCGCTCGGTGAAAGCATCGGAGACATACTTGAGGAATACAAGGCCAAGGATGACGTCCTTGTATTGTGAGGCATCCATGGAACCGCGAAGCTTGTCTGCGGCTTTCCACAGCGTATCTTTGAGTTCCTTCATCGTGCTTGGGGCAGCCACGGCCGCCACCTTCTTAGTTCGTGCCACTAGGGACGTCCTTCCTTAAACGTTCTGGAACAAGTATCTCAAGCCCATCGGACAATAATGCGCTGGTTATTTGGCTGGACAGGGAATTCAAAAGCTCAATGCGGCTGGTTGCATGCTGACGTTCCTCATCAATCAACTGAAGCGCGCGACGCATCGCCTCATAAGAATTCGGCGGGATCTTGCGAACCGCCCACTGCCGCCAATTGGCTGATTCGGCATTGGTGATGTCCTGGGCGAGTACTTGTGGATGGAGCCCGGAACCAGCGGTTGAATTGATTCTCAGGATCCTCACCGGGAAATTCACTGCTTTCGAACCTTCGACATCAACTGTGGCCGCCGGCCCGCCCGAAGAACTGAAGACAATGTCACCAGGCTCGGTAATTACCGCACGGCCATAAGCTTGCGCAAGGTTGAAGTAGGAAATTGAGGCGGTGGGCTGTTCAGATTGAATATCCTCTGAATTCCAAACTCCTATTCCGTGCTGAACCGTGGCACGCAACGAATCCTTGTTAAATCGGGTTCCCGGCAGGACTCGAAGCTGCCCTTGGGAAACCAGCTCGCCCAGCGTTCTCAAACCGGAAGTTTCGACAGGTTGCGCTTCTGATTCGCGCAACTGCAGCTCCCAGTTCAATTGAGGGCGAGCGACGCTGGATTCATTCAGAGCAGTCAGCAGTTTCTCGAACTCGACCTGATGTTCAGCCAGAGAAGCAGCGTCTGCATGGGTATGAAGGCGTTTAACCCGATTCCGGGGTATTAGCCCTTGCGAACTGGCGATGATCCGACTTGTTCGTCCCCACCGGGCGAACCTGAAAGAGTGTGCTCGAAGTCCGTGCAGTTCCATGAGGCTTGCCGCTAGATCTGCGACAAAATCATCCGTGACATTGTCATCCAGCGGCAAGCCGCTGAGATCAGCAAGCATGATGCGACGCTCCGCCAGCGGAGCATCCGAGGTATCCGGACCGATGACCCACAAGCCCAGAGGAATTCGGGGCTTGAAAAGGAAGTGCCCCTGCGGCAACAAGGCAGCAGCGCGAACTCGTCCCATGCGCAAAATCGAAGCCCGCACGTTAGCGACTTCCTTATGGTCCGTGGCATTGACCAAGGCGTTCGCCGGGGCAATGACGATCGCACTGTGGCTTGGGCCAAGTTCAAGGACCAGATCATCGATGGCCTGCAGGACCGCCAGCGGATCATCGTCCTGCATCTCCGGAGAGGGGAACTGGGCCAGATGGATTATCGGCTTGATTCCATGCGATGGTGTAGAAGCAATGAAGGACTCATTTGTGGCGAGCAGCATCTTCAACCGGCGTACGGTCAGCCGGGAAGTATCGCGTTCTCCTGTGGCAGACGGAAGCTGAATCTGCAAAGAAGCCGATTCTTCAACTAGTTGCATCAGTGCATAGATAAGGTCGCTGCCTCCCGGGGTTGCCTCGTGGAATACGGAATCCGGTCCCGCCAGTTCCAGCGCGCACTGGGCGACAAGTCGGCGGGCAGGTCCTGACAGCGCAGTGCGGCTTATCGCGATTTCGTTGGCTCGAAAACGATCATTGAATAGCGATTCAAACGCAGGCAGAGCTCCGTAAGACGCATCTATTAGCTTGTCGACGTACCCAACGATGGAAGCTAACTTGTCGTGTCCTGCTTCGATTTCTGAATAGAGGCATTCGTCATCCGGGTCCAGTTCGTCTGCGGCATCAAGGAGCTCGATCGGCGAAAACTGCGACAATGGCCGGCCCAGGAATTGCTGCAGGGACAGAAGCGAAGTGACGAGAGGAAAATTCTCCCGCCCCAGAGTTGCGTAGGACGCTGAGTCTTCTTTGAACTCGGGGTTGTTTCCGCGGCCGGTTACTTGCAGCCACTGAACTATTTCTTCGGATACGAATAGTTCCTGGGCGCCGCTTTTCAGTTTCGAATCCGGAAATGGAAAATCCGTGCCCCGGCTCCTTGTGCGCCAGACGGAAACCACGGGGCGCTGGACGTTGGCGAGGCGTGCGATGTCCGGCAAGGAAATCAGCTCTTGCGCGTTCATCGTGGACTCCTTGATGTCGATCGGTTGATAGGTCCGACCCTATAAGATGATTCATCAATTATCCATGAGTACTCCTGATAACCCTCATTATCAGTGATTTGCTACTCAAATTAGAGCTACGTCATCCAATCTGGTTTCACGACGGATTCAGGCCGCATCGCCGCACCAGGTGCTCCAGGCAAGGACGTCGAAATCATCGAATACTCGCCCCCCAGGAGGCCGCCGTGGAACCACAGACGCAGGGACCTATGGTCCCGCCTGAAATGCTCAGGCAACGCCCGAAGAAATCATGGCTGTTGCCAGCCTGCATTGGAATAGCAGCAGGTACGGTTCTGGGGCTGCTGATTGGTTCGGCTGTATCAGATGGCGGTGGCATTGCCAGTGGGTTGACTCAAAAGAAGATTGACCAAGCAGTCGAAGCTTGCGCCATCGATTCTGAGGGATTCACCGTGATGAATGACGGATCTGCAATCTCGCTCAACACCAAGGGTAAGGATTATACGGACACCGGAACGTCCAACATCTTCGCCTATTACTGCATGCTCAACGAGTTGGGCGTCCCTGAGACAACCCAAGAAAAAATGGATCGCACCAGAGCTATGGATGGCACACAAAGCGATACCTGGGACTCGTTAAAAGCTAGCTGGTCTTATCACCCGGACAGCGGCGTCAACGTGGTTATTGAAGGAGTGAACTAGAAATGTTAAACGACAAGCAGATTTCAGCGGAGTCGTTCGATAACCCAGCAAAGACTAAAGGCAAGAAGAAGCGCTGGGGACTCATCCTCTCTTCAATACTCGTTGTTGGGGCCTTGGCCGGAGGCGTGTTCTGGGGTATGAACCTCGTCAATCCGAAGGAATCCGAAGAGTATTTGGCCCTGTCCGAGTCGCATTCAGCGGTCGCAGCGGAACGGGATTCGCTCCAATCCGACTTCGACGAGCTTGAAGCCGGGATCGCCGGCAGGGAAGAAGCCGTGGAGGAACGCGGCGCCGCCCTGGATGAACAGGCCGCCAATCTGGATACGCGTGACCAGGAGCTCCAGGATGCGGAAGACAAGGTCGCTGCCCGCGAAAAGGCGGTCGGAAAGATCGAGGCGGAACAGCTGGAAAATTCCGTCGAGGACGGAGTATGGACGGTCGGCAGCGACATCAAGGCCGGCACCTATCGCGCCAAGGAAGCTGTGGGCAGCGACTGCTATTGGGCAGTGGTCAAAACGGGAACCAATGGCAGCGACATCATCGACAACGGCATCCCTGGCGGAGGGCGTCCCGCCGTCACGGTCAAAAAGGGCCAGGACTTCGAATCGAAGCGCTGCGGCACCTGGGTGAAGCAGTAGAAGCCCGCACACCAAACATCAGTGATCATCACCTACTCTTTTAGGAGCCATCATGAGCTATACCAATGCACAACCTTCGTCAATAGGGCAGTATCCCGCACCTTACCTTCCGCCGAAGTCTTTCATGACGACCTGGTTGCTCTCCCTGCTGCTAGGTGGACTGGGCGTTGACCGTTTCTATCTGGGCAAGGTGGGCACCGGCCTGCTGAAGCTGCTGACTTTCGGCGGTTTTGGAATTTGGTCCCTCATCGATCTCATTATCATCCTTTCTGGTGGCATGACCGATAAGTTCCGTCGCCCGTTGGAGGGGTATGCGCAGCACAAGAAGCTGGCATGGATCATCAGCATCGTTCTGATCGCCATCGGCGCAGTGATTGGAATCAGCACCGGGGTCTCTGCCGGAAAGGCTGTGGATCAAGCGGTCACCAACACACCATCTGTCGTTAAAGAACCAACCATCGAGGCTTCGGCGACTGCTGCAGCAACTGAGCAGGCTGCTGTTGAAGAAGAACCCGTGGCAGAGGAACCTGCGGAGGCCACGTGGCAGGAGGTCGTTACCCTCGATGGAAAGACCGACAAGGCCAGCAAGGTGTTCGAGCTCACCGGGGCTGAAGCCCGGATGACCTATTCCTTCAAGGGGGGCGAAGACATGTCCCTTGGCGCGATCTACATTCTCACCGAGGGGACGGATCTGATGAAGGACGGCGGGCTTCCCGAAGCCATGATTGACGGTCCGGTTAGCGAAGAAACGGCTCTGCACAAGACCGCGGGCAAGTACTTCCTGGATGTGAACGCTGCAAACTTCGACGGCTGGACCGTCACCATCGAAGAAAAGCGCTAACAGAGATTCCGAGGCGGATCATTTGGGAGAAACTCCTCGGAAATGTGCTCCGGTGGGAACTCTTATGGGGAAGAGGACCCACCGGGGTTTGGACAAAGGTAGTCGCCCACGCAAGTCTTGGACTTACGTGGGCGACTATCCGTTCGTAGCATCGATTCTTGAAGTTATCGTTGGTTGCCCAAAGCGAACAAGGCTTGGTCGATTTCTCTGGCCGTCCACGTTTGGTCATGTTCATCAAGGAGCTGAATGAGAACTTCCACTTCTTGCATGTACCGGCGGTACCGGCCGCGACTGTTTGCCAACTGAATGCCGAGGAGCGTCAAACCATGGTGCGCACGGCGATCGTAAATGGCCATTCGTTTCGGTGCTGCGGCGACGATGACCGCTGAAGCTAGTGCGTCACCGGTGGTGAACCCGGGCAATGCTCCTAGAGCGCTTCGTGATTTCTCGGCGGCTTCCGGAACACTGAGCAGCTCGTCATTCGCGTACTTGAGTACGTTTTCAGTGGCCTCACGTACCTCTAGGTCCGGGGTGTTCATGAGCTTCTTTGCCCACTTGGTGTCGGCTCTGAGCCGTTTCCATAGAAGCAAAGAACCAATGTCAGCTTTCCCGAGGGAGCCGGTCTTGGCAAATCGTTCCGTCACCTCTTCAAGAACCTCGTCGTAGTGTTCTGAAGTGTCGCTCGTGTAGTCTTCGTGCGCTCGGGAAAGCTGAATCCAAAGAGGGATTTCGCTACCCTCAGTCAACGTCGTCGATGAGTCCATGATCCTATCCTGACATCAATATTTGAAGACGTGTAAGTCCCGATGTTCAGGGCATCCGAGATGTTCTGACGCTTGCTGAAACTGAAGCTCTTAAATCCTACTTTTAGCTGTCTTGGGCATCATAAGTCTGATATGTTTTAGGGAAGCGACGGGGCTGATTTTTCGGATTTAACAGCTGGTTCATACCGCTGATGAGTTCCCGTCGATGTACCATCGACACTTCATGCGAGGGAATTCATGAGCCAACTTTTTGACCTGTCCGGACGGCTGGCCCTGGTCACCGGATCCTCCCGCGGCATTGGCCGCGAACTTGCCCGTGCCCTGGCCGAAGCCGGAGCCACCATCATCCTGCACGGCCGCGATGCGCAACGCTTGGCCGAAACTGCCGCCGAATTCGGCACCCGCTATGGCGCCGAGAGGATCCACAGCGTCTGCTTCGATGTCACCGATGATGCCGCCGTGCGCGAGAACATCGCCGCCATTGAAAAGAACATCGGCCCCATCCGCATTTTGGTGAACAACGCGGGCATCCAACACCGCGTGCCCATGCTGGAACTGGAAGTCGCCGACTGGCAGCGCGTGATCGATACCAACCTCACCAGCGCCTTCCTGGTGGGCCGAGAAGTCGCACGTGGCATGGTGGAACGCGGCGAAGGCAAGATCATCAACATCTGCTCGGTGCAAACCGATCTGGCCCGTCCCACTATCTCCGCCTACACCGCAGCCAAGGGCGGACTGCGCAACCTCACCCGCGCCATGACCGCGGAATGGGCCTGTTCGGGACTGCAAATCAACGGCATCGCACCGGGCTACATCCACACCGAAATGACGCAGAATCTGGTGGATGACGAGAAATTCAACTCCTGGATTCTTGGCCGCACCCCGGCGGCCCGTTGGGGTACCGTCGAAGACCTGGCCGGACCAGCAGTCTGGTTGGCCTCGGACGGATCGAACTACGTGAACGGTCAGACCATTTTCATCGACGGAGGCATGAGCGTTGTCGTCTAATTCCCTCGCCACCAGCACGTTGGCCGTCGTGGCCCATGCAGCCGGTGATTTGCGTATTGAACAAATCGAGCTGGCAGCGCCGGGAGCAGATGAAGCACGCGTTGCCATCGCTTACGGCGGTATCTGCGGATCAGACTTGCATTACTGGAGCCACGGCGCCGCCGGGGAATCGATCCTCAAGGCTCCAATGGTTCTCGGGCATGAAATCGTCGGCACCATCATCCAGGCCGCCGCTGACGGCAGCGGGCCGGCAGCCGGAACCAAAGTCGCCGTGCACCCGGCAACACCAGGTGAGACGGGGGAACCCTACCCGGCCGACCGCCCGAATCTCTCCCCGGGGTGCACCTACCTGGGCTCGGCCGCCCGCTACCCGCACACCGAGGGCGCATTCGCCCGCGAAATGAACCTGCCATCACGCATGCTGCGTGAGCTGCCTGCTGGCTTAGCACTGCGCGATGCGGCACTGGCAGAACCGGCTGCGGTTGCTTGGCATGCGGTGTCGCGCGTCGGCGAAGTCGCCGGCAAGAAGGCGCTGGTTATTGGTGCTGGCCCGATCGGAGCTCTCGCTGTAGCAGTGCTTAAACGAGCCGGGGCCAGCGAAATTATCGCGGTAGACATGCACGCCAAGCCGCTGGAGATTGCCAAGCAGCTCGGTGCCACCTCCACCCTGCGCGCCGATGGCCAGGAAGCAATCGCCCAGGTGGGCGCGGACGTGGTCATCGAGGCCAGCGGCACCTACCGCGGATTGGCCTCCGCGGTGCGCGGTGCCGTGCGCGGCGGTCGAGTGGTCATGGTCGGGTTGCTGCCCTCAGGAGAACAACCCGCACTCATTTCGCTGGCTATTACCCGCGAGCTGGAACTGGTTGGTTCCTTCCGCTTCAACGACGAAATCGACCATGTGCTTGCTGCCCTGGCCGACGGTTCACTGCAGGTTTCCGAGGCGGTAACCCACGAGTTCCCGGTCGCCGATGCGCTTGAAGCCTTCGAAACGGCCAAGGATTCGGCTCGCTCCGGCAAAGTCCTGCTGAACTTCCTGGGGCAATAGTTGGCTTCAGCTAGAAGTGCACCGCGGCGGCCCCTGAAGTCGGGGGCCGCCGCGGTGCTTTTTAGTTCAGCGAACTCTAGTTGGTCTCTGCGATGCTTACCGCGGTTGTCACGGGCACCGGATTGGCGAAGAGGTCCAGCACCGGGCAGTGTGCATCCACTGCGCGGCGCAGTTCTTCATAGCGTTCAGCTGATTCCGGTCCGGCAATCCGGATGTCCAGATCCACCGACGAGAAGCCGGGGCGGATGGTCTGGTCGATGCCGAAGAGTCCGCGGACATCGAGGTGGCCATTGGCCTGGATCTTCACGTCGTCCACCTGGATGCCGAGGTTCTGCGCGTACAAGCGGTAGACCACAACCTGGCAGGAGATGAGCGCTCCGAGCGCGTATTCCACGGGGCTTGCGGCCAGGTCGCTGCCGCCCAGGGCAGCTGGCTCGTCGACCTGGAAGGTGTGCTTGCCGGAGACAATGTTGCTGGCTACCGAATCGAAGCCTTCGCCCTCGACGGTGAAAGTCAATTGGGCACTTTGCGGGGCAGCCGAAATTCGTTCGCCCCAGCCCTTGCCTGCTTCCTGCAGGCGCTGTGCGCGGTCTTCGGATACGGTTGGGGCAGATGCTGCATTAGTCATGGGGAATTGATCCCCTTTCTGGCGCAAGGGGCGCCATCGCTTACGCATCTTGGCGTTCAAGATGCGTCGAATCTTCACCTGGGGCACCCCGCACAATGACGCAGGAGGGTTGCCGTCCACTCAGCCAGGGCTCAAAGAGTGGAACTCGTGATTCAGTGATTAATTTCTATCGGTTGCAGGGCCCGCGGGTAAAGGGCAGAAGTAACTTTTCGTCACCGGGCATCTTGCTTTCCGGCTCGCTAAGATGGAATCTAGCTCTCGGGCGCCCACTGCACGAACAATGAACGGCGAGTATGGAATTCCAGCTGACACTTTCTGCGGCCCAGACCTTGGTGACCGAATCCGAATACAACCTGGGCCAATTCCTGTGTGATTCCGGAAAAGTGCAGATCGCCAACCGGGTAATGCGCCCGGGATCTACCCGCATCTCCGGTGTGGTGCTGCGCGAATCGGTGATGGCCCAATTGGAAATCACCGCGGGCAATATCAGCTTCACCAGCTTCTGCGGCAAGCATCCGGGGGTTCAGTCCTGTGAAGACGTCGCCGCCTTGCTCATTGAGGTCACCACCGAAGAAGACCAGGGCTTCTTCGTCTCCGACTCCGGGGTGGATCCCCACGCATGGAAACGCAATAGCAAGCCGCAGTGGGAACGCACCCTTGACCGTCTGCTTCCAGTCATTTCCGATGAGCCGCTGGTTGCCGAAGAACCGCTGGGATTGATCCTGAAAGTGGTCAGCGAACCGCGTTATGGCGGCGAGGACGCGCTGACCTTGCAGGCACGCCCGGCCCGCCAGGGCACCAAGAGCCCCTGGATCCAAACCGGGATCAGCTGGCGCAATGTCGCTTTTGATACGCGGTTCTCCAAGAAGCAGCGTCGTGCGGTCGTTGAACTGGACCGGTTGCGTGAACACGTTGAACAAGATACTTATCGCCATTCGTGGGATCCCAAGGAGTGGATCTCCTTGATGGATCTTCCAGGCCAGGACCTGCTGGATGCGTTCGAAGCCCTGCGTGAAGCTGGAGTGCAGATCGTCAACGGCGGTTCTACGGCCAAGGCCCCGGTGGAGTTCAGCGAGCAACCAGCCATGGCACACGTGGATGTGCGTCGCGGTGAACATGGCCTGAGCATGGAAGGGAAGCTGCGCGGGCCGAGCGAAGAGCACGTCTACCTCTTGCCCATAGGCACGCCGCCGACCTTGTTGGCTTACGCGTCCAGCCCCTTGCCGAAGGCCAGGGAAATCGGTTTGGCCCGGTTCGCTGAACCGGTCACGAAGGAACTGGCCACATTTATTGAATCCGGTGCGCAATCCATCCCGCAGGAAGGCGTTGAGCTTTTCGAGCGCCAGCACCTGGACCGATTGCGCCTGATGGCACCGTTGAAGAGCGAGGATGACAGCTACAGCATCCCTGTTCCAGCACGCCCCAGCCTCAAGCTGTCCCTGGAGAGCATCCGAACTCCGCTGACCGTGAGCTATTCCTGGGAGTACGCCTCCGCGGGCCCCCGCCAGTATGCCGTGGAAAAGGAAATTGCTGCTTCGGTGCAGGACAAGCTCGGCGCGCAGGCTTCCTTGGGGCAACTGACCTCTTCAGGAATCTTCCCGCCGAAGGAATTCAGCACCTCCGAATCCATCGATTTCTTGGTCTACGCATTGCCGCTCTTGGCAGAGCATCCCGATGTGGTCGTTGAAGAGCAGAACAGGCTGCCGAAGTACCGGATCAGCCACGCGCCGGCCGCTGTCAGTGTCGAAGCCGGCGAAAGCACGGGGGACTGGTTCGACTTGTCTGTGGAAGTGCTCCTGGACGAGACCAAGGTCCCGTTCCCACTGCTGCTGGAGGCCTTGACCAAGCAAGATGAGTATCTCGTCCTCGATGACCTTACGGTGATCCCGATTGATGGTGCAGATTTCACGCAGCTGCGCCAGCTGATATCAGAGGCCGGGGAGCTGGGCACGGTGCAGGGCGATACGATCCGCATCCATAAGTTGAGCATCGACTGGTGGCAAGAACTGGTGGATCTGGGCATTATCGAAGCCCAGCACAACCAGTGGCTGCAGACCATGAAGGCGCTGCAAAGCGGTGAAGAAATGCAGCCGGTCCAGCTAGCGGAAACGTTCAACGCTGAACTGCGCCCGTATCAGGGCCACGGCCTATCCTGGCTCAACTTCTTGCGTACCCATGATCTCGGCGGCGTCCTTGCCGACGATATGGGTCTGGGCAAGACCGTCCAGCTGCTGGCTTGCCTTGAACAAGCGCGCGTCGAGGATCCTGCCCAGAAATTCCTGGTGCTGGCTCCTACCTCGGTGGTGGGCAACTGGATCAATGAGGCGCAGCGATTTGCGCCGCAGATGAGAGTCACCGGCATCACTTCAACAGCTAGAATGAGCGGCCAAAGCATGGCGTCGCAGATCGGTGACGCCCAATTGGTAGTTACCAGCTACACGATCTTCCGCCTGGCCTATGAGGATTTTGAAGCCGCCGGATTCAACGTCATGATCATGGACGAGGCCCAGCAACTGAAGAACCATGCCTCCAAAGGCTACAAGCAGGCCCGGCAGCTGCCAGTGCCGTGCAAATTCGTGGTCACTGGCACACCCATGGAAAACAACCTGATGGAACTGTGGGCGTTGGTCTCACTGGCTGCACCAGGCCTGCTGGGCGGTGCGAAGTCCTTCAAGGACAACTACCAGAAACCCATTGCCGACGGAGACCAGGAGCGCCTGGAGCGCCTGAAGAGCCGACTGCGTCCGTTCGTGCTGCGCCGTACCAAGGAACAGGTCGTTCCAGAGTTGCCGGCGAAGACCGAGCAGGTGCTGGAAGTCGAACTGGAGCCGGGGCACCGCAAAGCCTATGACCGCCGCTTCCAGCGCGTGCGGCAAGAAGTCCTGGGCCTGGTTGACGACGTTGATTCGAATCGCTTCCAGATTCTCCAATCGCTGACCTTGCTGCGCCAGCTGGCCTTGGATCCGTCCCTGGTAGGCGAGGGCGATGCCCCGAGCGCGAAGCTTGAAATGCTGCGCGAACTCATGGGGGACGCGGTTTCTGAAGGGCATAAGATTCTGGTCTTCAGCCAATTCACCAGTTTCTTGGCCAAGGCACGCGACGTCGCTGAAGAGCTGGGCATTGAGCACGGATACCTTGATGGGTCCACCACTGGCCCAAAGCGCAAGGAACTGATTGACGGTTTCAGCGAGGGAGATTTCCCGGTCTTCTTCATCTCGCTGAAGTCCGGCGGCTTCGGCATTAACCTCACTTCCGCCGACTACTGCATCTTGCTGGACCCATGGTGGAACCCGCAGGCCGAAGCCCAGGCTATTGACCGGGCCCACCGCATTGGGCAAACTCGTCCGGTCTATGTGTACCGCTTGGTGGCAAAGGACACCATCGAATCCAAGGTGCTCGCGCTGCAGGCCAAGAAGACGCAGCTGTTCAATGATGTCCTGGGAGAGACTGCCCAAGCCGCGCAGAGTGCGGCGTTAAGCGCCGATGATTTCCTGGCGCTGATGGAGTGAGCCTAAAAAGCTGAAGCCTTGGAAACCAGAAGGTCTCCAAGGCTTCAGCTGAAGATCGGGAACTAGAGAATCTGTTCAAAGCTGTCGTTGAGGCGGTGCAGGAGATCTCCAAAATTCTTCAGTTCGGAGGCTTCCCATTCCTTGAGCTGGCGGCGCAGTTCCTCACGCAGCGTGTTACCGCTGGAGCGCCATTTTTCCTTGGCGATTTCTGTTGCCGAGACCAGCTGGGCCCGGCCATCGGAAGGATCCTGGGTGCGGGTGACAAGTTCCAGAGACTCGAGGTGCTGCACGAGGCGGGAAATAGTCGCCTTGTCCAGACGCAGTTTTTCTGCGAGTGCTCCCTGTTGCTGGGCTTCATCACGGATGACCACTGCAAGCAAGCGGTACCCCGGATCCTGCAGGTCCGGGTGGATGATCTTGGCGCGACGGATCAGCATCTGGCGGGCGCGCAATAAGATGGCGGTGAATTCTTCTTCGACCGTCTGCATCAGTTCTTCTTCTTGCATACAAACCATTCTAAAGATTAATGGTCAATAAGTCTGATATTGGAAACCGCAGCCGTTCGAAGCCGAAGTGTTGAACGTACTGCGAATCCCCAGCTGAGCGTAATTAATGGCTTGGAAAAGACTGGCCAGGCAACGCCTGATGCCTGCAAAGCCGTACAGTTCCACTTCTCCGGCGCAGCTTAGGAACGACTTGCCAATTGCATTCGTGATTAGAGAAGCAATAGATTTCCGCCGCCGCTCAGAAGCAGAGCAAGAAAGCCATGGCCTCCGTTGCCGCTGGCGTTGGACCCAACGTGGTGCGGCGAATCTGTCCGCACTGTCCACGGGCCTCTTGGAGAGCATTGAGGGTCTTGCATGAATTAGATATCGGGATTCATGAAAATAAAGCTTGACGCTTCAACTAATGGTTGGTAGTTTTTAATCATGAATCAGCTATCCGATACCCCTCCCGTCTTGTTCCTTAGCCATGGCGCACCGCCACTGGCCGACGACCAGCGCTGGACCCAGGAGCTGGCTAGCTGGTCCGGCACTTTCGAGAAGCCGAAAGATATTCTGATGATCTCCGCGCACTGGGAAAATGCGCCGGTGACGCTGAGTGCTACCCAGCAGAAGAACGAATTGGTCTACGACTTCTGGGGCTTCGACCAGAAGTACTACGACGTTCGCTACGACGCGCCAATGGCGCCCGGGCTGGCCAATGAAGTCGAACGGCTGACCTCGGCCTATGGCCATCACGTGGAGCGCGACGAGACGCGTGGACTGGACCATGGCGCCTACGTGCCGCTGAAGGAAATGTTCCCGGATGCGGATGTACCGGTGGTGCAGATGTCCATGCCAACACTGGATCCTGCAGGACTCTTTGATCTGGGCAAGAGCTTGGCACCCTTGCGCGAGCGGGGAACCTTGATCGTTGGCTCCGGATTCACCACCCACAACTTGCGCTGGTTCAACCCAGCCGGCGGGCCGGATTCGGCGCCGCCATCGGCCTCCAGCGAGTTCGACCACTGGGCCGAGGAGGCAATGGCCCGCGGGGATGTGGACTCCATCCTCGACTTCCTGCACAAGGCCCCGGCGGCCCGCGAAGCGCACCCGCGCTCGGAGCATTGGGCTCCGCTGTACGTTGCGCTGGGTGCGGCATACGCCTCGGGTGGAATTGATGCCAAGACGGCAATTGACGGTTTCTGGTACGGCCTGTCCAAGCGCTCCTGGACCTTGAGCTAGGCGATATCCCTATCTTTCCCGCAGCAAGCGCGGCACCGATTGGTGCCGCGCTTGCGCAGGTAATAGTGGACTTTTCTGGTCGATCCTCTAGCTGGCGGCTACCGATGCATCATCAATGCGGAACAAGGTAGCCTGCGAGCTGTCTTCCACGCCCTTGAAACGCAAAGTAACGGTCTTACCGCGGAAGTTGTTCAGGTCAACGGCCTGCAGTTCGTAGGACGAGCCGGCATCCAAGTTCGACCAGGTGCCCATGTTGTAGGTTCCGTAGCCGTCCAGAACCTGTACGGTCAGCTTGTCGTACTGGCTATAGGCAGTAGTTTCATTGGTCAGCACATGCAGGTAGAACTCCAGCTGCGCATTGGTGGCATCTGCCGGGATGGCGACCTTCTGGTCCAGGGTGTAGGTGTTGGAATTGCCCCAACCATTCAGCCCAGCTAATCCGCTGCCGGAGCGGGCTGCCGAGCCGGACTCGAAGGTGTCGGCGCGGTTGGCGGTCCAGTAATCCGCCCCGTTCTCGAAGCCAGCATTCTTCAGCAGGTTGCCGCTTGGCTCCGGATCCGGAGTTGGCTCCGGGGTTGGTGTTGGGTTGCTGCCGTCCAGGGCATTCATGATCTTGGCGGCATCCACCAGTCCGGCGCCGCAACCGATGCTGCAACCGCCTGGCATCGCGCGGGTGCCCTGCTTCAACGCAGTTTCCACGGAGGCGGGGGACATCCCAGGGTCTGCCGACTTCATCAGTGCGACCATGCCCGCTACGTGCGGGGTGGCCATGGAAGTGCCCTGGTAGAAGGCATAGCCCTGGCTGGATGGAGTAGTGGTGCCGGTATTGATGGTGGACAGCACGCCTTGGCCGGCGTAGCGGGTGTCGCCACCAGGTGCGGTGACGTCAACGGCCGAGCCGTAGTTCGTGTAGTACGACGGAGCGCCCGAAGGGTTGCTTGCCGCTACGGTAATGACGTTTTCGCAGTTGGCCGGGCGGGAATTCGAAGCGTTCTGGCTTTCGTTGCCGGCGGCAACTACCACCGAGGTGCCGCGCGAAACCGCGGCGTTGATGGCCGCCTGGTAGGTAGTTCCGCAAGCGCCGCCACCGCCCAGGGACATGTTGATGGTGTCTGCCGGGGTTGGGTTATTGGCAATTCCCGGGACCGCACCGCCCGAAGCCCAAATGATGGCATCGGCGATGTCGGACAGGCTGCCGCCGCACTTGGCCAGGACGCGGACTGGCTGGATCTTGGCATCCGGGGCAACTCCGGCCACGCCGCTGGAGTTGTTGGTGACTGCGGCTACGGTGCCGGCCACGTGGGTGCCGTGCCAGGAGGAATTGCCCGAGTAGCTGCCGCCGCATTCACCGGCGGCGTACCAGTCGCCCTCATCCTGGGGGTTCGCGTCGCGGCCGTTGCCGTCGCGGGCCGAGGCAGAGCTGGAGACGAAGTCGTAGCCGGAAACGATGTTGGCGTTCAGATCCGAGTGCGAGGTGATGCCGGTATCCAGGACTGCGACGATGCTGCCCTCGCCGGTGGCGATGTCCCAGGCCGAAGGCAAGCGCATCCCGTTGGTGCCGCTGTAGTGCCACTGCTCGCCGTACCGGGTGTCGTTAGGCGTCATGGAAATCTTCATGATGGCATCGGGTTCCACCGATTCCACGAGACCAGACTGCGCAATATCGGCCATGAACTCCTTGGCGCCGTTGCCCTTGAGTTTCTTGTCGGCCTTCACCACGAAGCTGCCGGTGGCCATGGCTCGCATTTCCTTGACGGTAACGCCTGCTGCCTTGGCTGCTTGGCCCCAGGCCTTGGCGCGGGAGGACTTGCCCGTCTGCGTGGCTGAAGCCTTGTAGGTGACGATGAATTGGTCGTAGGCCTCGCCTGATTGAACCGAACCGATCTTGACCTTGTCTTCGCCATTTGCCTTGGGGAGGGACTTTTCAGCGGGAGCCGATACGGGGGAGGCGGTAGCTGGCAAGGCGCCAGCGCCGAAGCCGCTCATGCCGATCACTACGGCCGCGGAGACGGCCAGGGTTCTCCGAAGAGGGGTAGAAAAACGTGCCATTGATGTTCTCCTTGTAGGGTTTTTGGGCGCACAAAGGTCGGTGATCAATCGATGTGGTGTGTGCCGGTAGGAGCGTAACTGCTCGGCAACTCCTAAAGGAAGTACTTCTCAAATAAATCTTTTATATTCGCTCATGTACTAAAAAGGTGTTTCACATATTTCTGTGGAACTATCCCGGCGGACTCGCAGATTCGAAAAATGAATGATGGTTATCTGCATGTTTGGGGAGTTCGAAATTTTCAGATCCGCACTGACCATGGAAAACACATAATTATTTGCATAGCGAACGCTATCTTTCCAAAGTTGTTTCACGCTAGGAGTACATTCCGGGATCCAGCTCTCCTGGCGTCGAAGCCGTGGTCCAAGCGTGCTAAGTATCTTGGCTAATTCATTGAATAAATGGCGTCCCTCCGGATTCGGCACCGTGCGATGGCCAATAGCCGCTTGGTTGCCAGCTCATCGGCTGGACGCTTGGCCAGCCCATCAGTTCCGCCGAGTTACCGTTCGGAAGACAGCTGGCAACGGATAGCTTCGGCAAGGTGGTTCGAGCGCATTCGAGGCAGGGATTACGCTGTCGCACGGGATGGGTAGCAGCGGCAGGCCCAAGATGCCCACCGGAGCGAATACCGGTGCTGCACGTATCTAGCCCAGCAAGAAGGCAATGACCAGCACACTGGGAAAGGTCAGCAGGGTGCTTGCCAGCACCACTTCGCGCGGCACGGCGACGGGCAGCTTGAATTGCTGGGCAAACAGCAAGACGTTTTGCGCGGTTGGAAGCGCCGCCATGATCACCACTCCGAGAAGTTCGATTCCTGATAGGCCGAAAACGAAGCGGGCAACGAGCCAGGCGAGCAAAGGCATGAAGAACACCTTGAACGCGGTCGCCAGATAGATTTCGCCGCGCAGGTTCTTATCTGACAATGGACGCTGGCCGTATAGCGCCATTCCAAAGGACATCAGCAACAGGGGGATGGATGCGTCGCCAATCATTTGCACTGGCGCATGAATGACTTCGGGCAGTGCCAGGCCAAAGAAGGAGAACACCGCACCGAGGAAGGTCGCAATAGAGACAGGGTTGGCGATGGACTTGAGGATCATTTTCGCACCGGGCAGGCCATCCGCGTCACCGGACTTGGCGCGGGAGAGCACCGCGAACATGCACAGGTAGACGGGAGCGATGATCAGCAACTGCGCGATGAGCACCGACACTACGGGACTGGTGCTGCCCACCGCATAAAGGGCCAGCGGCACACCGATATTTCCAGCATTCACATAACTCGTGGACATGGCCGCAACGGGCAGCCGATGAGCTGGAGTCTTGAAGGCCAGCCGCGCGACCAATGCATAAGCGGAGCCGGTCAGCACCGCAACCATCAAGGCTATCGGGGTGAATACACCAACCACCGCATGCAGATCGGTACTGGCAAGCAGGGTGAACATCAGGGCGGGGTTGGTGATGTAGAAGATGAGCGGGGTGAGCCCCTGGGCAATGGCCGCGCGTTGTCGCGGCAGTGCGACCGACATCAGCAGGCCGATGCCGATGAGGATCAAGACAACGGAGAATCCCTGTAGAACTCCTTGCATATTGCCTTTCCCGCCCGGTACTGGTGTTCCCAGCTCCGGGGCTTCTCGAAGCCGTGGACGGCGAGGGTGCGAAAGCTCCCTCTACCGTCCACGGTGCATTATTCAGATTCCCTGGCAGCCCATCAGCGAACCAGCGCGGGACTCTTCGAATCGAAGGTCCAGCCGGGAATCAGGTATTGCATGGACACCGAGTCGTCACGCGAGCCCAACCCATGTTCCAGGTACAGTTCGTGGGCTTGGGCGACCCGATCCATGTCCAGGCTGACACCCAAGCCGGACCGCTGCGGAACCTTGATCTCTCCGTCCCGAATCACCAATGGTTCCTCGGTCAGGCCCTGTCCATCCTGCCAGATCCAGTGGGTATCGAGTGCCGTGATCTCGCCCGGAGCAGCGGCGCCGACCTGGGTGAACATCGCCAGCGAGATGTCGAAGTGGTTGTTCGAGTGCGACCCCCAAGTCAGTCCGAACTCGTTGCACAGCTGGGCAACGCGCACTGAACCGGACATGGTCCAGAAATGCGGATCTGCCAGGGGGATGTCTACCGCATTGGTGCGCACCGCGTGCGCCATTTCTCGCCAGTCAGTCGCAATCATGTTCGTGGCGGTCTGCAGACCGGTCGCCCTGCGGAATTCGCTCATGACCTCGCGGCCCGAGAAGCGGCCCTCAGGGCCGCACGGATCCTCGGCATAGGCCACCACTCCACGCATGCGCTTGCCAAGCCGGATAGCATCTTCGAGCAGCCAGCCGCCATTGGGGTCAAGCGTGATCCGGGCTTCGGGGAAGCGTTCCTTCAAAGCGATGACAGCATCGACCTCGGAGTCCCCGTCCTGGACGCCGCCCTTCAGCTTGAAATCCTTGAACCCGTAACGGGCCTGAGCCGCCTCGGCCAGGCGCACCACGGCTTCTGGTGTCATGGCTTCCTCGCGGCGCAAGCGCTCCCAATCGTCGTTGCCCTGCGGTTCGCGCAGATACGGCAGATCCGTCGTATCCGGGTTGCCCACGTAGAACAGGTAGCCGAGCATCGGAACCGCGTCGCGCTGCTGCCCGTCGCCGAGCAGTTCGGCCGCCGGCACTCCGAGGAACTGGCCGTGCAGATCCAGCAGTGCAGACTCAAGTGCGGTGACTGCGTGCACGGTGGTGCGCAAATCGAAGGTCTGTGCACCGCGTCCGCCGGAATCGAGGTCTGCGAAGCGGGCTGCCACCTGGCGCAGCAGCGAACGGTAAGTCGCCACAGGGGCGCCGGTAATCAGTGTGCCGGCCTCCTCTATGGTCGAACGGATCGCTTCGCCGCCAGGTACCTCGCCGAGGCCCGTGCGGCCTTCGGAGTCAGTGAGGATAGCGATATTGCGAGTGAAGAACGGCCCGTGCGCCCCGGAGAGGTTCAGCAGCATGGAGTCATGCCCGGCGACCGGGATGACCTTCACCGAGGCAATGGTGGGCTGGGAAGTCATGGATTATTCGCCTTTCGCCTGCAGGACGCCGTCAATCCGGCGGGTCAACTTCCACGGGTTGTCTTCCGCGATGGGCTTGGGCAAAAGCGCGTCCGGGAAGTTCTGGTAGGCGATCGGGCGCAGGAAGCGCTCGATGGCCAGGGTGCCCACCGAGGTGGTCCGCGGGTCGGACGTTGCCGGGAATGGACCTCCGTGCACCATCGCGTGGCCCACTTCCACACCGGTTGGCCATCCGTTGACCAGGATGCGCCCGACCTTGGTTTCCAGCGTCCCGATGATCTGCCCTGCGGCTTCGTGATCCGAATCGTCCAGCTGCAAGGTGGCGGTGAGCTGGCCTTCCAGCCGGCCCAGCGCGGTTTGCAGCTGTGCGGCATCGGCGTAGCGAATCACCAGCGAGGCGGCTCCGAAGATTTCGTCTTGCAGCACCGGGTTGGCCAGCAGCTGCTCCACTCCAGCGGTGTAGATGGCTGGTGCCGGAGCGTTCTCGGTTGCCCCTTCGGTGCCACGGCCCAGCAGTTCGACACCGTCCTGGCTGCCGAGCGCTTGGACACCAGCGGTCCAGGAATTGTAGATTCCCTCGGTGAGCATCGTCTGCCCGGAAGTTTCCGGTGCCTGGCCGCTGACGGCGCGGGCGAATGCGTCGCCGGCAGCTCCGGTGGGAACAAAGACGAGTCCCGGTGCGGTGCACAGCTGCCCGGAAGAACCGACAACAGAAGCCAAGTAGGCCTTGGCCTGCGCAACGGGATCCTGAGCCAATGCTCCCTCGAAGAAGATCACCGGGTTGATGGAGCTCATCTCGGCATACACCGGGATGGGTTCCGGTCGCGCGGCCGCGGCGGCCATCAGGGCGGTGCCGCCGGCCCGCGAGCCGGTGAAGCCCACGGCCTTGATGGCCGGATCCTTCACCAGGGCTTGGCCGATCGACGCGCCGGGGCCATAAACCAGTGAGAAGACTCCCGGGTGCAGCCCGAAGTCGGCGACGGCCTTGCTGATGGCATGGCCAACAATCTCGCTGGTTCCGGGGTGCGCATTGTGGGCCTTGAAGACCACCGGGCAGCCGGCAGCCAGTGCGCTGGCGGTGTCGCCGCCTGCGGTGGAGAACGCCAGCGGGAAGTTCGACGCGCCGAACACCGCGACCGGTCCCACCGGGATCTTGCGCTGCCGGATGTCCACGCGCGGGGCTGGGGTGCGCTCGGGCAGGGCCGGGTCCACGCGCACGCCGTGCTGGTCGCCCTGGCGCACCACCTGCGCGAACAGCCGCAGCTGTCCGGTGGTGCGTCCGCGCTCGCCGGTCAGGCGCGCCTCGGGCAAGCCGGTTTCGGCCATGGCGCGAGCGACCAGTTCGGCGCCCACTGCCTCGATGTTCTCCGCGATGGCTTCCAGGAACTCTGCGTGCTTCGACGGTTCCAAGGAACGGAAGGACTCGAAGGCCTCGGCCGCCGCAGCGGTGGCCAGCTTCAGCTGCTGCTCATTGATGAGGCTGTAGGCAGGTTCCAGGCGCTCGTTGGTCGCCGGGTTATAGCCGTTGACCTTGCGTCCGTTGCCTTCGGTGCTGGCGCCGGCGAGGATGGACTCGCCGGTGAGGTTCTGCGTGGTTGTGCTCATGAATTGCTCCTGAGTCGACTGATTGGTGTGTCGTAAAGTGCCAGTGCTGGTTAGAGGCTCGCGCCGGCGGGAACGATGCCTGCCTGCTGGATCAGCGCGGACAGGTCCGCCAGGTCCTGCTCGGTCAGATCCTGCAGCGGCGGGCGCACCGAGCCGGAGTCGCGGCCGATGGCCTTCAGCCCGCCCTTGACGATGGATACGCCGTAGCCCTTGACGCGGTCGCGGATTTCCAGGTACGGCAGCACGAAGCGGTTCAGCTTCTCGTTGACCGCCTTCAGGTCCTGGGCGCGCACATCCTTGTAGAAGTCCAGCGCGAATTCCGGAACGAAGTTGTACATGGCCGAGGAGTAGGTGCTCATGCCCAGCTGCAGCAGCGGCAGCGCGAAGGTCTCCGCGGTAGGCAGCCCGCCCAGGTAGAACAGGCGGTCGCCGTTCTTGGCGTACACCTTGGTCAGGTGCTCGATGTCGCCCAGCGCGTCCTTGAAGCCGATGAAGTTCTCGTGGTTATCGGCCAGCCGGGCCACGGTGTCCGCCGAATAGATCGCGTTGGCGCGGTTGTAGACGATTACGCCGGTCGTCGTCGAGGCGCAGATGGCCGACGCGTGCTGGTAGAGCCCTTCCTGGTCGCATTCGGTCAGGTACGGCGGCAGCAGCAGCAGGCCCTCGGCCCCTGCGGCCTCGGCGTCTTGCGCATTCTGGATGGCCTGCTTGGTCGAACCGCCGGCCGAGGCCAGCACCGGAACCTTGGAGCCGGCTTCTTCCACTGCCATGCGGACCACACGCGAGGCCTCTGCCGGGGTCAGCGTGAAGCCTTCGCCCGTGCCTCCGGCGGCGAACAGTCCCGCGACATCGAAGCTGGACTGCCAGGCCAGGTGGTTGCGGTACGCGGCCTCGTCGATTTCCAGGTTCGCGTCGAATGCGGTGACCGGGAAGGAGAGCAACCCGTCCTTGAGCTTGGAGGCAAGTTCGGCGGGGGTGTACTGGGCCATGGTTTGTTCCTTTGACTGGTTCCCGCCTCAGGCGAGGCGGGAAAGCTGGGGGCGGTGCATTGGTATTACCCTCAGCCTAGGAACCCTCTATGATGCCTGTCCAAGCCCATATTTGTATTGTTTGATACCTACTGTGCATCATTCAGCGTGCAGCGCGTGGCGCACGATCGAGACCACCCGTTCCAGCGCCGGATTGCGCGAGGACTTGCTCCAGATGGCGTGCAGCTGCACCGGATCGTCGGTAACCTCGCCCAGCCGCAGGTAGCTGACCCCGCCCACGCCCAGCAGCTTGGCACTCTCCGGGACGAAAGCAATACCGCGCCCGGCGGAGACCAGCGCGAGCATGGTCAGCACCTGGCTGACGGTATGGCGCACGTTCTTGTGCTCGATGTCGACGCGGCGCACCACCAGGTCGTAGAAGTAGCGGGCCTTGGTGGGGGAGTGCATGATCAGCGGTTCATTGCGCAGGTCATCGAACAATACCTCCCGCTGCAGCCGGGCCAGCCGGTGGCCGGAGGGCACTGCCACGTAGAGCCCCTCGGTTAATAGCAGTGCGGATTCGAAGAGCTTCTCGTCGAAGGGCGGGCGGGCTAAGCCCAGATCGATGTCGCCGTCCAGCAGGGCGTCGACCTGCTCGCCGGTCACCATTTCCGACAGCTCCAGGTGCACCTGCGGCATCTGCGCCGAGATTTCTCCCAGCAGCGGGCCGAGCAGGCTGAAGCCCGAGGCTGCGGTGAAGCCGATGCGCAGCTCGCCCAGCTGGCCGGCGGCGATGCGGCGGGCATTGTCCGGGGCACGCTCGGCGGCCACGACCAGCCGGCGGGCATCCTGGAGGAAAGCATGGCCCGCCGCGGTGAGGGCCACGCGGCGGTTGTCGCGCTCGAGGAGTTCCACGCCGACCGTGCGCTCGAGTTTCTGGATCTGCCGGCTCAGCGGCGGCTGGGTCATGTTCAGCCGCTCGGCGGCACGGCCGAAGTGCAATTCCTCGGCAACGGCAACGAAACTGCGTGCTTGGTCCAGAGTAAACATTTGATACCTTTCTGGAATCATTCTATGCACATTCAACCTTGGACATGCATCACTTCAAGTTTCTACGCTTGACTCCAAGACCAGCAAGGTGAGCTGTCTCACTCGAGGCCTCGGCCGGGGTCCCACACTCGACACCACAGGAGAACTTCCCATGAAAAATCGCTTGACTCGCCGCTCGCTGCTCGCCCTCTCGGCCACTGGCGCGGTACTAGCGCTTTCCGCCTGCGGCGGCAACGTCGGCGGGGGCTCGGCCTCCGCCGAATTCCCCAGCGGCCCCATCACCCTGACCGTCGGCCAGGCGCCTGGCGGCTCCACCGACCTGATCGCGCGCGCCGCGGCGGACGGCATGGCGGATTCCCTGGGCGTGGCCCTGCCCGTGGTGAACAAGCCGGGCGCCAACGGCGCGCTGGCCACCGAAGAAGTGGCGGCCATGGCCCCGGACGGGCAGAACCTCGTGCTGCTCAACGCCTCGTTGATCACCATTACCCCGCTGGCGGTATCCGCGGACGAGGCGGTTTCGCTCGATGACCTCGATGTCCTCATGGGACTGAGTCAGGATGACTACGTCATGGTAGCCAGCACCAAGTCGGGGATGGAGAACTTCGATGACATCAAGAACAGCGGCAAGAAGCTGTCCTTCGGCACTACCGGCGTGGGCACCGGCTCGCAGCTGGCCCAGGAACTGATCCTGGCCCAGGCGGGCATCGAAGGCACCACAGTACCATTCGACTCGGGTTCCCCGGCACTGACCGCCGTCATGGGCGACCAGGTACAGGTCTCCACAGTGCAGCTGGGCGAAGCCAAGCCGCAGATCGACGCCGGCACCGTCACCCCGATCGTGGTCTTCTCCTCCGAGCGCAATGAGTTCCTTCCCGATGTGCCCACCGCCATCGAGGCAGGCTATGAAGTCCCGGTCTCCCAGTACCGCGCCATCGCAGCCCCGAAGGGCCTGAGCGATGACGCCAAGCAGAAGCTGGTGGCCTCCATCAAGGACGCGGTAGCCACGGACACCTACACCTCGTTCAACGAGAAGAACATGCTGACTCCGAACGAGATTTCCGGCGAGGAAGTCACCGCCGAATGGAATGAGCTGGCCGCGAAGTACAAGGAACTGACCGATGAGTACGACATCTCGCTGGCCGGCAAGTAGCCTCCCGGCAGCCAGCTGATCCGGAACACTTCAAGCACAGGAGGACATCATGCAAGCCAAACACGTTGAACGCCCGCCGGTGCCCGGCGCGCCCCGCGCGAAATCCGGCCCGGTGCAGCCCGAGGACGATTCGTCGCCCGAGGCGCTGACCCCGGAGGAACTCGCCGCCCAGTGGGAAGCCGAGGCCCCGGAACCGGCCGGACCGGTGGCGAACCTTGCCTCCAGCCTGGTGGTGCTCGCGCTGGGCTGCGCCGGCATGGCGCTGTCCGTTGGCCTGGGGCTGGGCACCCCCGCGGCGCCCAGCGCCGGGATGTGGCCCTTCATCGTCACGCTGATTGCCGCCGTCATGGCCGTGGTGCAGCTCATCGTGGGCAGGCGCGGCGGGCAGGACGGGGAGAAGTTCAGTGCCATGAGCTGGTACACCGTCATTGGTTTCGCCACCCTGATCCTGATGGTGGTGCTCATGCCGCTGATCGGCTTCGAGATTCCCGCGCTGCTGCTGTGCTTCGTGTGGATGCGCTGGCTGGGCGGTGAGCGCTGGCGCTCTGCCGCCTTGTATTCGGTGCTGGTGGTCGTGGCCTTCTACGCCATCTTCATTGCCGCGCTCGGCACCACGATTCCCCGACTGTTCTAAGTCGCAATTAAAGGTTGACTCCCATGGACTTCTTCGGACCAGTCCTGGACGGCTTCGGCACCGTCCTGGACCCCACAAACCTCTTGTATTGCCTGCTCGGCGTTGTCATTGGCATGCTGATCGGCGTGCTGCCGGGCCTGGGCCCGGCGGCCACGATCGCGATCCTGCTGCCGTTGACCTACGGTGTCGAGCCGGTGACCGCCATCATCATGCTGGCCGGCATCTTCTACGGTGCCCAGTACGGCGGCACGATCACCTCGGTGCTGCTGCGCCTTCCCGGCGAGGCCAGCTCGGTGGTGACGGTCTTCGACGGCTATGTCATGGCCAAGCAGGGCCGGGCCGGCACCGCACTGGGCATTGCCGCCATCGGCTCGTTTATTGGCGGCACGATCGCCATTGTGGGTCTGACCTTCCTGGCTCCGCTGGTGGCCAGTTTCGCGCTGGACTTCGGCCCGCCGGAGTACACGGCGCTGGCGCTGCTGGGCATCTTGCTGGTGGCCACCATCTCCGGAGGCTCCAAGATCAAGGCGATCATCGCCGCGGCGTTGGGCCTGTTCCTGGCCACGGTGGGTCGCGATGGCTTCACCGGGGCCGAGCGCTTCACCTTCGGCAACCTGTCGCTGGCCGACGGGATCGACTTCGTGCCGATCGCCATGGGCCTGTTCGGCGTGGGCGAGATCCTCTACAACCTGGAGGAGCGGCACCGGGCCGTGTCCGCCCCGCTGAAGGTGGCCAACGTGTGGCCGCGGCGCCAGGACCTGAAGCAGGCCTCCGGGGCGATCGGCCGCGGGTCGGTGCTCGGCTTCTTCCTGGGCATCTTGCCCGGCGGCGGCGCGACGATCTCCTCGCTGGCCTCCTACGCGCTGGAGAAGAAGACCGCCAAGGACCCTACGCGCTTCGGCAAGGGGGCGATCGAGGGTGTCGCCGGACCGGAAACCGCGAACAATGCGGCGGCGACCAGCTCGTTCATCCCATTGCTGACTCTGGGCATTCCTGCGAATGCGACGATGGCGATCATCTTCGGGGCGTTGCTGATCCAGGGGGTCACCCCCGGCCCGCAGCTGATCTCCAATGACCCGGAATTGTTCTGGGGCGTGGTGAACTCGATGTATATCGGCAACATCCTGCTGCTGATCATGTCGATCCCGCTGATCGGGGTATTCGTGCGGATCCTGCGCATCCGCGCCGCGATCCTGGCGCCGATCACCGCGTTGATTACCCTGCTGGGCGCGTACACCATCCGCAACTCCATGTTCGACGTGATGCTGGTGGTCATGTTCGGCGCCGTGGGCTACCTGATGAAGAAATTCGGTTTCGAGCCCGGCCCGCTGGTGCTGGCGTTCGTGCTGGGCAGCCTGCTGGAATCCAACCTGCGCCGATCCCTGCTGGTGCTGGAAGGCGACCCCTCGGGCTTCCTGTCCCGACCCATCTCCGCAACGCTGCTGGTGGTGTTCGTGTTCGTGGCCGTGTGGCCGATGATCAAGTCCGCCATCGATCAGCGCAAGAACCGCTTGGTGGCCGTGCAGGCCGTAAAGGAAAAGGAAAACGCATGAGCATCATCGTGGGATACGTCCCCACCCCAGTAGGGCAGGCCGCCGTCGACGCGGCCATCATCGAGGCGAAGCTGCGCGCCGAACCGTTGCTGATCGTGAACTCCTCGCGCGAGGGGTCGCTGGTGGACAAGCACACCGCTTCGCCCGAGGACCTGGAACGCGTACTGCTAGCTGCCGCCGCGGCGGGAGTCGAGGCTCGCATCGTGGAGTCCAGCTACCGTGATGACCTGACCGAGGAGTTCCTCGGGCTGGCCGAGAAGCACGAGGTGTCCTTGATCGTCATCGGGCTGCGCCAGCGCAGCCAGGTGGGCAAGTTCATCATGGGCTCGCACGCCCAGCGAATCCTGCTGCAGGCGCAGCATCCGGTGCTGGCCGTCAAGGCCGGCTGACCCGCTACCGCACCGCTGCCAAGGGCCGCGGAAGGCTTCAACGGAAGCCTTCCGCGGCCTTTGCGCGTCCACGGTCCGGTGGCTCCTCAATGGTTGCAGCGCGTCAACTACTGTGAGGCTCGTCACTCAATGCACGGTTCCCGGGGAGTGCCGAAACGCCGAGCCGAATGCGCTACCGGGCGCGGAGTGCCGGAATGTCGCGGGATCGCGGGGATGGCCGCCACCCGGGCACGCAACGCGATGCCGGCTGGGTATCAAAACATGCGGATCGAGTCTTGGACGGGAGCGATCCCGGCTTACTAACGTGACTACAGGCACATGGCGATATGCGGCAGCTCACGTAAACCCAAGCCCCCGCCGCCACCCGCGATGCCGAGATTCCACCCTTTCCAAAGTATTCCCCAGATCGGAGCCCCTTTATGCCCCTGCTTGTCGTAGCGCTGGCGGTAGTCGTGCTGCTGATCCTCATGATGAGGTTCAAGCTCAACGGATTCATCGCCCTGATCCTCGTCGCCACCCTCGTGGCCTTCTGGGCCGTCGCCACCGGATCGCTGAGCGTGGACGGCGAGCCCGCGGGCGTCGCTGACATCCCGGAGATCATCACCGAGGGCCTGGGCGGGCAGCTGGGAAGCACCGCCGTCGTCATCGGCCTAGGCGCCATGATTGGCCGCGTCATGGGCGACGCCGGGGCGGCGCAGCGCATTGCCCGCAAGATCCTCTCGGTCTTCGGCGAGCGTGGCGTGCAGTGGGCCATGATCATTTCCGCGATGCTGATCGGCGTGACCATGTTCTACGAGGTCGCGTTCGTGATCCTGGTGCCGGTCGCCTTCACCCTGGTGCGCGCCACCAAGGTCAACCTGCTGTGGGTGGGCCTGCCCATGTCCATCTCGCTGTCCACCATGCATTCCTTCCTGCCCCCGCACCCGGGTCCGACCGCAGTGGCCGGGCTGTACAACGCATCGGTCGGATTGACGCTGGCCTACGGCCTGCTCATCGCCATTCCGGCCGGTGTGGCCATTGCGATGGCCTGGCCGCGGCTGTCCTTCGTGCGGCAGATGAACCCGCAGATGCCCTCGGGGCTGCTCGCGGAAAAGGACTTCGCCGACGACGAGCTGCCCTCGGGCGCCTTGTCCTTCCTGGTGGCGCTGCTGCCCATCGTGCTGATTGCCGGTTCGGAAATCCTGCGCATGACCGTGACGCTGAGCGAGGAGGCCGACGATGTGCTCGCGCTGCTGGGCTCGGCGGAAATTGCGTTGCTGATCGCCCTGCTGGTGGCGATTGCCGCCTTCGGCCCGCTGAACAACCGTTCCATGGCGCAGGTCGCCAAGTCGATGAGCGAGGCCGCGCGGGCCATGGCCATGATCCTGCTGGTCATCGGCGCCGGCGGCGCCTTCAAGCAGGTGCTGGTTTCCGCCGGCATTGCCGACTACATTGCGGACACCACTGCGGGGTGGAATCTCAGCCCGCTGTTCCTGGCCTGGATCATTGCGGTGATCCTGCGCATCGCGCTGGGATCAGCTACGGTGGCGGTATCGACCGCCGCCGGCATCGCCGCACCGCTGGTCGCGGCCACCGGAGCGTCGCCTGAGCTGATGGTGCTGGCCACCGCCTGCGGCTCGATCGCCTTCAGCCACGTGAACGACCCGGGCTTCTGGATGTTCAAGGAGTATTTCAACCTCAATGTCGGGCAGGCGCTCGCGGTGCGCACCACCTACACCACGACGTTGGCGGTACTCGGGTTGCTCGGGGTCTTCGCACTGGACCTGGTGATCACCTAGGCCCGGTACGGAACTTTGAAGGAAAGACCTCTCGGCGAAATGGAGCTGATGGCAGCTGCCACGGCCAGCCGGAGGTCTTTTCCGCGTCCCGGCCCTAAAGCGCGGGGCCGAGCCCCGCTTCGGATTGCAGCCGCAGCATGGAGTTGCCCAGATGCATGCGCATGGCCGCGGCCGCCATGTGCGGGTCGCCGGAGGCAATGGCATCACGCACGGTGCGGTGCTCTGCGGCCACCGAACCCAGCCGGTCGGCGGTGATCGTGTCGGCCGAATCCAGCCGGCCGCGCGGCATCGCGATCATGGAGGGACCGAAATTCTCCACAGCCTGGCCGAAGTAGGGATTGCCGGTAGCCCTGGCCACGGCCAGGTGGAACTCGAAATCGCAGCTCATGCTCACCGCCGCATTGCCCGCTGCGGCCTCGAAGCCCCGCAGGGCCTGGTCCATTGCGGACAAATCCTGCGCGGTGCGGGAGCGGGCCGCGACGGCGGCGGCCTCGGTCTCGAAACCCACCCGGTACTCGATCAACTGGCGGCGTTCCTCGACGGTCCGCGGAACCAGTGCTTGAGCGGCAGGCTCGGCGGGCGGTGGAGGAGTCAAAGCGAAGCTGCCCGCGCCGCGCCGCGTGTAGACCAGCCCTTCGGCCTGCAGCCGGGTGATGGCCTCGCGGACCACGGTGCGCGATACCCCGTGCTCGGCGATCAGCTCGTTCTCGCTGGGCAGCTTCTGTCCCGGAGGAATGGCCCCGCCGCTGATCTGCGCGCGCAGGTGCCCGACCAAGGCCGATGCCAGATTGGGTTTGGCGTTGTGCATGCTTAAAGGATAAGCGCCGGAACCGCCTGGCAGGCGGTTCCGGCGCGAAGGTCCAGTCATGGGGACTCAGGCGGTGCCGAATTGCGCGGTTTCGGTGGTCCACGCGCGGGCCTGGTCGCTCAGGGTGAAGCCGAGCCCTGGCCTGTTCGGAACGATCATCCGGCCGTCCTTGGTTTCCAAGTGCTCATTGAACAGCGGGTCGAGCCAGTCGAAGTGCTCCACCCAAGGCTCGCGTGGGTACGCTGCTGCCAGATGCAAGTGGATTTCCATTGCGAAGTGCGGTGCCAGATCCAGCCCAGCCTGGTCAGCGAAAGTTGCCAGTCTCTGGAACTGGGTGATGCCACCGACCCGGGGAGCGTCAGGCTGGATGATGTCGCAGGCGCGTGCGGCAATCAGGCGTTCGTGCTCGGATACCGAAGCAAGCATCTCTCCTGTGGCTATTGGCGTATCCAGGGCAGCGGTCAGGGCCGCATGGCCTTCAGCATCGTAGGCATCCAGCGGTTCTTCGATCCAGACGAGGTTGAACTCCTCGAGCCTGCGCCCCATGCGCAATGCGGTAGCGCGGTCCCATTGCTGGTTGGCGTCGACCATGAGCGGGAAATCCGGGCCAATATGCTCGCGCACTGCGGCAACGCGGCGCAGGTCTTCGGCGCTGTCCGGCAGGCCGACCTTGATCTTGATGCCGCCGATCCCTTCCTCGATGGACTGGGTAGCCCGATCCTTGACCTCCTCGATGCTGGCGTTCAAGAAGCCGCCGGAAGTATTGTAGGTGCGCACCGAATCGCGGTGGGAGCCGAGGAACTTGGCTAGCGGAAGCCCCGCGCGCTTGGCTTTCATGTCGTAGAGCGCGATATCAAGTGCGGCCAACGCCTGGGTCGCCACACCAGAGCGGCCCACCGAAGCGCCGGCCCAGAGGAGCTTGGTGTACAACTTGGCGATGTCACTTGGATCTTCGCCAATCATCGCTTGTGCGACTTCCTTGGCATGGGCGTACTGTGCAGGACCGCCAGCCCGCTTGGAGTAGGAGAACCCGAAACCCTCATGGCCCTGTTCCGTGGTGATCTCCGCGAAGAGGAAGACCACCTCGGTCATTGGCTTCTGACGACCGGTGAAAACTTTCGCATCGGAGATCGGTGTGGCCAGCGGCAACCGGGCCGTTGAAAGCTTGACGTGGCGGATGGCGTCGGGGGTATAGGTCATGGCGGGAATCTCCTGTTGGGATCACTGTGGGGGTAAGCTCATTTAATTACTTATCCTATAAGTAAGAAACTTATTACACAAGTGATTTTTCGAGTGTTTTCTTCGGTGGCCTGCTGCCCCTTTCTTCTCTGTGGTCGAATGCGCCCGGAGCTGCCTCTCGGGTGCTTGAAACCACGGCAGGTTCCCGTCTGGACGGCGGGGCTCCAGGCAATCGCGGGCTGTCCGCAATGCTTGAAGCGGCTATTGCCTTGCCGGATCATTTACCCTTCGCAAGGCGCAGTGGTCAAGACCAGATGCTTGAGGGCATGGTTTTCAAGAACGACTGGATCCGGAGTGAAACCGAGCCCGGCTTCCGTTGGCAGACGGATCGTACCCTCGTTAGTGAGCTTCCCCTGATGCGGCGCATGCCAAGGGTGGAGCTGGGTTTCCCAACCGAGGAAGGGGATTTCCAATTCCGGACGGAGTGACCCGTTGGCAAGCTGGACTTCCTGGTCTGCGGCGATCAGCTGCGCGGTGGCCAGGAGGGCCGGACCGTAGTAGAAGCAGTGTGGCACCACATGGACATTAAGCCGTTGACCCGCCTCGCGAATTTTGAGCATGGCGCTGAGTCCGCCAATCTTTCCGACGCTAGGCTGGGCAAACTGCAGGGCGCCGAGTTCCATATCCGAGGTCAGCCCCTGGACCCCTGAATGGTTTTCTCCACCGGAGACGTTGCCGAAACGAGCATTGAGGGCGGCTAGTGATTGCGAATCATCTGGCGGGAAGATCGGTTCTTCGATCCACAGCAGCTCCAGGTCCGCCATGGCAGCAATCGACGACCCGGCTTCGGCTGGATGATGCCACTTGCAATTGACATCGACCATCAGCGGGTGGGAGCCCACGGCCTGCCGTGCGGCCTTGATGGCTGGAATCGAGGACTCATGGATTTTGAATGCCTTGAATCCGTGTTCCAAAGCCCTGGAAAGATGAAAAGCAACCTCCTGCGGATCCTCGGCATAGTGGACCAAAGACGCGTAGGCATTGATTTCATGGCGGGCATCGATATTGATGAATTCCCGCAGCGTCTGTCCTGCACGACGTGCCGCTATATCCCAAAGAGCGATGTCCACTGCGGATAGTGCGAAGTGAATGGGTCCGGTGCGCCCGAAGGCGTGGAATGCATATTCGGCCGAGGCAATGCTCCCGTCGAGGGCCGATGAACGCCCCAAGAAAAAGGGGGCCACGATCTGTTCAAGGGCAGCCCATGTCGCGGGATTGGATTTGTGGCCGAAGGCTTCGCCCCAGCCGGTGAACCCATCCGCGGTTTGCACCTTCACCATTAATGATTCCATCTGGGTCAACGTGCGTGATGATGCATTGAAAGCATCGATTGATTCCGCATTGGAATCTTCCTGGCTTCGCCGCGCGGCATCAAAAGGCAGTGATATCCAATAGAGCTCTATTGACACGATAGTGTCACTTAAACCGTCTTTGGCCTGCGACATTTTACTGATCTCCTATTTTCATATGGACGCATCCAGCGACTGTTCGCACCGTGTGATGGCGTCCAGCGGTGGCTCCGAGGCGATTCCTCAAACCTATCTCGCCAGTGTGGTTGACCTCACGTTGGTGTTTAGTTTAGCGTTGAGGAATAGAGATTGGAAAGCGCATTCCTGAAGTCGATTTCGAATCATCTTCACCAAGCGCTTCTAGCAAGGAGTCACTCATGTCGGTCCCGATTCGTAAGGGCTGCCTTCGCGTTTCGTCGAAAGGAGGTAGTGGTCAATGAGCGCCATTGCCGAACTGCAGAACCTCAGCAAGAACAATGGCCGCAAAGTCCCTCCCAAGGACAACAAGGCAGCGCATATCTTCCTCATTCCGTGGACGATCGGGTTATTCCTTATCACCCTGGGGCCCATGGCCATGTCGCTGTATCTTGCGTTTACGGACTACAACCTTTTGCAGGCTCCGTCCTTTTCAGGGTTTGAGAACATTGAACGGATGCTCGACGACCAGCGGCTGCATAATTCATTGCGGGTCACGTTCACCTACGTTTTGATCGGTGTTCCGTTGCAGCTGGCAGTGGCCCTCGCCGTAGCAATCTTGCTTGACCGGGGAATGCGCGGGCTCTCTTTTTACCGCTCAATTTTCTACCTGCCTTCCATGCTGGGTTCCTCAGTTGCAATCGCAGTGCTGTGGAAGCAGATTTTCGGTACCACCGGCCTGGTGAATCAGCTCTTGGAATTGGTCGGTATCCAAGGCATTGGATGGATCTCCGATCCAAACACGTCACTTGGAAGCCTGATCTTGCTCAACGTGTGGACCTTCGGCTCACCGATGGTGATCTTCCTTGCAGGTCTGCGTCAAGTTCCCATGATGTATTACGAAGCAGCCTCCATTGATGGGGCGAGCAAATGGCGGCAGTTCCTGAGTATCACGTTGCCGATGATTAGCCCCATTATTTTCTTCAACCTGGTCCTGCAGATCATTGGGGCCTTCCAGAACTTCACTCAAGCTTTCATCGTGTCCAATGGATCGGGCGGTCCTGCCGATTCCACCATGTTCTTCACGCTCTACCTGTACCAGCAAGGATTCAAACAGTTCGATATGGGTTATGCCTCAGCCATGGCATGGCTCCTGGTGCTCATAGTTGGTGCATTTACCGCTGTGAACTTCTTCGTTTCTAAGTATTGGGTGTTTTACGATGACTAATCAAACTTCACTTCCAGATTCGCAAGTACGCGGTGGGTCACCGCAAGAACTCGTGCTTGATGAGGAAGAACTTCTCGGAAAAAAGCCGCCGGTTGGCGGTACTGATGAACGAGGCAAGACCGTAAAGGGTAAGAGCCCGAAGTTCAAGGTTTCAATGCGCTCATTGCTAAAGCATGCGCTGCTGATCCTGGGTGCCGGAGTCATGATCTATCCATTGCTGTGGATGGTAGCTAGCTCCTTCCGCCCGAACGACCTGATCTTCCGCGAGGCCGGTTTGGTTATTTCCCAGGTGGACTGGAATAACTACCCCAGCGGTTGGAACGCGCTGTCTGAACCTTTCAGCAAGTACTTGATGAACTCTGCGATTTTGGTTTTGGGATGCATCCTTGGCAACTTGGTGTCCTGCTCCATGGCGGCATACGCATTTGCCAGGCTTGACTTCAAGTTCAAGAAGATTATGTTCGCGCTGATGCTGATGACCATCATGCTGCCGATCCACGTGATTATCGTTCCGCAGTACATCATGTTTTCTCAGATCGGCTGGGTCAATACCTTCTGGCCAATCATCGTTCCGAAACTGCTTGCCACGGACGGGTTCTTCATCTTCCTGATGATCCAATTCATCCGAGGAATCCCTAAGGATATGGATGAAGCAGCCCGAATCGATGGCGCCGGCCATCCACGGATCTTCCTGCAGATCATCCTGCCGCTTATGGTTCCAGCCTTGGCAACTACGGCAATCTTCACGTTCATCTGGACCTGGAGCGACTTCTTTACCTCACTGATCTACCTCACCAACCCGAGTAATTACACCGTGCAAGTTGCGCTCAACGCATTCATAGACTCCACCGGAGAATCCAACTGGGGCGCACTGTTCGCAATGTCGATCGTCACGTTGGTCCCTGTATTCCTTGCCTTCCTCTTCGGGCAGAAATACCTGGTCAAGGGCATCGCAACTACTGGTATCAAATAGCAGGAATATGCCACTGGCCTAGGACAACAGCGCTAGGCCAGTGGCCTCGACCGATACCAGACACAAGCGCCAGAAACTTATCGTAGGAGAAACCGCATGGGAAGCTCATCACGCACCAGCTACGTACTGATCGGCACAGGGAACCGATGCGAAATGTACCTGACTGCTATCTTCGGTGAACATAGCGACGTCGCTGAACTTGTCGCATTGGCAGATACCAACCAGGGGCGAATCGAGTACTACCAAGACGTAGTTGAACAGACCTTCGGCGAGAAGGTTGGGTCCTTTGACCCGCAAGACTTGGCCAAAGTCATTCGAGAACGCCACATTGACCGGGTAATCATCACGAGCCCGGACTACACGCATGCTGAGCTGATCTGCACCGCTCTGTATGCCGGCGCCGATGTGATAGTTGAGAAACCACTAACAATTGATGCGCCGAGCACCGCTCGTATAGCTCGGGCGGTGGAAGAAAGCGGCCATGAAATCGTGGTCACGTTTAACTACCGTTATTCTCCTCGGAATACAGCCCTGAAGAAGGCCATCGACGATGGGAAAATCGGCCAAGTCACATCCGTGGACTTCAACTGGATGCTGGATACCGTTCACGGAGCAGACTACTTTCGCCGATGGCATCGACTCAAGGAAAACTCTGGCGGCTTGCTAATCCATAAGTCCAGCCATCATTTCGATCTGGTCAATTGGTGGCTCGACGATTCACCGCAGAAGGTCTTTGCAACAGGAGGGCTGAAGTTCTACGGGCCCGACAACGCAGAGTTCAGGGGCCGCCAAGCCAACGAACGCGGTACCCACGGGCTAAGCGATAAGGATCCGTTTGATTTGGATCTTCGCAGCGATGAGCGGTTGGAAAAGCTCTATCTAGAGAACGAACACTTTGATGGGTACCGCCGAGACCAGGGAGTCTTCAATGGCGAGATCACCATCGAAGACAATTTGAGCCTGACTGCTGAGTATCAAAACGGACCGGTGCTTTCATATTCCCTGAACGCGCACAGCCCATGGGAAGGATACCGGGTTGCGGTGAACGGGACGGAAGGACGCCTGGAACTGGACGTTGTCGAACGGGCAGCAGTACTGCCCGCGGCCGGCGGGCATCCGGTGGATCCTTCATATAGCAATGATGGCCAGAGCGGCAATGCCAGGTCGAAAGGCGAGAGATTGCTTTTGCAGCGGCATTGGGAAGAAGCAGTGGAGATTCAGATCGAAAACTCGAATGGATCGCATGGTGGCGGCGACAAGCTCCTGCTCGAAGAGCTCTTCCGCGGAGCCAACGAGGATGGATATGCGCGGCAAGCCGGATTCATCGACGGTGTGCGCGCCATTGCTGTCGGGATTTGCGGAAATCAATCGCTGGAAACCAGGCAGCTCGTGGACGTCGGGAGTGCTGGCCTGGGCGTGGACATTTCGTTTCAACCGAAGGTCAAGGTGTAAACGGAGCCATGGGTGAAAAAGTCGTCATCACCGGGGGAGCAGGGCGTTTAGGCCGTGCCGTGCTCGCGGGGTTTTCTCACGCAGGGCATGAAGTGATCTCTCTTGACAGGCAGATTCCGGAAGAACCTCTCGATGGCGTGGAATATCACTGCATCGATCTGATGGATGCGAAGGCTACGCATGCGCTATTCGAGCAGCTTGCTCCGCAAGCGGTGGTGTCCCTCGCGGCAATGGCTGTTCCTTTCATGGCCCCGGAAGAGGTGCTTCTGCACACGAACGCGACCATTGCCCATAACGTCACCTCGGCGGCAGTGGAGGCCGGTGCTACCAGGGTCGTGCTGGCCTCCAGCCCATCAATAATGGGCTATGGTTCTCCGGGCGGATGGGTGCCGGAGAAGCTGCCTCTTGATGAAAACGAAGTTCCCAAGCCATGGCATGCTTATGGGCTTTCCAAATTCGTAGCCGAGCAGATTGCCGCCATGTTCGCAGCGAAAATGGGACCGGCAAGTTCGGTGAAGTTCGCTTCCTTCAGGCCCTGCTATGTGATCGCAGAGGAAGAGTGGGCCGGCGCTCCAACGCAGCAGGGACACACTGTTGCTGAGCGCCTACAAGATCCTCGCTTGTCAGCGCCTGCGCTATTCAATTACGTTGATGCGCGGGACGTGGCAGATTTCCTGCTGGTACTGCTTGAACGGTTTGACCGCGTAGAGAATGGCTCGGTGTTCTTCGTTGGTGCAAAGGATGCCATGGCAACGCGTCCGCTCGCAGAGCTGATCCCAGAGATTTATCCGGAGCTCGAGGACGTCGCAGCGGGACTCACCACGGATAGCCCTGCCTTCAGTATCCAGAAAGCGCGAGATGTCCTTGGCTGGGAACCGAAACGCAGCTGGCGCTCGGAATTGAAGGCCACCGTATAAAAGGCATCGGTACATAAAATTATTGGCTGGGAAACCTCAAAAGGATTTCCCAGCCAATAATTGTTTAGGGGTGCGCTTAGCGTTGAAGTACTGCCGGCCGTGGCAAACCGTTAACCAGGTTTGAGGGCCAGAGCGGATCGAAGGTGAGAACCTCAAAATCCCCGGACTCGGTCAGCAGCATGGTGTCCTCAACTTTGAACGCCAGACCATCGCGTGCTGCACTGGGATTGAACGCAAAAGCCTGGTTCAACTGGAAGAGATCAGTTGCTCCTGGGGTGAGCCGGGGATCTCGTCCGTTGTAGCCGGCAATGCCGCCTTGATGATGCAACGACCATTCCCCGGCATCGAAACCATGCTCCGGGTAGGATTCCTGGATGACGGGCAATAATTCACCGAGAACGCCGCCAGGGCGAATTGCCGCAAGGATATCTGCCTCGACAGCCAGGATGTCGTCTTCTCCAGAGAGTTCCTGAGGCGTCGGCGCACCGAATCGCACCCACCTGGTGATGTTGGCAATGAGCCCATGACGTCTTACGCACAGCACTGCCATGGCTTTGCCTCCGAGCGGGGCCGCGGTGGGCAGGGGGTGCCGGGCTGCGGCACGTGAATCGCCGCTGACCAAGGCAACGAGCACTTCGCCTCCTTGGACGACGGCTCCAGCTGTCAGCTTGGCTGCCACGTCGAACTCGGAATCATCGCTACGGGCGGCCGACAGCACTTGGGTCATGAGCGCAGCCGTGTCGCGGCAAAGAGCGCGATACCTATTAATCTCAGTTTCATTGAGTGCTGAGCGAAGGGCTCGCAAATCGGACTCGATTTCCCGCTCGCTGAGGATCTTTTGTCCGCTCGCCGCTGGAAACCATTCTCGGACATTGTCGAGATCCTGGTACCAGGCGGTGACATGCACCGAAACTTGTTCCACGTTGCCGAGCTCTTCTCGCTGGATCCGTGCAGCTTCGCTCACGGACGTGGCAAGCTCGCACCCCTGGGCATGAACCAGAACCCTGGCAATGGGTGGTGCCGCAAGAGATACGTGCGTGCGGGCACCGCCCAAGAGCCAGGCAAGCGAAGCGGGGGTTGAGAGAAGCAGATACTGCCCATCGCGGCTTCTGATGAGCTCGACCAGTTGGGCATGCTTCTTTGCGTATTCATGAGTGGCGGTGGTGGGCACAATCAGCCTTCCTTGGAACCTGAACCGTATTTTCGGGCTAGCAGGGCCACGGTCTGCACCGGGACCCTCCCATCAACCACGAGTACTCGAACTTGGCGGGTTATCGCTTCCTGAGGGTCCAGCACAACCGGTGTAGACCAGGCCAGCGAACTGCCGACACCCGGATATCCAGAACTGCGAACAAACCATGGGTCATCTTGCTCACTGCAGAAAATAATGGTGGCATCCCCGTGGCCTTCAGCAAGATCAGCCAAACCCACCGAGTCCGAAGAGAATGTAGCACTGAAGGCGAGCCATGGACTGTGCACACCGTGGACTTGCGATTCCCCGGAAGCCGATGGGGTAAAAATCTGTGGATCAGCGATTGGAGGCAGACGCCAGAAGAAACCTCCGTAGCCGCCGTTGTGACGGCCGTTGGTACCCGGAGAGCCAAGCGACACCTGGCGTTCGCGCGCCGAGAGCCTGAAACTGAAATCCAGGCTCCAGCCGGTGATGGCGCTTTCGTGGTCCTCAAATGCATTGAGCTCAATCGAACGGTGCTCATCCAGCAGGATTTCCTGTTCGTGGCTGACCCATTCAAGCTGCGAATCCAAAGCGCTGCCATTGCGGGCGAACGCATTGGACGCTGTGCGGATATGTCCATGGTCCGCACGCCATATGTAGCGTGAGGCGTCGCGGGTGTAGGTGCGCCCTCCCCAGAAATTGGTCCCGTTCACATCTTGCAATGCAACCCCGACACCTAGATGCCAGGTGTGGTCAAGCGGTTGCTGCTCACTGACCACAACTCCGTTGAAGGTCTTCAGGTTATCCAAGAAGGGACGCGGTGAATTGGTGCGGGAAATATCTTCTCCCGTCCGCAACTCCGCAAGGGTGCGCTGCTTCCCCGTTGCGGGATGGATCAGCGACAACGAGCCACTGGTTTTCGCTGGCAAGGCCCAAGGCGCTCCGAGTGAAGAGAAACTGGACTGCGCCGCCACCGCTCGGTCGATGAATCGTTCGATGTTCGGTATCACTGGGTGGAAATCTGCTCCATCCCCGGCAGGGATAACCTGCACTTCTGCGATCTGAGTTGGAGTATCCGAGGTCCGTATCTGCTCGAGAACGCGCATGAAAGCACCGGCCGACGCCAAAGAGCTCAAGAGTTCGGTTTCGCTGCCGTTGCGCACCTCGACGAGGTTCTCGAGAAGGTTGACTCGTCCGAAAACTTCAGAAGATTCTGGAAGCCCCAAGTCCGGGTTGGGTCGAACCAGCAGCTCATCACGGGTGTAGTACAAGGTTGCGGTGCCTTCGGTGCCATAGATGGTGATCCATGGATCCTGCTGTTCACTGGCGCAAACGGTCAGCGCGGCAATGACGGGGATTCCGGTGCTCGTTTGCACGCGCACCACGGAGGTATCGTCTGCTTCGATGCTGTGGGCGTGATACAGCTCGGTGGCCAGATGGGCGACATCCTGGGCTTTGCGCGCTCCGGCGATGTGCAAGGCGCTGGCGACCGCGTGGGCCAGGGGATTGGTCACTACACCGTCGGCAATCTCGACGCCGTCGAGTTTCCGATGTCCTGCCCAAGGCGAACGTTCATAGTAGCCCGTGGTGCGGAGCCAATTTCCACTGGCACCCACCGCACGAAGGGCCCCGATGGGAGAGTTCTTCGCGTTATCGGCGAAGAACCCATCTATGGTTTTCAAGGCTGTCGAGCCAAGGGCCTGGAACCCTACCTGCACGTGGGCGCCAGCATCGGCCGCGGCTTGCAGCAGGCGTGAATACTGATCCAGGGTCGCTGTCGGCGGTTTTTCGAGGTAGAGATCTGCACCTGTACGCAAGGCCCTCATCGCCAGGTCGGCATGCGTACTGATCGGCGTTGAAATAATGATGATGTCCGGGGTTAATCCGGAGCTGAGGAAAGCATCAAAGTCGGCGAACACGTGCGTGTCCTTGCCGCGAATCTCTTTCCCGGGATCGACCGGATCGATGCCGGCAAGGAACGTGATTTTCTCCTCGGCTGCGAGTCGATGGATATTTGCCAAATGCTGGCGTCCGAATCCGTTCAGACCAATCAGCACCACCGCAGGAGCAGTTGGCGCTGCCAGGGCACTAGTCGTTGCAGATCCCGCTGCGGTGGCTTGCTGATTCATCGTGTTCCTTCAGAGATATTCGAATTCAGATCAGTTTAATGCGCTGGCCGGCTGAACGCCCGCAGCTTGCTCAAGGTGGGGCAGTACTAGAGTTTCGTAGCGCTGGGACATGGTTGCCAAGGTCAGCGCGGAATCCTGCTGGTTGATCTCCTCATTGAAGATCTCGACTTCAACTGGACCTCGGTATCCGGCCTGTGACACCCATCGGGAAATCGCCGAGAAATCGATATGGCCGTCGCCCATCATGCCTCTGGATTGCAGTGCATTGCTGGCAATCGGCAGATTGAAATCACAGATCTGGTAGCTGGCCAGGCGATGCTCAAGGCCTGCCCGCTGGATCTGCTGCTGCAACTGCGGATCCCAGAACACATGGAAGGTGTCAACAACAACGCCCACGGCCTTGGTTGGATAAGGACTGGCCAAGTCCAGGGCCTGTCCGAGTGTGGAAAGCACCGCTCGGTCGGCGGCATACATTGGATGCAACGGTTCTAGCACCAGCCGAACGCCGTGTTCCAGGGCGATGGGAACCAGCTCTTCCAAGCCGCGCGCGACGCGATCACGCGCCGCGACAATGTTCTTGTCTGCTGGATCCCCGGTGCCGCCCAGAATATGCGCGGCCGACGGCAAGCCGCCCACGACCATGATCAATTCATTGGCGCCGATGACGGCAGCTTCCTCGATGGCCTGCCGGTTCGATGCCAGCGCGGCAGCTTGGGCTTCGGCAGAAGGTGCAGTGAGAAAGCCGCCACGGCACAAGGTGCTGGCTTTGAGCCCTGCCCCAGCGATGATCTGGGCTGCTGGCCCAGCGCCACCGGCCTCGGCAAGCAAATGCCGCCACGGACCAATATGGCTCAGGCCCGCCTGCGCTGCAGCTTCAGCGGCTTCGTGGAGGCTGAGATTCGGGGTAGTGCCGGTATTAAGCGATAGTTCGAATGTCATGACACACCTGTCAGGGACGAAGTTGTAGTTTTGATTCCAGAAATTGCCAGGAGCTGTTCCATTCGCCCAGCAGCCAGATCAGGGTTTTGCAACAGGCCAGCGCCATCAGCGAGAACGAATGTGCGCACCAAGTGCGGCAGTGAACGTCCGGCGTGCAGCCCGCCGATCATCTGGAAACCGCTTTGGTGCCCATTGAGCCACGAAAGAAAGGCAATCCCGGTCTTGTAGTAGAAAGTTGGGGCGCTGAAAATATGCAATCCCAGCTCTCTGGTGGAGTCCAGGATCTTCCGGCCGCGTTCTGCGTCGCCTGCATCGAAAGCCTGCAGGGCCGTTGACGCAGCGGGATAGATGGCGGCGAAAATTCCCAGCAACGCATCGGAATGCAGTTGCCCGTCACCGTGAATCAGCTCGGGATAGTTGAAATCGTCTCCAGTGTAGAGGCGCACTCCAGCTGGCAATGCGGCACGAAGCTGCTTCTCATGCTCGGCATTGAGCAAAGAGACTTTGACGCCGTCGATTTTCGACGCGTGCTGCTCCAGAATGGACTGGAAAACCCCGGTGGCTTCTGCCAAATCCTGTGTTCCCCAGTAGCCGCTCAACTGTGGATCGAACATGTCTCCAAGCCAATGCAGGATCACTGGCTGCTTGGCAGCGTCGAGCAAAGTCGCATACACGTCCAGATAATCCTGCGAGGTGCGCGCTGCCTTGACCAGGGCCCGGGAGCACATCAAGATCGCCTTCGAACCTGAATCTTCAACAAGGCGCAGCATCTCCAAATAAGCGTTGGTGACTTCAGCCAGCTGGCCCGGCTGGACAGTGTCTGCCGACAGCTGGTCCGTGCCGACACCGCAGGCGAGGATATCCCTGACGGTGAGCCCGGCCAAGGCCGGGTAGCTGTTCTTCTGGAGAACCACGGCCGCTTCGATCGCCGATCGCCTGATCAACTCGCAGGTAGCCGCGTAGTCCAGCCCCATGCCTCGCTGCGCCGTATCCATCGCATCGGCGACACCCAGCCCGTAGGACCATAGCTCGTGCCGGTAGGCCAGCGTCGCATCCCAATCGATGCTTGCCGGTGCGCCAGGCGTATTGTCTGCTCCCATGAGGGGGATGACATGGGCTGCGGCATAGGCCTTGCGCGAGGAAAGCGGGGCAGACGGCCGCTGGAATTCGCCGGGGCCTTTCAACCGATAGGAAAAGTTCTGCCCGTTTTCGTCAATGAGTGTCAATTCGGGCAAGGATGCGTAGCTCATAGCGTGATCTCCGGGATATCGAGGGTGCGTCGTTCGGCGGCTGACTGCAATCCCAAAGCCGCCAGCTGGACACCGCGAGCGGCCGAAAGCAGGCCATACTGGTGTTTGCGTCCCGCTGCGATGTCGGCCAAGAAATCTTCCCACTGCAGCTTGAAGCCGTTATCCAGGTCGGCATTGGCGGGAACTTCCATCCACTGGTCGCGGAACGACTCAGTGACTGGCAAATCGGGGTTCCAAACAGGCTTCGGAGTGTGGGCGCGTTGCTGGGCAACGCACTTGTTCAATCCCGCGACGGCGGAACCGTGGGTGCCGTCGATCTGGAATTCCACCAGTTCATCGCGGTAGACGCGCACTGCCCACGAGGAGTTGATCTGCGCAATTACTGCATCGCCGGAAGGAGTTTCGAGTTCGAAGATGCCGTAGGCCGCATCATCTGCGGTGGCTTCGTAGGCTTCGCCTCGTTCGTCCCAGCGGGTAGGGATGTGGGTTGCCGTGGTCGAGGTGACGGACTTGACCTTGCCGATGATTCCTTCAAGGACGTAGTTCCAGTGGCAGTACATGTCGGTGGTCATCGATCCGCCATCCGCAAGACGGTAGTTCCAGGAAGGCCGCTGCGCTTCCTGGATGTCTCCCTCGAATACCCAGTAGCCGAACTCGCCGCGCATTGAGAGAATGCGTCCGAAGAAGCCTTCGTCGACCAAACGGCGTAACTTCACCAGGCCCGGCAAGTAGAGCTTGTCGTGCACGACGCCGGCGGTAATTCCCTTGGCCTGTGCCTGGCGGGCGAGATCCACGGCCTCTTCGAGGGTTTCAGCGGTCGGTTTCTCGGTGAAGATATGCTTGCCTGCCCCGATGGCTTTCGACAGCGTTTCGTAACGCAAGGAAGTCATGGACGCGTCGAAAATGATGTCGACACTCGGGTCATCAATCAGGGAGTCAAGATCGGTGCTGTAGTGCTCAACCTGGTGCTTCTGCGCAAGTTCGCGCAGCTTCGCTTCGTTACGTCCAACGAGGATCGGTTCAACGGTCAGCTTCGAACCGTCCCCGAGAGTGATTCCTCCCTGGTCTCGGATAGGAAGGATTGAACGCAGCAAGTGCTGGCGGTATCCCATGCGGCCGGTGATGCCGTTCATGGCGATGCGTAGAACTTTTGTTTCTGTCACTGGGGTCTCCTCGAAACGGGGAATGCGTAAGGGAATAGAATGGGAATGCGCTTTCCACGATAGTGAGGTGTAATTGGAGTGTCAACCATCACGTTCGCGAAAGATAAGCTTGTGCCAGGTTGCAGAGAATGATAAGGATTTCAGATGGCTGTTCGACTAACTGATGTGGCTAATGAAGCCGGGGTTTCCCTGGCGACCGCTTCGCGAGTGCTCAATGGGTCAGCACGCAAGCCGGCTGTGGAAATCTCGGATAAAGTGCGTGCTGCGGCTGAAAAGCTCGGTTACTTCCCCAATGCCCAAGCGCAAGCGCTTGCCAGATCCACCACGAAGCTGATCGGCTTGGTGGTCAGGGACATAGCCGACCCCTACTTCTCTACCATCGCCCGGGGAGTGCAGCGCTCTCTTGGTGATAGCGGTGTCCAGCTGCTTTTGGCCAGCACGGAGTACGATCCCGAGCGGGAAATCGAAGCCGTTCAGGCATTCATGTCGCAACGGACGGACGCTATCATCCTGTCGGGATCGCGCAGTTTGGGCGAGAACGGGCAGTTGCTGAAACTGATCGAGAATTATCAGGAAAATGGTGGCCAAGTCATGATTATCGGCCAGCCCATGACCGATATGGGCGGCATACAAATCGACAACGAGGCAACTGCCGAGCACCTGGCGGCCGAGTTGATCAGTGCCGGCCACCGCAGGTTTGTCGTATTGGCCGGGGAAGCGAATCTGCTGACATCAAGGGACCGTTCCAACGGGTTCCTGGAGAAGCTGAAGCGCAGTGGCCTGGATGCAGAGGAAGTTATCAGCGGCCCCTTCTCGCGCGAGGGGGCCTATGTTGCAATGAGCGATTACCTCAAGCGGCAGAAGTCGGCAGGCGGTGTCCATCGGGTGTGCGTGTTCTGCGTTTCGGATGTCATGGCCCTGGGTGCCATTCGGGCGATTCGCGAGAACCGCTTGTGTATTCCCGAAGATATCGCTGTGGTGGGATTCGACGACATCCCGACCCTTATCGACATTACGCCCACGGTCAGCACTGCTCGACTTCCTCTGGAAGAAATCGGAAAATGGGCTGGTGAGATGGCGCTGAACCACGGCGAACTGCGGAAGATTGTGGTTTCCGGTGTGCCGGTCCTGCGCGAGTCCACGCAGCTGGCTGACGGCCAGTAGTGATGTTCATTGGGAATCGTGCCATGCGAAAACTAACTGACTTGATTCCCGAAACCCCTTGACCAGTGACCGCAATCACACCTAGATTGTTTGGCAAGCGCTTTCCACAATGAAAAACCAGGTGTTGCTTGCAGGATGGCCTCGCATCACCACCCCACCCAAGGAAGATTTTCATGACTCAGCAGGTATGCACGAGAAAAACTGGACGGAAATTCGGTCTGCGGCTAAGCAAATCAGTTGCAGTTGTGGCGGTAGCCGCTCTGGCCCTCACTGGCTGTGGCGGTAGCAGCGCTGCCGACGGTGAGGACGGGAAGATCCAGCTTCGTTTCTCATGGTGGGGCTCGGATTCGCGGGCCCAGGCAACCAATGAAATTATTGAGGCTTTCGAAGCGGCCAACCCGGACATCGATGTCCAAGGCGAGTACTCCGACTGGAGCGGCTACTGGGACAAGCTCGCAACACAGGTTGCCTCCAACGATGCTCCGGACATTATCCAGATGGACGACAAGTACCTTCGCGAATACGCGGACCGCGGCGCATTGCTGGACCTCGAAGGCGTAGATGTTTCCAAGTTCGAAGACGTTGCCGTTCAAAACGGTACGACCGATGCCGGCCTTGTCGGCATTACCACCGGAATCAATTCCTTCACATTGACCGCAAATCCAAAAGTCTTAGCCGAAGCTGGCCTGGAAGTTCCAGATGACAAGACCTGGACGTGGGATGACTACCGGACGATCACCGAGACGGTGAGCCAGAAGCTCGACGGCAAATATGGAGCCGAAGCCCCGAACGAACCGGCCGGGTTGCAGACCTGGTTGCGTCAAGACAAGAAGAATCTGACGAGCTCGGATGGATCACTCGGATTCTCGCCTGACGATCTGGCCAAGTACTTCCAGCACCACAAGGACTTGATGGATAACGGTTCTTATCCAAAGGCCTCGGTCCTGGCGGAAAACCAGAATGCAGGTCCAGACCGTTCTATGACAGGCACGGGAGTGGCAGCCTTCGGCATGTGGTGGAGCAACCAGTTGGGAGGCCTTTCCACAGCGGTTGGTTCGGACTTGGTTCCGCTGCGACTGCCAAGCCACACCGGCAAGGCTGAGGACAATGGTCTTTGGCACAAGTCGTCAATGATGATGTCGGGGTATGCTCGCACCGAACACCCGGAAGAGGTCAAGAGATTTGTTGACTTCATGGTGAATTCGCAAGAAGCTGGCGCGCTGAACCAGATGGACCGCGGGTTACCTTCGAACACCGAAGTGCGGGAACAAGTCGTCTCAAAATTGGATTCAATCGAAGCTTCTTCTGCAGAATTCGTGACGAGCTTGAAACCCGAACTTCAGAGCACGGAACCAATCCCGCCAATGGGGTTCAGTGCGGTTCAGGATGTCCTCTACCGTTATGAAATGGAAGTGTTCTTCGAGCGCCAGAGCGTAAGCGACGCGGCGCAGAATGCCTTCAAGGAAATCGAAACTGCGGTAGCCCAATAGCTGAACGAGAATCAACCATCGTTCTTGCGGTCGTTGCAATCCCTGGATCCCGGGGATTGCAACGGCCTTTGCGCGTTCGAGGGAAAGTTCATTCTGCTCCTCCTTCAACTCTCTGCGCGGTGCAATCCTTGAATTCGCCACGGCGCGTGCCGTACAGGGCTGTGGTTTGAACCAGGGCTTCCAGATGCCTCATAACCTTGTTCGGTCGTGATCTGCGCCCAAGCAAGCCTCTCCAGCCATTTGCGTGCGACGAGTCGCGAGTGCACCAGCAACCGGGATGCTAGTCGCCAGCGGCCGTTGAACTTTCCAGAGCATGGCCTATCGGAAGGGTGCTGCCAATCAGCTGGAATCCCGCAGAGGTGAATTGCCATTGGGTTCCTGCTTTCTTCCATCCATTGCCAGAGGTAACCACACCGCGGTGCCCGCAGTTCTGGGCCGCAAAGCTGCTGGCTCGACCTTGCCGGTGATCGGTTTGCGGCACCTGCGGATTGCAGGTCGAACCCCGCCAGCTCTGCGGCCAATGCGGGGAGCACAAAGTATCCTGAAAACTAAGTGCAAGAGGAATGGAAAAATGGCATCTGGACTTTTGGCAGTAGACGGCGGGCAGACCGGAATCAAGCTGAGATTCGAGCAGGATGGCGAAACTGCAGAATTAGCGCTTCCCGGTGTGCAAACCCATGAACCCGTCCTGCCCCAACTGGCACGCGCCATTAACCAAGCTGCCGCTGCCGCCGGATGGGACTGCGGCACCGTGAGCGTAGGCACCACAGGCCTGGTGAAAGCCGAACATGATGCACGGCAGCTCTACGACCTCATCGGATCCAGCGCTATTTCCCATATTGCGCTGGCCCACGACTCGGTGACCAGCTATCTCGGAGCGCTGGGAGAACGCTACGGCGCTGTCGTTGCAGCCGGTACCGGTGTCGTCACCTTGGCGGTAGGCCCCTGCTCGGTGGCCCGAGTTGATGGATGGGGCCACATCATGGGTGATGCCGGCAGCGGCTATTGGATTGGCCAGAAGGCAATGAACGCGGCCATGCGCGGCTTTGACGGCCGCGGGCCAGCTACCGCGCTGACCGGGGAACTCGCGAAGCGCTGGCCCGATCTCTCCGAAGCGTATATTGACTTGCAAGCGATGCCGGACAGGGTGGCCATCGTCGCCTCCTTTGCGCAGAGGGTTGCCCAGTTGGCCGCGACCGATGAAATGGCGGCGCGGATCTGCGCGCTCGCCGGTGCAGAACTGGCCAGCTCCGCAGCAACGGCATTGCGCCGCGCGGGGCTGGAACAACAGGCCGGAGCGATTCCGGTCGCAGCCATCGGGGGAGTGCTCGCCGGCGAATTCGCCCGAAGCAGCTTCGTGCGGGAGCTGCACCTGCTGGTCCCTGTCGGGCAAGTCCAGGATTCGCCGGGAAATGGGCTGGACGGAGCCCGTGGATTGGCCCTCCTGCCAGCGGACCACGCCTTGCAAGGCCTCGTATCGCGCTTTCGCGCCCAGCCATAAGACGTGGGCAGCGGTGATAACTGGCCATCAAATAGGCGCAGGCAATCAATAGGTGACAAGATTAGTGGAGAACGTCGTGATTATTAAGGAGTCATCGTGAGTTTCCGAGTCGGTCCCGTAGATCTTGTCCCCGAAGGCGAATCGCTGCTGGTTGAAGCCAAAGACAGCGGCGCAAGCGAAGACATCGCGATCTTCCACGCCGAAGACGGCAACTTCTATGCGCTGCAGGATGAATGCACCCACGAGGTCGCTTCGCTTTCCGACGGCTGGCTCGAAGACTGCAGCATCGAATGCCCCATCCACTCCTCGACCTTCGACCTGAAAACCGGCAAGGTGCAGTGCATGCCCGCCACCGTGGACGCCCGGACCTACAAGGTGGACGTCGTGGACGGCTTCTTGGAGCTTGAAATCTAAATGCCTTCCGTGCACATCATCGGAGGCGGGGTCGCGGGGTACGCACTGGCCCGGCACCTGGTGCAGCAGCAATACGCCGGATCCATCAAGATCAGCGATGCCCAGGGCCTGCCCTATGATCGTCCGCCGCTGAGCAAGTCCCTGCAGGTTGAACCGTTCGCACCGGTGTCCTGGTACCAGCACCATGGCGTCGGCCTGATCCAGGAAGATGTCCAAAGCCTGCAACTGCCGCAATCCGCTGACGACTGGGTTGTGCTGGCTACTGGCACTACCCCCAAGGCATTGGATGTTCCCGGTGGGCACCATGCGCTCAGCCTGCACAGCGCAGCTGACGCCGCCCGCATATCCGACGTCCTGGAATCGGGGATGTTCGGCCAGCGGGTGCTTGTCATCGGAGCGGGGCTGGTAGGGGCCGAGTTCGCGTCCACCGCCAGGATGTCCGGGGCGCAAGTCACCTTGATTTCCAGCTCCGACGCACCTCTGGCCCACGTGCTGGGCCAAGAACTTGCCGAACAGCTGCACGCGGATCATGCCAACCACGGCATTGCCACCTTGACCGGTGCGGTGACCGAGCTCGGCCCCAACTATGCAATGGCCAATGGCCAGCGCCATGATGCGGAGCTGATCGTGGCAGCCATCGGCGTCGAACCCGAAACTGCGCTCGCCGAGCAGCTGGGCCTGGAAGTCGACGACGGGATCGTGGTCGACGCGCAGCAGCGTTCTGCCAGCTGCCCCCAGGCGCTGGCTATCGGCGACGTCGCCCGGGAGGAAAACCAGCCCCGTGCGGTGCACTGGGAAGCTGCCATGGAAGATGCCGCCCAAGCGGCGGCAACCATCATGGGCACAGCCGCACCGAAGCGTTCGGTGCCATGGTTCTGGAGCGACCGCCACGAAATGCACGTGGAAACCGTGGGCGACTTCAGCCAGGCCGCCAGCACCGTGACGCGCCTGAACCGGCGAGGCAAGATCCAGACGGTCTTCGGGCTCGACGCCAAGGGCTCACTGGTGTCCGCCTCGATGATCGATGGCGGCCTGATGGCCAAGGCCGTGAGACGGCTCATTGCGAAATCAGCCACCCCAAGCATTGAACAATTGAAGGACCCCCTGACGGGTCCGCGCGAGTTAGGCCGGTAAGAAACTTATGAATGCAGCCGAACCACTGAAGGTTCCCGCGGCCCTGCAGACGCCCACCAAACGGGTTGGCCCTGGCTGGATCGCTGCGGTTGTCATTGTCCATATCGGTATCAATGTCGGCTTCTTCGCACCGATCCAGGTGCTGCTCGGATTGCACGCCGAACAACTGGATGCCAGCCAGAAGAACGCGATTCTCTCGCTGGTCACCGGCGTCGGCGCGGCCGTCTCGCTGGTAGCCAACCCGCTGTTCGGCGCGCTCAGCGACCGCAGCACATCGAAATTCGGGCGCCGCATCCCGTGGGTGTTCTTTGGAACTATCTGCGCTGCGCTGGCCCTGCTGCTGATGTCGACCTCGCAAACCGTGAGCACGCTGGTCATCGGCTGGGCGCTGATGCAAGCTGCCGGCAACGCCGCGCTGGCTGCGATCTTCGCGGCCATCCCGGACAAGGTGCCGGTAGAGCAGCGCGGCATGGTTGGCGGGCTGGTGGCCTTGGGCCAAACCTGCGGTTCGCTGATCGGTGCCGTGATCGGCATGGTCGCTGCGAGCAATCTGGTCTTCGGCTACGCCATCGTCGCTACCGCCGTGGCCATTTGCTCCATTCCGTTCGTGCTGATGCGCCAGGATGTTCTGCTGCCCAAGGGAGCACTGGAGCCTGTCAAGCCGCTGGAATTCTTGCGCAGCTTCTGGATCAACCCGGTCAAGCATGCCGACTTCGGATGGGCCTGGCTGACCCGCTTCTTGCTGTATCTCGGTTGCCAGCTGTGCCTGGTCTACTTGCTGTTCTTCCTGCAGGATGCCATCAAGCATCCAGAACCGGCCCAGGGCGTGCTGGTGCTGACCGCGATCTACGCCTTCTGCGTGATCTTCTCTTCGGTGATCTCCGGCAAGCTCTCGGACAAGGACGGCAAGCGCAAGAAGTACGTCATCATCTCTTCGGTCATCGTGGCCGCCGCGGCCGGCGTGCTGGCGACGGCAACCTCCTTCGCCACCGCCATTGTCGCCGCAGTGCTCCTGGGCATCGGCTTCGGCGCCTACCTGGCGGTGGACTTTGCACTGCTGACCCAGGTATTGCCGAACGCCGATTCGCGCGGCAAGGACCTGGGTATGATCAACATTGCCAACTCGCTGCCGCAGGTGGTCGCCCCGCTGATCGCCTGGCTGGCGGTGAGCTGGTTCGGCGGCTACCCAACCCTGTTCCTGTGCTCTGTGGTGATCAGCCTCCTCGGCGCCGTGCTGGTACGCCAGATCAAGAGCGTTCCGTAGGTCCTGGACGAAGCATTCCCCAGCGTCGCGCACCGAGCGGAACGGAAACGGTGCGGCACCGGGAACTGGTGGCGGAAAAACGCCAAGGGGACGCCAACCGGGCCGTATGATGAATCCAGCGAACCGCGATAATGAGGAGCAGGTGCGGCTGAATGTCGATGAACGAATCCGGGCGGGAGAGCCGTGCAACGCAGCTTGATGGCATAGACCGCAAACTGCTGGCGTTGCTGACGAAGAACTCCCGGCGGACCAACAACTCCCTCGCCGAGGAGCTGGGCATAGCACCGTCCACCTGCCTGGCGCGGTTGAATGCCTTGCGCGATTCGGGAGTGATTTCGCGCTTCACCATCGAAGTGGATCCGCAGGTTCTGGGCCGGGAGCTCGAAGCGCTGATCTTCGTGAAAATCCGTCCCGGAGCCCGTCACCTGATGTCGAACTTCGCTACTGACATGCGCAGCAAACCGGGGGTGCGACAGCTGTTCTTCCTGGGCGGCGCTGACGACTTCGTCCTGCACGTAGCGGTGCGCAATTCTTCGGATGTGCGCCAGTTCGTGCTCGATAACCTCTCGGCCAATCCGGCCGTGGCCACCACCCAAACCTCCCTGGTATTCGAACACGGCCACGGCAGCGGAGAGTACTAGGCCCCATTCTTGACCGATTTCCATCTCGCCGATGTTCGCAGGAACAACCCGCAGCCCTGCGTTGGTCGAAGAAACATGCTAAACTTGATGTTCTTCTCTTAGCATGGCTGCGGCCCGTTGGCAGCTGGGGATCGGTTCTCCAGACAAGCAACGGACCCCACCGCAGCTGCGACTGAAAGAATGGGGAGGTCGAGAAGATAATGCATTTTGACGCAACTGTTGTCACCGCACTGGTGACCTTGATTGTTCTGGCCATCGCAACCGTTGTGCTGGTGATCCGGTACAAGCGCACCCACCAGGCAGAAATCCGCCAGGCCCTGGTTGCCAAGGCCCGGAAGCGCGGCGTTGCCTCGCCGGAAGACCTGTCGAACCACGATCTGGTACTGCAGATCCGCGCGGCAAAGCGCCAGCGCAAGCAGGATGGGCAGGACCTGAAGACCGCATAGGGTTTGCACCCATGCGCTGACGATGCTGGGCCCCAGTCCATTTCCGGACTGGGGCTCAGCCGCGTCAAGGGCCTTGGGCAGCCGCTGGCCCCGTCTTTACCCAATGCCAATGAACCGGGAAATGGTGTCGGGAATAAACGGCAGGTGCCAGCGGAATGCAGGCAGGTAATTAACCTCGCGCAATTCCGGGAAACTATGTCCCCGGTCACCAGAAAGGCCGATTTAACCCCTGAATCATGCGGATTGCATCACAGGGGCATGTGGGGTTCTGAACAAACCACTTCTCAATAGATAAATGGTCGGAAATGATGGATATGACTGGAAATGCAGCAGCGTTAATTCTTTAGGAGCAACAACAATGGCCTCGATCCCACTCGGTGAAGACATCCTCTTGGCACGCCACGGCGCCAACATCGTCAAGCTCCGCCAGGATCGGAAGAACCGCACCACTGTTGCCCATCTGCGCGGTGGAGCCACCGATACGGCCTCGAACCTGCTCACCGCACCAGTTCCCGCATTGACCCCGGCAGCCAGCTTCACCCAGGGCGCGGCTCGCTACCTCAACGATGAAGCCGAGGTTAGCCGCGGCGAAGTTCGTTCGCTGGTCAAGATCTCGCTCGGCTTTTCTGCCATCATGGGCATCGTCTTCGGCGGCCTGGTCTTGGCTTTGTACAAGGTCGGCGGCAATGAAGCTCTCCAGTCGCTGAGCTACATGGGCGCAAGCCAGTAGCTCTCGCAAGCATTTCCAGGAAAACGGGATTCCGAGGCAACTCGGGATCCCGTTTTCCTGTTTCCGGACCAGGTGCTTACTCCGAGGCCGGGCTTGCGGCAAGTCTCGTATTTCTTGCCCGGCAGGCATAGGATGGCGGCAACGGGAAGGACAGGAGCAGGCCATGCGTTTTGTTTTGGAAGTTAACTTCGATACCGAGAACATGCAGCTCAAGCCATTGGAGGAGCTGCAGAAGATTCTGCGCGACTGGTCGACGAACATCACGATGTATCCGATCGTTGCCGGAGCCCAGGAAGATGTCTACGACTCGGATAACGAGCAGGTGGGGGAGTGGGCAATCCTCGACGACTAGCCTCGCCGTCTGGAGAACCACCCGATGGCATACCCTGCGGCCAGGGTAATGAGCAGGACAAGCCACAGCGGAGCTGTGGAATGGATCAAGAAGAATTCAACGCGGACGAAGGCCAGGTTCTGCAGCATGAAGACCACCGCGAGGATCACCAGTGCAATAGCTGCCCATTGCTTGGCGCTAAGCCCCTTCTTCGGCGGCCGCTGTTCCGGATAGCCCATGCTCAGCTTCCGTTTGCCAGCAAGCCGGCAACGAGGGCCGACAACCCGCGCTGGAACGAATCGTCGCTGGTATCAAGCTCTGATCGGCGTTGCGCCGCCACAGCCTGGGTGAAATGCGGAGTGAGATCCTGGTGATTGCTGGTGTCGAAAATGTCATGCGGGGCGGCCGTATCCATGGCCGAACCGAAGATGAATGACTCCAGTGCAACAATCGTCGGCACAATCTCGTTCCCTGCCATGCCGAAGTCTGCCAGCGCTTCGGCAACGCGCTCGTACATTCCCAAGGTGCGCGGCGAATCGGAGACGGGCAGTACCGCGATGACCGGAATCAGGGGAATGTGCCGCGCGAAGACGTTCCGGTAGCTCGTAGCCCATTGAAGCAAAGCCTGCTTGGTATCGGCTTGGTCGAATACCGAGGTGTCTATATCGGCCATGACCAGTTCCTGGATCCACTGCAGGAGGTCGTGCTTGGAATCGACGTGGTTGTAGAGGGCCGATGGAGAGACGCCCAGGGATTTTGCCAGCCGCTGCATGGTCAGGGACTCGTAGCCGTCCCCGGAAACAAGTTCCAGCGCGTGCTCGGTAATGCGCTCCCGATTCAGCACCGCCTTGCGCGGGCGCCCGGCTCGCCTGGCTTCCGTTTCACTCATGCGGACCTCTTCCTGACGTGGGGTGCTTCACAACTGGATCTTCGTACCCTATGCTATATGACAGGTAAATGAACCTTATTCATTTAAATGTGCAAGGGAGTCGATCATGCAACATCTGGAACGCGACGTCGTCGTCATCGGTGCAGGGCCATCGGGACTGACAGCAGCCTATGAGCTGAGCAAGGCCGGCAAGTCCGTCGCGGTGCTCGAAGCCCGCGACCGCGTCGGCGGGCGCACCTGGACCGACATCATGGACGGTGCGACCATCGAGATCGGCGGCCAGTGGATCAGCCCCGACCAGACCGGCCTCTACTCGCTGATCAATGAACTTGGCATCGAGACCTTCGAACGCTACAAGGCGGGCAAGAGCGTCTACCTCACCGGGGAAGGCGAGCGGATCGCCTATGAGGGCGAGGACTTCCCGGTGGCCGCCAGCACCGTGGCCGAAATGGACAAGCTGGTAGAACTCATGAACCAGCTGGCCGCCGGAATGGACCCGGACAAGCCGTGGGAGCACCCTCAGGCCCAGGAGCTGGACCAGATCTCCTTCCACCACTTCCTGCGCCAGCACTGTGCCGACGAGCTGGCCTGCAACAACGTGGGCCTGTTCATTGCAGGGGGCATGCTGACCAAGCCGGCGCACACCTTCTCCGCGCTGCAGGCGGTGCTCATGGCGTCCTCGGCCGGCTCCTTCGACAACCTGGTGGACGAGGACTTCATCCTGGACCGGCGCATCGTGGGCACCATGCAGGGCGTATCCAAGACGCTGGCCGAGAAGCTGGGCCAGCAGACCGTCTTCCTGGACAACCCCGTGCTCAAGCTCGAATGGTTCGATGGCGGGGTGGTGGCCCACGGGAGCACCGTGACCGTCTCGGCGAAGAAGGCCGTGCTGGCGGTACCGCCGAACCTGTACTCGCGCATTTCCTACGTCCCGGCGCTGCCGCGCAAGCAGCAGATCACCCACCAGCACCAGTCCATGGGCCTGGTCATCAAGGTCCACGCCGTCTACGACACCCCGTTCTGGCGCGAAGAGGGCCTGTCGGGCACCTGCTTCGGCCCGAGCAGCCTGGTCCAGGAGCTCTACGACAACACCTATGCCGGGGAGGAAACCGGCACACTGGTCGGCTTCATCTCGGATCTGAAGGCCGACGCCATGTGGGAACTGGACGAGGAACAGCGCCGCGCGGTGATCCTCAAGGCCATGGCCGGCTACCTGGGCGAGAAGGCACTGGATCCCAAGGTCTTCTACCTCTCGGACTTCGCCGCCGAGGAATGGACCCGCGGCGCCTACGCCACCAGCTACGACCTGGGCGGGCTGCACCGCTTCGGCCCGGCGCAGAACGAGAATGTCGGACCGATCTACTTCTCCTCCTCGGATCTGGCCGGCGAAGGCTTCCAGCACGTGGACGGCGCGGTGCGCATGGGCCGCCGCTCGGCCGCGCGCATCATCGCCGCACTGGATGGCACCGCCTACGACCAGAGCTACGATGGCGTTGCCACGCTGACCCCGTCCAAGGAAAAGGCCAGTGCCTAGGCCATGAAATTGCTCGTAGGTTACACCGCGGACCAGCGCGGTGCCGAAGCCATCGAACTGGCCAGCGCCCTGGTGGCCGGTACCCGCGACGCGTCCTTGCGGATCGCCATCGTGCTGCCTGCCGCCACCCCGTTCAACGCGGTCTACCCCGGCGGGGACCATGGGTTCTCCTCCATCCTTTCCGACCAGGTGGACCGCTGGGCGGCGCAGGCCCTGGCCCTGGTGCCGGAAGGAATCGCCACCTCGGTGGTAGCCCGTTCCGTGCCCTCGGTGGCCGAGGGGCTCATTGGCCTGGGCGAGGAATTCGGGGCCCACGGGATCGTGCTGGGCGGCCGCAAGCGCCACCGCGCCGGATTCTTCAGCCCCGGGGCGATCGCCAATGCGCTGCTGCATTCCTCGCCGATGGCCGTGTTCATGTCCTCGCCGGCCTCCCTGGCCACGTTGCGCGCAGCCGGCGGGAAGATCACCAGGCTGACCGCATTCGTGGGGGACCGCCCGGGGGCACGGGAAGTCATCGGCCTCTCGGCGCGGATCGCCGCCGCCTGCGGACTGCCGCTGCGCGTGGCCACGCTGGTCTCCCATATGGATCTGGCTGACCCCCGGCTGGAGCTGGATGACCATCTGGCCCAAACCCGCAGCTACCTGCAGGAACTGACCGGTTCCCTGGGCCTGGAGGCGGTAGTCGAGGTGGTCTCCGGGCGCGGCCTGGACGAAGCGGCCGCCCAGCTGTCCTGGCAGGACGGGGACCTGGCACTGCTGGGATCGGCCCGGCTGGCCGCCCCGCGCCGATTGTTCATCGGCCCCAAGGCCCAGCGGATCCTGGGCCAGCTCAACGTCCCGATGGGCGTCGTCCCGACCCTCGAGGCTGCCAGCTAGAAGGCAGCGCATCATTCCTGCACGATCCTTGTTCCCCGGGCACTTGCCGTCGCGAAGCACGCGGACGGTGCCCATCTGACCCCTGACGGAAGGTGGCTCGGTACTTCTGGCCGACGCACTCACACCTCGCTAATTGTTTAAGGTAACCACCATGTCGCACGACTTGAGGCAGGCATCGCCGCCTGCACGCTCCGAGAGCGGACTGCACGAAAAAGGACTGTCCAAGGGCACCGTTGGCGTTCTGGGGCTTGTCGTTATCGGCATCTCCTGCATCGCCCCGGCCTACACCCTCACCGCAGGCCTCGGCGCCACGGTGGCCGAAGTCGGCACCAGCCTGCCTGCGATCCTGCTGGCCGGATTCCTGCCGATGCTGCTGGTGGCCTTGGGCTACCGCGAGCTGAACAGCGCCATGCCCGATTCGGGCACCTCCTTCACCTGGGCGACGCGTGCCTTCGGCCCGATGATCGGCTGGATGGGAGGCTGGGGCCTGATCGCTGCGACGGTGATTGTGCTCTCCAACCTGGCGGCAGTGGCCGTGGACTTCTTCTATATCCTGATTGCCCAGCTCACCGGCCAGCCGTGGATTGCGGAGCTGACCGGCAACCTGTGGGTCAACATCCCCACCACGCTGGTGTTCATTGCGGTGGCCGCCTGGATCTCCTACCGGGGCATGAACGCCACGAAGGTCTTCCAGTACGTGCTGGTCGGGTTCCAGGTGGCGGTGCTGCTGCTCTTCGCGGTCATGGCCCTGACCTCCAGCCAGCCCAATGATCCGACACCCATCACCTGGCAGATGTTCAATCCGGCCGGCATCGATACCTTCTCGGCCTTCGCCGCGGGCATCTCGCTGTCCATCTTCGTTTTCTGGGGCTGGGATGTCACCCTGACCATGAACGAGGAAACCACCGATCCGAAGAAGGTCCCCGGACGCGGTGCCACCTGGACGGTGCTGGTGATCATCGCGTTGTACCTGGCCGTATCCCTCGGGGTGATCTACTGGGCCGGGGTGGGCACCACGGGCCTGGGCGCAGGCAACCCGGAGAACCAGGAATCAATTTTCGCGGTGCTTTCCGGTCCGGTCATGGGCCCGCTGGCGATGCTGATGTCCTTGGCCATCTTGTCCTCCTCCGCGGCCTCGCTGCAATCCACCATGGTTTCGCCGGCACGCACCTTGCTGGCCATGGGCTACTACAAGGCGCTGCCCTCCAGCTTCGCGAAGATCTCCGCGCGCTTCATGTCCCCGTCGGTGGCGACTTTCGCCTCCGCTGCTGCCGCTGCCGTGTTCTACGTGGTCACCAGGCTGCTCTCGGAGAACGCATTGTGGGACACGATCACGGCGCTGGGCCTGATGATCTGCTTCTACTACGGGCTGACCGCCTTGGCCTGCGTCTGGTACTTCCGCGGGGAACTGTTCGCCAATGCCAGGAACTTCTTCTGCAAGTTCTTGGCGCCGTTGGCAGGTGGCGTCGTCTTGCTGGTGATGTTCTTTGCCACCGCCATCGAATCCATGAATCCGGACTACGGTTCGGGCTCCAATATCGGGGGAGTGGGCATGGTGTTCATCCTCGGGGTCGGCGTGCTGCTGCTGGGCGTTGGCATCATGCTGTGGATGCGGGTGCGCCACCCGGCGTTCTTCAAGGGAGAAACCATCAAGACCTACAAGCTGCTGAAGTAGGACCGGCGCAACGAACCAGAAGGACCACTCGCGAACGAATCGCGGGTGGTCCTTCGTGTTCGGTGCCGCGCCGCAGGAGCTATCTTGCCGCTAGTCGGCGGCATCGGCCCGGATCATGTGCTTGGCCACGCCGATGGCGGCCAGCACGGCGCCGAAGGGGATGAGCGCGCTCTGGATCAACGAATTAAGGAAAGCCAGCGGCGCGCTGCCCAAAGGGCTGCTTCCAAAACCGGATTCGAAGCTCCACATCGCCAGGACTGGCAAGATGCTGCTGATGAGAACGCCTGCCAACACGATGGCGACGCCGGATACAATCATCTTCTTATGTAGAGCAAGCAACGTTTTCTCCTATTGCCTTGGGCTGAGTATTTCCAACCGTAGCCAATTCCGCCACTTTTAGCTACAGTGGGAGTGCTGTTTGCTTTCGCCAAAGGCAGGTCTTTGCCTGCTTCGCAACCTTCTCGTCCAAAGGCCCCTAACCGGCGCGCAAATGGTTCAATAGGTTCATGGCTAACTCGGTACTTTTCATCTGCTCCCGCAATGCAGGCAAATCGCAAATGGCGGCCGCATTGATGGACTACATTTCTGAAGGGAAAGTTACCAGCTACTCGGCTGGAACCAACCCAGGTTCAGGCATCAACCACGAAGCGGTTGAATCGCTCTCGCAGGCCGGCGCGGACATGTCGCAGGGCACGCCCAAGGCCATCGACCCTCGCGTCGTCGAGCAAGTTGACCGCGTGGTAATCCTTGGCTCCGATGCGAATCCGCAATTCGATCCGTCCATCAAGACCGAACGCTGGGTCACCTACGAACCCAGCGAAGACGGCATCACCGGTGCCGAACGAATGAACATGATCCGCGATGAAATTGCTGATCGCGTCCGTGAACTGTTCCACGAGCTGGAGCGGTAGAAATCACTGTTCGCATGACCACCCGAAAGGCAACTCCGTGGTGGCTTCCGGGCGTATGCCTTGTGCTCACTGGTTGGTGTGCCAACCAATACGTATCGCTGATCAATTGGTACCAGCAATTCCGCGAGCTCAGTGAGTTCGAGGCCATGCTGGTCATGGGCAGCTACCTGGCGGGCATGATCCCGGCGTTGGCTTTCGGCGGACCGCTGGCGGACAAGTTCGGGCGCAAGCCATTTTCGCTGCTTGCCCTTGCCTGCTCCATTCTGGGATCCCTCGGGCTCATCTTCGGATCGGTTCACGAGTCCGGTCTCTATGCGGGACGCATCCTGACCGGCTTGGGCATGGGCCTGGCCATGGTTGCCATCACCAGCTGGGTGAAGCTGCTTAGCCCGGGAGCTGCCGGCGCGACTCGTGCCGCGCTGTGCACGTCCTTGGGTTTCGCGCTGGGACCGGTCATTTCAGGGGCAATTGTCGGGACCAGCGGCAGCCCGGAACTGGCATACATCGTCCATGCCGCCGCGGCGCTTTCCTGGTTGCTGTTGATGTTCTTCACCCGAGAAGACCGAGTCACTGACCGGGCAGGGCATCATCTGGAGGCCGACGTGACGACTCCGGCAAACCTCCAGCGGTTCTACCGCATCGTCTTGCCCGCAGCCCCATGGGTCTTTGGCATGGCGGCAACAGGGTTTGCCGTGGTTCCGGCGCTGAGCAACGGCGCCGGTGAATCCAGCCTGTTCTACACCACCTTGGCAGTCGCGGTCACCATGGGCATGGGTACCTTGATCCAGCCATTCGTCAAGAGATTCAATGACTTGGGCAAGATCAAGCTGCTCATGGCTGGACTGGCTACCTCGCTGGCTGCACTGCTCATGATGATCGCAGTGTCGCTGAGCGGCTCAGAATTCTTGGGAATTATCGCATTCGCCATAGCCGGTTCGGCCAATGGCATTTTGCTGGTTGCCGGGCTAAGCCAGGTATTGGATCTTGCCGGCGGCGCCGACGTCGGCAAATTGACCGGCCGGTTCTACATGTGCTGTTTCATCGGGTTCAGCTTCCCGACATTCTTTGCACTGTGGCGCACGGTCGCTCATCCTGCTCTATTCATTGGCCTGCTTGCCGTGCTCTGCCTGCTATCCATGATGCAGGTGTACCGCTCGGCCAAGTATCTGCCCGCTGCCATTCTCGAAGAAGTTCCAAACAGGCCATAATGCCAAACGCCGCTGCCGGCCACCTTGCGGTGCCGGCAACGGCGTTTATGCATTGGACTCCAACATACTGGGAGCTAGTCCTGGCTCAGCTTCTTGAGCAGCTCGGTAGTGCGGAATGGGATGACATCGCGCAGGATCATCGAGGTGGAAGTGCGGGTTATGCCCGGGCAGAGGCGGATCTCTTCACTGACCCGGTACAGGTCATCCGGGTCAGTCGCGGCCACACGAATCAACAGGTCCGTGTCTCCCGCCGGCGCGACGCATTCCAGAACCTCGGGAATCTGGCGCAGTGCGGCGATGGCCTCATTCAAGCTGGCCTGGTTCAATTCAGCGCTAACGAAAGCGCTGACGCCACGGCCCATGGACGCAGGGAGGATTCGCGCGGTGTTCGGGCGCAACGCACCTGAATGGGCCAAGCGTTCCAAACGAGTCTGCACGGTGCCGCGGGCCAGGCCCAGCTGCTGCGCCAGCATCATGATCGGCACACGCGGATCCGCATCGAGTGCCAGAAGGATACGCCGGTCGGTTTCATCGAGCTGATACGTATCCGAATTCATGTGGTGGTCTCCTGAGACAGGTTGTGTTGCGCGTGCATAAGTACCAACCTAGATTTTAGTCAATATGACCAGTGAATCCCAAATGTGTTGCGCGGATTGGCCGATATTATTGCGTGCAAGTCGGCTACTGGGGTCAACAGGGCGAATGCTCGGGCGAAAAGCCATCTTTTATCCACAAAATAACCAGGCTGAGATCAAATGGGCGCTAATCACAGTAACCTGTTGATATGAGGTTTTTGCGGTTGGAAGACGTGGCAGAGGAACTGAATGTGAAGCTGCCCCAGGTCCGCGCTTTGGTGAAAAGCGGCGAGCTGCCGGCCATCCAAATTGGCGGGCGGGGCATGTGGCGCGTGGAACGCGTTGCACTGGAGAACTATATCCAAGAACGCTATGCGCAGGCCCGCGACGATATCGCGAACGAATCCCAGAGCTGAATGCGGTGCCCTTGGCTGTTCCCGAGTCCATCGGGAACAGCCACAGCCTAGTCCAGCTCGATAGCCCGTTCTGCAAAGATCCGCAATGCGTCGCGAACCAGCTCCGCGTATCCGCCGTAGTTCTTTGAAAACCGCGGATCAGCGACATACATCTCGCCGAGATTGCAGATATATGCCTTGTGCTGTGCCGGATCGCCGGAATCCAGCGGGGTGCCCTTGGCGCTCTGGAGCCAGCGCACATGTCGAGCCGCTAATTCCTGGGCTTCGAAGCTGTCCGCTGGGACGGAATTCTTCCCCGCCACGATCCAATCCTGATTGAGCATCTTCACCTCTTCCATGAATGCGTTTTGCTGGTCCCCGGTTTTGGAACGCCACCAGCGATTCGATGCTTCATACGCGTCGGCGCCCCAGCGTTCGGCAACCTCTTGCTTGTACTGCTCGTTGAAGCCGTCAAAGCTCTTTTCCGGTTCCATGTTTCCTCCTGTCGTTAGTGTTGAAATGCTGTGCTCCAAGGCAGCGATCTGCCGGTCCAGCGCCGCACGCTGCCTATGGAGCTGTTCCTTGTGGGTGCTCAGCGCGACCAGTTCATCGCGTTGCTCGTCCAGGATTTCAGCGATGGTCTCCAGCTTGATGCCCAGCTGCTTGAGCAGGAGAATCTGCTGGAGCCGGACCAGCTGCCCGTCGGTGTAGAACCGGTAGCCGTTGGCGGACAGGTAGTCAGGTTTCAGCAAGCCGATCTGGTCGTAGTGCCGCAAGGTACGGCTGCTGATGCCAGCGGATTTTGAGACATGCGCAATCGAGTGGTGAACTGCCGGCTCGTGGCTAGTTGAATCCTTCATGGCTACCACGCTAATGGTTGACGCAACGTCAAGGTCAATAGTCCCAGCCGCATTTCCTGATCAAAAATTTGTGATTCAGATCTCACGGCAAAATGGCGAATAATAACGAGATATTCCTTGTCCAATTGATCATATTGACTAGTTGTTAGCACGCCTGTTGCACAGTGTGATCTATGTGTAGTTCACTGTTGGTAGATGAAGTTGAACAGGTTACCGCCGAAATCAACGAGGACCGCCTGATGACGTAAACCATCTGCATTTACGGGATCAAGGAGCCCTGGCCACCCACGCCAAGGCAAGGTAGAAGACATAGTCCAGATGGCTCGCGGGCATTCCAGTTGGGTGGAATGCCCACGGGCCATCTGGCATTTCTGCCAAAATCACTCACATTCGAATCACAAGCTCCGAGCGAGTTGGAAGAAACGCCTGCCGGCATTCGCGATGCTTCGCTCTGGCTCTGGAACAATGAGCGCGTAGGGACACCGAGGAGTAAGAGTGGGTTCAATGAGGCGCGTCTGGCAAAACTGGTGGATGCAATTGGTCGCCGGATTGCTGATCACTGCGATCGCGGTGTTGCCGTGGTTATGGATCGGTCAGGAAGACCGCTCAATTCTCCCGCATGCCAGCGACGACGCCTAAGGGCTACTGGTGGTTTTCTCCGTGATCACCCTCTGGGGCAGCTGGTTTGCCCGACGCATTGGATATAGCCGCACCGGCTTTGCCATCGTGACTGCCGTGGGCATGGTCCTGGGACTCTTGGGCCTGGGGTTCCAAGGACTCCACGCATTCGAATCGGGGCTCTTGGACGGGGAACTCTCCCCAGCTTCGATTCGCCATCTTTGGGTTTTCGGTGGCCTGCTGCTGGTCAGCCAAGCCTGGTATTTCCTGGCCACTAAATTGCGGCTGCCCATAGCGGTGCTCTTCTATGCAACGCTCACTGTGGGCGTGAGCTATTGGCTGCAGATCATCGCATCGCTCGTTGCGGGCGCCCAGTCGTACTACGTTTACCTTTGGTATTCCGGGCCGCTGATCCTCGGCCTCATTTTGGGATTCGTCGGGTTCTCGAGGATCATGAACTTGCTGATGTGGGTTTTCGCATTGGCTATCCAATGGATGATGCCGGCAGTCGTGGAAAGCGCGGCCAGAGTTATTGGATCGAAGACCACTGGCTGGAAGACCGTCGGCTCCTTCTGGGAACAATTCACCGGAAGTGTCCTGGAAATTCCGTGGCAGGCTCCGCTGCTGGTCAGCTTGGCGACGGCTATGCTTACCAGTGTCATCTTGCTGATTGTTCGCAAGGTGCGGCGGCGCTAGGCAAGAGTCCAAGCCGCTAGTTAGCCGGTGCTGGCCAAATATCCGCAACGACGCGAACTGCACCCTGGAAGTTCATTGCTGCCAAGACAGCATCAAAGGCTTGCGGGCCATCCGTAATGGATTTCTGGAACAACGGCGACCAGGCGCGCCCAGCTCCTCGTAGTTGGCAAGAGTGCGCGCCGGCAGGATCTCCGCTGGATCGTTGCCCGGAACAGCAGGGTGCAGGGTCCACCACGATTCGCCGACAGCCTCATCGAGCAGCACGGTGCCCAGCCCTCCGGTACGTATCGTGGGCTCGATGAACTGCACGCCCACTGGCAAAACGGTGGTGTTCGCGGAGGTGATTGGAATCAGCTTGCTGGTCAGCTTGCCGTTGCCGTTCCCCGAAGCACCAGTGCTCGGGCCCATCGGCCAACATAAGCCAAGCATTGGGACATGGCGCAATGCCGCGCTGTGCACGCGGTGGAAGCCGGGGAGCAATCGGCTTCGCCAGTCGGGGCACTGCTAGTCCGCTCCGAGTATTTCAGGGCCACCACTCGCCATAGAATAAGACTATGACTGAACTGCGCGATCGCGACCCCGGAGAACTGGTCCAGCCCATCATCCTGCGAATCGACAAGGAGGATCCGTCGAGCGAGGACGAGGGCCTGTCAGCGGTGGCACGAGCAGCCGTGATTGCCTATCTGCAAGATCCGCAGAACCCGGATTGGCAGCAGTGGGCTTCACAGGCCTACGCCAAATCGGTACGCCGGGCTAATCCCAAGATGTTCGCCAAGGTGCTGGAGATGTTCCCTGAGCAAATGGTCAGTGAAGTGGGCAAGGCCCGAGCCGTTGGCTTGCCTCCATTGCCGGCCGCTGACTTGCCGAAGCTGATTGCCAAGTTGCAGGTCTCCGGCACGCAGCTTCCAAAAGCGGAGGAAGTCCTGGATGCGCAGATCAGCATCGTACTGAACAAATCCTTGGACATGTCCACAGGCAAGGCCGCGGCGCAGGCAGCACACGCGCTGTTCGCCTGGCTGACAGAATCCCCAGCGGAAGAGGTCGAAGCGTGGCTCCACGCCCATGCTCCGGTGGGCATCAAGCACCTGCCGCGCAGGGAATTCGACCGCTTGTCGCGGCAGGCCGCTGGACCTGTCATCCAGGATGCCGGGCGAACTGAAATCGAACCCGGATCCGTCACCGCTTTCGTCATTTCCGAGGCACGCTAGAACCTTAGAATCCAAGCGCGGTGAAACCGCCATACCTGTGTCATGATTTCCTTGGCGGTAACAGCAATTGTCACCACAGCGGATCGCTGTGCACTTCCGTGGGCCGCAGGAAACGGCAATATGCCCTTGCTCGAAAGCACTGACATTGAAATTCTCTAAACGTGTACTGGGCCTGCTGCTGGTCCTGATGCTGTCCTTCGGGACCGCAGCTGGCGCCAGCGCCTCAACGCAGGCTCCAGCCGGCCTGGCGCAACTCGCTGCCGCTCCTCCGGCAATTGCCAAGCAGACCACCACCAACCTGAATTTGCGCAAGTCGCCATCGGCCCGATCCGCGTCGCTGCTAGTCATTCCCAAAGGTGCCAAGCTCCTCGCGTCCAAGGGTTCATCGGGCTGGGTGCAAGCGAGCTACATGAAGAAGACCGGCTGGGTCTCGGCCAAGTACCTGGCAACGCCGAAAGCGCTGGCGCCGGCAAAGCCCAAGACCTCAGCCGTGCGCTATCTGATTTCCTTCCAGCCGGTGCGCAAGAAGGCATCGGCGGCATCCGCGGCCTTGACCGGGGCCATGCGCAAAGCCGAGGTCCAGCGCCTGGGCGCAACCGGTTCCTGGAGCCGGATCAGAATCGGCAAGATCACCGGTTTCGTGCCCACCAGCCAGCTGTCTACCGCAATGCCCGCGCCGGTGTACCGGTATGCGAAAACCGCGCAAGTGCTGCGCAAGTCCGCCTCTGCCAAAGCGGCACGCGTTGCGGGTGTTCCAGCTGGAGCCAAAGTCGAGTGGCTGCGCACGTCAGGTTCGTGGACCTATGCCATTTCTGCCGGAAAACGCGGCTGGCTGCCGGCCAAGCAGCTGTCGTCGCAACCGGCAGCAACCCGGAAAACGATCGGGAACCGTTGGCTGATCAGCAGCAGCGTCCTGCGCCAGTCCAATCGCAGCTCATCTCCATCCCTTGGAAGCCTTGCGCCGGGTGAAAAAGTCGGCTTGTACGCAACCCGAGGTTCCTGGTCCCAGATCAAGTCCCAGCGCGGCACCGGCTGGGTGCCTAGCACTAGCCTGTCCAGCACCGCCTACAAGCCCGCCAACCCATCGGCTCGCTGGATCCTGGCTAATACCGCCCTGCGCGTCGGCGCTTCGGGCTCTGCCAAGTCCCTGGGGACCGTGCCAGCGGGGTCCAAGCTCACCCTGCACGGCACGTCGAATGGCTGGGCGCGAGTGAAGACTTCCAAGACGATGGGATGGGTTCCATCAAGCGTACTGGTGGCCAAGGCCTACACGCCGCTGAAGCAGGCCAAGCGCTGGACGACGGCTAATGTGCACCTGCGCTCCGGGTACTCCACCGGCCATAAATCACTGGCGGTCATCTCCAAGGGCCAGCAGGTCAGCGTCCTGGGAACGGCCAATGGCTGGACGCGAGTTGCCTCAACGCAGGGCACCGGATGGATCAGCAATGGCTATCTTGCTACTAGCAAACCGCAGGCGCCGCGACCGGCACCGGCACCGAAGGCCGAATACCGCTGGACCACAACCAACGTGAACCTCCGCGCCGGCGCGGGAATCAGCCACCAGAGCAAAGCCGTGCTGCCAGCGGGGCAGAAAGTCGCCTACCTGCGCAGCGATTCCGGATGGGCGCAAGTCGCCGCTCCCCAGGCCACCGGCTGGGTCAAGGAAAACTACCTTTCCAAAAATGAGCCGGGAACGTTGCAACCCGATGCGCAGCGCGTCATCGCTGCGTTGCAGGGGAAGACCGGCGATACTATCAGCGCCATTCATACCATTCGAAGCGGCTCTGCCGGGCACAGCTCCGGGAAGGCCGTGGACCTGATGATTCGCGACTACAAGAACAGGCAGCGGGTTGCCCAGGGCAAGAAGCTGGCCCAGTTCCTGCTGGATAACCGCAGTCAGCTGGGTATCTATTACCTGATCTGGCAAGACCGGATTTGGCTTCCCACGACAGGCTGGACGCCGTATTCCGGATCAGGAAAGTACGGAAACCAGTTCACCGGCAATTGGAATGACACCACGATGCATATGGATCACATCCATGTGGAGGTCTACGGCAACTCGGCCACGGGAGGTCCGCTGGACTACGGGGCGCTGCGAACCCGCTAATCTGCTGCTGTCTGGTGTTTCAGACGAAGATGCGCAGGGGGCATAGCGTACTCGCGGTGTCTCTGGTCAGCTGGAACCATGGAGAATTTTAAGCCGGAATTGGCTGTTGACCGGGCAGCGGCTACGTGGAGCGGGCGCAATGACGGTGCCGGCGAGCAGCACCTGAGATGGCATCAGCAAATCAACCGCAAGGCTGACGACCAGTCCAGCGGGCGGGGACCGGCAGCGCTGCTCGGTTTCGCTTCGGATGCCGGCGTGCTGCGCAACGAGGGCCGGGCCGGGGCGGCGCAAGGACCACAGGCGCTGCGTGCCGCCTTGGGTTCCCTTGCTATCCACGAGCCACGGCTCCTGATTGATGCTGGTGATGTCGCAGTATCTGGCGATGAGCTTGAATCAGGGCAGGAGCGGCTGGCGCAGTCGGTGAGCGCTTTGCTCGGAGGAGGGATGCTTCCAGTCGTGCTCGGCGGCGGCCATGAAACGGCTTACGGTTCGTTCAACGGCCTTTTCCGGCATTGCAGCCAAGAGCCTGGAACTCGGCTGGGCATCTTGAATCTGGATGCGCATTTCGATCTGCGCAGTGCTCCGCGGCGGAGCAGCGGCACTCCTTTCCTGGATATTGCCAAGGACCTGCAGGCGGCGGGACAAGATTTCAACTATGCCGTGGTGGGCATCAGCAAACCGAACAATACCCGGGTCCTCTTCGAGCAGGCCCGCGCCCTGGAAGTGCGCTACCTGCTTGACGAGCAGTGCACTGCCGGGCAGCTGCCTTCCGTCCTGGCCTTCATTGCCGACTTCATGGAGAGCGTAGACAAGCTGTACCTGACCATTGACCTGGATGTGCTTCCTGCCTCGGTCGCCCCCGGGGTTAGCGCCCCTGCCGGATTCGGGGTGCCGCTGGAAGTAGTCCACGGGGTCTGCGCGATGCTGGCGCGCAGTGACAAGCTGGCGCTGGTCGATGTTGTCGAATTGAATCCATCATTGGATATTGACGGAAGAACGGCCCGCACCGCAGCCAGGCTGGTTAATACCCTGCTGGGGGTCTGATGCAGTAGGGCGCACCGAAATCTGCTGACGCGAACTTGCAATGTTCGACCCCTCAAACATTATGATTGAGGGGGACGAACTAATCGTCATGGCGAGATTTGGAATGGTGTGCAATGGTGCGAACCCTCAAGCCCCGATCACGTGCGGGGCAACGCGCAGGCTGGCTGGCTGCTGGCTTGGCATGCCTGTTCGCGCTCGCTGGATGCGGCGGTAGCCAAAGTGCCGTGCCCGCCGACAGCCAAGACCACCGGCCGGTGGTGCTGACAACCTTCACGGTCCTGCAGGACATCGCCCAGAATGTCGCAGGCGATCACCTGCGCGTTGAATCAATTACCCGTCTTGGTGCGGAGATCCACGGTTACGAACCTACCCCTGATGATCTGCGCCGGGCATCGCATGCGGACCTGATTCTCGATAACGGGCTGAACCTCGAAGCCTGGTTCCAGCAATTCGTCGAAGGCAATGACGCTCCGCATGCCACCGTCAGCCAAGGGATCAAGGCCATCGATATCGTCCAGGAAGAAGGTGCGGGAAAGCCCAATCCGCATGCGTGGATGAGCCCATTGAACGTGAAAATCTACGTGGACCGCATGGCAGATGCATTTACCGAACTGGACCCGGCCAATGCGCGCGACTACCGGGACAACGCCAAGGCCTACCAAGCCGAACTGCAAAAGGTCCACGACGAGCTCGAAGCGGCACTGGCAGAAATCCCCGAACGCCAGCGGGTACTGGTGACCTGCGAAGGGGCCTTCAGCTATCTGGCCCGGGATACCGCCATGGCCGAAAAGTATCTCTGGGCCGTCAACGCGGAATCGCAGGCTACGCCGCGCAAGGTCGCCGCGGCGATTGACTTTGTCAGGGAAAACGATGTTCCTGCGGTCTTCTGCGAATCCACGGTCTCCGATGCGGCCATGCAACGAGTCGTCGAATCCACCGATGCCTCCTATGGCGGAACGCTCTATGTGGACTCGCTATCCGAGCCTGGTGGTCCAGTACCCAGCTACCTGGACCTGATCTCGCATGACACCAGAACCATCGCCCGTGCCTTGAAAGGCGGAACACCATGAACGCGAAGCCCAGCGATGCCCTCGCAATTGATGTGTCGGCCGCGACCGTCCACTACGGCCCCGTGCTGGCCCTGGACCATGCCTCCTTGCAGTTGGGCCGCGGTCGGGTCTGCGGCCTGGTCGGGATGAACGGCTCGGGCAAATCCACGCTGTTCAAAACCATCATGGGGCAGATCAAGCCCGACACCGGCAGCGTGCGCATCAACGGCACCGACCCGCTGCAAGCTCGGAAAAGCGGGCAGCTTGCCTACGTGCCGCAAAGCGAAGCCGTGGATTGGAACTTCCCGATCTCGGTGCGTGAAGTGGTGATGACCGGGCGCTACGGGCAAATGGGATGGACCAGGAGAGCCAGGAAGAGGGACCACGCCGCCGTGGATGAAGCCCTCGAACGGGTGGAGCTGGCCAGTTTTGCCAACCGGCAAATCGGCCAGCTCTCCGGAGGCCAGAAAAAGCGTGCCTTCGTCGCCCGATGCATTGCCCAGGGCGCCAATATCATGCTGCTCGATGAGCCTTTCGCAGGCGTGGATAAACGCAGCGAAGCAACGATCACCAAGCTGTTGCGCGAAGTTGCTGATGAAGGCGGCAGCGTGCTGATTTCCACCCACGACCTGCACGCGCTTCCGGAACTTGCCGATGAAGCGGTGCTCCTGATGCGCAAGGTGCTGATGCATGGCCATCCGGATCTCGTGCTGCAGGCAGAAAACCTGGCCCTGGCCTTCGGGCTGGATCCCATGAAGCGAGGCGGGGAATGAACCTCATTGAATTGCTAGCTGAGCCGCTGGGCTACACCTTCATGGTGCGCGCCCTGCTGGTTACGATCATCGCCGCCGTACTGTGCGCGGTCCTGTCCTGCTGGCTGGTCCTCATTGGCTGGTCGCTGATGGGCGATGCAGTCTCGCATGCGGTCTTGCCCGGAGTCGTGCTGGCCTACATCGTGGGTGCTCCCTTTGCCCTGGGTGCCCTGGTCTTCGGATTCCTCGCGGTGGCCCTGATCGGGGGAGTCCGCGACACCACCAAGCTCAAGGAAGATGCTGCCATTGGCATCGTCTTCACCACGCTCTTCTCCATCGGGCTGGTGCTGGTCTCGGTCACGCCGAGCCATGTGGATCTAAACCACATCATCTTCGGCAATTTGCTGGGCGTCTCGGCCAATGACCTGTGGCAGGTCCTGGTGCTTGGCGCGATCACCTTCGCCATCCTGATTCTCAAGCGCAAGGACTTCACCCTCTATGCCTTTGACCAAACGCACGCACATGCCTTGGGGATGAGCCCGCGGATCATCGGTGCGGTGCTCCTGGGGCTATTGGCCATGACCTCTGTTGTGGCTTTGCAGGCGGTGGGCGTCATCCTGGTAGTTGCCATGCTGATCATCCCCGGCGCCACGGCCTACCTGTTGACCGATCGATTCGGGAAGATGCTTCTGATCGCACCGATCCTCGCAGCCTGTGCAGGAATCCTGGGGGTCTACATGAGCTATTACCTCGATGCATCAACCGGCGGAATGGTGGTTCTGGCCCAGGCGGCGATTTTTGGAATTGCCTATCTGTTCAGTCCGAAGCAAGGACTCATTGCCACCCGGCTGGCCAGCAAGGGGCGGCGCAAGGCGCTTGCGGCGAACGCGTAGAAGGCGGTGGCAAGTTTCACGCAGCTGAAAGGAAAATGGCGTGTGAGACGTGCGTTCGCCGGCGACAGCTGATGGGCAATGGATGCACGCATCAGCGAATCAGCGTACTTCCCATGGCCGGCAACGCTGCCGCAGGTCCTCTCGATTCATGGCTGGATCCGGATCCGGGCGATCCGGCGCATGGCTTGAACCTCCACCCGACCACCCTGCTAACTGGAAGGGCGCTGCCCTGCGCTGCGCCCGGATGGGCAGCTGAACCAGTTGGCTCGATCGGGACCTGCAAGCGGCATTAGGCGCGCCAGCGCAGTTTGCCCTTGGCGTCGGTCTTGCAGGTGTAGAGCTTGCCGGCCTTGGACTTGCCGCGCTTTCCCTTGTCTGCCTGCTTGCAGTAAGCGCCCGGATGCACGGTGCCCTTGACCGCGGAAGGAGCCTTGTGCACGTCCTTCTTCGGGGATGCCTTGGGCTTGGAACCGGCAGGCTTGATCGTGGTGACTTTCGCGGCCTTCTGGTTGCGGCAGCTCTTGAGCACTTTGGCCATCGCCTGCTTTTCGGCTTTGGTGACCGACAGCGCGTACTTCTTCTTGACGCTGATCTGGGTGGCTACGTACTGGCATCGGAAGGACTTGTTCTTGGGGAGCCATTCAGCTGTGTTCTTATCGCCCTTTTGGCGATTGGCAGAGGCATCAGCGGCCATCAAATTCAGCGGGTCGTTAGCCAGAGCCTGGCGCTGGGCCTGGGAAAGCTTCTGGCCGCCGGAGATCCACGCGTTCTTCAGGGAAACCACGTGGTCAATGTCGACGCTGCCTGACTTGACCTTCCAGTTGATCCTCTTGCCGGTGTAGCTGTCATGCAACGTGCCCGAAGCTAGGGTGCACTTCTTGCGGTCCTTGAACTTCACCTTGGACATGTCCCGGGACAAGGTGTCCTGGCGTTCATCGCATTTGTCCTTGTCGAAGTCCTTCCACCCATTGCCGAACTTCTTGTTCCGGTTGTACCCAGTGGCGGCCGCCTTGCCCTTTACCGGCAGGGTCTTGAGCATTGCGGTGGCCTTGGGGCCCTTGAGCTTCGCCCCGGGAAGGACCTTCTTGCTGCTGGTGGCAGCCCGTTCAACCAGCAATGGCCGATCTGTTGCCAGCAGGTCTTCAACCGGTGCGGGATCCATCCCGGTAAGTGCCGAAGGTTCTGCCGGTGCGCTGCATCCAGCGAGCACCAAAACTGCAGCGCAGAGCGCAGCAATGAGTTTTCTTGGCAAGGTGATGTCTTTCAAGAGAGTGTGAGCGCAGGAGTTCGCCAAGAATGCTGCAATGTACCCCCATGTAAAACTTGTACATTGCAGTATCCCTGGTTGATCATCACTTTAGACTATTGGCCGGACAATCAGCACCCTGGGTGCAGGGACGCGTCGATGCCACGGGCCTTCCGCTTGCCGTTGACCAGGACCTGGAAAGGCTATTCAGGGGAGAAGGGAGACCCATGCGGCCGCGGCTGCACGCGAACCCAACCGCAGGGTTTCGCCAGTTGAGCAGACCTGGACATTCACTGTCTCGGAGAATTGCTCGCCAGCGGTAATGCGCAGTTGCGCGCCGACAACGATCCGATGATCGGAGAAATACTGCAGCAGCTGCGAATCGTCATCGGCGATGCGTTCGACAACCACCTGGGCGTCATCGCTGGCTTCGCTCAGGTTGAACGCCTGCGGGATGGAAATGCTGCCTTCGGCCGTCGGGATGGGGTCGCCATGCGGGTCGCGGGTGGGGTGCTCCAGCAAGCTGTCGATGCGCTCGATCATGAAATCGGATACCGCATGCTCCAGGCTCTCGGCCTCGTCATGCACCTGGTCCCAGCGGTAGCCCAGCATCTGCACCAGGAAAGTTTCGATCAGGCGATGGCGGCGCACCATGGTCACCGCATACTCGCGTCCCAGTTCGGTCAGCGTTACGGCGCCATAGGGCGCATGGTCGAGCAGGCCCTGCTGGCGCAATTTGCCCAGGGCGCCGGAAACCGTGGAGAGCTTCATGCCTGATTTGCTGGCGATGATGCTGGCGGTTACCGGATCGCTCGACCACTCGTTGAGACCGAAGATGATCTTGAGATAGTTCTGGGCGCTATCTGAAAGCTGGTTGACCGACACAAGCACCATCTTAGCGACCATCGGGCCAGCTGGTCGCGAGGTGACTTTGATTATTGGGCAATTCGGGCTGGAGACCGCTGACAACTGAAAGCGGCTAGTCACGAGCCTAAAAATTCTGCTCCATGGATAAGGATTATCCGAGGCCCAGGGGCAGCGTATTGACTTAAATTTCTTTGTGCGGAAAACTGTGTAATCGATTCCATGGAATCGATTACACGTAAGCAAAGGGGCTTATCGACATGAACGCTGTCACCATCAAGGATGTGGCACTTGCAGCCGGAGTATCTTCCGCGACTGCCTCGCGCGTTCTATCCGGCCACCCCGCCACTTCGGCCGCTTCCCGCGAAAAAGTGGAAGCTGTCGCCAAGGATTTGGGTTTCGTGCCCAATGCCCAGGCCCGCTCCCTGCGCTCCACCAAAACCGACACCATCGCGCTGCTGATATCCGATGTGCGCAACCCCTACTTCTCCGATCTCGCGCATGCCGTCGAGCAGCAGGCCCACGCCGCGGGAATGATGACCTTCATCGGCAATGCCAACGAGGACACCGAACAGCAGGACCAGTTCCTCGCCGCGATGCTTTCGCGCCGCGTTGACGGATTGATTCTCGTTCCCCAGGGCCTTGATGAAGACGCCGACCGGCCAAGCCAGATGATGCAGCGCATCATTGCCTCGGGCACTCCGCTGGTTTTCGTCGACCGCACCCTGCCCGAGCTTCGAATCCCATCCATCACCGCCTCCAGCACCGGCGCCCTGGAAGAAGCCATCGCGCGGCTGAAGGCCCTGGGCCACGCCAAAATCGCTTTCTTGGGCGGCCCGGACCACGCATCCACCGCCCGCGAACGCCACAGCGCCTTCGACTCGGCGATGGCCGCCAACGGCCTGGATACCGATCCTGCCCTGCACTTTGCCGGCGACTTCCGCGCCGCCTCGGGTGCCGAAGGCGCCCGCTGGCTGCTGGGCCATAAACTGCAGCCGACCGCGGTGGTCATCGCCGATGCGCCGATGGCCATCGGCGCACTGACCGTGTGGCGCGAAGCCGGCATCCGGATCGGGAAGCAGCTCTCGGTGATCACCTTCGACGAGGTGGATGCAATGCTCATGCACGATCCGCCGATCGCCACGATCAGCCACGACCTGACCAGCATGGGCCGCGCCGCGGTCACCGCGCTCCAGGACGTCATGGCGGGCAAGAGCCCCGAGCCCCAAGAATTCATCAGCCGATTCACCGCGCGTGAGTCGCTGGCCCCAACGCAACCCGCCACCGGCGCATAGGCGAGGATGGAAGGAACGAAAATGAGTAATGACGCTCTGCTGGTCCTGGACAAGGTCTGCAAGTCCTTCGGCCCGGTACAGGTGATCGACGAGGTCACCGTCGAGGTGCATGCCGGCAAGGTCTCGGTGCTGCTCGGCGAGAACGGCGCAGGCAAGTCGACGCTGATCAAGATGATCGCCGGCGTGCACGAGCCGGACGCCGGCCGGATCCTGGTGGACGGCAAGGCCGTGAAGATTCCCAACACCAAGGCCTCCGAGGCATTGGGCATCGCCACTATCCACCAGGAACTGAACCTGGTCCCGTCGATGACCATCGCCGAGAACATCACCCTGGGCCGCGTGCCGCGCAAATTCGGCATCATCAACCGCCGCGCCATGCGCCAGATCGCCCGCGAAGCGATGGACAAGCTCGGGCTGGCGCTGGATGTCGATACGCCGGTGGGCCAGCTGGGCCTGGCCCAGCAGCAACTCGTGGAGATCGCCAAGGCGCTGAGTCTGGACGCCCGCGTGCTGATCCTCGATGAGCCCACCGCGGCATTGACCAAGGCCGAAATCGCGCACCTGTTCTCGGTGGTCGCCACCTTGAAGCAACAAGGGGTGGGCATGGTGTTCATCAGCCACCACCTCGATGAGATTGCCGAAATCGGCGACTTCGTGAACGTGCTGCGCGATGGCAAATTCATTGCCACCGTGCCGGCGGACACCGAGGAGAACGAGCTGGTCCGGCTCATGGTCGGCCGCGACATCGACGCCCAGTTCCCGCGCGTAGCCACCGAGCCAGGCCAGAAGCCGCTGCTGAGCGTGCAGAACCTGTGCGAGGGCATGCTCAAGGACATCTCGCTGGAAGTCCGCCCCGGCGAAGTGGTTGCCCTGGCCGGCCTGATGGGTGCCGGGCGCACCGAGCTGATCCGCGCCATCGCCGGAGCCGACAAGTACGCCAGCGGCGTCGTGGCGGTCAACGGCAAGAAGCTGGCCAGCTTCGACGTCGCTGCAGCTACCCGCGCTGGGATCGGGCACGTTCCCGAGGACCGCAAGACCCAGGGCCTGGTGCTGGATGCCTCGGTGGCCGAGAACATCGGCTACGCCACCATGGCCGCCACCGCCAAGAACGGACTGGTGGACCGCAAGGGCCAGAAGGCCCGCGCGCAGCAGGTCGCCGAACGCCTGCGCATCCGCATGGGCAGCATCGATGCGCCCATCCGCTCGCTCTCGGGCGGAAACCAGCAGAAGGCCGTGTTCGGCCGCTGGTTCACCGCCGGGGCCAAGGTGCTGCTGCTCGACGAGCCGACCCGCGGCGTGGACGTGGGAGCGAAGGTCGAAATCTACGAACTGATCAATGAGATCACCGCCTCCGGAGGCTGCGTGTTGATGGCCTCCAGCGAACTGCCCGAAGTGCTGGGCATGTCCGACCGCGTCCTGGTCATGAGCCAGGGACGCATCGCCGGGGAACTGGCCACCGAAGAAGCCACCCAGGACGCCATCATGTCCCTGGCCGTCAGCAATGTGCACCGCGAAGAAGAAATGGGAACCAAGTAATGAGCAGCGTAGCTACTGCCCCGAAGAAGGGCTTTGATTTCAAGGCATTCCTTGCCAACAACGGAGCCCTGGTTGGCCTGGTCATTCTTTGCCTGGCCCTGTTCATCGCCACCCCGCGCTTCCTGACCGGACCGAACCTGATGAACATCGGCATCCAGGTCTCCACCATCGCGGTGATGGCCTTCGGCATGACCTTCGTGATCGTCGCCGCCGGCATCGACCTCTCGGTCGGCTCGGTCGCGGCGCTCTCGGCCATGGGCTCCTCCTATGCCATCACCACCGCCGGCCTGCCCGATGGCCTGTCCATCCCGATCGGCCTGGCCGTCGGTGCACTGTGCGGCTGGGTGACTGGTGCGATGAGCGCCTACGGCAAGCTGCCCACCTTCATCGCCTCGCTGGCGATGCTCACCGTGGTGCGCGGGCTGACCCTGGTGATCTCCGATGGCCGGCCGATCTCCACAAGCTCCTCGGTGTCCTGGCTGGGCGATGACCTGGGCCCGATCCCGGTGCCGATTCTGATCCTGGTCGTCTCCGGCCTGCTTGCCGCCTTCGTGCTCAACCGCACCGTCATCGGCAAGAACGCCTTCGCCGTGGGCGGCAACACCGAAGCCGCGCGCCTGTCGGGCATCCCGGTCAAGCGCGTGCTGGTCACCGTCTTCGTCATCTCCGGCGTCTTCGCGGCCTTGTCCGGCATGATCCTGGCCGGGCGCCTGGATTCTGCCCAGCCGACCCTGGCTTCGGGCTACGAGCTGGATGCCATCGCGGCCGTGGTCATCGGCGGCGCATCGCTCTCCGGCGGCGTGGGACGCATCTCCGGCACCCTGATCGGCGCCCTGGTGCTGGCCGTGATCCGCAACGGGCTGAACCTGCTTTCGGTTTCCGCCTTCTGGCAGCAGGTAGTCATCGGCGCCGTGATTGCGATCGCCGTGGGCTTCGACGTGCTGCGCCGCAAGAACGTCAAGCACTAGATTTTCCCTCCGTACCCAGCAATTCAAGAAAAGTTCAAAGGAGAACCCCATGAAGAACATCATCCGCAAGACCGCAGCCGTCAGCGTCGGACTGGCCCTGGTGGCCGGCCTGGCCGCCTGCAACCGCGGCACCGAAGCAGAGGCCGGCTCGGCCACCTTGGCAGTGTCCACCCTGAACAACCCGTTCTTCGTCGACCTGCGTGACGGCGCCCAGGCCGAGGCCGAAGCGCAGGGCATCGACCTGTCCGTCGTCGACGCGCAGAACGACTCCGCAACCCAGGCCAACCAGCTGGCAACCGCGGCAACCAACGGCTCGGCCGGCCTGATCATCAACGCCGTGGATACCGAAACCGCTGAAGCCGGCCTGAACCCGGTGGCCGAGGCCGGCCTGCCGATCGTTGCGGTTGACCGCGCGGTGGGCGAGACCAAGATCGCTTCCTTCGTGGCTTCGGATAACGTTGCCGGCGGCGAGCAGGCTGCCAAGGCGCTGGGCGAGGCGCTGGGCGGCAAGGGCAAGATCATCGTGCTGGAAGGTGTTCCAGGCGCCTCGGCAACCAACGAGCGCGGCGAAGGCTTCGACAAGGGCCTGGCCGAGTTCAAGGACATCGAGGTCGTCTCCTCGCAGACCGCCAACTTCGACCGAGCCGAAGCACTGGACGTGGTCACCAACCTGATGCAGGCCAACCCGGATGCCGCTGGCGTGCTGGCGATGAACGACGAAATGGCCCTGGGCGCCATCCAGGCGCTGGGCGACAAGGCCGGCAAGGACGTGTTGGTAGTCGGCTTCGACGGCACCGACGACGGCTTCAAGGCAGTCCAGGATGGCACCCTGGTTGCCACCATCGCCCAGAACCCGGCCGAGCTGGGCAAGCAGTCGGTGCAGATCCTGGCCAAGGCCATCAAGGGCGAAGGAGTCGAAGCCAACGTGCAGGTCGCCGTTGACACGGTAGACGAGAAGAACGTCGCTGACTACGCAGGCGAGTAATCTGCCCTTAGCGGCAATCAAGCAGTGCACCGGCGCCCATCGGCCGCCGGGTGGAGAGAACCAGAGGAAATAACATGCAGCAGGACATCCAGGTCACCATTGTGGGCTCTAGCAACGTGGACATCACCGCGCTGATGGCCCGCCTTCCCGGCCCGGGCGAAACCGTGCTGGCAGATTCCTACCAGCTCTCGCCCGGCGGCAAGGGCGCCAACCAGGCGCTGGCCGCCGCGCTGGCCGGTGCCGCCACGGAATTCATCGGCGCCGTCGGCAACGACTCGCACGCCGAAATCGCGCTGGGCCAGCTCGGGGAAGCCGGCGTGAAACTCGATCGCGTGGCCCGCGCCAGCGAGCCGACCGGCGTAGCCATCATCCAGGTGGACTGTGGCGCGGAGAACTCCATTGCCGTGGTCTCCGGGGCCAACTCGACCGTCTCCGGCGAGGCTGTGCAGGCCGCCGGGGGCATCGAGGGCATCCTGGTGCTGCAGGGCGAGATTCCTGCCTCGGGCATCAAGGCCGCCATGGATGCTGCCACACAGCGCATCGTGCTCAACCTGGCGCCGGTGATCGAACTGGACCGCGAGTACCTGCTCAAGGCCAACCCGCTGGTGGTCAACGAGCATGAGGCCGAAGCCGTGCTCCAGCAGCTGAACCCGCACCCGGCTCGCCAGTTCGACGGCAAGTACGAGCGCCTGGCCGGGATGCTGGTCGACCAGGGCATCGCCAGCGTGGTCATCACCCTCGGCTCCAATGGCTGCCTGGTTGCCGACCGCTTCCCAGGGGAGAACGGCGGGGTCCAGGTTCGCGCGCTGCCCGCCGTGAAGGTCAAGGCCGTGGACACCACCGGTGCCGGCGACGCATTCACCGGTGCGGTGGCTGCCCGCCTGGCCAAGGGCGATGACCTGGCGCAGGCCGCAGAATTCGCCGGCAAGTTCGCCGCGCTGACGGTGCAGGCGCACGGAGCCCAAGCTTCCTACCCGCGTTCCCTGCAGAACCTCTGAGACCCCTTTTCGAGCAAGACCTAAGGAAGCCGCTGTGCTGAAATCCGAAATTCTCAACGCCCCGCTGCTGGCCGCCCTGGCCAAGTGCGGGCATACCGACATCGTGGTGATAGCGGACTGCGGCCTGCCGCTGCCCGAAGGCCCACTGGTCATCGATCTGGCCTTGGTGCAGGGTCTGCCCAGCTTAGATCAGGTGCTCGAGGTCCTGGCCCGGAACATGGTGATCGAGAACAGCACCCTGGCGGCCGAAGCCGAGAACGGCCCGGTCCAGGAACTGTGCCTGGCCAGGGACCTGGACCCGGACTTCATCTCCCACGAAGAGCTGAAAGCCCAACTGCCCCAGGCCAAGGTCATTGTGCGCACGGGGGAAGCTACCCCCTACGCCAACGCGATCCTGCACTGTGGGGTAGCATTCTAGGCACCGGATGCCGCAGCTGTTTCGCGGCAGCGCGCTACCCGAGGAGACACGCAGTGAAGAAGATGTTCTATGCAGCTTTTGCCCTCATGGTGCTGGGGGCCGCCGTCCTGATTCTCATCGTGCCGGCGTTGTCCAGCGACCCGGGCCAGACGCCCCAGAGCATTGCGGTGATCGCGGGAACCGTGTTCATGGCCGCAACTTCGGTCGTTGTCCTGCTGAAGAAGGCTGCGGCGCAAGAATCCTGAGCGACTTCCTGCAGCCATCGGCGCCAATGCCCTTGGGCAAGCCGACTGCCTAGAATGGGGGTCATGAAGCAAAGGAACATGGCCGCAGAGAACGGCGAGCCCTTCTCCCGCATCGCGCCGGAAGCCGGGCTGCTGCTCGGAGCGGGCCGAGCCATCTTGCTTCAGCTGGCCCACCCGCAGATTGGCCGGGCCATTGCCGAGCACTCTGATTTCGCCGCCAACCCGCTCAGCCGGCTGATTCATACCCTCGGATATATCTATGCATTGAGCAATGGCACAGCAGAACAGCAGCGCAAGATCATCGCCCATGTGGACGCGGCGCACCGGCCCATTCGCGCAACGCGTGACGAGGGCAGGCCCGCGTATTCTGCGCTGGATCCCAGGCTGCAGTTGTGGGTGGCGGCCACGCTCTATGATTCGGCCCGCGTGATTGCCGGCCAGATCCTGGATGAAAACGAGGCCGACCAGGAAGAGCTCTACCTGCAGTACGCACGGCTCGGTGATGCCTTGCAGATGCCGGTCGACTACTGGCCGCAGGACCTCGGCGGCTTCGAGCAGTACTTTGCGCAGAATCAAGCGAAGCTGGAAGTCACCAACCAGACCCGGGCGCTGGCCCGCGAACTTTTCGAAGCACGCAATGCCCCATGGTGGGTCCGGATCGGCATGCCGTTGATGCGCGACGTGACCATCGCCCAGCTGCCGGCCCCGGTGCGCGAAGGCTTCGGCTATCGCCTCACCGGGAAAGCCGCGCAGCGCAACGCCCGCGTCATCGCCGTCGCCAGGGCCGCCACGCGGCTGCTGCCGCGAGCCCTCAGGCATGCGCCAATGCGGCTGATATTGCGCCGCGTCGACAAGATGGCCTAGCCGGCCCGAAGCCTAGTGCCCCGAGGCGTTCTCGGGTCCAACCCGGATCAGGATCCGCGGCAGCGCCACCAGCAGGAACAAGGCCACCAGGATCAGCGGCCCTCCGATCCAGGCCCCGATTTGCCAGCCGAAGAGCACCTGCAGCACAAACCAGACGCAACCCGAGACCAGCAACCCCACGCCGATGCCCACGATCTTCACGATGGCGTGGCCCAAGCTGACCGTCTGCTCCTTGAGCCGCTGTCCGAAGAGATACCGGTGCACGGCCACGGGGGTGATCAGCAGCAGAATCAGCACAGTGGCCGCCACCAGCAAGATGATGTAGACCACCTCGTCGGTTCGGCTGAGCATCTCGAACCTCGCCTGGAAGGGCAGGACCACCAGGAAAGCAGCCAGGATCTGCACACCAGTTTGCATCACCCGCATTTCCTGCAGCAGCTCGTTCCACTGCCGGTGCGGTGCGCCATCGCTGGTATCGGGGTGGGAACGCTTGATCATCACTGTTCTCCTCGGCCTCAATCCGCCAGCTGGTTGAACCCCGCCGGCTCAAACGACTATGCCAAGCAATGCCGGTGCAGGCAAGAGCCTGCCGGCCCGCCGGGCCAAACTGTAGGTCGCGGCCGGTACATTCGGGAGCCAAGCAGAATTCGATGATGGAGGAGCAGATGGAACCCGATGGCGCCGCCGGGAGCAGCATTGATGTGTGGTCGATGCCCAGCCAGGGCCTGGCCTGGTGCGATTGCGGCAAAGGCCATGAACTCACGGAGGAGATCGTGTTCCAGGCTATGGCGGCAGCAGGATTTGGACCCGGCCGGCCGCTGGCCCATGGACAGCTGGCCGAGCTGATTGCGGATCTCTGGCACTACTCACAGGTCTGCCGGTTCTTCCACCTGGCTGTGGAGCAGGCGGCGATGCGTATCCACGGGAAGGTCGATGAAATCTACCCGTGGGATCACAGTGCCGATATCGTCGGATACTTCTCGAAGACCTGGCAAGGATGCCCCGACGCGGCCTGCCAATCAGAAGGGTGAGCGCGCGAGGTGCGAATTGAGTTCGCCCCGTGCAGGCGCATAGTGTGGGAAAGATGAAGAGCTTTGCATCCTTCCGGGCACCTGCCGACCATGACGGATTCATCCATGTGCGGGGTGCCAACGAGAACAACCTGGACAATGTCGAAGTGCGCATTCCGCGCGATTCCATTGTCGCCTTCACCGGGGTCTCCGGTTCCGGGAAATCTTCCCTGGCCTTCGGAACCATCTTCGCTGAATCCCAGCGCCGATTCCTGGAATCGGTGGCTCCCTACGCGCGGCGCCTGATCGCCCAGGGGCACACTCCCAAGGTGGAATTCATCTCCGGGCTGCCACCGGCCGTGGCCCTGCAGCAACGGCGTGGCGCTGCCAGTTCCCGTTCCACCGTCGGGACCCTGACTACGCTGTCCAACTCCGTGCGCATGCTGTTCTCCCGCGCAGGAACCTACCCCCAGGGTGCGGCGAGGCTGGATTCGGATGCCTTTTCCACCAACACCGCGGCCGGCGCCTGCGCGCAATGCCACGGTGCGGGAACGGTGCATTCGGTCAGCGAGGAATCGCTGGTCCCGGATTCCTCCCGGAGCATCAGGGACGGCGCGATTGCGGCTTGGCCCGGCGCCTGGCAGGGCAAGAACCTGCGGGACATCACCACGCACCTGGGCTACGACATCGACGTTCCGTTCCAGCAGCTGCCCGCGGAAACACGGAAGTGGCTGCTGTTCACCGAAGACCAGCCAGTCGTGGAAGTCACCCCGGAACGGGATCGCGTGGCCAAACCGTACAAGGGCCGGTTCTGGAGTGCCGAACGCTACGTCCGGCACACGGTTGCGACCTCGAAGAGCGAGAACCTGCGGTCCAAGGCGCTGGCTTTCATGCATTCGCAGGATTGCCCGGCGTGCTCGGGGACGGGATTGCGCCCCGATGCCCTCCAGGTCACCTTCGACGGCCTGGATATCGCGGAATTCAACGGCAAGCCGCTCAGCTCCCTGGCCGAGCTCTTGCGCCCCTTCGCGGCTGATGCCCAGGCTGAGGCGCAGGCTGAAGTCGCGAGCATCATCAGCGCCGACCTGCTGGGCCGAATCCAGGTGCTGGTCGAGCTCGGGCTGGGATATCTGAGCCTGGACCGCGCCACCCCGACGCTGTCGCCGGGGGAAATGCAGCGCCTGCGCATCGCCACCCAGCTGCGCGCGGGACTGTTCGGCGTCATCTACGTGCTCGATGAGCCATCTGCCGGGCTGCACCCGGCCGATGTGCAGCCGCTGATCGAGGTGCTCGATGCACTCAAGGCCGAAGGCAATTCGGTATTCGTGGTGGAGCACAACATGGATGTGGTCAGCCGTGCGCAATGGATTGTCGATGTCGGCCCGGGCGCGGGCAGCAACGGCGGGCAGGTGCTCTACAGCGGAGAAGTTTCCGGGCTGTCCGGAATTCAGGAATCCGTGACCCGGCGCTTCCTCGATCCCGGGCCTGCACCGCGCCGCGAGCCGCGCGAAGCCCAAGGATGGGTGCAGCTGAGCGGGGTGAACCTGCACAACCTGGACGACGTGGACGCCGCGTTCCCGCTGGGGGTCTTCTGTTCGGTCACCGGCGTGTCGGGATCGGGCAAGTCTAGCCTGGTCTGCGGTGCCCTGGCCCAGGCCGCGGGCGGCCCGGTGCTTGCCGGGCCGGAGGATCCGGAGGCGACGGCGGACCGCGCGGTGATCGCCGAGGTCACCGGCGCAGATCAGCTAAGCCGCGTAGTGCTGATGGACCAGAAGCCCATCGGGCGCACGCCCAGATCCAATGTCGCAACCTACACGGGCCTGTTCGATGCGGTCCGCAAGGCTTTCTCCGAGCTGCCGCTGTCCAGGCAACGCGGCTACAGTGCCGGACGCTTCTCCTTCAACGTTGCCGGCGGGCGGTGCGAGAACTGCCAGGGCGAAGGCTACCTGGAAATCGAGCTGCTCTTCTTGCCAGGGACCTACGGGCCATGTCCCGAATGCCGCGGAACCCGGTACAACCAGCAGACCCTGGACGTCGAATACCAGGGCAAGAACATTGCCCAGATCCTGGAACTGGACGTCAGCCAAGCCGAAGAATTCCTCTCCGGAATCCCTTCCGCGGCACGGGCCCTGGCGACCCTGCGCGAAGTCGGACTGGGGTATCTGCAGCTGGGCCAGCCAGCTACCGAAATGTCCGGCGGCGAAGCCCAGCGCATCAAGCTGGCCACCGAACTCCAGCGCCAGCGCCGCGGGCACACGCTCTATCTTCTCGATGAGCCCACCACCGGACTGCACCCTGCCGACGTGCAGCTGCTGGTATCGCAGCTGCAGCAGCTGGTCGACCAGGACAACACCGTCATCGTGGTGGAACACCAGATGGATGTGGTTGCCGCAAGCGACTGGGTGATCGATTTGGGGCCGGCCGGCGGGGATGGCGGCGGGCGCATCGTTGCCGAGGGGACCCCAACGGCGGTGGCGCAAGACAAGGCCAGCAGAACCGCGCAATACCTTGCGCGCCGGCTGGCCTTGTGAAGCTGGACTACTTGCTGTTCAGCAGTGCGTGCGGCGGGGTCTGCACCCCGTCGGCCACCGCTTCGGCAGGATCATCGCCGAGGTGGATGATCTTGTTATCGGCATCCACATGCACCACGCTCGGCACATAGCCACGAGCCTCGGCGTCTTCCATCTGCGCATAGCTGATCAGGATGACCAAGTCGCCGGGGTGCACCAGATGCGCTGCCGCACCATTGATGCCGATGACCCCGCTGCCCGGCTCGCCGGCGATGGTGTAGGTTTCCAGGCGGGCGCCGTTGGTGATGTCTACGATGCTGACCAGTTCGCCGGGCAGGATATCCGAGGCTTCGAGCAGCTCGGAGTCAACGGTGACCGAGCCTACGTAGTGCAGGTCTGCCTGGGTGACAGTTGCCCGGTGGATCTTGGACTTGAACATGGTGCGTTGCATTAGACGATTCTTTCACGCGAGGTAAGTGGTTTCCCGGTATCCAAGCTTACGCCTCTTGCGCGCAGATGCCCGGGCATTGTCCGGCGCCCCACACAGTTGGCCGCGAACGGCTACTTTGGCAGATGGGTTTCCAGCACGCGGTGCACTTCCCCGGAGGCCAGCAACTGGCAAGCAGCTTCCAGCTCCGCAGAGAGGAAACGGTCCTCGCCCGGACCTGCGACCTTGGTGCGCAGCAGCTCCAATACGGCGCCGGTAGCCGGGCCAGGCTGCAATGGCTGGCGCAGATCCAGGGCTCGGCCGGCAATCAGCATTTCAATTGCCAGGATGCGGCGCAGGTTGGCGACCGAGGTGCGCAATTTGCGCGCCGCGTGCCAACCCAGGGAAACGTGGTCTTCCTGCATCGCTGATGACGGGATGGAATCCACGCTGGCCGGTACGGCCAGACGCTTGTTCTCCGCGACCAGTCCGGCCTGCGTGTACTGGGCGATCATCATGCCCGAATCCACGCCCGGGTCATCGGCAAGGAAAGCTGGCAGATCGCGGGAACGAGCCGGGTCGAGCATGCGATCGGTTCGGCGCTCTGCAATGGATCCCAGGTCAGCTACGGCAATGGCCAAGAAGTCCAAGACGTACGCCACGGGAGCACCGTGGAAGTTGCCGTTGGAGGTGACTTCACCCGATGGCAGCACGACAGGGTTATCGATGGCTGCCGCCAATTCGCGGGTGGCGACCAGGCGGGCATGGGCGATGGTGTCGCGCACTGCGCCGGTAACCTGCGGGGAGCAGCGCAGCGAGTAGGCATCCTGCACCCGGCCGTCGCCTTCGCGGTGCGAAGCGACAATGGGGGAGCCCGAAAGGAAGCTGAACATGTTCGCAGCACTGCGGCCCTGGCCCGGATGCGGGCGCAGCGGTTCGTGCAGTTCAGCACGGAAGACCTGGTCGGTGCCCAGCTGGGCTTCGACGCTCATGGCCGCGGTGGCATCGGCAATGTCTGCGAGCTCTTCCAGGTCTGCCAGTGCCATCAGCAGCTGGCCGAGCATGCCGTCGGTGCCGTTGACCAGCGCCAGGCCTTCCTTCTCCGCCAGTTCGACAGGTTCCAGTCCTGCTTCAGCAAAGAGCTCCGGCACTGGGCGCTTCACGCCTTCGCGGTCAGTGGCCTCGCCTTCGCCCATCAAGACCAGTGCGCAGTGGGAGAGCGGAGCAAGGTCTCCTGAGCAACCCAGCGAACCGTACTCACGCACCACCGGGGTGATGCCGGCATTAAGCAGTCCAACCATGGTTTCCAGCACTACCGGGCGCACGCCGGTGCGGCCCGAGGCCAGGGTCTTGGCGCGCAGGAACATCAGCGCGCGCACCACTTCGCGCTCAACTGGGTCGCCCATGCCGGCTGCATGCGAGCGGATCAGCGAACGCTGCAGTTTAGCGCGGTCCTCGGGAGCGATGTGGCGCGTTGCCAGGGCGCCGAACCCGGTGGAAATGCCATAGACCGGGGTGTCGGCTGAAGCCAGGGCATCAATGTGTGCGCGGACTGCTGCCAGTTCTTCAAGAACCTGAGGCGCGAGGCTAATCTGCGCGTTGTGCCGGGCTACCGCAATCACGTCATCGGCGGTGGCGCCAGCTAGGTCCAGGGTTACGTGCGGGGAAGTAGCCATGATTTTCAATCCGTTCTCTACGCTGCAATGAGGTCTCTAATCTCCATTGTTCGGCAGAACGAGTTTGCACGGCACTGATATTCGGGTCATCTGTCCGAAATACCAGACAGTGCCCTGGAGGGAGAAAAGAACGGACCTCCAATTGGAGGCCCGTTCAGGGGTTCCGGTTTCAGAAGGTGATGCCTTCGAAGGCTTCCTCGCCAAATTTGTTGGACGAGCCGTTGTCCGTGACCTTGGCGTTCTCGTTAAGGGATGCGGCAGAATTGCCGATGCCGCTAAAGGTTACGTGCTTGATGTTCTTGACCGCTGCGATATTACCGCTGCCGTCCAGCTCAAGATTCTTGATGTGCGGAGCGACGATCATGTTTCCGGAACCAGAGACGGTGACGTTCTGGCAATCGCCGATGAGCTTCAGCATTTGACCCATTTCAGAGATATCCATGCCGCCCGTGCACCTGATTTCGGTCGCTTGCGCATCGAGGAAATCATAGACGGACTGGAAGGTGCTGTCCGCAGGTGCCTTCGGAACATTGGGAGTACCAGTAGAAGCGCCTTCTGGGGCTTTGGAGCTTGGGGTGACGCTGCCTTCGATAGGCCCGGCGTTCTCCGGTGCCATGCTTTCTTCTGCTGGTGCGCTTGTCTCTTCGCTGGAGGGTTGGATGCTCACGCAACCTGCCAGTGCGACTGCAAGGATTCCAACCGCCAGCGGCCCAGCGAGGCGTTTGGTAATTTTCGAGAACATAACCATCCTGTCAATCGAACCGGCCAGCGCATTTGGACACGCGGTATAGATACATTCTGCGTTGAATGACGATAAATGACCAACGCGAACGGCTCAGGAACGAATGAGTTCTCGTGCCCCGGGAGCACGCAACCATGCAATTTGCTGACGATTCCGTGCGGGGACAAAAGTAATCGCTTCACCGCTTGCCCAGTGCAAGCAGTGAAGCGATTACTAGTGCCCAGGGGGAGAAGGGGCACGATTTGAGCCGGCAGGCGAACCTACCGGGCTATTTGGTTCCTAGAATCCTTCATTCCGCTCTTCGGAACCAAACTGGCTTTCATCGTTTCCATACGATTGGCCATCGGACTGCTGTCCGGACTGGCTTTCGCCGCCAAACGATTCCTCACCGGATTCGTTGCTATCGCCGTAGGACTGCTGCTCCGACTGCTGTCCGGACTGGCTGTCGCTGCCGTAGGACTGCTGTTCTGACTGCTGGCTTTCGCCGCCACCGTAGGACTGCTGTTCCGACTGGCTGTCATTGCCGTAGGACTGCTGGCTTTCGCCACCGCCATAGGACTGCTGTTCTGACTGCTGGCTTTCGAATCCGCCATTGTCATTTGATCCGAAATCTGAATTGGACTGGCTTTCGAAGCCTTCAGATTCGTTGTTGTCGAAGTTCCCGAACTGCTCGTTTGCATCCTGCTCAGACATGCTGTCCTCCGTGGGTCGGTGGTTCCTGACTTGCCCTACGCTATGCGTAGAAAAAGCCCGGTTCAAGGATTTCGGGGAAGCTCAGAGCCGCTGGAAACCCGCAGTTAAGCCAATACCCATGGTGTTCAGAGACTTCGGCCAATATTCACTACTGCGTGCTAAAGGAATCGCCATTCCCGGGAACCCGAGGGACAAGGAGGATTTTCCGCAGCTGCCATGGCGGCTTCTGGAATTGCTCAACAGGCGCGAAGAGAAAGCTGAACGTTCTCCGAAAGAATTGTCCATCCGGTCGGAATCTGCCCGGTAAATCGATAGTGTCCAGACTGGGACACCGAGAAAGGTCTTGCCCCAAGCGTCCATGACAACGTAAGGAGAAGCATTGGCTAATTCGAAGAAGACTCCAGCAAAGAAAACTGATCGCGAAAACGCAGAAAACGGGTTCGTGGCTCCGGAAGTGCTGCGCGAGTCCTTGCAGACCGTGCTGATCCAGCTGCTGGACCTGCAATTGGTGGGCAAGCAAATCCACTGGAACGTCGTTGGTCCCAACTTCCGCGACCTGCACCAGAACCTCGACGAAATCGTTGACATCGCGCGCCGCGGCTCGGATGAAATCGCCGAGCGGATGCGAGCTTTGCATGCCACTCCGGACGGGCTGGCAGCAACGGTCACGAAGTACACGAAGCTGGAACAACCCGTGAATACCGAAATCCTGACCACCAATGCAGTGGACATGGTAGTCAAGGCACTGCAGACCACTGTGGGAGTCATGCGAGAGGTCCATGACCCGGTGGATGAAGCGGATCCGACCACCGCCGATATCCTGCACCAGTACATTGCGGATCTGGAGCAGCAAGCCTGGTTTATCAGCGCGGAAACCCGCAAGCCGTAAACCGGGCCGCGCGGTCCTGGAATTGAATAAATAGCCTGAGGCACCACAAACAGTGGTGCTTCAGGCTATGTGCGCGTCCTACTTCTCCTGTGCGGCCATCGGGATGCGCACGCCGCGCTCAGCGGCAACTTCGGCGGCGCGTTCGTATCCGGCATCGACGTGGCGGATGACGCCCATGCCCGGGTCATTGGTCAGCAGTGCCTCCAGCTTCGCGGCGGCCATTTCGCTGCCGTCAGCCAAGGAGACCTGGCCGGCGTGGATGGAACGGCCCATGCCCACGCCACCGCCATGGTGGATCGAAACCCAGGTGGCACCCGAACTGGTTGCGGTCAAGGCGTTCAGCAGCGGCCAGTCGGCCACGGCATCGGTGCCATCCTTCATGGCCTCGGTCTCGCGGTACGGCGAAGCTACCGAACCCGAATCCAGATGGTCGCGGCCGATCACGATAGGTGCAGAGACCTTGCCTTCGGCGACCAGCTGGTTGAACAGCAAGCCGGCCTTGTGGCGCTCGCCGTAGCCCAGCCAGCAGATGCGCGCCGGCAGGCCCTCGAACTCCACGTGCTTCTGTGCGGCATCCAGCCAGCGATGCAGGTGCTGGTTTTCCGGGAACAGGTCCTTCAGCGCCTGGTCGGTGACCTTGATGTCCTCGGGATCCCCGGACAGCGCTACCCAGCGGAACGGGCCCAGGCCTTCGCAGAACAGCGGACGGATGTAGGCCGGGACGAAGCCCGGGAATTCGAAGGCGCGGGTGAAACCGCCCTTGCGTGCCTCGTCGCGGATCGAGTTGCCGTAGTCGAAGACCTCCGCGCCGGCGTCCTGGAATCCCACCATCGCCTCGACCTGCGCGGCCATGGCGGCCTGGGCTTTCTTGGTGAAGCCGGCCGGATCGGCTTCGGCTTCGGCGTGCCATTGGTCCATGGTGTATTCCACCGGCAGGTAGCTGAGCGGATCGTGGGCACTGGTCTGGTCGGTGACGATGTCGAAGGAGAATTCTCCAGCTTCGTGGCGCTTGAGCAGCGCCGGGAAGACCTCGGCGGCGTTGCCGACGTAGCCCACCGACAGCGGGCGGCCTTCGGACTTGGCTGCCAGGACTTTGCCCAGCGCCTTGTCCAGATCCAGCTCGACCTCATCGAGGTAGCGCTTGGAGGCACGGCGGCGCAGTCGGGTTTCATCCACGTCAACGATCAGCACGGCACCGCCGTTGAGGGTCACGGCCAGCGGCTGGGCGCCGCCCATGCCGCCGCAGCCGCCGGTCAAGGTCAGGGTTCCGGCCAGCGAGCCCTTGAAACGCTTCTCGGCGATCGCGGCGAAGGTTTCGTAGGTGCCCTGCAAGATGCCCTGGGTGCCGATGTAGATCCACGAACCGGCGGTCATCTGGCCGTACATCATCAGGCCTTCGGCTTCGAGCTTGCGGAAGTGCTCCCAGTTGGCCCAGTCGCCAACGAGGTTGGAGTTGGCAATCAGCACCCGCGGTGCCCACTTGTTGGTCTTGAAGACGCCGACCGGCTTGCCGGACTGCACCAGCAGCGTCTCGTTCTCTTCCAGGTCCTTGAGCGTCTGGACGATCGCATCGAATGCCTCCCATGAGCGGGCTGCCTTGCCGGTGCCGCCGTAGACCACGAGATCCTCGGGGCGTTCGGCAACTTCCGGATCCAAGTTGTTCATCAGCATGCGCAATGGGGCTTCGGTGGCCCAGGACTTGGCGGTCAGTTCGGTACCGCGCGGGGCGCGGACAACACGTGGTTCGTGGCTCATGGCAATTCCTTACGATGTAACGTAGCTAACTGATTCCATCATTGGCTATCGGCCATGGCTTGGGTACCGGAGAATGGGCAGAGCTGTCCGGTATTTCAGAATCGGAGGAATTTCCGGTTGCCTCCAGCTCCTAGGTGGCGGGGATCAGCGCCAGCGCGCTGCGTTCGATGGCCTGCGGGCTCAGGGCCTGGCTGATGGCGATCATGCTGGCTCCGCGCAGGGCTCCAACTTCCCAGCTGCGCGAGGTGCGGATCTGCAGGTGCTGGGTGGACAGCGGCGCTCCGCGCTGGTAGACCACCTCGCGGATGCCTGCCAGCAGGTGCTCTCCGGCGGCGGAGATCCGACCTCCGACCACGATCAGCGACGGGTTCAGCAAGCTCACGCTGGCAGCCAATACCTCGCCCAAGTCGCGGCCGGCTTGGCGCACTGCATGGATCGCTTGGATGTTCCCCGAGTTCACCAGGGCGACCACATCGGTGTTGCTGTGCGCTTCGATGCCCTGCGCCCGCAACGCGGTGGCAATTTTGGGTCCGGCGGCTACGGCTTCCAGGCAGCCTTCATTGCCGCAATGGCAGTAGATGCCATCGCCGCGGCGGATGCGCACGTGCCCGATATCGCCGGCTGTGCCCTGCGCTCCGCGTTGCAGCAGTCCTCCGGAAATGATGCCCGAGCCGATGCCGGTGGCCAGCTTGACGAAAATGAAGTCCTCGCTGCCGGTCTCCAGCTGGTCCTTCTCGCCAATGGCCATGAGGTTGACGTCATTGTCCACGACTACCAAGGCGTCCAGCTGCTGCTGGAACCAAGCGGGGATGTCGAAGTCGTCCCATCCGGGCATGATGGGCGGATTGGCGGGACGGCCGGTCTCGAAATTCACCGGCCCTGGCACTCCCATGCCTATGGCAATGACATCGTCACGGGTGCGGCCCAGCGAATCGAGCAAGCCATCGGCCAGATCCATCGCGGTCTGCAAGATCGCCACCGGGCCGTCGGCGAACGAAATGGGAGCCTGGGATTGCACTAGGGGAGTGGGGGCCAGATCGGTCAGCGCAACGCGCAGGTGGCTGGCTCCCAGATCGACGGCCAGCACCAGGCGGGCATCGGGGAGCAGGGCAAGCCGCTGGGGAGGGCGGCCTCCGGTGGACGCGCCATCCGCGATGGTGCCAACCAGGCCCAGCTGGATGAGCACGTCGAGGCGCTCTTGCAGGGTGGAGCGAGCCATGCCGGTCAGGGCGGCAAGGTCCGTGCGGCTGTGCGCGGCACCGTCCATGAACAGTTGCAAGACGTCGCCTGCCCCACTGGCGCCGCGGGCGAATTGCATGCTTTGGGGGCTCGAAGGATTGGCCATGAACCCAGTAAAACACAGCAATGGACGCGAAGCCGAAACACTTTATGAGAATGTCGACATACTTCTATTGACTATCGACAAAAGTAAAACTAGTCTCAAGGTGTGATGCAAGTCATGAGCATCTGGATCGCACCCACCACTTCTTTCAGGAGACGCCTTTGCCTGCCCACGACCTATCAATCCAGCTGTACACGCTGCGCGAGCACATCGCAGAGAACCTGGCCGCGACGCTCGAACGCGTAGCTGGCATCGGCTACACGCAAGTCGAGCCGTACAACTTCGTGGCCCGCGCTGACGAGTATGCACAGGCGCTGGCCGAGAACGAACTCAGCGCGCCAACGGCGCACGCACCGCTGCTCTCCTCGGACTACGACGAGGTCTTCGCCGCGGCCGGCAAACTCGGCATCAGCACCGTCATCGATCCGTTCATCCCGGCGGAGCAGTGGCAGGATGCCGAGTCCATCGGTGCCATCGCGCAGAAGCTCAACGCCGCATCCCGGCGCGGTGCCGAATACGGCATAAGGGTCGGCTACCACAACCACGACTGGGAGATCTCCAGCAAGATCAATTCCAAGACGGCCCTGGAATACCTGGCTAGCTTGCTGGACCCGGAAGTCGTCCTGGAAGTGGACACCTACTGGGTTGCCGTGGGCGGCGCCGATGTGCTCCAGCTGCTTGAAGCGCTGGCACCCCGCGTCGTGGCCCTGCACATCAAGGACGGGCCGAAGTCCAAGAACCACAAGGAACAGGTTCCGGTGGGCAGCGGATCCATGCCGATCGACCAGATCATCGACGCCACCAGCGGCATGCTGCATGTGGTGGAACTCGATGACTTCGCAGGCGACATCTTCCAGGCCGTGTCCGAAAGCCGCGCCTACCTCGTAGCAGAAAAGAACTAGGGACTATGGAATTTCAGAATCAGCCCATGGGCGTGGGCATTGTCGGAGCCGGCACCATCAGCGACCAGTACCTGGAGAACCTCACCGCATTCCCGGACCTCGCCGTGCGGTTCATCGCCGACCTGGATACCGAGCGCGCAGCAAGCCAAGCGCGCAAATGGTCCGTGGAAGCCTCGGGAACCTATGCTGAATTGCTGGCCCGCGAAGACATCCAGATCGTCGTGAACCTGACGATCCCGGCAGTTCATGTCGAGGTAGCCCTGCAGGCGGTGGCCGCCGGCAAGCACGTCTGGGGCGAGAAGCCCTACGCGCTGGACCGCGAATCCGGACGGCAGCTGGTCGACGCCGCCAAGGCAGCAGGAGTCCGCGTCGCCGTGGCCCCGGATACCATCCTGGGTGCGGGCCTGCAGACCGGCCTGCGGCAGATTGAAGCAGGCGCCATCGGCACCCCGCTTTCGGGCCTGGCCATCTTCCAGGGCCCCGGCCCGGAATCCTGGCACCACAGCCCGGAATTCCTCTTCGCCCACGGCGCGGGACCGCTCTTCGACCTCGGGCCCTACTACCTGACCACCCTGGTGCGGGTCTTCGGCCCGGTAGCCAAGGTTGCCGCCCTGGGTTCGCAGGCCCGCGCGCAGCGGGTCATCGGTGCAGGCCCCAAGGCCGGAACCAGCTTCCCGGTCGAGGTCCCAACCCACGTCGGAGCGCTGCTCTCCTTCGAATCCGGGGCCAGTGCGCAGTGCATCTTCAGCTTCGACTCCAAGCTCAAGCGTGCAGGGTTCGTGGAGATCTCCGGAACGGAAGGCACCGCGCAGCTGCCGGATCCGAACGAATTCACCGGAGACACCATCCTGCACCTGGAGGACCAGGAGCCGAGCGTTGTCACCGCCGAAGGATCCACCTACGGGCGCGGCACCGGCGTTGCCGAACTCGCCCAAGCCATCCGCGAGGGACGCAAGGAACGCGTGCCCGGCGAACTGGCGTTCCACGTCCTGGACATCATGGTCTGCGCCGCGGAAGCAATGGAATCGGGAGCATTCATCGACGTGGCCTCGACGATCGAGCCCATCGCGCTGCTGGACCCAGCCTGGGATCCTTCGGCTCCCGGCATCCTTGCCTGAAGCACCACCCCTTGACAGCATCACCCGCACCTGAAAAGGAATAAACATGTCTGCACCACATTTCAAGAGCAAGCTGGGGCGCTTCACGGCGATTACCTCCATCGCAGCGTTGTCGCTCAGCGGCCTGGCCGCCTGTTCCGGCTCGGCTTCCGGCTCCGGCTCGGAAGAAGCCGGCGGGACCATCACCTACTGGGCTTCGAACCAGGGCAGCTCGGTCACCCAGGACGAGGAGATCCTGGGCGAATCCATCAAGCGGTTCACCGAGGAAACCGGCATCGAGGTCGAGCTGGAAGTCGTTCCCTGGGCCGACCTGTACAACCGCATCCTCACCGCCGTCTCCAGCGGCGAAGGGCCGGACGTGCTGAACATCGGCAACACCTGGGCCACCACCTTGCAGGCCAGCGGCGCCTTCGTCCCCTTTGAAGGCGAGGCGCTGGAGGCCATAGGCGGAGCCGAGAAGTTCGTGCCGGCAGCCCTGGCCACCGGCGGCGCCGAGGGCCAGGCCCCAACCTCGCTGCCGTTGTATTCCATGGCCTACGGCCTGTACTACAACACCAAGATGTTCGAGGAAGCCGGCATCAAGCAGGCTCCGAAGACCTGGGATGAATTCTTGGCCACCGCCAAGAAGCTGACCAAGGATACCGACGACGACGGCAAGGTCGACCAGTACGGCTTCACCTTGGCCGGACAGCGTACCGCCAATAATGCCCACTCCGCATTCATCCTGGGCATGCAGAACGGCGGCGAGCTGTACACCACGGACGGCAAGCCGGACTTCACCAATGATGGCGTCGTCAGCGGCGTCAACGACTGGATCCAGCTGATGGGCGAGGACGGCGTTGTCTCCAAGTCCAACGCCGAGATCAATGACGGTTCGGTGCTGCCAGGGGAAATCATGGACGGCAACGCCGCCATGTTCTTCGACCAGGCCCCGGGCAAGTCCTTCAATGCCGCTGACTTCGAGGACTACGCCATGGCGCCCATCCCGCTGAAGAACGCCGATGCCACCGGGCTGGAAGCCACCCAGTCGCTGGTTGCCGGCATCAACGTGAGCGTCTTCGAGAACTCGGATAACAAGGATGCCGCCCTTGAATTCGTGAACCACCTGCTCAGCGTCGATGAGCAGAAGAAGCTGAACGCCAAGTACACCTCGCTGCCATCGGTCACCGAAGCTTTCGACGACCCGGCCTTCGACACCCCCGAGCAGCAGGCCAAGAAGGAGATCCTGGCCAATAACGCTGCCCCGATGCCGCTGTTCCCCACCGAAGGGCAGATGGAATCCCTCGTAGGCGAGGCCATCGCCAAGCAATTCGCCAGGATTGCCCAGGGCGAAAAAATCACCGAGGCCGATGTCCGCAAGGCATTGGAAGACGCGCAGAAGCAGATGCCGGCTAGCTAGCGGCCCGACACGTTGCACTGGCCGTGGGAGCGGACCTCCTTGCGCCCCCGCGGCCAGTTGCAGCACCCAAATTCGTTTTCATGAAAGGAGACCGAATGTCGGCGCCAGCCCAGACACCGCCTCGAATCAGCGAACCGCTCAAGCCCCGCGACGCTTCAAGGGCGATCAAGCGCAGTTCAATCAAGCGCGACCGGTTCTTCCCCTATGCGCTCTCAGCTCCCGCAGCATTCCTGGAACTGCTGATCCACATCATCCCGATGCTGCTCGGCGTATGGATCGCCTTCCTCTCGCTGACCCAGTTCTCCATTGCCAACTGGGTCAAGGCCCCGTTCGTGGGACTGCAGAACTTCACCACCGCGCTGGACCCCAACGGTCCGATCGGTTCCCAATTCTTCGACGCCCTCGGGCGCACCTTCCTGTTCACCTTCCTGGTAGTGGCAATCGCCTGGAGCCTTGGCATCTTCGCCGCGGTCTTGCTGGCATCCAAATTCCGCAGCAACGGATTCTTCCGCACCCTGTTCCTGGTGCCCTACGCACTGCCAAGCTACGTCACCACCATCGCCTGGGCGTTCATGTTCAACCAGCGCGATGGCATGGTCAACCGCTTCCTGGTCGAAGACCTCGGGATCCTGGAGGAAGGGCCGTTCTGGCTATTGGGCGGGAATTCCTTCTTTGTCATGGTGGTTGTCGCCGTCTGGCAATTCTGGCCTTTCGCTTTCCTGATGCTGCTGGCCGCCCTGCAATCCATCCCGAACGAAGTCTATGAAGCCGCTTCCCTGGATGGAGCCAGCCTGTGGAAGCAGTTCACCAGGATCACCCTGCCAATGATCAAGCACGCCAACGTGGTGCTGCTTTTGATGCTGGGACTGTGGGTGTTCAACCAGTTCGACATCCCCTACCTGCTCTTCGGCCCGGTGTCCCCGGAAGAAGCAACCCTGATTTCCCCGTTGATCTACCAGCAGTCCTTCAACAACTGGAACTTCGGCGTGGGTGGCGCCTTGAGCGTCGTCCTGCTGATTGCCCTGCTGATCGTCTCAGCGTTCTACATCCGACTTGTCATGCCGAAGGGAAAGAGCATCGATGATTGAGACCCGCGGCTTCCGCATCCTGCGAGTTTTCGGACTGGCCTTCATCACCCTGATCATCGTGCTGCCGCTCTACGTGGTGCTCACGACCTCCATCAAGCCCCTCAAGGATGTGCGCGGCGCCTTCGAGTGGATTCCCTCGGAAATCACGCTGGCCCCGTACCTGGATATCTGGACCACGGTGCCGCTGGGCAAGTACTTCGCCAACTCGTTGATCGTGACCATCAGCGCCACCATCCTCTCGGTTTCCATCGCGATCCTGGCCGCCTATGCGCTCTCGCGCTTCGACTTCCGCGGGGCACGGTCCTTCCGGCTGATCGTGCTCTCCACCCAGATGTTCCCCGGCATCCTGTTCCTGCTGCCGCTCTTCTTGATCTTCACCCAGCTGGAGCGTGCCGTGGGACTGCAGCTGAACGGAACCTACCTGGGGCTGATCGTCACCTACATGACGTTCTCCCTGCCATTCTCCATCTGGATGCTCACCGGCTTCTTTGCCGCCATGCCCAAGGAACTGGAAGAGGCGGCCATGGTCGATGGACTTGGCCGGCTCGGCGCACTGCTCAAGGTGGTCTTGCCGGTAGCACGCCCGGGGATCATCGCGGTGTCGGTCTACTGTTTCATCACTTCCTGGAGCGAAGTGCTCTTCGCCAGTGTGCTCACCAATTCGGACACCAGGACGCTGTCCATCGGCTTGCAGGCCTACGCTTCGCAGACCGATGTGTACTGGAACCAGATGATGGCCGCCTCGGTGGTGGTATCGATTCCGGTGCTGGTCGGTTTCCTCTTCGCCCAACGGCACCTGGTCGCAGGCTTGTCCTCCGGCGCGGTCAAGTAAGAAAAGACAAGGAATTACATGTCCCAGTTGAACAGCCAGCAGGCTGCACCGGCCATGCAGGAACTGAAGGTCGGCGTCATCGGCGGCGGCTTCATGGCCCGGACCCACGCCGATGCGATCCGCCGGGCAGGCGCCCAGCTCATCGGGGTGCGGTCCAACGGCGAGCAATCCACCCGCCAAGCGTCAGCCGCCCTGGGCGTGCCCGGTTTCGGCAGCGTCGAAGCGCTGCTCGCCCAATGCGACGCCGTGCATGTCACCTCGCCCAATGCGTTGCATGCCGAGCAGGCAGCCTCCGCACTGGCAGCTGGCCTGTCCGTTGTTTGCGAGAAGCCGCTGGCGACCAGCGCCCGGGAAGCCGGCGAGCTGGCATTGCTGGCATCGCGTTCCCGGGCCGTGGCTTCGGTGCCGTTCGTCTACCGCTACCACCCCATGGTGCGGCAGGCCCGGGCCCACGTGCAGGAAGGGAAACTTGGCCGGCTGCTGACCGTGCGTGGCCAGTACCTGCAAGACTGGATGCATACGGTCAGCGACAGCAACTGGCGGGTAGAACCAGCCAAAGGCGGGCCTTCGCGGGCCTTCGCGGACATCGGTTCGCATCTGGTGGATCTGCTGGAATTCATTGCGGGGGAGCGGATCGTTCGGCTGAACGCGACCACCTCCATTGCCCATAAGCAGCGGGGCGCCGTGGACGTCGATACCGAGGATGCTGCTGCCTTGATTGTGCAGATGGCTTCGGGAGCCATCGGCACGCTGATGGTGTCACAGGTCAACGCAGGCCGGAAGAACGCCTTGACCATCGAGTTGTCCGGAGACCGGTCGGCGTTGGAATTCAAGCAGGAAAAGCCGGAAGAACTGTGGATCGGCAAACCCGACATGTCCTCGATCCTGTCCCGCCAGGCCGCTGATCTCAGTCCCGACGCCGCACGCTTGTCGGTGGTACCCGCAGGACACCCGATGGGCTACCTTGATGCTTTCGCCGCTTTCGTGGCCGACACCTACGCGGCGATCCGTCGCGAAGCACCCGATGGGCTTCCAACTTTTGCCGATGGCGCCCGCGCCTGCCGTTTGACCGATGCCGTTCTGGAATCGGCTGATTCCGGGGACTGGATCGACACCGATGACTAGAGGAGAAACCACCATGAACGCGACGCATCCAGTGACGCTTTTCACCGGCCAGTGGGCTGATATGCCCTTCGAAGAAGTCGCCCGGCTGGCTTCCGAATGGGGTTATGACGGATTGGAAATCGCAGCCAGCGGTGACCACCTGGACCTCAAGCGTGCCGACGAGGATCCGGCCTACCTCCAGTCGCGGCTGGAAATCCTGGACAAGTACGGGCTGAAAGCCTGGGCGATCTCCAACCACCTGGGCGGCCAGGCTGTCTGCGATGATCCAATCGACTTCCGCCACCAGGCCATCCTGCGCGACTATGTCTGGGGCGATGGGGATGGGGAAGGCGTCCGCCAGCGGGCCGCCGAGGACATGAAGCGCTCGGCCCGCGTCGCCCGCAAGCTCGGTGCCGATGTAGTGGTTGGCTTTACCGGCTCGAAGATCTGGCAGTACGTCGCCATGTTCCCGCCGGTTCCGGGCGAGGTCATCGATGCAGGCTACGAGGACTTCGCGGATCGCTGGAATCCGATCATGGACGAATTCGATGAGCAGGGGGTGAAGTTCGCCCTGGAGGTGCACCCATCCGAGATCGCCTACGATCACTGGACCACCTTGCGCACCATGGAAGCAATCGGCCACCGCGAAGCGTTCGGGCTGAACTGGGATCCCAGCCATATGTTCTGGCAGGGCATCGACCCGGTCGCATTCATCACCGACTTCGCCGACCGCATCTACCACGTGGATTGCAAGGACACCCGGATGCATCATCCCAACGGGCGCAATGGCATCCTGGGTTCCCATCTCCCATGGGGCGATCCCCGCCGGCGCTGGGACTTCGTCTCCACCGGCCACGGCGACATCAACTGGGAAGATGCCTTCCGCGCACTGGAGTTCCACGGGTACAAGGGCCCCATCTCCATTGAATGGGAAGACGCGGGAATGGACCGCTTGCACGGTGCGAAGGAAGCTGTGGGCTACATCCGCAGCCTCCTGTTCAAGCGCCCCGAAGCGTCCTTCGACGCGGCATTCTCGAACCAGTAGCACCTGGCTAGGAAGGACGCTTGCCCTGCACCCGCGAGGTAATCACCGAAGCGGTGGCGCGGATCTGCAGCAGGAGAGTCTCCCACTGCTCTTCGGGGACACGATCGGCCAGGAAGGTGACAGCAACGGCGGCCACCGGCCAATCGCTGGAATCCCGGATTTCTACCGCGAGCGAGTGGAAATTCGGGGTGACATCCCCGCGCTCTACGGCATAGCCGCGCTGCGTGCTCTGGTCCAGCTCGCGGCGCAACTGCGAGTAGCTGGAGATCGATGACTCGGCCACTCGCTCCGTGAAGCTGGCAGCACCGGGGTAGAGCGCACGCACCTGGGATTTGGGCAGCGCGGCGAGAATTGCCCTGCCGGATGCGGTCAGGTGCGAAGGCAGGCGAACACCCACGTCGGTGACCAAGGATGGCCGGCCCTTGGCGCGTTCTTCGACAATGTAGAGAACATCGGAACCATGCAGCACGGCCAGGTGGGCGCTTTCCCCGACCTTGTCGACCAGCTGGGCAATCAGCGGGGCACCCAGCCGTGCCAGCGGTTCCTGGCGGGTATAGGCGCTGGAAAGCTCAAAAGCGGAGACACCCAGACCATAGGATTTGTCCTCTGGATAGTGGGTGATGAATCCGTGCTCCAGCATCACGTTCAGCAGCTGGTAGACACTGGATCGAGGAAGCTCCAGCAACGTGGCGATCATTGCCGCCGGAGTCGGGGTCTTCCTGCTGGCCAGCAACCTGAGGATCCGCAAGGTGTTATCGGCCGCTGGAACCTTGCTGCCCATGGGGCCTCCTCAATGAATCGTGCATAGTGCTCTGCAAGGAACTCTAGCAACCTGGTCAGCGGTTTCCTTCGATAGTCCAGGCTGCTGGGCTGGCTGCCGGCGGATAATGCTAGTCACCCACAACGAATGAAATAAATAGTCGCTGGGATCAGCGCCATTCCAGGCGGAGATCCCAGCGACTATCGGCCAGAAATGAAAGGTCTAGCGCGTCGTGGAACTGAGGAAATGATTCAGCTCGTCAAGGGTTGGAGGATTCGCCCCGGCGCGCGACACGGTGATTCCCGCGCACACCGAAGCGATCTGCATGACCTTCTCCAGCTCGACGCTGTCCATCTGCGTGCCATCGCGAAGGGACTTGGCCAGCGAGCTGTCCAAGATGGCGTGGAGCAGCCCGGCCATGAACGCATCACCGGCGCCGACCGTATCTACGGTACGCACCGAAATCGAGGGAACCATGACCTCGCTTTGCCTGGTCCGGGCCTCGGCTCCGCGTGCGCCGAAGGTGATGATCGCTAGCGATGCCCCGCGCTCCAAGAAGTGCTCCAGGATGCGATTGGTGTCCCATCCCGGATAGAGCCACAGGGCGTCCTCGTCACTGAGCTTGACGATATCCGCCAGCCCGGCCAGCTTCTCGATCTGCTTGACCGATTCTGCCCGGTCCTCGACCAGCTCCGGACGCAGGTTCGGATCGAAGCTCAGGATCTGGCCCGGTGGGGAAGCCTCGAAAGCCTCATGGATTCGAGCGGCACTCGGACCCTGGAATGCTGCAACGGATCCTGAATGGAACAAGGTGGCTTGGGTCGAAGCCATGCTCTGCAATTTGCAGTTCAGCTGGAACTCGTAGTTGGCATCTCCGGACTCGTCCAGCACGACGGTGGCGCTGGAAGTCTGCGCATCGGTGTGTGATCCGGCTGCGAGCTGAACGCCTGAGGCCGCCACATGTTCGGCGATCAGCCGACCATGCTCGTCATCGCCGATGTCCGTCTGGAGCAGGACTTCGTGGCCCAATCGGCCCAGTCCAACAGCAACATTCATCGGGGAACCGCCGGGATGCGCCACACCATCGACGATATCGACTAGGGCTTCACCGGCAACCTGAATATTAACCATGACATCGATCCTACGTAACCCGGAGGGAAAAAGCCCATCGGGGTGATCATACGTTCAGCCTGTACCCACGTTTGATGACCGTGGCGATGATTTCTGGTTGCGGCAACGCCTTGCGCAGCCGGCTCAATGTCATATCCAAGGCATGCTTGGAACTGGCTTCCGGAAGTGCGGCCCCCAGCTCGTCGCGGGAGAGGACGCTGCCGCCGGCCTCGATCAGCGCCCGCACCAATTCGGCCTGCCCGGGCGTCAACTCGCAGTTTTCGTCCTGGACCGAGAGGGTACGACCGCGCAGCTGCACCTGGCCGTGGACCGTTTGCGCCTGCAACGTGCCCAGCGAGGCCAGATGCTCCACGAGCTGGCCGATCATGGCACCCATGCGATGGCGCTCGGGAACCAGCGGGCAGATGCCCGCCTCGATCAGCGGGGCAGCGGTCACCGGTCCAACGGTGGCCACTGCGACGCGCTCGGCCAGTGAGCGCAGCAGGGCGGGCAAGCGATTGCGCGCCTTGGCAGCGGCGAACAGCGCATGCACGCTTGGCGCGCTGGTGAAGGTCACCGCGTCGAAGTGGGCGGCGCACAGGCCCTCCACCAAAGCAGAAATCCCGCTATCGCTGCTGGTGTCCTGCCAGCGGTAGGGCTCCACCTTCAGCACCCGGCGAGCGCCCAGCTCGCGCAGGCTCTGGGGCATTCCATGGTCGGAATCGGCATGAAGCTGCAAGGCGACGGTGGCGCCCTGGAGCTTGCCCTCCAGCAGTTCCAGCATGGAGGCGCTGCGCCCGTCCTTGGCCACGGCGGCCGGTTCCAGGCCCAGCGCCTTGACGGCGCCATGGGCTTTGGCCCCGCGGACGTAGAGCTGCGCCTGCCCGAGCGCTGCCAGCAGCTCGTCGCCAATGCCGGCAGCCTCGGAGGTATCAACCCAGCGGCGCAGTCCGTAGGCGGTTGTAATGACGGCTACCTGCGGACGGACCTCAATCAGCTTTTGCGTTTGCGCGATCAGTTGCTGCTCATCGTCCAGCGGGGCGAGCTGGAGCAGCGGAGTATGGGTCACCTCGGCGCCGCGGCGTTCGAAGGCCTCGATGAGTTCTGCGGAACGGCGGTCGCTGGTGACGGCCAGCCGGAAGCCGGCCAAGGGTTTGGGGCTGCTCATCAGGCCACTTCCAATTGCGCTGCCAGCGTGGCCGGCTCTTCTTGCGCTGCCGCGTTCACCAGGGTGGCCGGCAGCCCAGCGACTTCACCTATGACAATGACTGCAGGGTTGGAATGGCCGCGGGCTGTTTCGGCGAGACGGGCTAGCCGGGTGCAGCTGGTGCGCTGGATGTCGGTGGTGCCGGATTCGACGATGGCGCATGGCATTTGCGGGTCCATGCCGACCCGGTGCAACCCGGCGACGGTCTGCTCGATGGTGCCCATGCCCATCAGGATCACGATGCTTCCGCCCAGCTTGGCCAGATGGTCAAGCTGCGCATCGCTGAGTGGGTCGTGGGCCGATACCACGGTGAACATGGTGTTCACCCCGCGGGCGGTGACCGGGATGCCGGCTGCTGCCGGCACGGTGATGCACGAGCTCAGTCCCGGGATGACGCTGATCGGGATGCCCGCAGCGGTAGCGGCCGCGATTTCTTCGAAGCCGCGGCCGAAGACGAAGGGATCTCCGCCCTTGAGCCGGACTACGGCAGCGCCACCGCGGGCCGCTTCGATCATCAGGGCTTCGATATCCCGTTGGGTGAGCTTGTGGTGTCCGGGAAGCTTGCCGACGTCCACGATTTGAGCTTGCGGTGCGAGAGCGGGCAGGTGCGCTGCGGGACCGAGCCTGTCGGCGAAGACGACTTCTGCTTCGGCCAGGGCCCGCACGCCGCGCAGGGTCAGCAGGTCCAATGCGCCGGGGCCGCCACCGAGCAGGGTGATGGATCCGGCCCGGGTCGCTGGTCCAAGGTGCATGACGGGAATGCGCGCGGCCTGCACCACCGAGGCGAAGCGCAGCGGTTCGGCATCGCAGATCACCAGCAGGCCGGCTTGTTCCAGCAACTGTACTGCCTGGAAGGGCCCGTCGGCGGTGAGCACCGTGGCGCCCTCCGCCTGGAAGCGCAGCGCAGTATTTTTGCTCCCGGATTTACTTCCAGCGATCAGCACAGTGCATCCGCGCAGTTCGAGGTCGATGCCAATCATGGTTTCCTTGATTCTGCTCGAGTTTCTAGGGGTGACATGGGATTCTCCTTGAACTAGTGGATGCACCCAGCTTAGGCGCCCAGGTTTTCCCGGAGGTATCGCAAATGTTTCAAGCGCAATAATTCGAGTAAAGGTTAACCTTTTCGAAATGTTCGCGAGGGTAAGACGAAACACAAAGTCTCTAATGTAAATATTGTTGCGAGGCACCGGCCTGGCTGATCCTGCAAAGTTCAGTGAGCGAATACGCGGGAGACTTGCCGAGTTCTGCCTGCAACGGGCACGCTGGGAACATGGAATCCCTGTTCGACGACAGTGCACTGCCCCGTACCGGGGGAGCCTTGCGCCCAGGAGCCTGGCACTTGCCGGGGTGGCTGGACGCGCCCGCGCAGCAGTGGATCGTCCGGCGCTTCTTCGAATGGGGCAGCGGGCCTGTTCCGCCGCACCGCACAGCCGTCAACGGCCATCCGATGAGCGTGCAGAGCTTGTGCCTGGGGTGGCATTGGAGCCCGAACCGCTACTCCAAGACCGCTGACGACCTGGACGGGCAATCAGTGGCGCCCATGGAAGACTGGCTGGTCCGCTTGGGCAAGCAGGCGGTCGCAGAAGCTACGGGTGACCTGCAGCGCGCGCAGGACTACCAGCCCGATGCGGCTATCGTGAACTACTACGACGTGCAGGCCGCCATGGGCATGCACCAGGATGCGCAAGAGCGCATCAACGCCCCGGTGGTTTCGCTGTCCATCGGCGATTCGGCAACATTCCGCCTGGGCAATACCGAGAACCGCAACCGGCCATGGCAAGAGATCCGGCTGGCCTCGGGGGACCTGTTCGTCTTCGACGGCCCCTCACGCTTCGCCTATCACGGGGTGAGCAAGATCCATGCCGGGACCGCGCCAGCAGGCTTGGGCCTTGGCGGCGGACGCATTAACATCACGCTGCGCCAGACCGGGCTGGAAGGGAACTAGTTCCCCAGGTCGATCGTGGCAGCGAGCGCGTAATGATCGGAATCGGCGATTTCCAGCCGCTCCAGGCCGGCCGATTCGACTCCGCGCAGCATCACATGGTCGATGCCGAGCATCGGGAACAGGGACCGCGGCCAGGTCAGGGCCAAGCCCCAGTCGCTGTAGTGGGCTTCCTCCAGCTGGTTGGCGACCGGCGCGAAGTGGCGGTCGGAGCTGGTGGCGTTGAAGTCTCCGGCGGCAACGATCTTCGGAGAATCGTCATCGGCGAGGTAGCCGGCCAAGGAAGCAAGCATCATGTCCCGCTCGTGATGGCCGGTAGGCCTGGCCGACGCCGCATGCACAGCATACAGGCGTACATCCCCTTTTTCGCTGGCCACGTCCACCCGCAACGCGCGGTCCCAACCCAGCCCCAGATCCAGGGGCTCTGGATTCTTCAGCGGATAGGAGCTCCACACGCCTACGGTGCTGACCATGTAGCTGTAAGGATGGGATTGGGTGAGCTCGGCGGTGATTTCCGGCTCCTGGCCTTCACCGATTTCCTGCAGGGTGATGACCTGCGCGCCGTTGGCTGCCAATTCGCGGGCCGCCTGCACCCCCGCAGACTCGTGGACGTTTTGCGTGGCAACCAGCAGGGAAGCTTCTGGTGCGCGCCGGTCCGAAGGCAGGAACGCCGGCCCGAAGAGCACAGCCCAAACAACGACCGGTACGAGCAGGCCGATGAAGCTGATGCGTCCGCGCACCACCAAGGCCATCAGCAAGAGCACTGGAATTCCGAGGCCCATCCACGGGGCCAGGTTATCGACGATCAATCCGAGACCCAGGACATCGGGGATCTGCTGGTGGAACACCATTAGCCCGGCCAGCGCGAGACAGAGCATGACAAAGAAGAACCTCGCGATTATTCGCGAGGCCGACAGGCGATGGTGCGATGAATGAGGCATAGGACTTAATACAGTGGCACAAAAAACTGTGGGATTCGTAATTTTCCGCTCGGGGATTGCCACTGTCGCCCGCTGCAGTCACTACGATGGATAAGAGCGCCGAGGGAGCCGCTTCCCAAGACCCTGCCATGAATTGAGAAATTGAATGACTGCCTATGTATCTGGCGGAAAACTACTGCTGGCAATTATTGCCTTGGCCATGGGCGGCGTCGGCATCGGTGTCACGGAGTTTGCCATGATGGGCTTGCTCCAGGAAGGCGCCGCTGATCTGGAAGTGGGCTATGCGCAGATGGGCCTGATGATCAGCGCCTACGCAATCGGCGTAGTGGTGGGCGCCCCGGTGCTCACTGCGCTGGCTGCCAAGATCCCGCGCAAGCGTGCGGTGCAGCTGCTGATTCTCTTCTTCACGCTCGCCAACCTCTCCTCATTCTTCGCTCCGGACTACAACACCATGCTGGTGACCCGCTTCCTTGCAGGCCTGCCGCATGGAGCCTACTTCGGGCTGGCCGGGGTGCTTGCCGGCAGCCTGGTTCCGGCCACGATGCGCGGACGCGCCATTGCCTGGGTGATGCTCGGGCTTTCGGTGGCCAACGTTGCCGGTGTCCCGTTGGTGACCCGGCTCGGCCAGGAATACGGCTGGCGTTCGATGTTCCTGGTCGTTACTGCGATCGGCGTGTTGACCGCTGTGCTGATTAGCTTGTTCGTCCCATGGCGCAAGACCGACGCCGGGGCGAGCATCCGCCGCGAGATGACCGCCTTGAAGAGCGCCCAGGTGTGGCTGGCGATGCTCACCGGCATTGTCGGCTTCGGCGGATTCTTCGCGGTCTACTCCTACATTTCGCCAACGCTGACCGAAGAAGCAGGACTGCCAATTGAGCTGGTGCCGCTGGCTTTGGCGCTCTATGGCGTAGGCATGGTCGTTGGTTCGCTGGCCGGTGGCAGGCTTGCCGACTGGTCGATCTTCGGCGCGATCAAGCTTTCTTCCGTTTTCATGATCGCCACCATGCTGATTTTCGCTGCCGTGACCAGCTGGGTGGTTCCGACGATGATCATGGTCTTCGTGATGGGCGCGGTGGGTTCCCTGCTGATCCCTGCGTTGCAGACGCTGCTGATGGATTCGGCCCCGCATGCGCAGTCGCTGGCTGCTTCGCTGAACCACTCGGCGCTGAATGTTGCCAACGCGCTGGGCGCCGCCCTGGGTGCCGCGGTGATTGCCGCCGGTTACGGCTTCCGCGCCCCATCTGTGGTCGGCGCTGGCCTGGCCGCCTTGGGTCTGCTGATCGCGTGGATCACCCAGATCCGCGCGAAGAAGGTGGGCCTGCTCGTAGGCCGCGAAGCTTTGGAAGCCCGCGAGCAGGCGCGCACCCACTAGCGCTTCGGCTAGCTGGCCACCGCGGTGATGTTGAACATCCAGACCACGCCGAACTTGTCGCGCAGCTCGCCAAAGGAGTCGCCCCACGGGGCCCGCTCCAATGGCATGTTGATCTGGCCGCCTTCGCCCAATCCTTCCCACCACCTAGTCAGGGTCTCCGCGTCGGCTCCGGCCGTCCCGTCGCTGCTGAGCGCGATCACGCCATTGCCCCGGACGTCCATTTCGGGCGGGGTGTCCGAGGCCATGAAGTGCAGGCCGCGTTCAACGAATAGCGAGGAGTGCATAATCTGGTCGGCAACGGCCGGATTGTTGTCATTCATGCCTTCTTGGAAGGTCATCATGGAAAGCTCGCCACCTAGTACCTGGTGGTAGAACTCCATAGCTTCTTTGGCGTCTCCGGCGAAACGCAGGTATGGGGTCAGTCCGATGGTCATGGGATTGCGCCTTTCGAAGGAATGGGTGGGGCCGGCAGGTCCCGACCCATATTCTTCCACTTGGGGAGCACCGTGTGAATAGAGGATTGTGACCAGCGTCTCGAACAGCCGATTTGGAGTTTTCGGCAGTGCTCCGGTAGAGTTTTATCTCGGTTCAGGGGTTGTACAAGCCACTGGAATCACCTCGTTTGGGGGTATGGCGCAGTTGGTAGCGCGTCTGCATGGCATGCAGAAGGTCAGGGGTTCGAATCCCCTTACCTCCACCAAATGGAAAAAAACCGGGAAACATCAGAAATGATGTTTCCCGGTTTTTTCGCATTCTCCCAAGTTCCCAACAGGCCATGCTGTAGGGTTGGCTCAATTTCCCAGACGATTCCGTCTTCGAGCCAAGGGAGAATCAATGAGAGAACTAACCTACTTCGTTGCAGTGAGCTTGGACGGGTACATTGCCGGTCCTCACGGCGAATTCGATGCATTCGCGGTGGCTGGCGACCATGCGGCGCCCATCTGGGACCGCTACCGCGGCACCGCGCCGACCCAGCTGGCAGAGTCGGCTGGACTGCCTATCGAGGGGTGCCCTTTCGATACGGTGCTGATGGGCTGGAATACCTACGCTGTCGGCTTGCCAGCACTGCCCAGCCCTTACTCGCATCTGAGGCAGATTATTTTCACGCGCGAGCACTCTTCACCTCCAGGAAGCCAAGAGGTGCAGTTCACCAGTGCGGATCCGCGAGAGGTCATCGGGGAACTCAAATCCCAACCGGGTGACGGCATCTGGCTATGCGGCGGAGGGCAATTGGCCGCCAGGCTCCGGCCGGACATCGACAGGTTGGCCCTGAAGGTGCAGCCGGTGATGTTCGGGTCGGGCATCAGGCTCTTCGGGGACACGGGGTATGCCCCGGATCGCTGGAGGCTGGAGAACATGCAGTCTTTTGCCTCCGGAGTCTGTCTTGCCGAGTACTCGCGCGGCTAGTGGATGTTGGAGGCGGCTACATTCCTTCGTCTCCGATATGACCCGCAGCTGTCGCATCGAGCACACGCTCAACGAACGCCGCATATTCGCCCATGTAGTGGGCCAAGAACTTCTCGGTGTCCGGGTTGCTGATGCTCCCGTCCTCGCCGAAGTCTTCGGGACGGTACTGCAGGTAGACCTCGGGGGAGTTCAGCTGCGGGGCATCCAGGAAGCTGAGGACGCTGCGCATGCTGGACTGCATGACCGCAGTGCCGATGGCTCCGACCGAAGCGCCGAGCAGGCCGGTGGGCTTGCGGGCGAAGGAGTTGGTACCCCAGGGCCGCGAACCCCAGTCGATGGCATTTTTCAGCGCACCGGGAATTGAACGGTTGTACTCCGGGCTGATGAATAGCAGGCCATCCGAGGCTTCGATGGCGGTCTTGAGCGCGGTCCCGGCTTCGGGATAATTGTCATCGTAGTCAGCGCTATACAAGGGCAGATCGCTGATCGGGATTTCCGTGAAACTGAGGTTTTCAGGTGCCAGGGCTATCAGGGCCTTGGACAGGACGCGGTTGATGGAGTTCGTGGCGAGCGAACCAACGAAATAGCCGATGTTGTAATCCATGGAACCACTTCAGCACCGGGGCGAGGGGTGGCAAAAGGCCCTCGGGCAAACTCCCAGCTAAACCAGTCCGCCTGGTTCGATCACCTAGGTATGGATGCCGAATGCGCCAAATTCGGCGTGTTGGTCAGTCGTTGCACGCCCGACAGGTTGGACCGCATGGGTTGGCGCGGACTGCAGCCACGGCATCGATATTTGCCGGGAGTCAGGCTGCGAGGTCTTCGGGGCCATCCTTGGGCTTCAGCCGTTCCTTGAGTTGCTGTATCCATTTCGAGTCGCGTCTCAATTGCGGGAACGGCTTGTGCGCGTACCCCGTGGCTGGTGGGGCGGTGGACTTGTAGGACATCGCCGAGCCGGGGCAGATCATGATGGTGTGGCCGTTGCCGTAGGTCGTGTATTCGTACCAGCCGGCGGCTTCCTTGGCTTTGTTGCAACTAGCGCATCGGCCATCGCCGTTGAAGACGGTGCTCTTGCCTCCGCGGGCGTATTGCTTGACGTGGTCTATTTCCTCCACGATGCCGTCGCAGAACGGGGTGCGGCAGTGCCGGTCGCGGATCGCGATGAACTTCTTGAGCTTTTCCGGGAAGATCCGGGCTTTGGAGTCCATGGCGATCAGGTCCTGGTCGCCGGGTGCGGTGTAGAGGCGGGCGAGTTCGGTGCGCACGTCGAGCTGTTCGATCAGCTCCGTGGTGGGTTTGGCGTCCATTTGGTCGAAGGTCAGGCTGTTGGGGATCTGGTGCCCGCTGATCCATTCGCGCACGCTCTGGGCGGGGATGAAGCCGTAGCCTTCCAGGTAGGCTGGTTCGCGTTCGCCGGCGAACAGGGCCCGGTCGGTCATGACTACTGCGACTTG
>NZ_SOBS01000004.1:0-460300 GCF_004365035.1 Arthrobacter sp. JUb115 | reverse complement strand
GCCTTCCTCGGCGTGCAGCTGGCAGTCTTCGGCGTCTACATGGGTGCCTCCTTCGCCCCGAACCACAAGGGCATGCCGATGGTTCCCCAGGACGCTCGCATCGACTTCTTCTCCCGCCAGGTACTGACCGGACGCAATGTCATGGCCAAGTCCAGCTGGGGAAACCGCGTGCTCTCCCACGTCTACGGCGGATTGAACTACCAGGTAGAGCACCACCTGTTCCCGTCCATGCCGCGCGCCAACCTGGCCGGCGTCTCGCGCATCGTGCGCCAGTACTGCGACGAGCACCAGGTCCCGTACACCGTGGCCAGTGTCCGCGAATCCTACGCACAGGTGATCACCTACCTGAACAAGGTCGGGCTATCGGCCCGGGATCCTTTCGAGTGCCCAATCATCTCCGGATACCGAATCCCATAACGGTCTTGCTGCAGGCACAGAACAACGAAATCAGCTCCCCTGGCAGGACTTCGGCTTCCCCTCACAGCAAACCGGCGAGATTAAGTGAGCTCCTCATGGTAGTCTAGATATTAGAGCCAATAAGGAAAATTGAAAATTCCTATTGTTCCTCCCTTGGATTTTTAATAAGCGTTTCCTCGGAATTTTTCCCATGAGAGCGAATCGCATCACTTGAAATATTCGTCCCCACTTCCGTGGTGGGGCAGTCGGTTTGAAACTGCGTTTCTATAGAACCTCTTCGACCGCTATTACATGCGTCTCCAGTGAATTCTTACTCCAGAACTCAGAATTCGATGTTCTGGCTCTCCAAGCTATTCATGCTTGATTAAGTTTCACGGGATGCAACAAAAATAATGGCTTCAGTGCTGCTACGGTGGCACAAGCTCAAATCGCGACATATCGCGAATTACGATTTAGGAATACACATGGCTACTGGCACTGTAAAGTGGTTCAACTCCGAAAAGGGCTTCGGTTTCATTGAGCCTTCTGATGGATCCGCTGACGTTTTCGCGCATTACAGCGCAATTCAGAGTTTCGGATTCAAGAATCTTGAAGAAGGACAATCGGTCGAATACAAGCTTGAATCCGGTCCAAAGGGACCTCAGGCTGCGGACATCCAGGCACGCTAAGCGCGTTTAGGCCGATCACCCCAAAAGCGGGGCAGGCGGTCGACGGGTTCTAACGGTCGTTGCAACATCCTGAACAATCAGGCGTTGCAACGACCGTACCTTTTTACGCCAAAGATCAGCACCCAGCAACCCGACACGGTCCTGAAGAGCAAGACCAACACCGGGCTAGACGCAACGCTTCGATCATGAGCCGGACTAACGAAAGATTTCAAGCCAAGCGAGACCAACGAGGGTTATATAGCCTACAGTTATATTCCTTCCAAGCACTTGACCGGCTCGTTGATACGCGCCGCTTCAGGCATCTGAAGCTTTTCCGGGACCTGCGCGGTCCAAAACGCTCTGGGTATTGAGTGCAGAATTACTTCGATCCACAGCTTTAAGAGGCGAAACAGGAAAGTGCCCATTCGCTATTCATTCAATTCTTCGACTCTAGTTAGCCCGGCAATCTCGTTCTGCTAAATGGATCTCTGCTCCACTGCTTGCGCAGGGACATCCCACTTGAAAACCTGCGAATTGCACCACATTGGGCATGTGTCCACATAAGGCGCCGCTCGGCGGTTGGAAACAAGATGTATTATCAGAAGAACACTCCACGATGAACACCGAGCGCCAAAGGCGAAACCCGGGGGATTCCGCGGCTTTATGCCGCAGAACTTCGTGGGCGGTCACCTTTCGGAGAGCTGCCATCAGCGGAGGATTAAATGAACATGCCTGAACTAAATATGCGCGCCATGCACCGCGTCGAAAAACTTTTGCATTGCCCCGAGGCCAGAACCCATCTCACTGCGTACGGCTGGATGGAGGGCATGCCCGTGGTATTCGCGCAACGCACTGATCCAGTAGATGAAGTAATGGGCTTCGTATCGGTCCATGGCCGGGCTGTACTCATGGTTCTTGACGATGACCAAACCGATGACCTGCAGCTATGGCACATCACGGTACCCAGCCCGCTGTTTCCCAAAGTTCCCCATTTGCCAGCTGGAACCACCATCAGCGAACTCTGCTCCCGGCAGCACACGGAGAAAATGATGCCCTTTCGCGTCGCTTTCTGGTCCCATAGCGCGGCAATCCATGAGATTCCCTGCTTTGTGCGCAACGACTGGCCTGGCCAAGTAGCCACGTCACCCACCGATATCGGCTAGTCCGGCGGGGCAGCCGAGGCGGGCTGCTAGCTCCAGCGCCAGCACCCTGCCTCGCCGGTTTTCCTCGCCGGATCGCCGTGCTTCCACTGCGCTCCAGGCGGGGGCCTAGACCTCGAATTTCAGCCCTGCTTGAGGAACTCAGGCAGCTCGGGAACTATCGTCACCACCACGTCATACGCTTTCCAGTCGGTTCCCTCTAGCACTTTCCGCGCTTCCTCGGATTGGGCAAGCGTCACGGTATCGGATTCCGGAACGATGAACGCTTCCGTGTGCTGGACCTGGCCGAGTTCGCGGACCCTCAATCCCGCAGTGCGAACCCAATCCAGGGCATGGAGCTGTTCCTCCATGGCCGGGATCAGTGGGTGCGGATCCGTGCCGTCGACACCTTTGGAACGGCGATCCAGCAAATCCGAGGTGGCGGACTTCGTGCTGTCCCAGCCGTCCTTGAGAATGCCGGCAGCGATCACCAGCGCCGCGGTGGAATCCAGCCACCACAACCCAACGCCGATTCCGGCGACACCGACGATCGAAGCAGCATTGGTCTGCCAGTCGGCCTTGGCCATCTTGGAGTCGGCGTAAAGCAGCTTATTGTGCAGCGGTTGGGCAATCTTGATTTTCAACCGTCCCAGCACCACGGCCGGTGCCGCGATCAGCGCCATGACCGCCATCATGATCCATCCTTGCCATACCGTATGGCCAAACAGGTTCATGGTTCCGATGGTCGGGTGCTCCAGTTTAACCAGAGCCGATACCGATTCGTACGCGAGCATCGCGCCGACGACCAGCAACGACACTCCTGCGACCAGATGCCCGGCTCCCATGGACCGGTGGTAGCCGTAGGGGTGCGAGCGCCGACGAGCCCTCCGGGTGAACTGCAGTGATGCCAAAAAGGCCAGCTGCGGCAGGACTGAGAGCATGTCTTCGATCCACGCTGTGCGCATGGCCTGCGAATTTCCCACCACTAGTGCCACAAGGGTAATGGTGAGCGCCGTGTATCCGATGCTGATCCACTCGAGCTTCGCGGCGCGCGCCATGAGTTCGCGTTGCTCGGGAGGCAAGTGCGTTCCGGCAGCGTTTTTCATGGCATCTCCTGCGTCTGGTCCAGGAAGTACTCCAGCTCGGACAGGAAAGCATTTTCGCCTGGAGGCACGAGCAGGACTATTTTCCTTTCCTTGCCCTTGGCGTCAATGGCGGTCGTGTAGGGACGAGTGACTCCAGCCTTTTCCGACCACGGCGACTTGGAGGTGATGCCTCCCGCCACCAAATCCAGCTGGCCTGCTTCCAGCTGCTTCACTAGCTGTTCTTCGCCACCAATGGTCCATTGGATTTCGGCACCTGCATGCTGGGCAAAGTCTTCTATGAGCGCTGGTTCGGCGCCCTGGGGTACTCCATCCCGGATTTCCACGAAATCCGAAGCAGGAGATACTCCGGCCCGAAGTGTCCCGGAACGGACCGTGTCCAGGGTTCCTTCGGGGTCCACCGGCACCGCTGGGAAGCAGGCTGTCGCCATGAAGACGCATCCAAGAGCCGCTGCTGCCTTCACTTGCCGGGTGCGGGACGAACTGTGCCGGAACATCATTCCTCCTGAGCTTGATCGGCCGGGTTGGCCTCCAAACTACTCGGAGGACTCGTGCTGCAATGCAACGCCCGGGAAATATCGGCGAACTCTCAGCTCGCACCTGCAACCTGCCGAAGGAGAATTCGCCATGGGCAAGTGGATCCAGCCCGGAGTGCCGCCGGCAGGGATTCCCGTTCAATGACACGAATGCCGGATCGCTGCCCGGCCCGTGCCACAATCCGAAGTGGACAATAGCGCCGAGCACCAGTTGGCGCGTCCTATGCGAGGAGGCATCGGCGGCAGTGCAAGCCAAAATGGAACAGGTCCAGCAGCGGACCAACGCGGCCTGGATCATCATCGTGGCCTCCGGCGTGGTGGCCGGCCTGCACATCTGGAAGCTCGCCCCCGCGCTGACCGTGATCCAGGACGAATTGGGCTTCTCGCTGATTTTCTCCGGCGTGCTGCTGGGCGTGGTCCAGGTAGCCGGCATGGCCGGCGGCCTGGCCGTTTCCCTGCTTTCGGAAGTCATCTCCCAGCGCCGCACGCTGATCCTCGGCTTGCTGCTGCTGGTGCTGGGCAGCGCACTGGGCGCCTTGTCCCCCAGCGCGCCGCTGCTGCTGGCCACCCGCGTCCTGGAAGGGGCGGGCGTGATCATGGCGACCGTCATGGGGCCGGGGCTGGTGCGCCTCCATGCCCCCATCCGGAACCTGAACATGGCCGTGGGGTGGTGGGCCGCCTACATGGGCATGGCCACCTTCATCGGGGTCTTCTCCACGGCGCTGGTGCTCCAGCACCTGTCATGGCACCTGTGGTGGGGCATCCTCGCGTTCATCACCTTGCTGCCGATTCCGCTGATCCTCAAGTTCGTGGGCGCGGATGAACCCGCCGGATCGGCGGCCCTGCGCGAGGCCGTCCAGCGCATCGCCATCACCGCCCGGGCATCGCGTGTGTGGATCAGCGGGCTGATTTTCGGGTGCTACACGGTGCAATGGATGGCAGTAGTGGGGTTCCTGCCCACCATCTACGAGGAATTCGGCTTGGATCCGGTGGCCGGTGGTTTGGCCTCGGCCGTGGTGGGCGGGCTGAACGCGGTGGGCGCGATCATCTGCGGAGGGCTGCTCCAGCGTGGCGCCAATGGGCGCACGCTGCTGCTAGCCGGCTTCGCGCTGATGTCCCTGGCATCGTTTTGCACCTTCGCCTTCGACTACCCGCCTGGGTTGCTGTGGATCCAGATGATCTGCGTTGGCTTCTTCTCGCTGGCCGGAGCAGCCGTCCCGACCACCATGACCCGCGTGGTGGTCGATCTGGCTCCGCCCGGCGGTTCGGCCCCTGCCTCGATGGGGCTGACCCAGCAGATCTTCAACATCGGCAACTTCACCGGCCCGATGCTGCTGGCATCCATGGCGACAATCACCGGCGGCTGGAATGCCACCTGGTTGCTGACCACAGGCTTCGCGTTGCTCGGGGCAATGCTGACCTTGCTGCTTTCGCGCAAGAACTCGCCCTTCGAGTCCGCTCGGCGATCCCGGTAGCTGATGCCAGCCCGCGGCGCTTGACCACTGCACAAAAGGCTGCGGGAACTACCCCGTCAGCCAAACTTGCGCACCAAGAGCCCCGGCTATCCGGACCGGTTCCCAAGCAGTCAGGAAGCTCGTATCCAGCCCGGTTCATGGGATGGTCTCTAAACTCCCCCACCAAGGCTCAACCAAGCGACCGGGTTCTTGCCCATGGCAGCATCTTGCGCCGTGGGCCACCCCGGATCCGAGCTATCAATCGACTGATTTCGGCGCGGACTCGTGACGCAGCCTGCCGGGGACGGCGACCATCATCGGACCGGATGTCACCGGATCGGGGTGAATCTCGCAGTGCACGCCAAATGCCTCGCCAAGGCTCTGCGCCGTAATGACATCTTCTGGTGCGCCGGAGGCCAGTATCTTTCCGCCACGCATCATCACCACGGTGTCGGCGTATCGCACTGCCTGATTGATGTCGTGCAGCACCGCGACCACGGTTTTTCCCACATCGCGTTGCCGGGCGAACAAGTCCAGCAGCTCCACCTGATGGGCGACATCCAGATAGGTTGTCGGCTCATCCAGCAGCAGAATAGGTGCTTGCTGGGCCAAGGTGGTGGCCGCCCAGACCCTCTGGCGCTGGCCGCCGGAAAGCTCGGCCAGCCGGCGGGTGGCCAAGGGAAGGGTTCCGGTCGCGGCCAAGGCAGCGTGGACCGCCGCTTCATCCTGCTCGCTATGCTGGGCCAGCAACCTCTGATGCGGGAAGCGGCCGCGGGCTACCAGCTGGGCAACGGTGATCCCCGAGGGCGCAATCGCCTGCTGGCTCAACAGCGACACTTCCCGTGCATAAGCTTTGGGCTTGTAGGATGCGATGGGGATGCCATCCAGCAGCACCCGGCCGGCCATGGGCTTCAGCAGTCTGGCCAGCGCGCTGAGCAGCGTGGACTTGCCGCAGCCGTTGGGCCCGATGATCGCGGTGAATTTGCCCGCTTCGAAGGACGCATCCAGGCAATCGATGACTGGCTCACGGCCATATCCCAGCTGCACCCCCTGCACCTCAAGCCGAGGCGCTGGCTTCCGCGCCACCATGCCCGCTCTTACCGCGTCGGCTGCCCGCTGAGCGGGTTCGGTTCCCAATGCGCTCATGCGCGACTCTCCCTTATCAATAGCCAAATCAAATACACTCCGCCAAGGCAGACGGTCACAATGCCGACCGGCAGCTGGATCGGCATGAAAGCTATGCGTGCCACGGTGTCCGCCGACACCAGCAGCAACGCTCCGAAGCATCCAGCCGGAACGAGGTCCAGCTCGGCACGGCCGCTGAGCCGGGCCGAGATCTGCGGGGCCACCAGGGCCACGAAGGCGATCGGCCCAGCCGCCGCGGTGGCCACCGCCACCAGGCCAACTCCTACAACCACCATCGACGCGCGCACCAGCTTGGCATTCACGCCCAGCGAAATGGCCAGCGGATCCCCGCATTCCAGGATCCGGGCATGGCGTTGCAGCAGAACCGCGGCAAGCGCGAAAATGCCAATGCCCAGCAGCGAAGGACCCACTACGGCATTGCCGACCGAGTTCAGCGAACCAGCACCCCATACCGCTGCAGACATGGCTACCTGGCGTTGAGCTGCCAACAGCATGAACGTGTTGGCCGAGGCCAGCATGGCGCCAACGCCAATACCGACCACAATGAGCCGGAACCCTGTGGTCCCGTTGCGGCTGGCGATCATGAAAACCAATGCCGCGGCCGCCAGGCCTCCGGCAATGGAACCCACGGCAATCTGTGCGGCACTCGCGGTGGTGAAAAGCATCAGCGCCAGCGCCGCGGTGTAAGCCCCCGAACTGAAGCCAATCACGTCCGGGCTGCCCAGGGGGTTCCGGGTCAACGATTGGAAGAGTGCACCAGAGATTCCGAGGGCGAATCCGAATGCCAGTGCCAGGACCACCCGGGTCAGCCGCCAGTCGCGGACCACCACTTCATAACGGTGCTCGGAGTTTCCCAGCAGCGCGGGAATCACCTGGTCCATCGGCACACGCACATCCCCGAGGGCCAGGGATATGAGCCCAACCAGCAGCCCGCACAGGGCCAGGGCCGTACCCACCAGCAGCGAGGTGCGATCAAGCCGCCAACTCCAACGGCCACGACCGATCCGCACTTCCCGTCGTCCGGTTGGCACCTGGCACCCTTGCACACGCGCACCGGCTGCCTCAGCCGGTGCTGGGATCAGGGGCTTGAGGCTCATAGGGTACTCGCGTTCTTGCGCCGGGCCAAGGCCAAGAGCACAGGTGCACCGGCAAAGGCGGTGATGATTCCCGCCGAGACCTCCGCATTGGGCAGGATCACCCGGCCCAGGATGTCGGAACCAAGCAGCAGCACAGGGGCCAGGACGATGGTGAAAATCAGGATCCAGCCCTGTTGCACGCCAAACAGCCAGCGCACCACGTGCGGAATCATGAGTCCGACGAAACCAATCGGGCCTGCCAGCGCGGTTGCCGCGCCGCAGAGCAATGTCACCGCGGCGATGACCGCGATCCGCACCGGGGCGATGCGCACGCCCAGCGCCTTGGCCGGAGCATCCCCCAGGGCAATCGCATTCAGCGACCCGGCGCAGCACAGCGCGATGGCAAGGCCCACTGCCACGAAGGGGACAATCAGCAGCACTGCTGGAAGCTCGTGGCCGTTGAGATTTCCTGCGGTGTATACCCGCATCATGTCGAAAATCTGCGGACGCAGCAGCACCAGCGCGGTGGTGATCCCCGACAGCACCGCGCCGAAGGCCACACCAGCCAGCACCAAGGTCGACGGGTCGGCGGCGCGTCCTCCCTTGGAGAGGGTTAATCCGTATACCGCCAAGGTTGCGGCGAGCGCACCGCCCAAGGCCCACCAGATGGCACCGAGCACACTCAGCGAACCGAAAGCAAAACTTGCCATCACCAAGGAGAATTGGGCTCCGGCGTTGACGCCCAGGATGCCTGGATCCGCCAGCGGGTTGCGGGTCAGCGCCTGGATCAGGGCCCCGGCTACGCCCAACGCGACCCCGGCCAGAACGCCCAGGACCGTACGTGGAACCCGCAACTGCCGGATGACCTGCGCCTCATCGGTATTGAAGGAGGGATTGGTGATGGTCTGCCAGGCCACGGACAGGTCGATCTGGCGGCTGCCGAAGGCCAGCGAGCACAGCACCGTGAACGCCAACAGGGCAATCAGGCCGGCAAGCCATACCAGCTTGGCTCCCGGTGAACCCACCAGCACCCGGTGCCGTTGGTCCGCATCGGTACCGGCCGCGCTGCCCGGTGGTGCTGCGCCGGGTGGGGCCAGCAACAGCCCGGGGTCCCGTGTGGTTGCCACCGTGCTCAGAGCCCCAGGCGTGCAAGTTCGGACTCGTATGCGATCAATGCCTCGTCGTGGTCTTCGAAGCTGTCCCAGAGGGCATCAAGGGCCTCCTTTATACCGGCATCCAAGGCATCCCACTGGGCACGCCACTTCTCGGCTTGCTCGACCCAGTAGCCAATCACCTTGTATTGGGTGCTTGGCCACCGCAGTTCCCGGTGCAGCATCTTGCGGATCTCACGCAGCGCAGCGGATTGCCCGGCCACCCAGACGTACGGGCGGGTTTCCGATCCGGCCGCCGCCTCAACCGCCTTGCGTGCCACCTTGGGCAACACGCTGGGGGCCACGCCGTTTCCGGCCACAATCCACTGCACGCCCAGGTTCGGCAAACCCGACAGGTCCAGGCGCGAGGCCTCATCCGGGATCTCCACCACCAGCTCGGTGCGCACCTGTTCACCGGTCAGTTCCACCAGCCGTACCGCGGCCGGCAGCCCGGTCAGGTCGCAGATCAGCACCTGCGAGGTTGCTTCCGGCGGGCAATCGTACAGCCCGGTCGGTGAGTTCAAGCCGATCCGGTCTCCTGGTTCGGCGGCCAGTGCCCACGCGGCGGCAATGCCTCCGTCATGGACCACGAAATCGATATCGATCCACCCCTCGCCGCAGTCGCGGATGGTGTAGGTGCGCATTGGCGCGTCCGGCTGCCCCGGAGGCGTGCGCCAGGTATCCCCATCGGCTACCGGAAGGCACAGCAGGCTGCGGTCCTCGGTATGCGGGAAAAACAGGCGAACATATTCGTCGCCGACCCCCGTGCTGGTGAAGCCCTGCACCGCGAAGCGCAGCCGCTTCAGCGTAGGCGAGAGCAGGCGGGTGGATTGCACGGTTGCTTCAAAAATTTCCATGAAAGGATCCTGAATCTGGGGGCGTCGGCTGCTTGAAGTGCGAACGCAGGAGGGGTGGTTGAGCTGCGCTCAGGCGCAGGCAATGGCCGTATCCGTCCGGCCGGGAAACTTGACGGGGCCGGACGGATGCGGCCATGGCTGGATTATCCGGCGAGGTCGCTGCGGACCTGCTGCAGGAACGCTGTGGCGCCCGACGGCGAACCGTAGGCCATTTCCATGTTGTAGGTGTAGATCCGCTCATTCTTCACAAAGGGCAGATCCTTCCAGTAGGGCGACTTGGCCATGGAGGCGATGGACTTGTCCAGCTCGGCCTTCGCATCCTCGCCAACGCCGGTGGACATCCACACCGCGTCCACGTCCTTGAGCCGGTCCAGTTCCTCCAAGCTCAGCGACAGGCCTTTTTCGCGGCTCAACTCGGTGGTCTCCAGGCCAATGGTGTCAAAGACTCCGCATTCGAGGTAGGCGTAGCAGTCGACGTTGACCTTGCCATCCCAGTACCCCAGGGTGGCGACGGTCAGGTCGCCGTTTCCGGCTTCGTCGATAGCGGCTTTGGCTTCGGCACCCGCCTGCTGGTAGTCCTGCAGCCACCGGTCGTACTGGGCCTGCCGGTCGAGGTCCTTGGCGGTCCGCTCGAAGTGCGACTGCCACGTTTCGCCGTCAAAGGCGTTGGTCGTGTAGGTCGGGGCAATGGCCGCGAGCTTCTCATGCACCTCGGCGTCATACCCTAGGCCGTTGAGGATGAAGTCCGGGGCGGCGCCGAGGACGCGCTCGTAGTTGAATTCCGGGTAGTTGGCGAACGGGGTGACCCCCTCCAAGGCTTCCTGGTCGAAGTAGTCCGGGAAGGTAGTGAAGCCGGAGTCGCCGCGAATCGGCTGTTCAGCGGCCAGCGGCACCTCCAGGATGGTCAGGATATCCACGTCGGTGGTGTAGAAACCCAGGGCTGCGGCGGGTTGCTGCTCCAGCGAAACTTCGTGGCCTTGCGGGTCCACGGTCTTCAGCGGGGTTCCTTCGGCCGCCGGGGACGATGGCGCCTGGGAGGCCTCGGAGGACTGGCCGCAGCCGGTCAGGGCCAAGGCCGTGGCGGCAAGCAGCGCGGCTGGGGCCAACAAAGTGCGAGTGATCTTGCGGGTCATGCGGGTGATCCTTAAACGGTCGGCCGCCGGGTGCGTGGACTGCGAGGTCCCACGGAGCGCACCACAAATCGGCACTGAGCATAGGCTAACCTATGTGAGTTACGAAAATAATTAATAGCATATTATGGGTAGCATGTCCTCATCTATGCTCACCGGGCGCACTCTGCTGCGCGGCATGCTGCGAGCCGAACGCGGCCACATCATCGGCGCCATCGCCCTCCTTTCCTGCTGGACAGCGGGCGAAGCGCTTGTCCCCGCGCTGGTCGGTGCCACCATCGACCACGCCATCGCCGGGCAGAGCTTGCCGCTGCTGGTGGTGTGGCTCGCCGCCCTCGGCCTGTGCTTCCTCATGCTGTCCTCCGGCTACCGCTTGGGTGCACGGCTGGGCAACTCCGGAATGAACCGCCAGGTGCACCTGATGCGAACCCGGATCGCCGAGCATGTCATGGACCCCGGCTATCGGCCTGCCACCGCACGGATGCCCGGGGAAATTGCTGCCATCACCTCGGTGGACACCACCGTCACCGCGACGATCATCCGCCAGGCTTCCCTGGGCTTCAGCGCCTTGGCGGGCCTGCTGGTCTGCGCCGGATACCTGCTCTGGGCCAACCTCTGGGTTGGCCTGGCGGTGCTGGCCATCACGCCACTGGGCATGGCCGCCCTGCGCTGGCTGACCCCCAGATTGAGCCGGGCCAGCGACCGGTTGCAGTCCGATATCGCCGCATCCGGCGCGGCGGCCGCCGATCTCATGGCAGGAGTCCAGGTACTGCGTGGCATCGGCGGCCAGGACCAGGCATCCGAGCGCTACCGTGCCGCCAGCCGCAGCGCCGCCACCGCGGGGGTGGCCTCCGCTTCGGCCACCGGACGGATCGAGGGCGCCCAGGTATTGATCTCGGGGCTGGTGCTGCTGTCCGCCGCCAGCCTGGGCGCCTGGCAGGTTGCTGAAGGAGCCATGGGCATCGGCACCTTGCTGGGTGTGCTGGGCGTGGCCCAGTTCTTGTCCACGCCGCTGGGCACCCTGGTCTCAACGGTGGAAGCCGGCACCCGGTCCATCGCCGCGGCGGATCGCGTTGCCGCATTGCTGGCCGACGGCGGGCGGCAACCCGGAACCCGGCGTCCGGCGGCCCAGCCGGATGCAGCACTTGCCTTGGATGTGCCCGGGCTTGGCGAACGCCCGCTGGTTTTCGTGCCCGGCAGGTTCACCGTGCTGGTCTGCGCCAACGACAGCATGCGCCACCGGCTGGCCAAGCTGCTCAGCGAAGGCTCGGAAAATCCTGGCACCGCGGCAGTCCGCGAAGGTACAGCGGCGGCGGCCGCGCGGCTGCTGGTTGATGGAATCGACGCCGCGCAGATCGATCCCGCCTACCTGCCGCAGCTGCTGCGCATGGCCCCGCATCAGGCGCACCTCATCGAGGGCAGTGTGAAGGAAAACATTGTGGGCGACGCAGCGCTGCCCGACCCGCAGACCCTGCAGCTGCTGCTGCGCGCCAGCGGCGTCGACGAGCTGCTGGGCACGCTACCCGATGGGCTCGAACACCAGGTCCAGGGCCGTGGACATAACCTTTCCGGCGGCCAGCGTCAACGCATCGCACTGGCCCGCGCATTATCCGGCGGACCGTTGGCGCGCGTGCTGCACGATCCAACCAGCGCAGTGGATTCGGTCACCGAGGCGAACATCGCCCAGGGCCTGGTCCAGCTGCGCGCGCATGCCGCCAGCAACGGAGCCGGGGCAGGCACCTTGCTGGTGCTGAGCACATCCCCCACCCTGCTGCATGCCGCAGATGAGGTGCTTTTCCTCGCGGCCGATGGAAGCATCACGCGTTCCACCCACCGCGCACTTGCAGAAAATACGACCTATGAAAAGGTGGTCGGCCGATGAGCGCTGTTCACGACCGGGCAGAACCCTCCGCTCCCGCCCTGCCGACCGCCAGCGCCGCTGCGGCCTGGCGGGCACTGCGGCGAACGCTTCGCCCGCACCGCCTGCTGATCACCTGGGCATCCGTGATCACCCTGGCTGCCTCCGCAACGGCCATGGTCCCGCCGTTTGCCATTGGCATCCTGGTGGATGCGCTGGGCACCGGCGCACCGGGCTCCGCCCTGGTGTGGTGCCTGGCCTCCATTGCCGCCTCCTTGCTCGGCGGCGCGCTGCTGACCTGGTACGCCCGGGTGCTGTACGCGCGCATTGCTGAGCCGACGGTGGCCACGCTGCGCGAGGACGCGGTAGAGCACGCGCTCCACCTGGAGTCGGGAATCCTGGAGCGCGCCGGTGATGGCGAGCTCGTCTCGCGTGTCTCGGATGACTCGCGCCTGATCTCCCAGGCAGTAGCCTGGCTGCTGCCCGCGTTGTTGTCCGCCGGCACGCTGCTGGTGCTGTCGGTTCCAGGGCTGTTCACCCTGCACTGGGTGCTGGGGCTCACCGGGCTGATCGCTGTCCCGATGTACCTGCTCTCGCTGCGCTGGTACCTGCCACGCAGCGCACCGCTCTACCGCGAAGAACGCGAGATTCTCGCTCGACGCACCAATACCTTCTTGAACGCATTCCATGGCCGGGCTATGCTGCATTCGCAAGGCTGGGCGCAAACGCAAATCGATGCCCTTGAACACGCAAGCGACGATTCACGCCACGTCGCGGACCGGGTTTTCCGCATGCTGACCCGCTACTTCGCACGCAACAACCGGGCCGAATTCATCACCATGGCCGCGCTGCTGACCTCGGGGTTCTTCCTGGTCCAAGCCAATGCAGCGACGGTTGGCGCTGTCACCACCGCGGCTCTGCTCTACCATCGGCTATTCGACCCGATCTCCGAGGTGGTCACCTTGTTCGACATGCTCCAGGAAGCGGGGATCGCGTTGCGCCGGGTGACCGGAGTGTTGCTGGCCGCTCGGCGCACCCCGCTGGCCAGATCCGCGGTTCCCTCAGCTTCTTCCCCTGCCGAGGGACTGACTCTAAGTGGTGTCAGCCACCGTTTTGAGACCGGCCCGCAGGTCCTGGGCAATCTCGACCTGCATCTGCGCGATGGCCAGTGCGTCGCCTTGGTCGGTTCGACCGGCGCCGGGAAATCCACAGCAGCCAAGATCTTGTCCGGCGTCATCGAGCCGAGCTCAGGCACCGCCGCGTTGGATGGAACCGCGCTGGCCGCCCTGGACACCGCGACCCTGCGCCGCAACATCGCATTAATTTCGCAGGAGACCCATGTCTTTGCGGGAACTGTCCGGGAGAACTTGCTGCTGGGATCCACGGCGCCGTGCACCGATGCCCGGATTCAGCAGGCGTTGGAAACCTGTCACGCTGGCTGGATTAATGCACTGCCCGAAGGCCTTGATACCCTGCTCGGCTCCGATGGGCATCAATTGACGGCCCACGAACAACAGCACCTGGCGTTGGTCCGCATTGAGCTGCTCAACCCGCGCATCATTGTGATGGATGAGGCCACGGCCGAGTCCGGTTCCAGCAACTCGCGGACCCTGGACATGGCCGCCGCCGCGCTGGCTGCCGGGCGCACCGCCTTGGTGATTGCCCACCGTCTCTCCCAAGCGCGTTTGGCCCACCGGATCATTGTGATGGAGCACGGTCAGATTATCGAGGATGGGAGCCATGAGGAATTGCTGGCAGCCGGTGGGCGCTATGCCCAGCTCTGGGCCGCGTGGGAAGGATAGTTCACGTTCTCCTGGCAGCCATGTTCAGTCCGACGTCGAATAGCTGCTGGCTACGGGCTTCGCACCGCTCGGGGCGGCGCTGGTGCTCTCGCGCAGGATTCCCCCTATGCCAAGGCGCCGTGATGCCCTGGACGAGCAGAGCTGGAGGCCCGAGATGTCCCATCCTGCCTCCAGCCCCTGCCCGGTGCTTTATTGTCCGGCTTGCGCGGCTAGCTTGCGCTGCGGCGCTCGTCCCTGATCTGGCCGACCAGCTCTGCGAGCATGTCCTCCAGGGTCACCATGCCGGTGACCTTGCCCGTTTCGCCATCACGCACCAGGGCCAAATGGGCTCCGGAGAGCTGCATTTCCTGCAGCGCGGTGCGCACGCTTTGCTGCTGCCCGAAGGACGGCAGCTCGCGGATGCCGCTGCGCTGCAGCGGCTGCGTCCGGGCTTGCGCGTCGGCGCCCAGCACGTCCTTGACGTGGACATAGCCCACCGGGGTGCCGCCGGCGTCCACCAGCGGGAAGCGCGAGAAGCCATGCGCGGCCGCCGCCTCGATCTGCTCTATCGTGGCATCCACCGGCAAGGTCTGCACCTCATCGAAGCTGATCGCCACGGACTCGATGCTCCGGGCATCGAAGTGCAAGGCGCCCAGCAGCAGCTGCTCGTCATGCGCATCGAGCAGGCCTCCCTCCCGGGATTCGGCCACCATGGAAGAGACCTCGTCGCGGGTAAAGGTGCTGGCCACTTCGTTCTTCGGAACGACGCCGAAAATCCGCAGCACCAGGTTGCCCATGGCATTCATCAGCCACAGCACCGGGCGCAGCACCTTGACCAGGATGACCATGCTCGGGCCCAGGATCAGCGCCATGCGCTCGGGTCCGGCCAAGGCCATGTTCTTGGGCACCATCTCGGCAAGCACCACGTGCAGGTAGGTCACCGCGATCAGCGCAATCGCGTAGGACAGCGCGTCGATCATGCCTGCCGGAACGCCGATGGCTTCGAAGGGCCCGGCCACCGCGTACTTCACCAGCGGCTTGGTGACATAGCCCAGCGCCAGCGAGCAGACGGTGATGCCCAGCTGGGCACCGGCCATGACCAGCGAGACGTTCTCGATGGCCCACAGCGTCATCTTGGCGCTGCGGCTGCCTTCCATGGCCTTGGGCTCGATGATGCTCCGGCGTGCGGAGATCAGCGCGAATTCGGCGCCGACAAAGTAGAAGTTCGCTGCCAGCAGCGCGACCGTCACCAGAATTCCCATAAGGTCGCTCATCGCGCGTCCTCCCCTTCTGCCTGCTCGGACACCGTCACATCGACACTGGCGATCCGCTGCCCATCGGTGGCGTGGATGGTGAATTCAAGTTCCTTATGCGGTCCACCGGGCTCGCCCGGGACCACGAGGCGCACGACATCGCCCACCTCGCCGAACTTGCCCAGCTGGACGGTCAGCAGTCCTGCCAAGGTCTCGTAGTCCGAGTCCTCGGGGATCTGGCAGCCCAGCAGCTCATTGGCCTCATCCGGCCGCAGTGCCGCATCCAGCCGCCAGGAGTTCCCGGAGAGCACCTGGATGGTGGAATCCTCCGGGTCGTGCTCGTCGCGCACTTCGCCGACGATTTCCTCCACGAGGTCTTCCAGCGTGAGCATCCCGGCGACGTCGCCGGTCTCGTCGATCAGTACCGCCAGTTGCAGCCCGCCGTTGCGCATCTGGTCCATCAGCTCATCGAGCTCGATGGTATCCGGGACCAGGAAGGCATCTTCTGCACTGTCCCCTGCCGCGGACTGCTGCCGCTGGGCGTAGGGGATGGCGAGCAAGGCGCGGATGTGCACCATGCCCAGCACGCGGTGCCCGCCCTCGTCCACCAGCGGGAAGCGGGAATGCCCGGTCCGCGCGGCAAGCTCCAGCACTTCGTGCACCGTCTCCTGGGCGGTCACGGTGATCATCCGCGACCGGGCGGTCATCACATCATGGGCCCGGCGGTTGCCGAAGGCCACGGTCCGGCGCAGCATTTCGGCAGTTTCCGAGGGAAGCAGTCCCTCGCGGGCCGAATGCCCCACCAAGGCCACCAGTTCCTCGGCCGAACGGGTCGAGGCCAGCTCTTCTTGCGGCTCGATGCCGAAGCGGCGGACAATCCAGTTGGCGTTGCCGTTGAAGAATGTAAGGAAGGGCTTGGTCACGACGCTGAAGCCGCGCTGGAACCCCACCACGGCCTTGGCTGTTTCGAAAGGCTTGGCAATGGCCAGGTTCTTGGGAACCAATTCGCCGAAGACCATGGTCAAGATGGTGGCCAGGATCAGCGCAATGGCAATGGAGACCGAGCGGGCCAGGGTTTCGTCGAGGCCGAAGTCCTGCAGCGGCCCGACGACCAGGGCCGCGATGGCCGGCTCGGCGAGGAAGCCGATGCCGAGGTTGGTCAGCGTGATGCCCAGCTGGGCGCCCGAAAGCTGGGTGGACAATGTTTCCATGCCCTTGAGAACACCGGAGGCACGGCGGTCGCCGTTCGCGGCGGCCTGCTTGACCTGATTCCGGTTAACCGTGATCAGCGCGAATTCAGCGGCAACGAATAATCCGCAACCGAGAATGAGGAGAAGCGCTATGAGTAGCGAGATCCATTCCAATTACATGCACCCCCTGACCTGCGGAGCCTGGCCGGCATGCCTTCCGGGCAGAGGGTTGGAACTATGAGATCTACTGTCGCCTGAAGCGTCCATCATTCCCTTCCGACCGGAGTATCTTCCTCCGGCCTGCTGTGTTCCATCAATTATCCGGCATGCTGCGCGCCAAATTGGTTGAACCGTACAATTGTTTGCCCAATCCCCTGCTCTTGCATAGAGATTTCACAAGATTACCGGCAGCCGAGCTGATCGGCTATGCCGGAGATTCAACAAACCTGTATCTTCGGTTCAGATCCATTGGCTTCTTTTAAGTCCGCGAAATACGCTGGTCCGGCGCATGGCGCCCAAGAAGGAGAAGCTCTATTTCCGGGCGCTACCGTCTTCGGCGGTTCCTGACGGGCGTGGCTCACTGGCGTATTGCTCTTAGCTTCTTCCAACGACCTGGACACGCAGTTCAACTAGGCCGAAGACCCGCAGAATTTCGTCATCGTCAGGCACGGCTCCCAAGAATGCGGACGTCGAAGGGCTGACTACCGCTTGCTTGAAGATGCGCAAATGCCTGGGCGGTGGGCACTGAGCCGGCCGCTTGCCGGCTCACCCAACAGCGAAGAGGTTCGCCGCGGAGCTACAGTGCTCCATGGCGAACCTCGTCAATGCCCATGCGTCAGGAGAAGTTGATGCCGCCATCGATCAAGACGGTCTGGCCAGTCATGTGGTCCGAGTCCGGGCCTGCCAAATAACTCACCAGCTTGGCGACGTCCTCCGGCTCGGAAACACGGCCAGCCAGAATGTTGTCCACCTGCGCCTGCAGGGCACTGCCCCTCGGGGTTCCTTCACGCGCCGTGAGCCGCTCGTCAATCAAATCCCACATCGCGGTTCCCACCACGCCCGGCGCATAGGAATTGACGGTGATGTTGTGTTTGGCGAACTCCATGGCGGCCGCTTGGGTCAGTCCTCGCACCGCCCATTTGGTGGCCGAATACGAGGCGAGGATGGGAAACGGACGGAAAGCAACGATGGATGCCGCGCCAATGATTTTCCCGCCGCTGCCCTGCTCAATGAAGCGTTTGGCCGCCAGCTGGTAGGAATAGAAGACGCCTTTGATGTTCACGTCGAGCATGCGGTCCAACGCCTCGGGTTTCACGTCCAGGATCTCGTCAACCTGCGCAATGCCGGCGTTGGCCACGAACACCGTCAGGTCGCCCAAGGCTTCGGTACCCTCCTTGATCATCCGTTCCACGTCTTCGGGGTTCGACACGTCTCCGGCTACCCCGACCGCACGGCGCCCGCGCTGCTGGACGGCGGCGATGACCTCATCCACGTTCTCCTGGGCTCCCGGGACATCGGCAACGATGATGTCCTGCCCATCATCAGCCAGGCGCTCGGCGATGGCCCTTCCAATCCCTCGTCCTGCTCCGGTGATGAGTGCGACCCCTGCGGTGGATCCTGCCATGGTGATTCCTCCTGTTAGATGCTGCTCGGACTTTGAAGCGGCCCCTTGGCCCGTCGAGTCTGCCCAGCTTGGGGCCCGCGCTCGCTGCGGGGATAGCTTCGTTCTCGCAGAGCGATAATGCCCGCAACGTGGCGCCGAGCGCGTTGCCGGGCCATTCTCACCAGCCGATAACGACGCTGGCAGCACTGTGACGTGCACTACATAATCCAAGTAAGGCTTCACTGCCGGTTTCCCTGCAGAATCAGCGCAGGAACTGACCTAACCGTCTAATAATCGAGGTGACAACAATGGTGTTCCCAGCAAAATATTCATCTCTCAACGCCCTGGAGCTCTCGGATGAGGCTCGGCGGATCTTGACCCTGATCATTCGGGTTTCGTTTCCGCACCCGCAGTTCCCGGATGGGCCCTACGAGCGCATGACAGAGAAAATCATCGAGGCTTCAGCCGAATCCAGCTGGTTCCGCATGGCTTTGACCCAGGGCTTGATGACCCTGGATACGCTCAGCGAAGAGCATTTCCTGGATCTTCCCGATGACCGTGCACTGGCGGTGCTCAAGCGCATCGCGGATCTGGAGTTCTTCGCCTTCATCCGCCGCACCGTAGTCCTCAATTTCTACGATGACCCCGAAGTGCATCAGGCCCTGGGCTACGAAGGCGAATCCTTCTCCAAGGGCGGCTACGTGAACCGCGGTTTCAATGATCTGAATTGGTTGCCCGAACCGCGCATCGAGGAAAGCGGAGAGCCCGTACAAGACCAGGGCCCGCTTCCCTACGCCGTGAAAGCCTACGCACCAGAAACCAGCAGCAAGCCCGTGGACAACGTCCTGGGTGATTCAGGAATCCTCGAGGAAGGGACAACCCGATGAGCACCGAAGAGCAATCGGCAGTGCACGACCATGACGACGACTCGGTAGTTGTCGTCATCGGCTCCGGCGCCGGCGGCGGAACTTTGGCCCATGAGCTGGTTTCCAAGGGCGTCAAGGTGGTCATGCTGGAGGCCGGCCCGTATCTGAAGAATGAGGACTACCACCAGGACGAATGGGCCGCCTTCAACCAGATGGCTTGGCTGGATCCGCGGACCACCTCGGGGTCATGGCGCGTGGCCCGCGACTTCCCCAATCTGCCGGCCTGGATCGTCAAGGCGGTCGGAGGCACCACCACCCACTGGTCCGGGGCCACCCCGCGATTCAAGGCACATGAGTTCAAGGCGCGCAGCACCTACGGCCGGGTCGACGGGGCCAACCTGCTGGACTGGCCCATCACCCTGGACGATTTGGCACCGTACTACGACCGTGCCGAGCAGAAGATGGGCAGCACCCACCGCCACGGGCGTCCCGCGCTGCCGGCCAACAACAACTACAAGGTTTTTGCCAATGGAGCCCAGCGCCTGGGTTACCGCCAGTACGCCACCGGGCCCTACGCAACCAATGCCGAACCCTACGACGGCCGCCCAGCATCCATCCAGGATGGGTTCAACTTCCAGGGCGACAAGAACAAATCCAAATGGTCCACAATGGTCTCGGAAATCCCGAAGTCGCTGCGCACCGGCCTGCTGGATTTGCGTCCCGAATCGCATGCTGTTCAAGTTACCCATACTGCTGCCGGCAAGGTGGACGGAGTCATCTACATAGATTCCGAAGGGAACCCGCAGCGCCAAAAAGCACGCATCGTGGCGGTGGCCGGCAACGCCATTGAAACCCCTCGCTTGCTGATGCTGTCAGCTTCGCCGCTGTTCCCCGATGGATTGGCGAACTCCTCGGGCCAGCTGGGCCGCAACTACATGCGCCACACCACCGGCAGCGTCTATGCCAAGTTCGACCAGCCGGTGAACATGCACCGGGGCGAGACGATGGCCGGGCTGATTGCCGACGAATCCCGCCATGATCCGGATCGCGGATTCTGCGGTGGCTATTACATGGAAACCATCGCGTTGGGGCCGGCGTTCCTCGCCAGCTTCGTGGAGCCCGGCGGCTGGGGACCGGAATTCACTACGCTGCTGGACGACTACTTGAACACTGCGGGCATGTGGATTACCGGTGAGGATATGCCGCAGGAAAGCAATCGAATCACGCTGAACAACACGGTGAGCGACCGCTTGGGCCTGCCGGTGCCGAATGTCCATTTTGACGACCACTCCAATGACCTCGCCATGCGAACGCACGGCTACCAGCAGGGTTCGCTGCTCTTCGAGGCAGTGGGCGCGCGGTCCACGCACCACACTCCCCCGTACCCGTCGACGCATAATCTCGGTACGGCGCGAATGAGCCAGCGTCCTGAAGACGGGGTGGTCAACGCTTTCGGCCAGGCCCATGATGTTGCGAATCTGTTCATCTCCGATGGCTCGCAATTCACCACTGGAGCCGCGGCCAACCCGACCTTGACCATCGTGGCGCTGGCCATCCGCCAGGCCGAGTACATCGTCGAGCAAATGGCCCAGGCCAAGTTGTAGGCTGTCCGGGCACCTCGTTAGTCGGCGCAAGCTGCGCCTAGCATCGAGGTGCCCCGCAGCGCGCGGCTCACCCGCGAAGCCACATCGCGCAGCAGGACGGAGACGTCTCGGTGGCGGGTCTGGAATTCGGCCGGGTCCATGGAAACTGCCACCGATCCGATGACTTGCCCGGCGCCCGTGGTTACCGGGGCGGCCATGCAGGAGGCACCTCGGATGAATTCTTCGCGTTCGATGGCAATGCCGGTCTCGCGTACGGCGTCCAGTTCTGCGGCAAAGACCTGCGGATCGCAGATGGTCGCGGAGGTCATCCCGGGCATGCCGTGCTTGTCCAGGTAGGCGTGGCAGCGTTCGGCATCCATGGCCGCCAACAGCACTTTGCCGAAGGCGGTGGCATGGGCACCATTGTTGAACCCGAAGCCCATGGGGGTGATGCGCGGGCGCAGTGGCGACTCAACGACGTGGGCGACCACGATATCTTCTCCGCGGTGCACTGCGTAGTAGGCGGCGGCATCGGCCCGCACATGCAATTCGCGGATCAAGCGCGCCACCGAAGGCGGGGTGCCTACCTGCCGGCGCAGCGAGTTATCCAGGGCGTGAAGCTTGTAGCCCAGGGCATAGAGCCCTTCATCGCGCAGGTGGACCAGGTGGCCCGACAGGGTCAAGGTCTTGAGCAGGCGATAAACGGTAGGCAAGGGCATCTGCAGTTCTGCAGCGATCTCCTTGGCAGCCATACCCCGGTTATGCGCGGCCACCACGTCCAGCAAGGCGAATGCTTTTTGAACTGAAGCAAGGCCAGCTAGTGAATCGTTATATCCCATAACCCCATCTTGTCGAGGTGAGCTGGGAACTTCAATATGAGTCGCAGCTGCCGCTGGCCTTGCCCCAGCAATTTCAGGGTTCATCGCAAAAGTTGCTAGCTGATTTCCAATTCGCCCATGCGGTCCCAGGTATCGCCTTCGATCTGCCGGCTGACAATGCGCGGAGTTTCAACCAGGGCCGGCGCCATGTCGATCATGGCCTGCTTGAAGTGGTCGCTGCCCACGTGGTCTCCAGCTGCGTCGTCCTGGAAGGCTTCAACCAGAACGAATTCGTTGGGGTCTTCAAGGCTGCGCGACCAATCAAACCAAAGGTTGCCTGGTTCCGCACGGGTTGACTCGGTGAAACTGCGCACCAGATCCGGCCAGCGGTCTGAGCAATCCGGCTTGACTTTGAATTTAACGACAATAAAGTACACGATGACGTCCTTTCGGTAAGCAGCACATCCCTGCAGAAACAGGGCCTACTGCCAGTTTCCCCGGTGCCACGCGGCTGGGCCTATACGCATTATCGACAGGCGAGAATGCGGCAATCCCAAGAGGACAACAGTGTCCTGCAGCAGCCATCCTGTCCGAGACTCCAGGCGCGATAGTGGCAGTGAAATCCAAATCAGAGCAGCCTCAGCAGCGAGTGGTTGCCGGCCAGATCCTCATCGCCCATCACGGCATCCTTCGGCGGTCCCGCTTCAATCTTGTATTCGACTGATTGGCCTTCTTCGACGCTCATGAATCCGCAGCTCTGAATTGCACTGCAATGCGCGAAGGCATCGGCAAATCCGCCACAAGGCTGGATGAATCCGAAATTGCACGCATGATCAGCCTGCATTTCATGATCTCTCTCCTTATGATCGGGGCCAGCTTTCTGTCCCCATAGAAGTCGCCGCACGGCAAAGCCCTGCGCGGCTGAACGTCCCAGAATTCCAGCAACTTCTGCAGGCACTTTCTGACCGGCCGTAAGCATGGGTACACGGCATAGGGCGCTCTTGCCGATAGGGTGGGCCGTAACCGGAACAATGGCAGAATCCACCCGAGATCCAAGAGGAAATGGCACCATGAAGAATCCGATTCCCGATTACCTCCACGAAGTGCTCGATGCGCTGCGCGACGACACCTCCGGGCAGCGCGCCGGCTACATTCCCGAGCTGGCCGACGCCAATCCGGATTTCTTCGCCCTGGCCGTGACCACCGCTATGGGCAGCACCTACACCGCCGGGGATGCCGGGATCGAGTTCACCATCCAGTCCATCTCCAAGCCCTTCGCCTACGCAGCGGCCATCATGGACCGCGGGTTGGAGCATGTGCTGGAACATATCGGGGTGGAGCCTTCGGGCGAGGCCTTCAACGAGCTGTCGCTGGAGGATGGCACCAATCGGCCGAAGAACCCGATGATCAATGCCGGGGCCATCGCCGCCCACGGCCTGATGGTCGGCGCCGACGCCACCGGCGAGCAGCGCGTTGACCGGGCACTGGATTTGTTCTCCGCACTGGCCGGGCGCCGGCTGCGCATCGACGAAGCGGTCTTCAACTCGGAGCTGGGCACCGCGGACCACAACCTGTCCATGGCCCACATGCTGCGCAAGCACGGGATCATCGACGATGACCCGCATGAGGTGGTCACCGGCTACACCCGCCAGTGCTCCATCCTGGTCACCGTGGCGGATCTGTCGGCGATGGCCGCCACCTTGGCCAATGGCGGGGTGCAGCCGTGCACGCACGAGCGGATCATGGACGAGGCCACGGCCCGCCAGGTGATGTCGGTGATGGCGGTGGCCGGAATGTACGACGGGGCCGGCGACTGGCTGACCCGCGTCGGGATCCCCGCCAAGAGCGGGGTGGCCGGCGGGCTGGTGGGCGTGCTGCCGGACCAGGTGGGCATCGGCGCGTTCTCGCCGCGGCTGGATTCGCACGGCAACAGCCAGCGGGCGCGGCGGGCCTTCGAGCGGCTGTCCACGGACATGGGCATGCACCTGCTGGCCCCGAGCCATGGCCGGCTCGATGTCATCGACGTGCAGCGCGGCGGCACGCGCGAGACCTTCTCGCTGCAGGGCAACGTGCAGTTCACCGCTGCTGCCGAACTGCTCGATATCATGTCCGAGTCGCGTTTCGACGGAGACGTGCACGTGGATATTTCCCGGGTCTTCTCCTTCACCGATGTGGCCCGGCGAATGACCTTGGAAGGGCTGCGCCGGCTGCGCAATGAAGGGCGTCGGGTGTTCTTGCATGATCCGCTGCAGTCGCTGGCAAATCCGGATTTGGGCGATGGTACCTATCCGGAGACGCCCTGAGCGCCGGAATCTAGCGGAAGATGTCCAGGTACGCCAGCGCGGAACCCACCCGGTACTCCGCGGCGGGGTTGTTGGCCACCAGGTAGCGGTCCCGGATGGCCAGTTCCACGTTGTCGGTGACGATGCCGTCCACGCCGATGCCCAGCAGCTCGCGGATGGTGGACTCGTCATTAACGGTCCAGGCATACACCTCCCGGTCCAGCGCGTGGGCCTGCTCCAGGAATTCGCGGGTGAAGGAGGCCTGCTCCAGGGTGTAGAAATCGGCGTTCGCCTTCGGCAGCCCGCCCACGCTCATGGCCACGGTCAGCCCGACCCGCAGCTCGGGGCGCTGCGCCTTGATTTCCTTGACTGCCCGGGGGCTGAGCGAATGGTAGATGTTCTGCGTGGTGGTCCCGGTCGCGTCCAGCTGCGCCAGGAAGCGCTCCAGGTAGCCCTTGGATTCGTGGCCGGTGACCTTCAGCTCCACGAGCACCGGGATGCCCAGCTCATCGGCGTGCTCCAGGTACTCCTGCATGGTGGGGATGCGGTCGGCGAAGCCGCCTTCGCGCACGGTGACCTTCCGGACTTCGGCCAGGGTCATCTCGTGGATGTTCCGGTTCACCCCGGCGACCACCAGCAGGTTGGTATCGTGGCTGGCTACGAAATGCCCGTCCGCGGTTTCCTGGAAATCGGCCTCGACGATGTCGGCCTGATGCGTTGCCGCGGCTTCCAGGGCTCCCAAGGTGTTTTCCACCCCGCCCGCCGAGTAGCCGCGGTGGGCCAGGATCTGCGCGTCCCCGGCTCCCGTTGCGGTCTGCCCCAAGGCAGGGGATGCGGCAAAGCTCGCTGAAAGCACCAAGGCCGCGGCCGCGGTCCCGGCGGTGGCCTTCAGTGCGCGCGACTGCGCGCTGCGATGCCGCTGCGAGCGCTCCTGCAGGGTGACGGGCAGTGCCAGGTGCTCGCGGCTCAGGGCCACCACAATCTGGATCGCCACCACGGTCGCGGCTCCGATCAGCAGGAAACCGAGCGTGTGTCCCACGCCGATGCACAGGGTCGCCACCAGCGCGGAGTTCTGCACGCCGAGCAGGCTGGCGGCCAGATCCGAGGTCCATACCAGCGCCTCGACCAGCAGCGAGGCGCACAGGGCGCAGACTCCCAGCGGGATCCCGATCAGCAGCAGGTAGCGCAGGCTGTTGCGGTGCGTGGCCTTCAGGCTGGTGCCCAAGGCAGCCAGCGGCCGCTTCGGCCCGACAGCCAGCAGCGGCAAGGTGAGCACCAGGCGGAGGTTGGCGTAGATGATCGCCCCGATCATCAGCAGGTAGATCCCCGTGCTCAGCGGCGCCTTGAGGTACTCGCGGGTCACGAAGGGCGGGATCCCCACACCCTGGATCAGCACCGAAGACAGGCCCAAGCCGCCCAGCGGCAGAGCGAGGAAAAAGTACACCATCATCAGCGGCGAGGGGTAGGACAGCATCCGGCCAAGGCAGGCGGCGGTCTCGCGGCACTCGGCCCGCAGGTTGGGAGGCTCCCCGGATTGCTGGCGGTTGACCATCACGATCAGTGCCACGAACTGCACGCTCACCGCGCCCAGTGCCAGCACCGCGATGGCCAGCAGGAGCAGCACCGAGACCGGGTGGGCCAGCAGCGCGGTGTAGGTCCGGTCGGTGACGTTGTTCAGCTTGCTGATTTCCAGCGCCAAGCCGAAGAGGTATTTGATCGCAGGGATGACCAGCAAGCCATTAGCTGCCTGCAGGGTGGTGATTACCGCCAGGTAGCGGAAAACGCGCACGTGCCCAAGCTTCAGCACGTGCAGCAGGAAACCGAGGATCTGCTTCAAGGCAGGCAGGCCGCGGCCCGAGGGCAGCGCAGCGACAGGATAGTTCTGCCTGTCCTTGCGCGATGAAATCCTTGAGGCCACTGCTTTGCTATGCCTTCCCGCCCGCCGGGTACACCTCGGCGGCTCCTTGCAATTCTATCGCCGCCACGTGCCGTTCGCTGAGCGCCTGCTGGATGGCACCTGCGGGTAGCTTGCTGGACAAGGGGCGAGTGTCGCCGCCAACGGGCAAGACCCAATACGAACTAGTCGAGAAGAACCCATGGATATTTTAAGTTGGATCGTTTTGGGACTGATCGCCGGTGCTATTGCCAAGGCCATCAAACCCGGAGAGCAGGGCGGCGGATGAGTCGCTACTTTGCTGCTGGGCGTCGTCGGCGCAATCGTAGGTGGCCGGATCGGCTCAGCAGTCTTCGGCGAAGGCGTGGACCAGTTCTGGTCCCTGTCCAGCTGGGTCCTGGCCATTGGCGGTTCGCTGATCGTACTAGTCATTAGGGGATTGCTCACGCGCAAGCGTGCCTAACTGCACCTGCAGAGCAACGGTCCACCACGGAATAGTGGTGGACCGTTGCCGTGTGATGAAGTGCCTCTCGCATGCCTGCGCCGGTTGCTCACTGGCGAGAATCGGATTCAAAGTCCCGATCCCGAGCCGAATCAACCTCGGGGCCAGTGTCCGCTTCTCTGGTGGAAGACTCAAACTGTTCCAGTTCATCAGTACTGTGCTCGTGAATTGTCTCGCGTAGACCCTCGACTTCCTGGGCCCGTCCTTCCCAGTAGGCCGGCTCTAAGCCGAAGCCATTAGTCGCTTCTTCGGCCATCTTCTTGAAACCATCTCGATGGTCCTCCAGAGCGTTATTCAGATCCTCGAACTCAGCATGACTGACACTTACATCAACGTGCTTTCGTGGCATTTGCATCATCCTAACTTGTTAGAAAGGCTAAATACTTTCTGGTTTCGTCTAACTTACGCGTCCAAGTTGCCTGCGACAGCTACCACAAGGTTTTCCTCAGAAACCTGTCTTCAGAAACACAGGAACTAGGCCCCTCGCGCGTCAGACGATCACTCAACTAGAGCACGTGGAGAATCAAAATCACTGAAGGAAACTAAACGGGCTACTATCCCTTGGTCGGTCTGCTAACTAAGGTATCGGTCAGATCTTCCAGCGTGGATAAAGCGGTGCTATGCGCTCTGCACCTACCGGGAAGACGCGGTGCTCTCCGCCATCTGAGATTTCCCCCTGGAAGGCTGGCTTGGCTCGTCCTCGATCTCGACGCTGCGGATCATGGCCTTCAGGAACTTGGCAACCGCAACCCTCTCGGCCTCGGAGAGCGTGCATACGGCATCCATCATCTGCTCATGCATCCGATGCAGCGTTCCTCGAACGTCCGTATCACTGTAGTCAGTGGGCACAATTCCCACAGACCGCCGATCTGCAGGATGCACAATACGCTCGGCATACCCATCGCGGCATAACCGGTCGATCAATACCGACACCGAGGCATTGGAGATCCCCAGTTCCTCAGCAAAATCCCGCTGGCGGGGAACCAACCCCTTACGGTGCGCAGCGAGCAGGAAGCGCAGCGCCGACATATCGGTCTCATTCATTCCCATCGAACCGCGGGTCGCAGCTCGCATCTTGCGCTCCGCCTCACGGTACTTGCGCATCAGATTCAACAAATCCACCGCCTCGGGCACCGAACGGCCCTCGCCGTACCAATACCCACTGGCTTGATACCTACTCATGAAAACTCCTTCCGCCGGATGCGAACGCCATGCCCGCAACCCCTGGGGTTCCAATACCCTTCTTCGCGAGGTCCAGCTTGCTCAACACAGAAAAAATCATGTAACCTATCTAATAGTTAGCTTGTCTAAAGATATTCTACTACGAAACAGCTATCAGTACCGGAGTGAAAGATGAAAGAATCCTTAGCAGTTCCCGTAGAAACAACGATGCATGACACCAATTCGTGGACCACGCGAATCCACAAGATCGCCGCCTTCGCCTCTGAAGAGTGTCGGAGCCGGGACGCGGTGCATTCAGCAATATGCACCATTACCGGGTCCCCGGAGCAGCTGGTCGTGAATTTGACCTGCACCGCGAAGAGTGAACGGGACGTATCCTCGCTGATGCAATATGTCAACGACACCCTCATGCCGCAGATGGAGACAGCGCTCGGTGTCCGATTCGAGGTGAAGAATCTGCAGTTCGCCGTCGCCGGCAAGGAGAGCCTGCTCACAGCACCAGAGCACGCGCCCGAAGCTGGACTCCCAGCACATTGGCTCGATCAGCCTTCCACCGCACCTTCGCTGGCCCCCACCACTGGTTTAGGGTTCGAACCTACCAGTTTGGGAAGTGAATCAGATGGATCCCATGCAGATTTGAGCATGGCCTAGGATCTGCAGCACCCGCCGCACGCCAAGAGCGGCACCACCAAAACGACGGGACCTTTCCGAAGCGCATCTCACTGCGGAGAATTACGTCCACATCGATATTTTTCATGAGCAGTGCACGAAAGGGAAGTATCTAAAATGCCAGGTCGAATCGCACGAACCCGAACCGCAGTCAGAGTCGCTGATTTTCTCGCCACCCGTGAAGGCAAGTCCCACCTGTCCGACTACGGCTGGGCGCAGGGAATGCCGATCGTCATGACGCAGCCTGCCGAATCGCTCAACGATGCCATGGGCATGGCATCAATCCATGGCCGTGCAGTGCTGGTGGCCATGCTCGATCCGCAAACCGAAGAACTGCACATGATGCATGTCACCGTCCCCCAAGCAGCACTGAAAGTCACCAGGGCCTGCGCTGATCGACTCACCATGGAAGAGTTCTTCGAACGCCTGGCGACCGAGCTCATTGCTGAGTTCCGTGTGAAATTCTGGAAGAACACTGCCGTCGCCCACAAGATCCCAGCCTGCCCCGCTATGCAGTCGCGAACCACCTCACCGGCTCGATATCCTCTCCCGGAACGCTGCCACGCAGAAGCGCCCGTCGCGGCGGGCGCCAGCCAGTAAGCCCTTCAGCCCAGCGGTCCTGGCTCATTCTCATGGCTGGTCAATACCCATGTTGGGTTGGACCGCTAATGGGCCAGAACCGGGCTTCTTCTGGGGGCTAGTTGTTGGCCTCGGTCCTCTATCCAGGGTTGCGGATACCAGGATCCAGAACAGCCACTAAGCCACAACAAAGTGCACAAAGCGTGATGGCATTACCCATGAAGCGATGATGCTCCCCTTTCGTAGCCTTCGAACCGGGATCTTCTGCCTGCCAGTTCCCTTTCAATGACGCCTTTTCGTGAAAATCATTAAGAAATGCTCACCATCAGCACGTAAAGTTACCTGGGACGCAGCGTCCACTTCAGTCGACTGCCTCCTTTCGTTGGAACTTCGGCAGTTAAACATTTAAGGACGGATTCCAGGAGCTCAGCGAAAAAGTTCATCCCCTACCGAGTTATGCTCGATATTGACCGCGAAGACGACAGCTACTGCCTCTTTAAAGCGCTCCAGCATTAAGGTCGATAGCTTAGCGACCACAGCCGGCTCATGGTCACCGAGCACGGCGTCTAGAGGGTCGACTCCTTGCCCGAAGCACTCCCTCTTCACCGGGCATGAAGACCTCGGTGCCAGCATATTCTCGGTTCTTCCCCTAGAGATCGGGCAATTTTATTCGCCTGGGTGTCGGCGTCTAATCCGAATTGGCCCTTTGACACCGTCAGCTTCCACGGGCTCGCCATTTTGAGTTGCAACGACTTCACCTTGCACGGCCAATGCCGCGGCAATCTGGCGCACTTGTCCCATGTACTTACGCCACCCTTCGTCCGGCCCGCCCACTATGCGTGCAACATCACTCGGGCAGATTGACGTGTTTGCCCTATGGCTCAGCAAGCTGCGAATGGTCGCGCGAATTCGCTCTCCCATTGAATCCGATTCCGGCTCCTCCCACCACGGCTGTCCACGTTCGCCCAGTGCGAGCTTGGCATTATTCACACGCTTGCTAGCGCCGATTTCGCCTTGCTTGACTGCCCGGCGGGCTGACATCAGCTCGTTGACCAGCTCTTGTCGTAATTTCGCAGGGATCGAGGGATCACTGGCTCTCCACCGCCGCCCCTTGATTATCAGGTAGCGCCCGTCGGTGGTGGTTTGTACTGGCTTCTCTGAAGGTGCCATCCTATACCCCATCTCCATTCAAAGTCCGACTCCCGAAGCGCACCGTCGCGCTGATCGCATCCTATGGCGAATGAGTCAACTACTAGAGAATTTGCTTTCTATAAATCGTCGAAAATTAACTTGATGAAGGGCAATTGCATTCGCGGACTGCCGCAGGGTTACAGCTGTTTGATAGCTGCAGGGCTTCGGCATTTTATCTTCGTGGCTAGTGCCAGATAGGCGCTGGCACTCCCCCGACCTCTGGGGATGCTCGCTTGGTTTCGGAGCACGCCAACTACTCATCAAATGCTTCCGATACCCGCTCCGATCATGGTTTGGCTGATGCCGGGTTCAATTTTTCCCCGAAGGCAGGGGTCGTTACGGCGCATTCCACGCGTTCGCCGGGCTTGCCGGTTTGCGCCGCGATCTCCTTTACCCCGTCGAGCAGGATCCGGCAGGTGGCGGTGCTGCCTGCGGCAGGCGTAGCCGCGATGGCTGCATCCTTTTCGGCCGTGATGACGCTCTGCGCAGTCCAGATTGATTCGCTGTTCTTGCCAGCACCGCTGGTCGTGGCCACCGCTTGCTCGGTCACTTCGGCCGAGTCTTCGCCGCGGCTGGGCGAGTCCAGGTAGGACACATCACTCAGCGCATCGGCGGCTTCCCCGCTCACGGTGATCTCGTAGGTCACCGCCCAGGCATCCGCAGTCGATTTGTCGAAGCTTTCAATGGCGCCGCATCCAGTCAGGCCCATGCCGAGGACAAGCGCTGCGGAACTGGCCGCCAGCCAGGTCGAAGTGCGGTTGGATGCTGAACGCGAAGTGCCGTGCATGGGATTCCTTTTCTCAGGTGGACGCAGCTGCTGCTTTCTCTACGTGTCAACACTAGTTCCGCGCGCCGGCGATGTCCTCCCGACTGGGAATGATATCCGTTGCCCCGCCTCCCCCCCCTCAGGGTGGAGGCAAGGATCGCCAGCGCTCCCCTGCTTGCCGCGTCTTGGATGCCCCGCTGCCCTGCGCAACGCGGTAAGCTCACTGACTGGACCCTCGCCGTTGAAAGGACATGATCATGCAGCTGCAGCTTGCCCCGGAGAATCGCAAAGCAGGCCTGCCTGCATGAGGCTTTCCATACTTGACCAGGTCCCGCTCACCGAGCATGCCCCCACCGCAGGCCAGGCCCTGTCCAGCGGCCTGCAATTGGCTCAGGATGCGGAAGCGCTGGGCTACCACCGCATCTGGTTTGCCGAGCACCACCACTCGAAATCCTTCGCCAGTGCCGCCCCGGAAATGATGACCGCGCTGGCTTTGGAACGCACGGAAACCATTCGGGTCGGCACCGGTGCCATCTTGCTGCCGTACTACCAGGCGCAGAAGGTCTCCGAAGCCATGGGCCTGCTGGCCGCCGTGTACCCGGACCGGGTGGACATCGGCGTGGGCCGCGCTGCACTCTCGGACCCGCATTACGCGCAGAAGATTGCCACCCTGGTGCATGATCTGGACGCCGTCCACGAGCCCTCGGATACCGAACCGGCAGGCCGCGTCTGGGTACTGGGCGCTGGCGGTTCCACCGCGCCCTTGCCTGGAATGCTCGGGGCGGGCTACGTCCATGGGCACTTCCTGCGCCCTGCTGGCGGCGAGCCTGCCACCCGGGCCTACCGCGAGGCCGCGGCCAACGCAGGGCACGCCGCCCACACCGTGCTGGCCGTTCGCTTTGCCACCGCCTCAACCGAAGAGAAGGCGCAGGCCCTGGCCAATGCGCTCTTGCTCTGGCGCGTGCGCAAGGACCTCGGCCACGATGGACCGATCCCCTCGACGGCAACGGCGGCGAGCCACCCGTGGAATACGCAGGAACTGGCCCGTGCCGAGGAGCGCAGCAAGGCGCTGATCGTAGGCACCCCGGACCAGGTCCACGACCGGTTACTGGCCTTGGCCGAGGAGCACGGTGCCGACGAGCTGATGCTCAATACCTTGGTCTGCGACCCGGCAGACCGGTTGGATGCCTATCGCCTGCTCGCCGAGAGTTTCAACGCCTGAGCTCGGCTTCTGCGTCATTGCCTCGCATCCCGGTCAGCTGCTCATGGCCCAGCACGCAGGGATGCACCCCGTATCCCGGGATCCCGCGTTCCTGCCAGGGTGCCGAGCCTCTGCCTGCTTCGCCTAGCGCCTTGAACAGAGGATTCTCCTAATTGGCCGGCTCGGCGACACGGACAGCTCCACCTTCAACTCGCTTGCCCGTTCCGCGGCGCCAAACGAAAACTGGCTGGGTGGCTATCGATTGAGCACGAAGGTGTTCAAATCATCCAGCGTTTGCTGCATGTGGTTGTCCATGGCTTGGCGGGCTTGGGAGCTGTCGTGCCGCTGAAGCGCAACCAGGATGTGCTCATGCTCGGCGATGGCGTGCTGCTGGATCTGCGCGAAGGCGCTGGTCTCACGCCGCCGTGAGGAGAGCACTCGGCCCAGCGGCTCGTAGAGCGCCGAAACGAAAACATTTCCCGAGGCCCGCAGGATCACGTCGTGGAATTCCAGGTCCGCTTCGACAAAGCCGTCCAGATCGGCGGCCGCGTGTGCTGCGCGCATGGCTTCGAGCAGTTCGCCCATTGCTGCCAGCTGCTCCTCGGTGATCCGCGAAGCGGCCAGCTCGCAGGCGCCGGTTTCCAGCATGCGGCGCAACTCGATCAGCTGCACGGCAGCCGCGGCCGCCCCCACGCCGGCGGTTGTGGCGCGTACTACCGCCTCCAGCGAATTCCACATGTTGACCGGATTCACATAGGTCCCGCGGCCCCGTTCGACGCGGATGATGTTCTGCGCCGCGAGTGTCTTGATCGCTTCGCGCACCGTCATCCGGCTGACTTCCAGGGTCTCGCAGAGTTCCAGCTCGCCAGGAATCAACTCGTCAACCGACAGTTCACCGCTGACTATGCGGTCCAAGACGCTGTCGGCGACCTCTACGACCAATGACTTCCGGGCCATGCTTCCTCCATCCCCGGGACAATTCATCCCGCCAAAGACCTGTCCAGTCTATGTCCCGCAGGCAGTTGCGGCTGACCGCGATCCATGTAACACTAATCGTCATGACAGATGTCTGACATCTTACCTATGATGCCGAGGCATTGCCCAATGACAAAGGAGTCCTTGACCATGCTTGAGTCCGAGTTGCTCGCCGGATACCTCCCGGAGCGCGAGATCGCGCCCGCGAAAATCGCCGAGGCCGCGCGCTCCACCGGCAGCGTGCTGGTGGTCCTGGATGACGACCCGACCGGAACCCAATCGGTCAGCAACCTTCCGGTGCTCACCAGCTGGGACGTCGAGGACTTCCGCTGGGCCTTCGCCCTGCAGGTGGATGGCGAACGCCCGCTGGCCGTCTACGTGCTCACCAACACCCGCTCCCTGGACGCCGACGACGCCGCACTGCGCAATGAGCAGGTAGCCCGGGCCGCCTTGCAGGCAGCGGCGGAAACCGGTCTGTCGGTGTCCTTTGTCAGCCGCAGCGACTCCACCCTGCGCGGGCATTTCCCGCTGGAAACCGACACCTTGGCCGCCACCGTGGCCGCCGTGGATCCGGATTCCTCGGTGGATGCCGTGCTGATGGTTCCTGCTTTCGGCGAAGCCGGGCGGATCACCGTGGCCGGCGAGCATTACATGCGCACCATCGATGGCCAGGTCGCCAAGGTCAGCGAGACTGAGTTCGCCAAAGACGCCACCTTCGGATTCAGCACCAGCTATCTGCCGGACTACGTCGCCGAGAAGACCGCCGGGCGCATCGCGGCCAAGGACGTGATGGTCCTGGACTTGGACACCATCCGTTCCGGCGCTTCCTCCATCGCCACCCGCCTGGCCGAAGCTTCCAACGCACAGGTCGCCACCGCGGATATCGTCACGGAAAACGACCTGCTGGCCTTGTCCGAGGGCCTGCAGCAGGCCGAAGCGGCCGGAACCCGCGTGCTGTGCCGCGTGGGCCCGCCCTTCGTGCGTGCCCGCATCGGCCAGCAGCAGCGCCAGCCATTGTCCGCCGAGGAGATCTACGCGGGCAACGGCGCCGAGCGGCGCACCGCCGGCGGGCTGATCGTGGTGGGCTCCCACGTGGGCGTGACCACCCGCCAGCTGGCCGACCTGACCGGCCGGCACTCGAATGCCACGGTGATCGAGCTGGACGTCCCGGAAATCCTCGCCGACGGCTCCGAGGCCTACCTGAAGGGCAAGGCCGCGCAGATCAGCGCCGCCCTGGCCACCCAGGATGTCATCGTGCACACCTCGCGCAAGCTGGTGAAAACCGATGACGCGGCGCAGTCGCTGGAGATCGCCCGCACCGTGAGCGCTGCGGTGGTTTCGGTCGTCAACCTGATCCTGCACGCTACTCCCCCGCGCTTCGTGATCGCCAAGGGCGGGATCACCTCCTCGGATGTCGCCGCCCATGGCCTGGAAATCCGCCATGCCATCGTGCGCGGGCCGATGCTCCCGGGCATTGTCTCGCTCTGGGAATCGGTGGACGGACCTGCCGCCGGCATCCCCTACATCGTCTTCGCCGGCAACGTGGGCGACGACAGCTCGCTGACCGCCGTCACCGCCAAGCTGAGCGCCACTTTCTAACCATCTTTACAATTTCCTGGAGATCCCAATGAGCACTACCAAAGTTGCAGTCCTCGGCCTGGGCGCCATGGGCCTGCCCATGGCAACCCGCCTGGCCACCAAGCTGGAAGTCAACGGATTCGACATCTCGGCCGAACGCATGGCCCTGGCCAGCCAGTCGGGCATCACTACCTACGCTTCCGCCCGCGAAGCGGTCACCGGCGCTGATGCACTGCTGCTGGCAGTACGCAACGGCGAGCAGCTGGATGCCGTGCTCTTCGGCGAGCAGGGCGTGGCTGGGCAGCTCAAAGCCGGCGCAGTGGTCATCCTGACCTCCACCGTTGGCCTGGAAGCAGTGCCCGCCACCGCCAAGCGCCTGGCCGAACTGGGCTTGGGCCTGGTGGACGCGCCGCTCTCCGGCGGCCCGGTGCGCGCAGGCGAAGGCGACCTGCTGATCGTGGTCGGAGCCGAGCCGGCTCAGCTGGAGAAGGTCCGCCCGGTGCTGGAGCTGCTGGCCTCCACCCTGAGCATCGTGGGCGACAAGCCCGGCGATGGCCAGGCCCTGAAGACGGTGAACCAGCTGCTGTGCGGCGTGCACATCGCCGCGGCCGCGGAGGCCCTGGCCCTGGCGGACAAGCTCGGCCTGGACCAGGCCACCACCCTGGAAGCGCTGCAGGCCGGCGCCGCGAACTCCTTCATGCTCGGCAACCGCGGCCCTCGCATGCTCGAGGCCTACTCCGAGGATGGTGCCGAAGTGCTCTCGCGCCTGGACATCTTCGTCAAGGACATGGGCATCGTGACCTCCGCGGCCCGCTCCCTGCACCTGTCCACCCCGGTGGCCTCGGCGGCCGAACAGCTCTACCTGCTGGGCGAAGCCCACGAGCTGGCCGCGGCCGACGATTCCGCTGTCATCAAGGTCGTAGCCCCGAAGGCTGCCCAGTAAAGTCATCAGCGCGCGAGTTCGACACCCGCGCACCGCGTCAAAGGAGACGACACAACCCATGAGCCCGCTAATGCTGCTACTGATCGCAGTGGCCGGAGTGGCCCTGCTGCTGCTCGGCGTCATCAAGTTCAAGATGCCCGCCTTCATTGTCCTGCTGCTGGTCAGCATGCTCGTGGCCCTGGCCGCGGGCATCCCCATCCAGGAGGTGGCCGGCCTGGTCACCGAGGGCATGGGCGGCACGCTGGGCAGCGTCGCCGTGCTGGTGGGCCTGGGCGCGATGCTCGGCAAGGTCATCGAGATTTCCGGCGGAGCCCAAGTGCTTTCCACCCGCTTCACCGCGCTCTTCGGCCCGCGCCGGGTGATCGCCGCGCTGACCACCGCGGCCTTCCTACTGGCCATTCCGGTGTTCTTCGACGTGGGCTTCATCGTCCTGGTGCCGATCATCTACGGCTTCGCCAAGGCCCTGGGGGTCCCGCCGGTGAAGATCGGCCTGCCGGTGGGCGCAATCATGCTGGCCATCCACGTTGTGGTTCCGCCGCATCCGGGTGTGGTCGGCGGCGCAGAGATCCTCGGCGCCGACATCGGCTGGGCCACCATCCTGGGACTGGCGTTCTGCGCCCCGCTGGGCGTCTTGAGCTACTTCGTGGCCAAGCGCATCAACCGCCGTGAGATCCCGATGCTTCCCGAAACCGCCGAGCAGTTCGAATCCTTCGGCGCTTCCGGAACCGGCACCACCCTGGCCAAGACCAAGGCCCCGACCTCGTCCATGGTCATTTCCATGATCCTGCTGCCGATCGTGATGATCATGCTCGGCACCGTGGGCGGCTCCCTGGTCGCCGCGGAATCCGCTGCGGCGAACATCCTGGGCTTCATCGGCTCGCCGTCCGTCGCGCTGCTGGTAACCGTATTGGTTTCCTACTACCTGCTGGGCGTGCGCAGCGGCTGGAGCAGCGAGCAGACCGGCAAGGTCATGGACTCGGCCCTGGCCCCGGCGGCCATCGTGATCCTGGTGACCGGCGCCGGCGGCGTGTTCGGCAAGGTGCTCACCGAATCGGGCATCGGCACCGTGCTGGCGCAGTCGCTGTCCTCGGCAGGACTGCCGATCATCGTGATGGCCTTCATCCTGGCCGCCATCCTGCGCGCCTCGCAGGGTTCTGCAACGGTCGCGATCATCACCACCACCGGCCTGCTGGCCGCAGCCGTGGAAGCCGGCGGTTATTCCACCGTGCAGACGGTGCTGATCCTGGTCGCTGTGGGCTTCGGCGCCTTCGGCCTGAGCCACGTGAACGACTCGGGCTTCTGGATTGTCACCCGCTTCCTGGGCCTGTCCGTGGCCGAGGGCCTGCGCACCTGGACCGTGCTGACCACGGTGCTGGGCGTGGCCGGGTTCGCGCTCACCGCCATTACCTACGCCATCATCACCGCTGCAGGAGTGTAATAATCCCGATGCTCACCCCCATGAACCAGATGGCCGCCCAGGCCATTGCCGCAGGGCACGCCGTCCCCGCCTTCACCTGCTACGACTTCACCACCGCGCTGGCCGTGGTCGCCGAGGCCGAAGCCCAGGACCGCGCGGTCATCCTGAATGTCGCGCCGAAAGCCGCCGGGTCCACTGCGGGCCTGCGGCTGATCACGGCCCTGCGCACCCTGGGCGAGCAGGCCGCCGTGCCGGTGGCGATCCAGCTGGACCATGCCAGCGACGCGCAGCTGATCGCCCGCGCCGTGCAGGCCGGCGCCACCGCGGTGCTGGCCGACGGCTCGGCCGGGACGCTGGAGGAGAATACCGCGTTCGTCCAGCAGGTGCGTTCGCTGATCGGCCCGGAGGTGGTGCTGGAAGCCGAACTCGGAGCCCTGCCCGGCAACGAGGACAAGGCCTTCGAGCAGAGCGCCTCCCAGCTGACCGATCCGGCGCAGGTGGCCCGATTCGTCCAGGACAGCGGCGCGCAGCTGCTGGCCGTGGCCATCGGCAATGTCCACGGCCGCTACAAGGGCGAACCGAAGATCCATTGGGATGTGCTGGAAGCCATCAATGCCGAATCACCGGTGCCGCTGGTGCTGCACGGGGCTTCGGGCATCGCGCCTGCGGACCTCTCGCGTTCCATTTCCTTCGGGGTGGGCAAGGTCAATTTGAACACCGAGCTGCGCACCGGGACCCTGTCCGCGCTGGCCGGGCAGCTGGACGCCCGTCGCGCCGATGGGCAGAACATCCTGGGCCTGCTCGGTGACTGGGAGCGCGCGGTCACCGAGGTCGCTTCGGCGACGTTCGCCGCGCTGCGCGCCAAATAGCTTGCTGCCTTCGAAGGCCGCGGTACAGGGACTTTCCAGTTCCGGCACCGCGGCCTTCGGTCTATCCGGTGGCGGCGGTGCCGGCACGGTCCAGCGATTGCTGGTGGGTGCGCAGCTGGAGCAGCGCGGCATCCAGCAGCGGGGCGGCCACACCCAGCTGCTGTGCCCGGGCGGCCAGATCCCCGATGATGTGCTCGGCCTCGGCAGGGATGCCGTGGCCCAGGTCGCGGTAGAGCGAGGAGGTGAATGAGCTGCCCGGCTCGGTCAGCAGCCCGATGGACTGCTTATGCCCGGCTTTGCTGACCGGATAGCCGGCCGCGGACGCGATCCGTTCGCATTCGCCGATGGCTTCGCGGATCTTGGGTTCTCCCCCGGCGGCGAGGATATCGCCGATATTCCCGCGGAACAGGCAGGTGATCACCCCGGCCGCGGCGATGAAAGCCCACTTCTCCCAGAGCCGGGCGAGAACATCGTCGAGCACTCCAAGCTCGATGCCACCCACATCAAGAGCCTCGATGATCGGCTCGGGGATCTCCTGTCCGTGCAGACCGCCGAGACCCAGCTGGCACAGGCCGGTCAGCTGCTGGACGACTGCCTGCTCATCCAGCGTGGCAACGATCTTCACAATGCCGCCGAGCACCCGCCCGCCGAAGGCCTGCTCCAGGGCGTCGATATGGGCCATGCCGTTGAGCAGCGGCAGGATCCATGTGCTTTTGCCCAGCGCACCGGCCAGTTCCGGGATCAGCGAGGCCAGCGCCGGGGCTTTGACCGCGACGATCACCAGGTCGAAGGGTTCTTCATCCGCAAGAGCGGTGACTGCCCGAACCGGCCAGGTGCCTTGGGAATCCGGGGCGCTGAAGCGCAGCCCATGATCGGCAAGCTGGGCCTGTCGGCGTTCGCGCACCAGAAAAGTCACGTCCCTTCCGGCCGCCAGCAGGCGTGCTCCCAGCGCGCCGCCGGTCGCACCGGCACCGGCAATCAGAATGCGGGTCATTTTCTCTTCCTTTCCAACAGGCAGCCGATGAGCGCCCTATCGATTTCGTGGTTTACCGGTGCCATCCGGCAATCGGATCAGCCAGCCCCAGCACCGCGGCAGCTAGCAGTCCGAGGGCAATTGCCACCAAGGATACCCCGCCGGCCAAGGTCACGATGCGGCCGGCGGATGGCGATCGATGCACTCCGGAGAACCGGATGACCGTGATGGCCCCGGCCCACCACAGACCGGCCCCGAGGACCACCGTCGCGCAAAGCAACGCGGTCCGGACTGAGGCGCCTTCGGCTTGCCCGATGAACTGCGGCAGGATGGCAGCGAAGAACAGCAGTGCCTTGGGGTTGGTTGCATTGGTGAGCAGCCCGCGGGCGTAGCCGCTCCGGGCCTGTGGGGTCTGGGCCGGCACGGTGCTGTCCGCCCGAGGCAATCCGGCGCGCAGCATGCTGGCCCCCATCCACAGCAGCACCACGGCACCCAGAATCTGGGCGGCGGCCATGGCCCCTGGCGCCGAAATCAGCAGCGCGGTCAACCCGGCCACCGCCAGCAGCGCATGCAACATCAGCCCGGTGACTACTCCTGCAGCCGTGGACACGCCTTGCTGGACCGAGCGCGTGGCCGCCTGCACCACCAGGGCTAGGTCGGGGCCGGGCACTGCCAACGCCACCAATAGCGCCAGGGCAAATGCCACCCATGATTCGATCCCCATGCCATCCCTCCAGCCTCAACTGCTATTCCAGATTTAGACTAGGGGTCAAATTCGCTAGAATCAGTCCATGGGTGACTCAGAAATGAAATCAATCAAATCTCCCGAATTGGATTCGGTAGATTGGGCAATACTGGAATTGCTGCAGGTTGATGCCACGATGCCGAACAAGGAGATCGCGGCCGAGGTGGGGGTCGCGCCCAGCACCTGCCTGGAGCGGATCCGGCGCATGCGCCGCAATGGCACCATCGTGGCTACCCGCGCCCATGTACTGCCTAGCCTGCTGGGCAAGGGCGAGCAGGCGTTTTTGGGAATCCAGATCCGTCCGCACGCCCGCGACACTGCCAACGACTTCGTGCAGAAGGCCCTAGCTTTGCCCGAAACCCTGGCGCTGTACAACGTCAGCGGCAGCGAGGACTATCTGGTCCATGTCGCGGTGGCCAACAGCACTGAGCTCCAGACACTGATCATCGACAAGTTGCTGGCACTGCCCCAGGTGGCGCACTGCCGCACCCAGCTGATCTTCGGCGAGCCGTGGGTGGCTTCGCTGCGCCACCGCTAGCGGTAGCACGTCCCGTCAGTACGGTTTTTCGACCGAGAGCACTTTCAACCCTTCGGCCACCACCCGCCCGTCGTGGATGACGGTGCGGTCGGTGCCCCGGTCCATCACGGTGGAGGCAATGCTCTCGCCATCCACCAGCACCAGGTCGGCCCGGTCCCCCACGGCCACCCCTGGGCGGTCGGCCACCGAAGCCAGGCGCGGCACCGAGCGGTCCATGATCGAGGCACCGCCCATGGTGGCCACGGCCAGCGCATGCCCGATCAGTTCGTCCTGGCGGAACCCGTTGACGAAAGCCAGCTGCCAGGTCCGGTCCAGCAGATCGCAGTTCCCGTAGGGGCTCCAGTAGTCGCGCTGCCCGTCCTCGCCCAGGCCGAAGCGCACCCCGGCTCCAACCAGGTCCACCAGCGGCAGATGATTGGAGGTGCTGGGCGCAACGGAAGTCAGCGAGATGTCCAGCTCGGCGAAGGTGTCGATCAGCCGGCGGCTGGCAGCCTCGCTGACGCTGCCCAGCTCGTAGGCATGGGACAGGTTGACCCGGCCCTGCATGCCCAGCGCCCGGGTGCGTTCGGCAATCAGCTCTGCCGAGAAGACGGCGAGCGCACCGGGCTCGTGCAGGTGCACGTCGATGTCCACCTGGTATTTATCGGCCAGCCCGAACACCACGTCGAGGTGGCGGACCGGGTCGCGGTCCAGTGCGCAGGGGTCGATGCCGCCCATGGCATCGGCGCCGGCTTCCAGCGCATCCTCGAGGTGCTTGACGGTACCCGGCTCGCGCAGGATCCCTGCCTGCGGGAAGACCATGATCTGCACCTCGGCCTCGTTGGCGAACTTCTTTTTCGCGGCCACCACGGCCTCGTATTTCTCCAGCTTGGAATCCACATCCACCTGGGCGAAGGAACGCACCCGCGTGGTGCCGCGGGCGATCATCCGTTCCAGGGTTCCGGCCACGCGCTCGGGCAGCGGGATCTCCGCATCCCGTCAGTTTTCGCGGTCGTTGCTCATCATGCCCCACACTCCCGGGCGTCCAGTGTGCTCGCGGAAGGGCAGGCCGATGCGCGTGGAATCCAGGTGCACATGCACGTCGGAGAAGGAGGGGATCAGGATGCGCCCCCGGCCATCGACATCTGCCAGGTTGCGCACCTGCTGCGGGTCGTGGGCGGTGATCGACGCGATTTTGCCGCCCTCGATCAGGATGTCGCTGGGCGGACCGCCCCAGGGGCGGGCATTGCGGATGAGCATGGTTCAGCTTCCTTGCCGGTATGGACAGTGCTAGTAGAAACGTACCGCATGCGCCCCTAGGGCCAGCAGCGCTTCGGGCCGAGCGCGGTTCTCCTGCTCCAGGCAGGACAATGGCGGGCCCTTGCGGGCCCGCCATCAACTGGATCGGCTATTCGTCAGCCTCTTCTCCGGGCAACGTCGACTGCTCCGGCAGGCTGTCCCAGAACGAGGTGTCCATGGTTTCCACGGAGCCATCGGCTACCGCCTTGATGGTGCTCTCCAGGGTCAGGATGGTCTGCTGGCGCAAGTAGCCATTGGATTTCTGTCCCAGGACATAATCCGGGTTGCTGTGATCGCTCATGCCGCGCATTTCGAAGAGCAAGGTGGAAATGCCGTATTCGGCCGCGATGCCATTGCGCGCAATGGTGTTAGCGGTCCCGCCCACGTACTTGCCCAAGTGGCCCCAGCCGGTCCGGTCGACATTCTGGTAGACCACTGCGCCCAGGCGCTTGGAACCCTCGCGGACTTCCTCAGGCACGTCCGGGGTCGTCGGGTAGAGGATCGAGCCGGACACCAGCTTGCCGTCCACCGCCGAGCGGGTGCCCTGATGGTGCAGGTCGATCATGTAGTCGATGCCGTAGGCGGAGAGCACATTGTTGTGCAGCGCCTGGATTTCCGGTTGCGTCTTGGCCACGTGGTCCCGGTTGATGTCCACGTTGTTGGCGTTGTAGCGGGTCAGGTGCCGGTCCCCCGAGGCGATGTAGTCATCGAGCGGGAAGTCCACATCGCCCATGGCGCCATCCGGGTTCAGCATCGGCACCACCAGGATGTTGACGTCCTTGAGCACCTCCTTCATCCGCCCCGAGCCCAGGTGCTTGATCACTTCCAGGGTCCCCTCGGTGGTCAGCTGCTCGTTGCCGTGCTGCTGGGTGAGGAACATGATCGTGGGATTTTCCGGGTTAGAAAGGTACTTGGCCAGGAACAGATCGCGTCCCTTGGCGGATTGGCCGATGACTTCCAGTTCCATCGCCGATTGCTTGGCATCCTGCTTGCGCAGTTCGGCGGCCATCGACTCGTGCGTATGCAGGATCGAGGTGTTGATGGTTTCATTTCCGGTGTAGTCCGGCCCGTTGCCTACGGCATTGGCCGGGACAAGCCCCAAGCCGAGGAACAGTGCCGAGCCGGCAACGATGCAGGAGCCCCTCTTCAGCAACTGAGCGGGGAACTGCTTTGGCATATTCTTCATTGAATCTCCGATGTCTTCCTGTGATGGGATGGATCTTGGTCATTGCGCCGTCCTCCGGCGTTTCCAGTCTCAGCTGCCGATGATGAAGTAGCCGCCGTTCAGTCCGTCCACCATGACGCGGTAGGACTTTTTCTCCAGGCTCGCTTCGATCATCCAGTTGGGTTTCCAGACCTTTGCGACACTGCTCTTTTCCCGGACCCCGCCGCGCCAGGCCAGCCGGGCCCGGCGCAGTGCCGCGGTGGATAGCAGGGCCTTGGCCCGCCGGCGTGCAGTGTCGAAATCGATGGTGTTCCACTGCGGATCAGCCACCCGGTCCAGCACTTGGCCGGTTTCCGCATCTTCGGCTTGCCACGGATCGCAGACGAAGGCCTTGCCCGAGTAGTAGTCCACCAAGGCGTGCGCCTGCCCTGACCGCCCGGCCAGCTGCGGCACCTCGAAGATGAACCCCGCAAAGGGATGATGGCGCAGCTTGGCCGACTCGACTCTCAGCCCTGGCGCCTTGGCGGCAAGGATGCGTTGCGCGTCCTGTTCATCGACCAAGGTTTTCAGCACCAGTTCATTCACCGCGGGCCGCCATTTCCGCCTGGCTGGCCAGCAGTGCATCCTGGCCCATGAGCATCTTCTTCGGGATCGGGCCGATCTTCGCGGTCTCATCCAGGGCCCGGCCAATATGCTCCGGCACGGGATGCGACTTCTGGCTGGCCAGGCTGCCGATGACCATGGCCGCGGTGGAGGCCAGGATGCCGGTGACCATCGGATCAATGCCGGTGGCATCCGGCGCGCCGGACACCTGCCAGAGCACCGAGACCAGTGTGCCGGCGGCCATCGAGGAGATCGCGCCAACGGTATTGGCCTTCTTCCACCACACCGCGCAGATATAGGAAGGGACAAAGGCGCTGCCCAGCACGGTCGTTGAGAAGATCACCACGGCGGCCACCGCGGGAGGATCAAAAGCGGCAATGCCATAGCCGATGATGGCCAGGGCCAGCACGGTGATCCGCGAGACCCAGACCATCTGCGCATCGCTCATCTTCTTGTTGATGAACCGGGCGTAGATGTCCTGGCTGGCGATGGTGCCGGCCTGCAGCAGCAGGGCATCGGCGGTGGACATGATGGCTGCCATGATCGCTGCCATGACGATGCCCACGGCGAAGGTCGGCAGCACCGCGTCGGCGACCTCGAAGATCGCGGTTTCCGGGTTGGCCAGGTTGGGCAGCAGGATCAGCGCGAACAGGCCCACCAGGTAGGGGCCGGGGATGAACAGCAGGTTGAATACCAATGAGTAGACCCCTGCGGTGCGTGCCACCGATGGCTTCTTCATGGCCATGTGGCTGACCACCACGTGCGGCCAGCCCATGTAGCCGATGGAGAAGACCAGCAGCGCACCGAGAATGACTCCCCACTGTCCCTGGTAGCCCAGGTCCGCTCCCCACATGGTCAGCAGGTTGGGGTTGATCCCGCCCACGGCTTCATTTCCCTTGGTGAAACCGCCCACGGCCATCAGCGTGGCAACCAGGATCCAGACCATGCCGACCACCATGATGATGGCCTGCACGAAGTCGGTGTAGGCCACAGCCAGGTAGCCGCCCAGGAAGGTATAGAGGACAATCACGCCGATGGCGATCGCCAAGGCCACCGGGAAGGACACCCCGGAGACCATTTCCAATCCGCGGCCGCCGGCGATGAACTGGGCCAGCACGTAGAAGAACATGCAGAACAGCGCCACGGGAGCGGCGATAAGCCGGATCCACTTCGAGGGATAGCGGTGCTCCAGGTACTCGATGGAGGTGATGGACCCCAGGATCTGGGATAGCTTGCGCATGCGCCGGCCCAGGACCGAGAGGTTCAGGATGCCGCCGCCCAGGTCGCCCAGCGCGTACCACATGCTGAAATAGCCTTGGGTGTAGCCCATCGATCCGGCACCCATGAACATGTAGCCGGACATGGAAGAACTCTGCAGCCGCAGCGCGGTGACACCGGGGCCGAGGCTGCGTCCGCCGAGCAGGAACCCTTCGGCATCTTGCTTGCCTCGCTTCATCGCCCAGAAGCCGATGGCGGCCATGGCGATGAAATAGATGACCAGGAACAGGATTTCGATGCTCACTGCTACTCCTTCGCATCCTCGCGCTTCCAGCCGCGGCTGAGCCACAGGAAGACAGCTATGTAGATCACCCAGAGGGCCGGAACCCCGATGATGACCATGGTCGTGAACGCCGGTAGTCCAAACATCGACACATTCCTTCTGGGAGCCGCTGGTTCTTATTTCATGAGCTGGGTCACAAGCACCCGCTTGATCCATAGCCTTGCATAGCCCCAGTGGCCAAGACAAGGATAATTCCTAGGTTAACTTGGGAAAACTTCCGTGTCCCTGCATTCGACCGCACTGTCTTCCCGGCCTTTGCGCCTCCGGTCGAGCGCCTCCGGGCCCAAACGGCGGGCAACAACAAAGGCCCCGGCCGGGTTCGGCGGGCATCGTCATATGATGTCCGTCGAATCCCCGCCGGGGCCTTTGGCCCGGAGGGTGCTAGCGCAGCACCACAGTGCGCGAGCCGCTGAGGAAGACCCGGTCTTCGCAGTGCCAGCGCACCGCATCGGACAGGGCCTTGCACTCGGTATCGCGTCCGGCGGCCACCAGGTGCTCGGGCGCGTAGCTGTGGTCCACTTCCTGGACGCGCTGGGTGATGATCGGCCCCTCGTCCAGCTCCGAATTCACGTAGTGCGCCGTGGCGCCCACGGTCTTCACCCCGCGCTCAAAGGCCTGGTGGTAGGGTTTGGCCCCCTTGAAAGAGGGCAGGAACGAATGGTGGATGTTGATGGCCCGGCCGGTGAGCTTGCGGGTGAGATCATCGGAGAGCACCTGCATGTAGCGGGCCAGCACCACCAGATCCACCTCGAAGCGCTCCACCAGGTCCATCAGCTTGGACTCGGCCTCGGGCTTGGTCTCAGGGGTGACAGGAATATGGAAGAACGGAATCCCGTTCCACTCGACCTGCTGCCGGTGGTCTGGGTGGTTGGAGACTACTGCCGCGATCTCCACCGGCAGCTCCCCCATCCGGGCGCGGAACAGCAGGTCATGCAGGCAATGGCCGAACTTGGAGACCATCACCACCACGCGCTTCTTGTTGCCGGCCGGGCGCAAACCCCAGGTCGCCTGGTGCTCATCGGCAAGCTGGCCGAGGCCCGACTCGAGTTCGGCGATCTCGGCAGGGATATCCTCCGCCGCGGCGACCTCGAATTCGATGCGCATGAAGAGCGTCCCGGAAAGCTGGTCGTCATGCTGCTTGAGCTCCCGGATGTCGCCATGGTGCTTGAGCAGCAACCCGGTGACCGCATGCACGATGCCCGGGCGCTCGGCGCAGGTGAGGGTCAGGACATACTTGTTGTTCGGTTCGGTCATCGTGCCGCTCCTTGGTTTCGCCGAGATGGCATTAGCTTCGCCATGGCTCGTAGTGGTTTTTCGGGGGATTTTCATGCGGTTGCAACTGGCTTCCGCGCAGTGCTCTGCGCCGCGGATTCAAAGCCGTCCGGTCTGAGTTTTCCCAGCGGAACTGCGCGCCGCCCCTGCCTTCGGAAGCAGCTGCGGGCAGACTCGCCAACCTCTGGCCGGATACTGATATATCAATTGATGATCACAATACTATGTGTGCTTCAGCACAGCGTCAACAACTTTTCCGGCGGTTCTTCCTGGCGCCTTTCCCAGCGCCCCCAGTACGGTTTTCCGCTCTGCCGCTGGCCGGCAAGCCAAGGGCTGTTGAGCGCATCGGCACAGGAAAAGCGCCCAAATCGAAGCCGGGGCGATACTCTTTGTGTGTCGGCAATTGATTTTTGAACAGTGATAGAGAGCGATATGCCAAGGCCCACCGAACTGACCAGCGCCGCCACCGAGCAAGGCTCGATGGCTGATCGAGCCTACAACGCATTGCGCGACCGGCTGGTGCTGCTCGAAATCGCTCCGACGCACCCGATCCACGAGCCGCAGCTGGCCGAAGAACTGGGCATTGGGCGCACCCCGATGCGCGAGGCTCTCAAGCGGCTGGAAACCGACCATCTGGTGGTGTCCTATCCGCGCCGCGGCACCTTCGCCACGGCCGTGGATTTCCATGAGCTGAACTACATCTCCGAAATGCGCCAGGTGCTCGAGCCGCTGGCCGCGCGCAACGCAGCCGCGAACAAGGACCCGCAGATCCGCGAGCAGCTGGCCAGTTACCTGCAGCAGATCGATGCCCTGGATCCCGCCCTGGACCAGCGTTCGCTGCTGCTGCTGGATGTGCGCATCCACCGGCTCATCTACAAAGCGGCGGCCAACAAGTACCTGGAGGAAACCCTGGTGCGCCTGGATAATCTGGTGACCCGGATCTGGTGCCTGGTCATCGACCAGATGCCTCCGATCGCAGAGCACATTTCCGAGCATTCGGCCCTGCTGCGCGCCATCCTCGACGGCGACGCGCAGCTGGCAGCGCGGCTGGTCTCCGAGCATGTGGCCCACTTCGAGCAGGCCCTGCGCCGCGCCCCCTAGCTGGATGCCGGGGACGCGAACCGGCCGCTAGCGGCCGGCGCCCTCGGGTTCCAGATCAGTTTCGGGCCGCGGCTGCGGTTCGCGCACCGGGGCTTCCAGCTCCTGGGCCACCGGCTCCGGCCGGTCTCCAGCCGGCAGGCCCGACGCGGCCACAATGGAGTTCTCCCTGGTCATCAGGCTGAACTGCTCGCCTTCGTGGCGGTCGATTCCGTCATCCACCGCCTGCTCCAGCACCTCCATCGCCACCTTGCCGCGCAGCACCAGCGGATCACGGCACAGGTCCTTCCACAGCGCCACGCACAGCAGCAGCATCACCAGCACGAAGGGCAGCGCCGAGACGATGGTGATGTTCTTCAGCCCGTTCAGGGCCGCCGCCGGATGGTCCCCGCCGGCCAGCAGCATGACCGCGGCCACCGCTCCCACCGAGACGCCCCAGAAGACCACCGACTTCTTCGAGGGCTCCTGCGCGCCGCGTTCGCTCAGCGCGCCCATCACGATCGAGGCGGAGTCCGCCCCGGTGACGAAGAAGATGGCAATCAGGACCACGGCCAGAGCCATCAGCGCAATCGAGAACCATTCGGGGAATGGCAGTGCGCCCAGCAGCTCGAAGAGCACCGAGTTGAAGTCGATGTCCGGGGCCCCGTCCACCATCTGGGCCAGCGCCTGGCCCATGTCCCCGTTGCGCTCGGCCCGTTCCTGCAGGCCGATGGCGCCGCCGCCGAAGATGGCGAACCAGAACAGCGTGACGGTGGAAGGTACCAGCAGCACCCCGGTGACGAACTGGCGGATGCTGCGCCCGCGCGAGATCCGCGCGATGAACAGGCCAACGAACGGGGTCCAGGAAACCCACCAGGCCCAGTAGAAGATGGTCCAGGAGGAAAGCCACGCGGCCATGTCGCCGTCCCCGGAAGCCGCGGTCCGCGAGGCCATTTCCGGCAAGTCAGCGATGAAGGAGCCCACCGCATTGGGAATCACGTTCAGGATGAACAGCGTGGGCCCGCCGATGAACACGATCAGCGCCAGGATCACCGCCAGCACCATGTTGATATTGGACAGCCACTGGATGCCGCGCTCGATTCCGGAGACGGCCGAGGCCACGAACAAGGCGGTGAGCACCGCAATGATCAGTACCAGGACCCCCGAACCCACCGAGGACAGCAGCCCGGCGGACTGGATGCCGCCGCCGATCTGCAGCGCGCCGAGCCCCAGCGAGCAGGCCGAGCCGAAAAGCGTGGCCAGGATAGCCAGGATGTTGATCGTCTTCCCGCCCCAGCCGTGGACGACCCTTTCGCCGAAGATCGAGGTGAACATCGAGGAGAACAGCTGCGGGCGGCCCAGCCGGAAGCTGCCGTAGGCCATGCCCAGCCCGACAATCGCGTACATGGCCCAGGGGAACAGCGTCCAGTGGAACATGGTGGTGCCCATGGCCGTGCCCACCGCGGCCGAGGTCTGCCCGCCCACGGTTTCCGGCGGCGGAGACATGTAGAAGTACAGCGGTTCGCCCACCCCGTAGAAGACCAGCCCGATGCCCATGCCGGTGGCGAACATCATCGAGATCCAGGAAACCGTGCTGAACTGCGGCTTCTCCCCGTCCTTGCCCAGCGGGATGCGCCCGAAGCTCTTGGCCGCGACCACCAGCACGAACAGGGTGAAAACGGTCGCGGCGATCACGAAGACCCAGCCGGTGTTCGTAATCACCCAGTCGAGGGCCTTCCCGGCCGCGGAGCCCAGCCCTTCGGGCGAAGCGAAGCCCCAGGCGATGAACGCCAGGGCGAGGAGTCCGGCAATGCCGAAGACCCAGTAGTCGGTGCCGGAGGACAGGTATCTTCTGGGCCGGCGCCGGCGAGCCGAGTGCAGCTCGCTGACCAGGTCGTTCACGGGTTGCTCAGTGCGTTTCATTTCGGTTTCCTTCAATAAAGGCAATAGGTGGCGGGCCGGCAGGGGAATGCGGGCGCGCCGAATCAGCCGGGGTCCCGGGGTTGCTCGTGAGTGGTGGCCGGGGCCGGCAATTCGGCCGGGCTCAAGAGCCGGCCGGAAGTGCGCCGTGCAGGCCGGGAATTGTTCCCGGCCGGCACGGCGGGCAGCGGTTAAATGCGCGTCAAGCGCGGATCAGGCGCTGATCAGCCCGTGCGGGTCGAGCACGAACTTCTGCGCGGCGCCTTCGTCGAAGGCCGCGTAGCCCTGCGGGGCCCGGTCCAAGCCAATGGCCGTGGCGTTGACGTTCTTGGCAATCGAGACCTTGTCCGAGAGGATCGCCTGCATCAGCCCGCGGTGGTACTTCATCACCGGGCACTGGCCCGTGACGAAGGTGTGGGACTTGGCGAAGCCCAGGCCGAAGCGCATGGACAGCGAACCGACCTTGGCCGCTTCGTCCTCGGCGCCCGGATCCCCGGTGACATAGAGTCCCGGGATGCCCAGGCTGCCGCCGGCACGGGTGATTTCCATCAGCGAATTGAGCACCGTGGCAGGCTGCTCCTTGCCAGCGTCGTGCCCGTGCCCGCGCGCTTCGAAGCCCACCGCGTCGATGCCGCAGTCGACCTCGGGCACGCCCAGGATCTGGGCGATCTGCTCGGCGGGGTCGCCCTGCGAGACGTCCACGGTTTCGCAGCCGAAGCTGCGCGCCTGGGCCAGCCGGTCGGCGTTCAGGTCCCCGACAATCACGGTGGCCGCACCCAGCAGCTGCGCGGAGGTGGCCGCGGCCAGGCCCACCGGGCCGGCGCCGGCGACGTAGACGGTGGAGCCGACGGTGACCCCGGCGCCGATGGCTCCGTGGTAGCCGGTCGGGAAGATGTCCGAGAGCATGGCCAGGTCCAGGATCTTCTCCATGGCCTGGTCGCGGTCGGGGAATTTCAGGGCGTTCCAGTCAGCGTAGGGCACCAGCACGTATTCGGCCTGGCCGCCCACCCAGCCGCCCATGTCCACGTAGCCGTAGGCGGAACCGGGGCGGTCGGGATTGACGTTCAGGCAGATGCCGGTTTGCCCGACTTTGCAGTTGCGGCAGCGGCCGCAGGAGATGTTGAAGGGCACCGAGACGACGTCGCCGACCTTGAGGAATTCCACATCGCGGCCTACTTCCACCACTTCGCCGGTGATCTCGTGGCCCAGCACCAACCCGACGGGGGCGGTGGTGCGGCCGCGGACCATGTGCTGGTCCGAACCGCAGATATTGGTGGCGATGGTGCGCAGGATGACCCCGTGGTGCACCTGCCGCCCGACGTTTGCCGGGTGGACCCCGGGTCCGTCCTTCAATTCGAATTCGGGGTACGGGGTGTCGATCAGCTCGACCTTGCCTGCCCCGGCGTAGCTTACTGCCAAGTTGCCCATAGCGGACCACTTCCTTGAAATATCAGTTGGATACCAAATCGGATGTGCCCAAGTCTGACCACTGGATGTGATCCATGTCAATAGCCCGGCGAGAAATCCGCCGGGTCCGGCAGCCCGCCGGCGGCCGGCTACCCGTCCAGTTCCTCGGCCGAGCGCAGGGAAATGATGTCCTTGGCGGTGCGCTGCAGGATTTCCAGGGATTCCTCGATCAGCGGCGAGCCGCGGCTGCCCTTGCGGGTCACCGCCACGATGCGCCGCGAGGGCTTGGCCGCCCCGGAAATCCGGCGGCGCACCACGTTCTGCGCATCGCCCAGGGTGGCCAGCCGGGGCAGCAGCCCCACGCCCAGGCCCGCCCCGATGAACGCGATCATGGTTTCCCACTCCACCGCCTCGTGGGCGATATGCGGGGTGACCCCCAGCGAAGTGAAGGCGGCAACGAACAGCGCCCGGTAGACCGACTGCCCGGATTCGGAGATCCACGGGTCATCGGCCAGGTCCTCCAGGGCCACGGACTTGTGCTGCGCCAGCCGGTGCGTGGCGGGCAGCACCACATCCAGCGGGTCATCGAGCAGCACGGTCTGCTCGAACCGGTCCCTGGCGGCAGAACCCGCGGACGTCTGGCTGGCCACGATCACGGCCAGGTCGATCCGCTCCGCGAGCAGCAAGTCCAGGCAGCGCTGCGGCTGCGCTTCGATCAGCTGCACTTCGGTATCGGGCCGAGTGGCTCGCAGGTTCGCGGCCAGCGGGGCAAGCAGCTGCGCGGCAGCGGTGGAGAAACCGCCCAGGCCGAACTGCCCCTGCACCTGCCCGGAGGCGTTGCGCGCGGACGCCGCGAGCAGCTCCCATTGCGTCACAATCCCGTCCAGGCCCGCAACGAAATGCCGGCCCGCGGAGGTCAGCCGCACCCCGCGGCCCTCCTTGGTGATCAGCTTGATACCCAGGGTGCGCTGCAGTTCGCGCAGCTGCGCGGAGACCGCCGAGGCCGAGTAGCCGGTCAGTTCCGCGGTGCGCGCTACCGAGCCCGTGGAGGAGAAGACCCGCAGGGTGGCGAAGCGTGGATCAATCATGCACCAATTGTGCATGGTTCCGTTCAATTTCTTGCGCTTTTCTTGCCGACTATTTCTTCCTAGTCTCGATTCATGCGGTGACCGGCCTCACATCGGCCCGCGCAACCACAGCCAGAGGACGCCAGCCGCGTCGTGTTCCAAGGAGTAACAGATGACCGCTTCGGTAAGCGCACCGCGCACTACGCGTGGGAAGCTCGCTACGTCGGTGAACCAAGAACAGCTCGCCGAGATCACCGAACTCTTCCGCAACCGGCGCAAGGGCTACTCGCTCGAAGCCCCGCTGTATACCGACCCCTCAGTATTCGATGTCGAAATGCAGGCCATCTTCGGGACCCACTGGCTGTTCGCCGCGAGCATTGCCGAGATCCCCGAGCCCGGGGACTACGTCACCGTGGACTACGGTCCGCATTCGCTGATCGTGCTGCGCACCGAGGAGGGCGGGGTCAACGTGCTGCACAACGTCTGCCGGCACCGCGGCGCCCGCGTGCTCACCGAAGCTTCGGGCAGCACCGGGAACCTGGTCTGCGGCTACCACTCGTGGACCTACTCCCCCGAAGGGGACCTGATCCATGCCTCCGCCCCGGGCGAAGGCAAGTTCGACAAGAGCTGCTTCGCGCTCAAGCGCGCCCACGGCCGGGTCCATGCCGGGCTGGTCTTCGTTTCCCTGGCCCAGGACCCGCCGGCGGACTTCGACGAGGTCGCCGGCATCTTCGAGCCCTACCTGGCCCCGCACGATATCGCCCGCGCCAAGGTCGCCTACCAGCAGGACATCATCGAGGAGGGCAACTGGAAGCTGGTGATGGAGAACAACCGCGAGTGCTACCACTGCGACGGGCACCCCGAGCTGGCCTGCTCGCTGTTCCCCACCTGGGGGCTGAGCGACGACACCGTTCCGCCGCACTTGGAAGAGGTATGGGAACGCAACCAGCAAGCCCAGGCGGCCCTGGAGGAACGCTGCCGCCGCTACGGATTGCCCTACGAGGTCGTGGAGCAGCTGGACACCCGCATCGCCGGCATCCGCATCTCCCGCGAATCCCTGGACGGCGACGGGGAATCCTTCTCCGCCGACGGGCACCGCCTGTCCAAGAAGCTGCTCGGCGAGCTGCGCGACTTCCGGCTGGGCCGCTGCTCCATGCACCTGCAGCCCAACAGCTGGTTCCACTTCCAGTCCGACCACGTAATCACCTTCGCGGCCTTCCCGATCAACGAGCACCAGACCCTGGTGCGCACCACCTGGCTGGTGGCCGATGACGCGGTCGAAGGAGACGACTACGATCTGGAGAAGCTCACCCACACCTGGAAGCAGACCAACCTGCAGGACAAGGCCTTCGTCGAGCTGTGCCAGAAGGGCGCAGCCAGCCCCGCCTACCAGCCGGGCCCGTACATGAAGAGCGAATACCAGGTCGAGGCGTTCATCAACTGGTACACCCAGCGCGTGCTGGAGCACCTGGCATGAGCGCAGGCGCCCAGCTGGCATCGAGCGTAGCGGCCCAGCGCATCCGCGGGCTGGAAATGCCGTGGAACCGGGTCCTCAGTTCCCAGGAAGGCCCGGCGAGCGCGGCCCGCGCGCTGGGACCCTGGCACCCCCAGGAGTTCCTGGCCGAATGCGTGCAGACCATCGAGGAAGCCGGCGGGCTGATGACCTTCGTCTTCCGCCGCGCCGACGGCGCCCCGCTGGCCTTCCGCGCCGGGCAGTACCTGAACATCGCCTTCCCGGTGCATGGCGAAGACCAGGACCCGGTGGACCGCAGCTACTCGATTTCCAGCGCGCCCACCGTGCCCTGGACCTTCAATGTCAGCATCAAGCGCGATCCCAAGGGCCTGGTCTCCTCCTGGGCGCATGAGAACCTGCGTCCGGGCATGGTGCTGGAGATGCTCGGCCCGGTGGGCGCCTTCCACCTGGGAGATTCCGACCGGCGCGCCCGCTACCTGTTCCTTTCGGCCGGAGCCGGGATTACCCCGATCATGTCGATGGTGCGCACCATCCACTCGCTGCCCGGCCAGGCCGATGTGGTGGTGCTCTGCCACGGCACCGTGCCCGGGGACTTCGCCTTCTGGCCCGAGCTGGAATACATCGCGCAGGTCGATTCGCGGATCAAGGTGTTCTACTCGCTGGGCGACCGGGCCAAGCCCAAGAGCTGGAAGGGCTTTGCCGGGCGGCTGACCACGGCGATGATCGACGCGGTGGCCCCGGATGCCAATGGCCGCAAGGTGTTCGCCTGCGGGCCGGAAGGCTACCTGAATTCGGCCACCCAGCTGCTGCGCGAGGCCGGGGTGGATGACACCTCGGTGTTCATGGAGTTCTTCTCCGGGGACCGCAAGACGCTGCTCGAATACCAGGAGGAAATCGCTCTGGCCGGGTCCATCGCCGAGGAGGTGGCCGAATCCGTGGAGGAGTTCTACGAGAGCCAGCCGCCGGAGCTGGGGATGTACGAACCCGAGTACGACCAGAGCGGCACCATCGAGGCCAGCGGCCAGAAGCTGGTGGCGGTCGATTCCAATGCCCCGCTGCCGCCGGCCTCACCGCGGGTTCCCGCGCAGGACCCGCCGGATACCGCTTCCTTCCCCACCGTGGGCGAAGGCGAGCTGACCATGACCTTCCTGCGCACCGCGGTGAATGTCCGGATCAGTTCCCAGGAGCACATCCTGGGTGTCGCCCAGCGGGCCGGGGTGCGCATCGGCGCCAACTGCCAGGAGGGCATGTGCGGCTCGTGCAAGGTCGTCAAGCTCGAAGGCGAGGTGGCGATGAACCACCAGGGCGGCATCCGCGCCCGTGAAATCGCGGCCGGGAAATTCCTGCCCTGCTGCTCCACCGCCCAATCGGATCTGGTCATCGACGCCTAGCCGCGCCGGCCACCACCACACCATCAGCTTTCAAGGAGTCCCCATGTCCCGTCTTTCCCCTCGGATCGTCATCATCGGCGCCGGCATCGTCGGCGCCAACCTCGCGGACGAACTGGCCGCGCTAGGCCACACCAATACCCTGGTCATCGAGCAGGGTCCGCTGGATCTTCCCGGCGGCTCCACCTCGCACGCCCCGGGCCTGGTCTTCTCGTCCAACCCGTCCAAGTCCATGACCGAATTCGCGCAGTACACCATCGAGAAGCTCACCGGCCTGGTGGGCGCCGACGGGCGCGGCTCCTTCCTCCCGGTGGGCGGGCTGGAAATCGCCACCACCGATGAGCGCCTGGCCGACCTGCATCGCCGCGCCGGCTGGAACCGCTCCTACGGGGTCGACGCCGAAGTCATCGACGCCGCCGCCTGCCTGGCGAAGTTCCCGATGCTCAACCCGGAGAAGGTCCTGGGCGGCCTGTTCACCCCGGGCGACGGCCTGGCCCTGGCCGCCAAGGGCACCGCGCTGGTCATGGAACGCGCCAAGGCCGCGGGAGTCGAGTTCCGCGACCGCACCATCGTCACCGACATCGAGGTCTCCGGCGGCAAGGTCGCCGCGGTCATCTGCGGCGAGGAGCGCTTCGCAGCGGACATCGTGGTCTCCTGCGCAGGCTTCTGGGGACCGAACATCGGCAAGATGGTGGGCACCTCGATCCCGCTGCTGCCGCTGGGCCACCAGTTCGCCTGGAGCACCCCGGCGCCGTCGCTGGCCGGAGTCAACGAGCTGCCGGCCGGTGCCAGCCGCCCGATCCTGCGCTACCAGGACCGCGACCTCTACTACCGCGAGTGGGGAGATCGCATCGGCATCGGCTCCTACGCCCACCGCCCGATGCCGGTGGACCTGGACACCTTGCAGGCCTACCGCCCGGAAGAGATCACCCACGAGCGGATGCCTTCCTCGCTGGACTTCACTCCGCAGGACTTCGCCGCCGAATGGGAAGCCAGCCAGGAGCTGCTGCCGGATCTGCGCAACACCCGGATCCAGCGCGGCTTCAACGGCATCTTCTCCTTCACCCCGGACGGCGGCTCGCTGGTAGGCCAGTCCAGGGAAGTGGACGGCTTCTACGCGGCCGAGGCCGTGTGGGTCACCCACGCGCCGGGCATCGCCAAGGCCGTGGCCGAGCTGATCACCACCGGCACCTCCACGACGGACCTGAGCGACTGCGACCTGAACCGCTTCGAGGACGTGCAAACCACCAAGGAGTACGTCAGCGAGACCTCGCAGCAGAACTTCGTGGAAATCTACGATGTCCGCCACCCGCTGGAACCGCGCACCAAGCCCCGCGCCGTGCGAACCAGCCCGTTCTACTCCCGCCAGCAGAAGCTGGGCGCCTTCTTCCTGGAGGGCACCGGCTGGGAGCGCCCGCACTGGTACGAGGCCAACGCGGCGTTGCTCGATGAAATGCCGGCGGAGTGGGTGGCCCCGGAGCGCGACAGCTGGTCAAGCAAGTTCCACTCGCCGATTGCCGCGGTGGAAGCCTGGAAGACCCGCACCGCGGTGGCCATGTTCGACATGACCCCGCTCAAGCGCGTGGAAGTCACCGGCCCCGGTGCCGGGCCGATGCTCCAGGGCTTGACCACGGCGAATATGCTGCGTGCCCCGGGCATGGTCAGCTACACCCTGCTGCTGGACCATGCCGGCGGCATCACCAGCGACATCACCGTGGCCCGGCTCTCCGAGCAGGTCTACCAGGCCGGCATCAACTCCAACGTGGATGTCGCCTACCTGGACCGCGAAGCGCGCAAGTTCAATGAGGCCAGCCCGGGCCAGTGGGTGTCAGTTCGCGATATCACCGCCGGGACTTCCTGCATCGGCCTGTGGGGCCCGCTGGCTCCACAGGTCATGGCCAAGATCAGCGACGACGATATGGGCAACGAGGGGCTGAAGTACTTCCGCACCAAGCAGATCTCCATCGCCGGCATCCCGGTCACCGCGATGCGCCTGTCCTACGTGGGCGAATTCGGCTGGGAACTCTACGCCTCGGCGGATGTCAGCGCCAAGCTCTGGGATGCGATCTTCGAAGCCGGGCAGGAGCACGGCATCATTGCCGGCGGGCGCGAGGCGTTCAACTCCATGCGACTGGAGAAGGGCTTCCGCTCCTTCGGCACCGATATGACCAGCGAGCACGAACCGGAACAGGCCGGCCTGGGCTTCGCGGTGAAGGCCGCCAAGACCGCGGACTTCGTGGGCAAGTCGGCGCTGGCCGAACGTGCCGCGGCGGCCACCAAGCGCCTGCGCTGCCTGACCGTGGATGATGGCGTGTCCATGGTCCTGGGCAAGGAACCGGTCTACGTGGATGGCAAGCCTTCCGGCTACGTCACCAGCGCCGCCTACGGATACACGGTCCGCAAGCCGATCGCCTACGCGTGGCTGCCGATCTCGGTGGAAACCGGAGACCCGGTGGCGATCGAGTACTTCGGCAAGCAGATTGCCGCCACCGTGGTCGATGATCCGCTGTACGATCCGCAGATGGACCGTTTGCGCGGAGTTTCGCTGGCCACTTCGGCCAGCTAGCAGCCAGACGCACGTACCCGGGGCCGGGCACCGCTCATGCGAGCGGTGCCCGGTCCTTTTCCATCTGCACCGGCAGCCGGCTGGCTGGTCCATGCCCATGGGAACCCTGCCGCCTGATGCGGCCGCAGCGCTCTCTTGGACTCACTGGCTTCACTGGCCTTCTAGCCGCGTCCGGGAAAAACCAGCTTGCCCATTTGGAGAGAATACATATAGCCTATCTAATAGTTAGCCTGTCTAAATTAATTAGGCATTGAAGCAACTCAACACAGCGGAGCAGATGATGAGTGGTTCCTTGGCAGTTCCCGCAGAGGTAAGTCCGGTTCACAGCTCGGCCTGGGACAACCGGATCGGCCAGGTCGCTGCGCTGGCAACCCGGCTGTGCCAGGAGAAGGATGCAGTCCACTCCGCCTACTGCAGCATTTCCGGATCCCCGAATGAGCTCATCGTGAATCTGGCCTGCACCGCCACGGGCGAAGAGCATGTCCCGATGATCATGCTCTACGTGAACGACACGTTGCTTCCGCAAATGGAAAGGTCTCTCGGCATCCAGTTCGAGGTGCGAAACCTCCACTTCGCCGTTGCCGGCAGGGAAGTCCATGCTCCCGCAACCGCTGGGTTGAAGGGCTGCTCGCCCACCATGGATTGACTGGACCAGCCATTGACCGAGCCCATCCCTGCCACCTCGAAGGATCCCCGGGGTGCCCACGCGGACCTGACATTGATTTAGCCCCTCCGCCAGTGGAGGAATCCCCTCTCGGGTGGCGATTCCTTCGAGCTTGCTTGTTTTCTTATCCAGCGCAAGAAAAGGAAGTAACTGAAATGGCAGGTCGCATCGCTAGAACCCAAACCGCGCTCAGGGTCGCGGATTTCCTCGCGACGCGCGAGGGCAAAACTCATCTGTCGCAGTACGGATGGGTTCCCGGAATGCCCATCGTGATGACTCGGGCCACAGAATCAGCAGATGACGCCATGGGAATGGTCTCGATCCATGGACGTGCGGCCCTGGTGGCAATGCTCGACCCGCTGACCTCGGAACTGCGGATACTGCATATCACCACCCCGCAGCCTGCACTCAAGAAGGTCCGGGTCTCTCCGGCAGGTCTCACCATAGGGGACTTGTTCGAGCAGCTTGCCTCGACGCTGATCGTCGAATTGCGCGTCAGGTTCTGGAACCACACCGCCGTAGCGCACATCATCCCGTCGTGCCCCGGCATGAAGAATGCGAACGACTCCTGGGGCGCTGCCTTCACACGGACCCAGCGGCCGCTGGAAACCACTGCCCAGGCAGCTGCCCTCCCCTGATCCGGCGCGACTGCCGGTAACTGGGCGAAGGGATCCAGGAATGGAATCGAAGCCAGTGCGCGCTGGGATCAACTGTGCCTCCTCGCGCTGAATCCCCGCCAGAGAACCTTCCCTGCCCGCCGCGGAACAGCACCCATGGGAAAGCCGCCGCATCATCAACCTCCCAATCGATGATGCGGCGGCGGCACGTGGTGCACCTGGCCGGCGGCAGATCCCAGTTCATGTCCCCGCCGGCGTGCACCGTGCCCGTGGTTCGCTTCGCCATGGCAATTGCGGTTCCGGCATTGAGGGTTCCACTGCCTGCTGGCTTGCCCGCAGCGGAATCCGGAACACCGGCCAGCCAGCTACCGGCGTCCGGCCATGTGCGCTCCCTTCGCCGGGGCCGCCTGCTGGCTTGCCGCCGCGGCCTGCGCGGCATGCAGGACCAGCAACGCCGTCGTCACCGTGCCCACGCCGCCGGGAACCGGACTCAGGGCCCGTACCAGCGGACGCACCGATGCCGCATGGACGTCTCCCACCAGCTTTCCTTCGGCGTTGACGTTGGTTCCGACATCGATCACCACAGTGCTTTCTTCCGCGTCATTGCCGGTGAGCAGGTTCGCCTTGCCCACGGCCATGACGACCACCGCGGCGGACTTCGTGAAATGGGCCAGATCGGCGGTCCTCGAATGGCAGATGCTCACCGTGGCATCGCGCTGCAGCAGCAGCTGGGCCAACGGCTTGCCCACCACCGCAGAGCGCCCGACCACCGCGACATGCTGCCCGGACAGCGGGATCCGGTAGTGCTCCAGGATCTCGATGACCGAGCGTGCGGTAGCCGGGGCGAAGGCCGGCTGGCCGACACTGAGCCGTCCCAGGCTCAGCGGATTGGCCCCGTCAATGTCCTTGGCCGGGTCGATCAGCGCCACCAGCGCCGCGGCATCCACCCCTGGCGGCAAGGGCGTCTGCAAGATGATTCCGTGCACCGAGCTGTCCTCGTTCAAGGCGGTGATCGCTTCGGACAGCTGCTCCTGGCCGGACCCGGTCAGATCCACGACCTGGCAGTCCACCCCGAGCTGCGCGGCGGCCCGTTCGATCGAGCGCACATACCAGGCGGTGGCCTCGTTATCGGTGGCCAGCACGACCGCGATCCGGACACTGGTGCCCTCGCTGGCCATGCGCACCACCAGTTCTGCGGTGCGGGCGCGGATCGCTTCAGCCACCGGCTGCCCGGCTAGATTGCGTGCCGTCATGCTGCCACCACCGCACGGGCGTGCGCGCTGAGCTCGTCGGCGTGGGCGATCGCCTCGCTGGCCTGGCTGGCCGCCTGGACCAGCCGGTCGCGCTGGGCGATGTCCTTGATTGAGCAGATGTTCATTTCCAAGGTGGCCAGCGCGGTAGCCAAGGCCGCCCGGGCAGCTTCGGCCGCGGCGGCCACGTCGCTGAGAACCGATCGGTTGCCAATGGGCAGCAGGCGCTGGCCCAGCTTGATGACCTCAATGGAGGCCTCGACGGTAGAGGCCAGCGGTGCGGCGGCGGCGATGGTGGCGTTTTGAATGGCCGCGCTGCGCTCCGACTTTTGCTCGCTGCTTTCCTTGGGCAGCTTGTACGCGGCACCCAGGGCGCCGAACAGCCTTTCGTCTTCCTCCGCGGCGAAGAGCCCCTGGCGCATCAGCAGCCGGGCATGCTCGGAAATCTGCTGGGCCTGCTCCTGGACGTCCGCGTACCGCGGTCCGGAAGTGAATTCGGCAACCATGGACACCAATGCCGCGGCCTGCGCCGCATGCAGGCCCGCGGCCGCGCCCCCTCCTGGCGTCGGGGCGCCCGAGGCAAGCCGCTCAAGGTAGCTGCTGACAGTTTCATTGGAGATCAATGGGGTTTCCCCTCGTTCGGGACGCATGGAAGTTGATCCCTGCACCGTTCGGCGGGATTTCCGGCGCGCAGGACCACGGTCCAGGCCGCCGGAACCCCTTGGTATCCGACTGGTATATCAGGTTATCTTGAAGCCTAGAGCACCTACCGAACGCCGGTCAAGGGTTTTCTGCCGCCCGGAACACCCCGGCCCCAAGCGCCATGCGACAGGATCGCCGCTAGTCCATCTAGGAACTGCACATGCCGGCCAACGGGGCCCGGAAGGCATTTTCCCTGCGGCGCACACGCGGTCCCGGCGAAGGGCCAGGCGTGCGCGGCACGAGCCGGAATCCATCAGGAGTGCACCACAGCGACAACCACTTGCTGCGGTGGCATGCCCGCGAACCGCGGGGCCAAGCGAGCGAGCACCACCTTCTCGCGCCCGATGGATCGGGGCAGTGTCCAGCCTCACGAGCATTCCACAAGAAACTTGTACAAGTTAATTGTATTCTATAGCTATGGAAATTGATCCCGAGCCCGCAGACCTTCCCCAGCAAATGCTCGAGGTGCTTTCGCCATTGCTGAGCCTGATACGCACGGCACGATCCATCTCCCCGGGCAAACTGGGAATCCTGCACACCTTGGCCACCGAAGGCCGGGCCAGTGCCGCCCGGATGAGCCAGGCCATCGGGGTCAGCCAGCAGGCCATCTCGCTGACGACCAAGGAATTGGAAGGCCTCGGACTGATCGAGCGGCACCGGGATGAGGCCGACCGCCGCAAGCTCTGGTTCCAGCTCACCGATGACGGCCGCCAAAAGCTGGACCAGGAAATCCTGCTCGGCCGGACCGCGCTGCTCCAAGCCATGGGCGAGAACCTGAGCGAGGAGGACCATTCCCTGATCCGCTCCGCCTTGCCCGCGCTCAAGAAAATCAATACCGCGGTCCGCCCATGAACCGCAACGCACCCAGCCAGAGCCCGCTGGTGCCCACGCTGGTCTTCGCCGCGCTGGCCACGGCAATCGTCTCCTCGCTGGGCATGCTGCTGGTCCCCTCGATTTCCCTGCGGTTCAATGTCGATATTGCCGCCGCCCAGTGGATGCTCACCGTGAATCTGCTGGCCGGCGCCGTGGCAACACCCATCATGGGACGCCTCAGCGATGGACCGCATAAGAAGCGGCTGCTGCTCGTCTCGCTGGCGGCCATGTTCCTGGGTTCTGTCATGGCAGCGTCCGCACCGAGCTTTGGCGTGTTTCTTGCCGGACGCGTGCTCCAGGGATTGTCCTACGGCATTGTTCCGGTCACCATCGCCATCGCCAGGCGCTATGTAGCGCCCGAGCACGTGCAGAACACCATCTCCACCTTGTCGGTGACGGTTGCTTCCGGAATCGGCATCGGCTATCCATTGACCGGCATCATCGCTGGCATTTTCGACTACTCCTACGCGTTCTGGTTCGGTGCGCTATTCGTGCTGGCCACCATCTGCGTGGTGTGGAAAGTTGTTCCTGCAGGCCCCGATACCCAGGCCGAGCAACGCCCCTTCGACTACACCGGCTCCGGCTTGCTGGCCCTGGGGCTCACCTCCCTGCTGCTGGCCATATCCGAGGGCCCCAAGTGGGGCTGGGCTTCACCTGCCACCCTTGTTTTGGGCGGTTTCTCGGTCATCGTGCTGATCATCTGGGTGAGGGTAGAAAACAGCCTTGGCCACCCGCTGATTAATCTGCGCACGCTCAAGCAGGGCGAAGTCCTCCTGGCCAATATCTCGGCCATCGCCCTGGGCGCCGCACTGTATATCGGCATGTCCGTATCATCACTGGTAGCCCAGGCAGATGCGGCAACGGGCTACGGGCTGAGCCTGCCGGTCTTCTGGGCAGGATTTGTCATCTTCCCGCTCTCGGTAGGCAGCTTGGCTGCCAACCGCGTGGTGCGCATACTTGCAAAACGCGTTGGCATCCAGGTCATGCTTCCCATTGGAGCGATCATCATGGCCGCAGCAGGCACCATGCTCTGGCTGCTCCACTCGGCGCTCTGGGAGATCTTGCTGAGCATGCTGGTCTTCGGCATCGGCATGGGCGCAAGCTATGCGGCCATGCCGGCATTGATCGCCCGCAGCGTAGCGACCAAGGAGCTAGGCAGCTCGGTAAGTTTCAACCAGGTGCTGCGTACTGTAGGTTCTTCCTTCGGCACGGCGATTTCCGCGGCCATTATCGCCACCCACCCCGGACTCAATGGCGAGGCCAGCCCGGAAGGCATCGACATGACCTTCTTGATCGGCGCACTGCTTTGCATCGCCTTGGGTGCTGCGTTGCTGGCCGATTCGGCACGGCGCAAGTTCAAGGGACGCAGGTAGGCGAAAGGGTCCTGGATGCAGATAACGCCCCGATACCACGAAGGCATCGGGGCGTTGCCCGCAGGCTGCTGCGCCTAGAATTCGACGATCTCGAATTCGAGAAGTTCAGCGCCGCTGGCCACTGGCTTCTTGGCATCGTTGCCAGCATGGGCCGCATCAGCGCGCTGGGTACGCCAGTTCTCGAAGTCCTCGCGGGTTGCCCACTGGGTGTACACGAAGTACTTGTCTCCACCATTGACCGGATGCAGCAACTTGAACCCTTCGAACCCCGGTGAAGAATCCACTGAATGCTTGCGAGCAGCAAAACGCTTCTCCAGTTCCGGTCCAGCTTCGCCGGGAACCGATAGGGCATTGATGACGACAATCGACATGTTCAACCTTTCTTTTCCGGGCTTCTTTCACGGGAAACCCTCTGTCTCCACCCTACGCCCGCGCGTTCTCGACCGCAGGCCAGCGTGACGAAGTTCGACCGGCTAGTCGGCATGCTCCTGCGGCCAGCAAATTTCAAAGCGTTCCAAGACCAGCTCTCCCCCGGCTTTGGCGGTGTCTTCAGGGTTCCAGTCGATTCCTATGGATTTCTGCGTTCGGCGCCAGAATTTTTCATGTTCTGCGCGCCAGTATTCCAGCGAGAGATCCCCTTCGCCCTCGGCCGCGGCAAACTGCGCGTCTACCTCGAAGAACGAGGAACGCTCGACGGAAAGTACTCGCAAAATTGCTCGCGGCTGCCCTTGCCCATCGCAGACAATGCAGTGGTCTTCAGGTTGCGGGACACGTTCGTTGTAATAGGCATAATCGCTAGCCAGAGATGAAGTCGCTCGCTTGGTTCCGTGCAGCATTTCATCCAGAAGCTCATCGGCAAGCGCAGGATGATCACCGAACGATTCGGCGACATAGTGCGGTGCCTCGGTCCGCGGAATCCCCTTGCTCACCAGGTACGCAGACCACATCTGTTCAGCAGCTTCTGCATTGACAGGCGGCAACACTGGAAGAGATTTTTCAGTCATGGAACGATCCTAGCCGCGAAGCACATTCCGGATGGCCCTGGAATGGCAATGGAAGGACGATTGGGCTGCGTCTAGAGTCCTGGAATCTTGAATTCGAACTTCTCCTTCGAGTTCCCTTGGCTTTCAAATGCAATAGTCCGGCCCCCAAGGAAGTAGAACTGCTTCAGCTTTATAGTCATTGGGCCTTCGCAGCTTAGCCTGAACGAATTAGCTCGCATGTTCGAGGGAACGCAGTTCCCCTCGTACGTCATGTTATCCACCCAAAGCCAGTTGAGCCGCACCTCGAAACTTATTGGATCGCTTTCAGAAGCTCCGCTGATATCGAAGGTGTAATTCGCAAAGAATCCACCTTCCTCTTGTGCCATGATGACCTGGAATCCAGACCCGTCTTGGTCGTCTTCCGGCTCAACTGTTGGTTCCGAGGTTGGTTCCGAGGTCGGTTCTGCAGTCGGCTCCACCGTTGGTTCCGGGGTTGGTTCAGGAGTCGGTTCCGGAGTTGGTTCCGGAGTCGGCTCCACCGTTGGTTCCGGAGTTGGTTCAGGAGTCGGCTCCACCGTTGGTTCCGGGGTTGGTTCAGGAGTCGGTTCCGGAGTTGGTTCCGGAGTCGGCTCCACCGTTGGTTCCGGAGTTGGTTCCGGAGTCGGCTCCACCGTTGGTTCCGGGGTTGGTTCAGGAGTCGGTTCCGGAGTTGGTTCCGGAGTCGGCTCCACCGTTGGTTCCGGAGTTGGTTCCGGAGTCGGCTCCACCGTTGGTTCCGGAGTCGGGTCGACTGTAGGCTCCACCGTTGGTTCCGGAGTTGGTTCAGGAGTCGGTTCCGGAGTTGGTTCCGGAGTCGGCTCCACCGTTGGTTCCGGAGTTGGTTCCGCAGTCGGCTCCACCGTTGGTTCCGGAGTTGGTTCAGGAGTCGGTTCCGGAGTCGGTTCCGGGGTTGGTTCAGGAGTCGGGTCCGCAGTCGGTTCCACTGTTGGTTCCGGAGTCGGTTCCGGAGTCGGCTCGATTGAAGGCTCCACCGTTGGCTCCGCAGTCGGCTCAAAAGTAGATTCAGAGGTCGCTTCAGGCGACGGTCTTGCCGCTGGCATATGTGACAGCGGGAAAAACGGCTTCGTGGATGGCGATTCCACTTGGTTTGTGAATTCTAATTCGTCTTTCGCATCAGGAACAGTTCGTCCAGTCAGGTCCCGCAAGAACATGGCACGGCTCATGACGGCAGATGGCTCGGCCCCAACAATCGGGGCTTCGACTCCTTCCAGCTGGGGCTGGACTGCGCTTTCGGGTGCGGCCCATTCTCTTTCATCATGCACGATCAGTTTCGGTATCAGACCGATGGCGGACGCTGTTACGGCGACACCCACCAAGCCAACGCCTAAAGTAACTGCCAGGCTACTACCTCCTGCAATACTCACACCGGCCCCCGAAGCAACAGAAGCTGCTGTCCCGGCAGTAGCTCCACCAGCAGCCGTTGCCGTGGCTGCCGAAGCTCCCATTCCTGCAATACCTCCCGAGGCAGGAATCCCCAGCGCAGTAATCCCTCCAACGACCAGAGGAAGGACGAAAGCACGCAAAGTAGCACCGATTTCGTCCAGTTCCCCGAACACTACTGCGCAATTCGCGCACGACTTCAAGTGCGCCTTGACTCCACGCTCGTTCCGGCTCCCCAGCGTTCCACGGATAAAGGCCGGCAGATGTTCACGAATATCGGAACAACTTGCGGGCAACCCTGACTGGCCATTCATATGCGCAGCCAAGTAGGCTTCGCGCAGTCCCTCTCGCGCACGTACTGCCAATGCGGAAACCGCATTGGGTGTCATGCCGAGCATTGGCGCAACGTCTCTCGGCGGCAGTTCCTCTACTTCGGTGAGCCACAGGACCGTCTTCCAGCGCTCGGTCAAGGCCTTGAACGCGAGGATGGCAAAGGTGGATTCATGGCGTTCCATCGCCTCGTCCGCGTGCGCATCGCCTGGCAGGAAGTCCTGGACGTCTTCGACGGTAATCTGCTTTGAGGCTGATTTGTTCCTGGAAAAGGCTTCGCGCGATACCGCAGTCAGTAAATAGGCGCGGAAGAACTCATCAGGCCCTGCCCCACGTTCGATGATACGGAAGACCCGCAGGAAAGCTTCGGAGACGACATCCTCGGCATCGGAAGGAGAGTTCGTATGCCTAAACGCTACGTTCAGCGCCACTTGCCTGTGCCGTCGATACAGGTGGTCCTGGGCCTCGCTGCTTCCGTTCCTAACGCCACGAATTAAATCTGCATCGCTGACGTCAGCAAAGCGTGCCCCAGAATCTATTGTCATTACGTCCCCATAACGTTTCACGCGACAGCGCCGGTACCCGCCGCCGATCGCCCCAAGGATTCCCCAATCCCCGGAGCCGGCAATCGGCAACCAATGCCCCGTCGACAATGCCGCCCGACTTTGGACGGCATTTTCATCCTTTAGAACCTATCAGGATTTTTCCAATATCTCTATGAAATGGGTTCGAAAATCCTGAAAGGTGGGCGAGCTCCATCCCCCAAGCTTGCAACTCGCCCACCCGTCAGCATCTTCCCCATAAGACAACTGGACGTCTCGAAACCTCATAATTCCTTGTTGCCCAGTTCAGCGCGTACATCACTTAGATACGCGGAAAAGGGAATCATGACGCAAGAATCCGGATTAATCTGAAATTTTTTCTTCGAGCCGGAATTCGCATAGATTCCGCGATTAGTCCGCACCCGGGCGAGTAGCAGGAACCTGGCTCCAAGCACCCTCCAATGCGGACCATATGCTGTCGTCCATTAACGAAGTGGGGGTAACGGAGACATGCAGCAATGAATGGTCCTCGGCATTCAGCAGTTCCTTGCTCACGGAACTGCTGTCCATGGAGCCTGCGCCTTCCCAAAGCCCGATTTCCAAGGAATACTTTTCAGGTTCCTGCTTCATGTACCGCTGTACCAATTCGTCTGTCGAAACCCGATTGGACGATGCGATGCCCCGAAAATTCCAGATGTTCAGGCGGTCAACCACGTTCAGAAGCTGCCCGTAGTCTTGGCCGGAATCAGGGCGTCCCCTTGGATCTCCATTGGCAGGTGATCGCACATCCATGGTGAGCACCGGACCGGTTTCGTCCAGACTTCCAGCCACTTTCTTCATGATCGAGGTGACTGCGTTTGACCGCCATAGGTAGATTTGCTCTGACGTGGAATCAATCGTTCCGTCAGCAGACCTCGGCCAATCAGGGCGCTCGCTGAACTTCGCAAAGTTCTCCAAGTCATCCTCGCCGAACGTGTAGCTGGGAAACATCAGCTCCGTGACGTTGATGCCATCGGGTGCATAGCGCCGAACGGCTTCACTAACCAGCTCGACAAGCCTGGTATCAAGTCCATCCTCTTTCCACGCCGAGATACTTGCCCAGTTCTTGGAAGGATGCCCCTCGGAGTTGATTCCTGCTAGCGATGGACGGCGCTCCAGCTCTCTGCCCAGCAACGTATCGATATTCAAGTAGATTGTTCGAGGTCTACCCTGCTCATCGCAGCGGAAGGCACTAATCGCTTCAGCAACATAGTCCCGCCCGGTTTGCGTGACTTCGCTGGATTCGACATCGCGTTGGGCTGGCCAGGGGAAAGCCACCCAGTCGAGACGTCCAATGGAGAGCGATACTCCTGTCGCCCTGACCGAATTTAATCGACGGGCAATTTCCGGGATACGGGCAGGATCTTCGGCGGTAATATCTTCAAAACCGACGTTCACAACTCTGGAAAATCGGGGAAGTTGGGTGTCTGTCTTGGAGTGGCGCATGCCGAGGTTGTCTCCTGGGGAACTGGTGCCCTCTGCGCGAGGGGAATCTTGGCAGGCATGCTGCGGAGGCATCGGCTCGACCACCGTGGGGTCCGGCGTCGGGGTCGGTTGATGCGCTGCAGAAGTGGGGAATCTGGTCATGTAGCAAGCAGCCGCCAGCAAAAGAAAAGTCACCAAGCCCGCTATGGCTGCCATTGCCAGTTTCCGGCGTTGACGCTGCATCTTGGCCGCGCTCATGATCCGCTTCCAAGAATGGCAGAGAACTCACCGCTGGAAATGACACCGGTTCTTTGCAGCTTGTTCCATTTGGCGGGCCTCCCGCGGATCTCAAACGCTACCGCTGCGAGCATGGTGAGCCCCATCCCCGTGGCATAGAACGGCCATAGCGGTAGGGTCCACAGGTTCGCCAAATCCCTCCATGCAGTGTTCAGCGCAATGCCAAGAACCACCGAAGCCAGCGTGATTCCGATGCCAATCCAACCGACCACCATCGCGGTGCGACCAATTAAGGTTGCTTCTTCTTCGCCGCCGAAGGTAATCAGCCCGGCCGGGATGAAATAGAGCAATCCGGCAAGCACCAGGATCTGAGCCAGTGGCACCACCACCATCGTGAGAAAATTGAACAGCAGGAACACTCCGAACGGCCCGAACCGGGGGTTGCCGTGCATCCGCCAATGTATCTTGATCGATTGCAGCAGGCCCCGTGCCCAGCGGACTCGTTGCTTCCACAGCGCCTGCAGCGTAGAAGGTGACTCCGCCAAGACAATCGCGCGTGGTTCAAAAGCCACACGATACCCGGCACCATAGAAGCGCCAGGTCAATTCCAAGTCCTCTCCAACCGTATCGGTGCGGAACCCGCCAAGATCCCTGACCAGATCAGCACGGAATGCACCTATATTCCCGGAAACTACCGGCAAGCAATGAATCAGGGACAACGCCCGCCGAACAACCCCCGTTCCCAGATGCGAAAGGACCGAAAGCATCTTGGTCAGCACCCTATCCAGGTTTACAGGCCGGTCGTCACCGCAAACCGCCCCCACCTTCACATCGCGGAATCCAGTGAGCAACCACGGAATAGTCACCGGCGAAAAAATTCCGTCGGCATCGACAAAAACCAGTATCTCTCCAGTCGCGAGGGCAATTCCACGATTAAGTGCCGCGCCTTTGCCGGCATTCTCCTGGCTGATGGCCTGCACCAGGCGATGCTCTTGAGCCAGCTCACGCATCAGCCGTGCGGTGCCATCGGTGGATCCGTCATCGACAATCACCACTTCAGCGAGGTTTCCCTTGCTTCGGACAATTGATTCAACGCAGGCGCGCAATACCACTTCCTCGTTATAGGCCGGGATGATTACCGATACCCTGTAGTCCGGGATCTGCCCGAAATGCCTCGACGCCCGGGTTCGACGGCGGGGCCGCAGAATAGTGTTTGCCGGGCTGCCAGGAGGCAATGACGACAGCTTCCCGTAGCGGGTGAAAAGCAGACCCCGGCGGCATTCGAAAAGCAACGCCAAGGGGATCAACCCCAGCTTGAGCACACCGACGGAAAGGATGACTGCGGTCAGTGTGTAATAGCCAAGAACGAGTGCCGAACTCATGCACAGCCAACTTGCGCTGTGGACGCCACCCCGAGCAAGCGCAATGCAGCATCCAGCAGTTCCGGCGCGGACTGGCTATTGGCTCCGAAACGGGCATTGACCTCGAGCACCACCGGTTGCCCATCGCCACCCAGGCGCACGTCCATGTCTACCGGCCCGACCAGCTCCAGCGACTGCACTGCATTCTTGGCCACCCACGCAACATGAGCGGCTATTGGATCATTCGACTCGCAGCGGCGCACCGATACTGCGTTGCCCACGAGCCCCTCGCGCAGCTCGGTCTTCTCCACCACCACGCAGACCTCGATCTCCCCGGAATCAGGGTTCCTGAAGATCATCGGCGCGAATTCGCGTCCGGGGGCAAAGCGCTGCACAAGATCCCGCGTACCAGCCGGTACGCGGCCTGCCCCGAGGTCTCCTGCCGTAGCCAAGCGGACGCCCCGTCCTCCGCGCGATACGCGTGGCTTGATGATGATCTGCTCTTCCGGGCTGAACTGCGCCAAGGCTTCGCCACTGCCAGCGTTGATCCGGGCAAAATCGGGGACGGGCACGTTATCCCCTCGCAAAGTCAGCATCGTGTAGTACTTGTCGTCGCTGATCAGCACGGATTCTTTCGAGGAAATCAATAATCGGGCTCCGGCCGATTCCAGCAGCTCTCGGATACTCTCTGCCGAAAGCACCGGGAGTTCTTCGCTGACGGTCGGGATAACCAGTTCAGCTGAGTGCTGGAGAACAATCTCTTGAAGCCGAGTGGGGTACTGCTGGTGACCGGCTGCTGGCACCTGGTGGAAGGCGTCGAGCAGCGGATCAGTTATTGGCACCATGTCAGCGCCGATGACGCTATGTCCTCGCGCGTGCAGCTGGCGCGCAAGCGAGCTTCCTGCTGGACCTCCGACCCCGGTGACTAGGATCTTCATTAGAAATCTCCCACTGTGGTTGATACGAGGCGCATTACTTCAAATCCTTCGGCCCGCTGCTGCTTGACCTGGTTGCCACGGAAAGTAGCCATGGACTCGATCCGCGCACGGGTCATATAGGGCTTGTTCCGCTGATCGGCATGTAGCTTGATGGCTTCGACCTTGACGTCGGTGTAGTTCTCGACGTCAACGAAGAAGCTTGGAGAGAAATCATTGCCCACCGAGGGGCTCTCGAAGCAGAGTATGGAGGGCAGTCGCCTCCCGGCGCGCATTACTGCACGGTGCACCGCCTCATGGTCTTGGTGGATATCAGTAGCAGAATGAGTCAGCACGACATCCGGTCCGAAAGCAGCGATTTCCTCCTCGATCGCTGCAACCATCAGGTTGGAATTCTCCGACAGCCGCGTATCGCAAAAGGACCGCACCGTATGGGACTGGGCACCCAGGTAACCGGCTCCGCGTCGGGCTTCTTGAATCCTGCGAGGAGCATGTCCGCCACTTTCACCCTGCGACATGACCACGATACGAACATCATGGCCGGCATCCACCAATTTCGCGATGGTCGCACCGCAAGCCAGCTCGACATCATCAGGATGTGCTCCGACTGCCAGGAAGCGTCTCGGACGGGTGTTGTTCTGAGGCCTTCGTTGCAGCGTCAACATGGACAGGCAGAAAATCAACAATGAGATGGCCATCATTATGGCCACGACTGCCCCGATGTCCGACTGCCCTTGGAAGAGAAGATGCCAGCAGGCCGCGGCTACGAACACCAAGTTGCCAGCAATCCAAGCAACAAGGATGGTCTTGTAGTGCGTAAAGTCACGCACCAGCCATCGTCGTCCCCGCCGGCTCAATGCACTGAAGATCGCGGTTATAGAGGCCACAATGCCGAAGATTGCGAGTGACATACTCATGACGTTCTCTTTCTATGGAGCGTTCAGAAGCGGATCCTTTGCGTTCTTGGCTCTGGTCCTCCTGATAGCGAAGAAAGCCGCATCCCCATGCTGCGCCCGGATTGCTGGGAGATTCCTAAAGCGCATGCTTTCATGCCATCAACGAGTGTCCATTCGATGGATCCATAGAGTTAGAGGGCGCCTGGGTTCACTTCGTGACGGCACTTTCGCAGGAAATCCGAAACTGCGTGTCGGCGAGCAAGCAATACCGATGGCAGTGAGAGCTACAACTGTTAGCTCACTAATGGTTTCAACCGAGGTCCTAGATTCTGGTGACTCATCGCTGCAGGTTCACAGTGCGGAGGGAACCAGACCGGCGAAGTTCAGATGAGAACACCGGGCGGAGAGGCCATCAGCAACGCACCAAATAATCCGGCCGGTTGAGTCAAGCTCAGGACGGTCTGAAACAGCTGCCCGTTTTTTGCACATCGTCCAGATACGCAAAACGCCCGACCGGAAAATTAATTCCAGTCGGGCGTATGCGCGAACTATCTGCAAGAGCCTAGACGATCGGTCCTACGACGATCGCAAGAGCCTGCTCCGCGAACAGTTCACAGCCTCATTCGAATCCTAGGCTTTAGCCATGTCGGCGGTTGCTGCGCCGAGAAATCAGCACACCAGCAGCTGCCAAAAGGAGTCCAGCGATCAACACGTACATCGCAGTGAAACCTGTGTCCGCAAGCTTGTCATCCTTTTCAGATGGCGGCGGAGCTTCGGCTGAGCCTTCAGCCGGAGCTGCCTTCTGAACGAGATCTTCCTCGGCTTCATCGGATTCAGTAAGTTCCGTAGGATCCACAGTCGGCTCAGTCGGGTCAACTGGCTCAGTCGGGTCAACAGTCGGTTCCGAAGGCTACCTCATCTGCTGTCCTCTAAACCGCGGTTCAAGGCCCCGGTCCGGCGCAGGTCCCCGAGCGCCGAAAGCACTTCAATCCGCGGTGCTGGGAGTTGACGGGTACCGCTTGCTGGACTCGGAGCCTCATCACGCTCGGCCGGACGCTGATCAGCTGGAGAACCGTTGGCATGCCGGCGCCAATGGGCATAGGTCTTGAGCCCGAAGGCAAGGAGCACAGCCATGAGGATTGCGCCGAAGACCAGCGACACCTGGACCACTTCGCCCAACGCCAGATCGTCGACTTCTTTGCTCATAATCGAAGCAGCAGTAATCGCGTTCATACCCATTTCCTGTATTCAGAGTGACGGCTGCTCTATCCCCATAGTGCTGACAGTCTATGAGCTGGGCAGCCCAATCCTTTAACGCCACATCCAATCGATACCTGTTTGTTATGCGCCAGGGAAATAGCCTGCGTACCACCGGTGAATACGCTGCGAATCTGCGGTAGCCAAAGCACGCCGGGGCTATCATTGCCCACGGCGCGGCAGAGCCCCCGTCCTGCGGACAGGGGCTCTGCGAGGTACCGGTTCCTAGCTCTCGCGGCGGATCAGCTGACCCGTTGGATTCTGGAAGTCCACGTCGGTCCCGGCAATGATGGACCGGCGGACTACGCCGTTCAGGGTCTTGCCCTGGTACGGGGAAATCGGGTTCTTGTGGTGCAGCTTCTGGACATCCACCTCGAAGGTGTCCTCCGGAGCGAAGACCGCGAAGTCCGCGTCCTTGCCTACCTCGATGCTGCCCTTGGCGCCCAGTCCGGCAAGCTTCGCGGGATTCAGGCCCATCCACTGCACGACCTGTTCCAGCTTCAGTCCGCGCTTCTTCGCCTCGCTCCAGATCAGCGGCAGCCCCAGCTGCAGCGACGCCACCCCGCCCCAAGCCACGCCGAAGTCGCCGTTCTCCACATCCTTGAGGTCAATGGTGGATGGGGAATGGTCCGAAACGACGCAGTCGATGATGCCTTCCTCCAGGCCCTTCCACAGCAGCTCGCGGTTGTCATTCTCGCGGATCGGAGGGCAGCATTTGAAGGCTGTGGCGCCGTCGGGGATTTCCTCGGCCAGCAAGGTCAGGTAGTGCGGGCAGGTTTCCACGGTGAGCAGCACGCCCTCGGCCTTCGCTTCGCGGATCATCTGGAGCGCATCCGAGCTGGACAGGTGCAGCACGTGGGCGCGCACTCCGGTGGTGCGGGCACGCTCGATCACCTGCGCGATGGCGGTGTTCTCGGCATCGCGCGGGCGCGAGTCCAGGAAGCCGGCGTACTTGCCGCCCACCGGCTGCGGGGAGTTGCCGATGATATCGGAGTCCTCGGCGTGCACGATCATCAGCGAGTCGAAGGAGGCCAGTTCGGCCATGTCCTCTTCCATCTCGCCTACACTCAGGGACGGGAACTCGTCGACTCCAGAATGCAGCAGGAAGCATTTGAAGCCGAAGACTCCAGCTTCGTGCAGCTCGCGCAGATCCTTCTTGTTGCCCGGGATGGCACCGCCCCAGAATCCGACGTTGACATAGGCGTTCTTGGAAGCGGCCGCGCGCTTGATTTCCAGCGCTTCGAGGTTCACCGTGGGCGGGATGGAGTTCAGCGGCATGTCCACGATGGTGGTCACCCCGCCGGCAGCGGCGGCCTTGGTCGCCGACTCGAACCCTTCCCATTCGGTGCGTCCTGGCTCGTTCACGTGCACATGGGTATCAACGAGTCCGGGCAGCAGGACCTCGTCGGAGGCCACCTCGATGACGCGCTCTGCGGCCAGTCCGGCACCCAATTCCTGCACGGCGACGATCTTTCCGTCGCGCACGCCGATCTCGCGCGGGCCAATGCCCTGCGCGGTCAGCACTTGCTGGCCGCGCAGCACCAGGTCATAGGTGGTTCCGGTGGCGGTGGGGGACGATGTGCGGCCAACAGCTTCGTTGATGCTCATGAGGTGTTCCTACTCGTTAATTGCTAGGTGTTCTTGGGGCTCGGCAGCTCTATGCCAAGTCTAGGTTGTTGTGGCGCGGGGCACACCCGTATTGGTGAACCGGTGCCCCGCGCCAAACTTTGCGGGTTGCAGGTCAGCGACGACTGCCCTTTCACGCACCCACGGTGGCCGAGGCAGCCATCGGCACCAACGCGGTTGGTGCATCGGCGGCGTCCAAAGCCAGGTCTTCGAATTCATTGACTGCATCCAGCTGCGCGCCCATGGCGATGTTGGTGACCTTTTCCAGGATCACTTCCACCACAACCGGCACCTGGTGCTCTTCGGCCAGCGCATTGGCCTGCGCGAATCCGGCAGCCAGCTGGCTCGGATCCTCGACGCGCACGGCCTTGCAGCCCAGGCCCTCGGCGACCTTCACATGGTCCACGCCGTAGCCGTTGGTTTCCGGGGAGTTGATGTTATCGAAGCCCAGGGACACGTGGTAATCCATCTCGAAGGCGCGCTGCGATTGGCGGATCAGTCCGAGGTAGGAGTTGTTGACCACCACGTGCACGTACGGCAGCTTGAACTGGGCGCCGACGGCCAGCTCCTCGATCATGAACTGGAAATCGTAGTCTCCGGAGAGGGCCACGACCTTTTCCCCCGGCTTGCCGCGCACGACGCCCAGGGCGGCCGGTCCGGTCCAGCCCAGCGGGCCGGCCTGTCCGGCGTTGATCCAGTTGCGCGGCTTGTAGACATGCAGCATCTGCGCGCCGGCGATCTGGCTGAGTCCGATGGTGGACACGTAGGTAGTGTCCTGGCCGAAGGCGGCGTTCATTTCCTGGTAGACGCGCTGCGGCTTGATCGGCACGTTCTCGAAGTTGGTCTTGCGGTGCCCGGTGGACTTGCGGGCGGTGGCCTCGTTGGCCCAGGCCGAGTAGTCCGGCAGGGTGCCGGCGGCCTTACGCTCGCGCACGACTTCCAGGATGGCCTCGATGGCGGCGCCGGCATCCGAGGTGATTCCCAGGTCCGGGGAGAACACCCGGCCGATCTGCGTGCCTTCGATATCCACGTGGATGAATTTGCGTCCGGCGCGGTAGGTGGCCAGATCCCCGGTGTGGCGGTTGGCCCAGCGGTTGCCCAGGCCCAGCACCATATCCGATTCCAGGAAGGTCTGATTGCCGTACTTGGTGTGCGTCTGGATGCCGACCATGCCCGACTGCAGGCGGTGGTCATCCGGGATGGCGCCCCAGCCCATCAGGGTCGGGGAGACCGGGATGTCCAGTTCCTCGGCGAGTTCGACCAGCTGCGCGCTGGCGTTGGCGTTGATCACGCCGCCGCCGGCGATGATGATCGGCTTGCTTCCGGAGAGCAGCAGGTCCACGATCTTCTCGGCCTGGCCGCGCGTGGCCTTCGGCTTCTGGACCGGCAACGGCTCGTAGGCATCGATGTCGAAGTCGATTTCGGCCATCTGCACGTTGATCGGCAGGTCGATCAGGGCCGGGCCCGGGCGGCCCGAGCGCATGATCTGGAAGGCCTTGGCGAAGGTGCCCGGAACCAGTCCCGGCTCCAGCACGGTCGAGGCGTACTTGGTCACCGGCTTGGCGATGGACTCGATGTCCACGGCCTGGAAGTCCTCCTTGTGCAGCACATTGGTCGGGGCCTGCCCGGTGATGCACAGCATCGGGATGGAGTCGGCGATCGCGGCGTACAGGCCGGTGATCATGTCGGTGCCGGCAGGGCCGGAGGTGCCCAGGCACAGGCCGATCTTGCCGGTGGCCCGCGAGTAGCCGTCGGCGGCGTGGCTGGCACCCTCGACGTGGCGGTGCAGGGTGTGGCGGATGCCGCCGTGGGCCTTCATGGCCGAGTACAGCGGGTTGATCGCGGCTCCTGGCAGGCCGAACGCCTCGGTGGCGCCCTCCTTGGCCAGGATCTGGACGACGGCGTCGATTGCGCGCATCTTAGGCATGGGAATACGTCCTTTGGAACGAGAAGAAGAAAAGAAGGATACCTACGGCGGGAAGCCAAGGTGCATGAGTCACCACAACGCCGCTTCCTTGAGCACCAGCTAGCGGCGATGAACTGGAACAAAGCCCATTGCGCAGCGGATACGGTGCGTCGGGCCCCTGCCGTGTACCAGGGGCCCGGCGGCACCGGAGCGTAGCCGGTATTGCGCGGCCGCTAGCTGAAGAAGCGGGTTACCTAGTTGTCCCCGCCGTAGGAAGATTTAGCGGCGCTAGGCCGGGACCGGGGCCTCGATTTTGCCGGCCAGGCGCTGCACCCCGCGGAAGAGGCCCGAATGATCCAGCGCCCCGTCGCCGGAAGCCACGGTGGAGGTGACCAGCTGGGCGACCAGTGCGCCCAGTGGCAGCACGACACCGGCTTCGCGGGCTGCGGAGGTCACGATGCCCATGTCCTTGTTGTGCAGGGCCAAGCGGAAGCCCGGGGCGAATTCGCGGTCCAGGATCTTCTGGGCCTTCTGGTCAAGCACCTTGGAGCCGGCCAGGCCGCCGCCGAGGACCTTGATGGCCGCGTCGGTGTCCACGCCATAGGCTTCGAGGAAGAGTACCGCTTCGGACAGGGCCTGGATATTGGCCGCGACGATCAGCTGGTTGGCCGCCTTGACGGTCTGCCCGGAGCCCGAAGGACCCACCAGCACGATGGTCTTGCCCACGGCTTCGAGCACCGGCTTGGCCGCCTCGAAGTCAGCTGGCTCGCCGCCGGCCATAATGGACAGCACGCCCTCGATGGCGCCGGCCTCGCCGCCGGAGACCGGGGCATCGAGCGGGCGCAGTCCGGCGTCGCGGGCCGCGGCCGCAAGCTCGACGGCCACGTCGGGACGGATCGAGGAGTTGTCGATCCACAGCGCTCCGGCCTTCGCGTTGGCGAGGACGCCCTCTGCGCCGAGGGTGACGGCCTGGACATCCGGGGAATCCGGGACCATGGTGATGACCACGTCCGCATTGGCCACGGCTTGCGCGATGGAAGCGGCCTTGGTTCCGCCAGCGGCGGCCAGCTCATTGCCGGCCTTGTCGCTGCGGTTGTAGCCGGTGACGTGATAGTCGGCGTTGACCAGGTTCTTGGCCATCGGCAGGCCCATGATGCCCAGTCCGATGAAGGCGATGTTCTGCGACATGTGATTCTCCAAAAATTCTTGTGCGAAAAGGTGTTCTCTAGACTGCGGCGCTGCTGCTGGCGCTCTGGAGCCAGTCGAAGGCGGTGGCCGCTTCCTGCTTGTACTCCAGGGCGACGTTGCCGGTGTAGCCCAACTCGCGCGAGCGCTTGATCCAGTCCTGCAGCGGCAGGTCCCCGGTGCCCGGAGCTCCGCGGCCCGGCGCATCGGCGATCTGGATATGGCCGAAGTCCTTGGCATGCGCTTCAATGACGGCGGCGACGTCATCGCCGTTGACTGACAGGTGGTAGAAGTCGGCCAGCAGCGCGATGTTCCCTTCGCCCTGGGCCTTGACAGCCTCGACGACCGCAAGCGCCTGGGCCGCAGTTTTCAGCGGGTAGGCTTCCGTGCCGGAGACCGGCTCGATCAGCACAGTGCCGCCGACCTTGGCCACGCCCTGGGCCGCGGCCACCAGGTTCTCCAAGGCCAGCGCATCCTGGGCCGCCGGGTCGGCGCCCTCGATGCGGTTGCCATACAGGGCGTTGAAGGCCTTGCAGCTGGTAGCTTCGGCGATCGCTACTACCGCGTCGATGTTGTCCTTGAATTCGGACTCGCGCCCCAGCCATGAAACCAGTCCGCGGTCGCCTGCCGGCATATCTCCGGCGAAGAAGTTCAGCCCGTCCAGCTGGACGCCGGCGTTGGCCAGCGAGGCGAGAAATTCGTCGACCTGCTTGCCGGAGGGGGCGGCTTCGCCAAATGGCCACCAGAATTCGACGCTGTCGAAACCCGCCTGCTTGGCGGCATCCGCGCGCTGCAGCAGCGGCAACTCGGTGAGGAGGATCGAGCAGTTCAGAGTGTAGGACACTGGATTTCCCTTCAAGAACACCTTCCAAAGATTCCGCTTTATGGAAGTTAGCTTTTGCTTTATGAAAACTCTAGGACGAGACGCCAATCACTGTCAAGAAGGTTTTGGGACGAAGTGCCGATGCGTGCAGAGCCGCGCAGAAGAGCGCTGCAGTGGCATCAGGACAGGAATGGCGCCCGGTGCGCTCCTGATAAAAGCTGGCTCATCAGTGGATTCCGGGAACGGAATAAAAGGCTCCGGAATCCGGACAAAATACCATCTGGTGAAATTATCATTTTCTATTGCGGGAATGTGATCCAGTGCATACAGTGGTGGTTACTCACCTGGCACATATCTCGGAGTGACTTCCTAGCTCAGGAGCAGCCATGCTTTTTCCACCGTGCATCACGCACAGCGCACAGCGGCTTGCCGTTGCGCCGCGCCCGGCCATGCCGCTTCTCGGCTCGCCGGCCGAGTTCTACGTTAATTTCGGACAGCCGATCTACCCGTAAGCGGGCCCGCCTACCTGTCCTGCGTCCCCGCAGGCAGGCACGGGCCGTTCCCCTGAACGCTCCGCTTCCCCAGATCTGTCATCTTCCCCTGCCGCAGTGCGCCCGAATGCGCCTGCCCGGATGCATGACCCTTTGACAAGGATGTCCATCATGTCGCAAAAGACCCCTGAAATGGTGCCCGAGGCCGCACCGCAGGAAAACCGGCCCGCTATCGACCGGGCCAATCCCTTCGAGTTGAGCGCGTCGCTCTACAACCAGGACCTGGCACCAACCACCCGCTCCGGACGCACCTGGAGCTCTTACAGCATCTTCACCCTGTGGGCCAACGACGTGCACTCGCTGGGCAACTACACCTTCGCCATCGGGCTCTTCGCGCTGGGCATGAGTGGCTGGCAGATCCTCGGCGCGCTGGGCATCGGAGCGGTCCTGCTCTTCGCGCTGCTGAACTTCTCGGGGTTCATGGGCGAGAAAACCGGTGTCCCTTTCCCGGTGATGAGCCGCATCGCCTTCGGCATCAACGGCGCCCAGATTCCCGCGCTGCTGCGCGGGGCCGTGGCCATTGCCTGGTTCGGCATCCAGACCTACCTCGCCGCCCAGGTCCTCGCCGTCATGGTGATTGCCGTGGCCCCGGGGTCCGCAGCCCTGGAGCAGACCAGCTTCCTGGGACTGAACGCCCTGGGCTGGATCTGCTTCGTCGCCCTCTGGGCGGTGCAGCTGGTCATCGTCAGCTACGGCATGGAGATGATCCGCAAGTACGAGGCGTTCGCCGGCCCGGTCATCCTGGCCACCTTCCTGGGCCTGGCCATCTGGATGCTCTTCGAATCGGGTTTCAACGTCTCGATGAGCACCGGCGAATCGAAGACCGGCATCGAGATGTGGACCGCGATGTTCGGCGCGGCCGCGCTGTGGGTCTCGATCTACGGCACCTTCGTCCTGAACTTCTGCGACTTCACCCGTGGCGCATCCTCCAAGAAGGCGATCGTCAAGGGCAACTTCTTCGGCATCCCGCTGAACATGATGTTCTTCGGCGCCATCGTGGTGGTCCTGACCGGTACGCAGTTCTCCATCAACGGCCAGGTCATCACCTCGCCGTCGGATATTGTCGGCGCGATCCCGAACACCTTGCTGCTGCTGCTGGCCTCCGCCGCCCTGCTGGTGCTGACCATCGCGGTGAACCTGATGGCCAATTTCGTGGCACCGACCTACGCATTGACCAACCTGCTCCCGAAGAAGCTGAACTTCCGCACCGCCGCACTGATCTCCGGGGTCATCGGCCTGGTCATCCTGCCCTGGAACTTGTACAACTCCCCCGAGATCATCAACTACTTCCTCGGCGGCCTGGGCGCGCTGCTCGGCCCGCTGTTCGGCATCATCATGGCCGACTACTGGCTGATCCGCAAAGCCCGGATCAACGTCATGGACCTGTACCGCTCGGATGCCGAAGGCACCTACTACTTCACCCGCGGCGTGAACTACCGGGCTGTCGGCGCACTGGTGATCAGCTCGGTGATCGCACTGGTGCTGGCCTTCGTCCCTGCCCTGCACATTGTCGGTCCGTTTGCCTGGTTCCTGGGTTCGAGCGCCGGTGCCCTGGCCTACCTGGCCTTGGCCAAGCGCCAGCACGATCTGGCAGACATCGATGGCGAGCCGATCGCCGTGGCACCAACCCACTAGGAAAACTCATGCGCATTCTGATCCTGAACGTCAACACCACGCAATCCATGACCCGCGCCATCGGGGATTCCGCCCGGCAGGTCGCCTCGCCCGGTACCGAGATCATCGAGCTGACCCCGGATTTCGGGGCTGACTCCTGCGAAGGAAATTTCGAGAGCTACCTGGCGGCCATCGCCGTGATGGACAAGGTGGTCCGCTACACCGAGCCATTCGACGCGGTCATCCAAGCAGGCTACGGCGAGCACGGCCGCGAGGGCCTGCAGGAACTGCTGGATGTCCCGGTCGTGGACATTACCGAAGCCGCCGCCTCCACGGCGCAATTCCTCGGCCACAAGTATTCGGTGGTCACCACGCTGGACCGCACGGTGCCGCTGATCGAGGACCGGCTGAAACTGGCCGGCCTGACCGACCGGCTCGCCTCGGTGCGCGCCAGCGGGCTGGGCGTGCTGGAACTGGAATCCGATCCGCAGCGCGCGGTAGCGGCCATCGTCGAGCAATCCCGCCAGGCAGTGGAGCACGACAAGGCCGAAGTGATCTGCCTGGGCTGCGGCGGCATGGCCGAGCTGGAGGAACAGGTGCGGCTGGCCACCGGCGTGCCAATTGTTGATGGCGTGCGCGCAGCGGTGACCATCGCGGAGTCGCTGGTCCGCATGGGGCTGAGCACCTCCAAGGTGCGCACCTACGCTCCCCCGCGGCCCAAGACCGTGAACGGCTTTCCCATGACTCCGGCGGCCGTCGTTCCGGCGGGTCTCTGAATGCCAAGCCAAATGGCAGGCTCAGCCCAGCGCGCTCACAGTCAGCCGTCCTAGAGTTATAAGTACCTCATGAAGGTGCGAGTGATGACAAAAGGAAACCCCGGTGCTTCGGCACCGGGGTTTTCTTCTTGCCCTGCTCTCCATCGAGGACCGGATTGGCCTAGGAGAATTCAGGCACCTTCGGCAATGCCATGTTCTTCGAGAAGAACTCGGCCAGTTCCGCGCGGGCAGTCAACGGCAAGACCTGGGCGACATACGTGTCCGGGCGGACGACAACCAGGGCTCCGGGCCGGTCGATCTTGCGCTCCGTGAAGATATCCTGATGCGGGATCGCGGCATAGACCTTCTCCCAGTCGGTGATCTGGACCTGGCCCACCTTCGGCATTGCCCGCACCCGGTGCGATAGCGCCCAGCACGAGGGCCGGATCCACGGCAGACCAGCCGATATCGTGCAGCAGCATGGCCAGCAGCACGATATTGGCACCGGCTTCCGGGTGATGGCCCAGCAGCTGATGGGCCATGGACACCGAATACAGGGTGTGCGCATAATTGCTCCGGAACGCGAGAAGCTCCTTGGCGTCCTCCCACCGCTTGCCCGCGGGCAGAAGGCTCCGCATCCACTCAGTGGAAGCCGCAGAACTTTCATCCGCAGACGCAGAACAGCCCTGCCCCCGTTGCGGAGGCAGGGCTGCGGCTGCGCATTCCTAGACGATCGCTTCCACGATCGGCATGTTCCCGTTGTAGAAGTTCACGGTGGAGCGGCGTGCTGCATTATTGGCCACCACATGGGTGATCACTTCGGCGACGTTCTCGCGCGAGGTCTGCGATGCCTCGCCTTCAACGTCTGCTCCGTTCACCTTGCCTGCCTTGTCAGCCAGCACCACGCGCTGGCTGGCCGGTTCCAGGGTCAGCGCCCCCGGGCCCAGGATCGTGTAGTCCAGCTCCGTGCCGCGCAAGTACGCGTCGGCGTCGTGCTTGGCCTTGGCATAGGTGTAGAACGAGTTGGCCGGATCCAGGCTGTCCACATCCACCAGGGCGCGGCTGTAGGAGACCATCACGAAGCGGTCCACGCCGGCCTGCTTGGCGGCCTGCATGGAACGCACCGCGGCATCATAGTCCACGGCGCGGGTGCGATGCTCGTTGCCGCCACCGGCACCTGCGGAGAAGACGATGGCGCTTGCACCGGAAAAGGCCTGGGCCAACTGATCCACGCCAGCGCTTTCGATGTCGATGACTACTGGGGTGGCGCCCGTGGCGCTGATGTCGGCTGCATGCTCCGGGTTGCGGATCAGCGAGTTGACCGCGTAGCCGCGCCCAACCAGCTTGGGCGCTGCCAGCAGGGCAACCTTCCCATGTCCGCCAATGAGAACTACTCGATTTTCTTCAGCCATGAACTGCTCCTTCTGATCGATGCTCGTATTCGGCACAACAAGGCCTGCCACGAGCCTATTCCCGGCGAGCTTTGGCGACGACTTTCTGAGTGCCAGCTTGATAGCGGTCATTTCGGCTGGCAATGGGCGTACGCTCGGGTTCATAGAATTCGCACTCGACCCAGGATGAAGCTCATGAAGCAGAGAACCTTGAACTTGGAACTGAGCAATGACCAATTCGCGGACCTGGCCAATGCGCTGGAGGACCACCGGGACTATTTCAAGAAACGCGCCGATGAAGCAACACTCGGCTTCGGGCTCGACACCGGCTACTGGCAGTCCCGTGCTGCCGAAGTCGAAGAGCTGCTCCAACTAGTCCTCAGCTCCGCCAAGCACGATCAGCATTAGCCCCGCCCCTTCCCCACCCAAGGAGCCAGCATTTTGCCCGCTGGAATTTTCACCATTGGACATTCGGCACGATCCATCGAGGATTTCCTCGCACTGCTAACGCAGTACGGAGTCACGAATGTTGTGGATGTCCGCAAACTGGCCGGCTCCCGCAAATTCCCGCAGTTCAATGCGGATGCCTTGGAAGCCTCCTTGAGCACGGCAGGAATCAGCCTGCACCACGCGGAAGCGCTGACCGGCAGGCGTCCTGTGAGCCGAAGCGTCGATTTCGCAGTCAACGCATGGTGGACGAACCGCAGCTTCCATAATTACGCCGACCATGCCCTCGGGGACGATTTCCTGCAGGCGCTCCAGCGGTTGCAGGCGCGGGCCGCCGGCCAGAAGACGGCGATCATGTGCGCCGAAGCTGTATGGTGGCGTTGCCATCGCAGGATCATTGCTGATCATCTGCTGGCCCGCGGTGCCGAGGTATTCCACATCATCGATGGGCATCCGGCCAAACCTGCCGAGCTGAGCCCGGGCGCGGTGATCGACCAGCAGTCGCGGATCACCTACCCGGCAGCCTGATACCGGCGCGCAAAACGGGCATCAATGGCAGCATCTGCGCCAGGGCTCGGCTCATGCAATGAGCTGGAGGTGCAATTCATTACGCTGCCTGACGCAGCTTCCTCCATGCCTTCGGACACTAATTAAACAAGGCCGATGATCGTTATTTCTCCCTGAAATAGCCCAGTCAGCTGGGGCAAGCCTCATCAAGAGCCGCATTTGCGGACGGTTCCAGCCTTGAATTCGCGCATTTGGGTGACCTAGCTAACATAAGAGCCGTTTGGCTTAATTCGCTCAGATAAGGCTAAGCTAATTATCAGATCACTCAATAGCGCAACCAACGCCGGTTGCTGTCCGAAGAAGGAATACATGTCCTCCATGAAGCTTCGCGCTGCCGTACTGCTGAGCATCGCCGCACTGTCACTGACCGCTTGCGGTTCCGCTACCGATACGGCAGCTGAGGCCAAGGCTGGCGACACCAAGACCGTCACCATCACCGACAATGAAGGTGAGAAGAAGATCGAGGTTCCCGCGAAGTCTGTCGTTGCCACGGATAACCGCACCTTCGAGACCCTGGATTCCTGGGGCATCAAGCTCACCGCAGGCGCTGTCTCGCTGATGCCGGATACCATCTCCTACACCAAGGACGAGAACATCCTGGACTTGGGCAGCCACAAGGAACCGAACCTGGAATCAGTTGTCACCGTCGACCCTGACCTGATCATCAACGGCCAGCGCTACACCCAGCACGCCGCGAAGTTCAAGGAACTGGCTCCGGAAGCCGCCATCATTTCGCTGGACCCACGCGAAGGCGAGCCATTTGACGCTGAGCTGGAACGCCAGGTCACCACCCTGGGCGAGATCTTCGGCAAGCAGGCCGAGGCCAAAAAGCTCGTTGAGGACTTCGAAGCCGCCGAGAAGCGCGTCACCGATGCCTACGACAAGGACCAGACCGTCATGGGCCTGATCGCCTCGGGCGGCGAGCTGGGCTACTCGGCTCCTACCACCGGCCGCACCGTCGGCCCGATGTTCGACTTCCTGGGCCTGACCCCGGCGCTGAAGCTCGACGAATCCTCCACCGACCACGAGGGCGACGACGTTTCGGTCGAAGCCATCGCCAAGTCCAACCCGGACTGGATCATCGTCATGGACCGCGACGCAGCGGTTGAAGCCGACGGTGCGGACTACCAGCCGGCAAAGGACCTGCTGGAGAAGTCCGAGGCGCTGCAGAATGTCACCGCCTCGAAGGAATCCCAGGTTGTCGTCATGCCTGCTGACACCTACACCAACGAGAGCATCCAGACCTACACCGAGTTCCTGAATACTTTCGCTGACGCGCTGGAAGCTGCCAAGTAGCATTCCGGACACCCCAGCCAGCTAGTGGCGAAGCCGTATTCCGGCTTCGCCACTAGAGCTGTTTTCCCACCACTTATTTCCACGGCGGCATAATGACAAGCACGACCTCCCCGGCCCGGACCAAGAGCAAGGTCCTTTCCGGAAAACTCGCATTGGGCATCCTCGCAGTGCTGGTGCTGCTGGCGTTCTCCCTGTTCACCGGCGTCTACGACATCTTCGGCAAGGACGACGGCGCGATGATGTTCGCCGTCACCCGCATTCCGCGCACCATTGCACTGGTACTGGCCGGAGCGGCCATGGCCATGAGCGGATTGGTGATGCAGCTGCTGACCCAGAACCGCTTCGTGGAGCCGACCACCACCGGCACCACCGAATGGGCGGGCCTGGGCCTACTGACCATGCTGGTACTCTTCCCCAGCGCGTCGCTGCTGGCCAAGATGAGCGTCGCGATTGTCTTCGCCTTCATCGGCACCATGATCTTCTTCCTGTTCTTGCAGCGCATTTCGCTCAAGGCCTCGCTGACCGTGCCGATCGTGGGCATCATGCTCGGTTCCGTGGTCGGCGCCTTCTCCACCTTCTTCGCGCTGTCCACCGACAAGCTGCAGTCCATAGGCATCTGGCTGGCTGGTTCCTTCACCTCTGTGATCCGCGGGCAGTACGAGGTGCTGTGGATCGTGGCCATCGTCGCCATTGCCATCTACATCGTGGCCGACCGCTTCACCGTAGCAGGGCTCGGCGAGGAAATCGCCACCAACGTCGGGCTGAATTACCGCCAGGTGATGCTGCTGGGCACCGCGCTGATCGCGGTCGCTACCGGCGTGGTCACCGTGGTCATCGGCAACCTGCCATTCCTCGGCCTGATCGTGCCGAATATCGTCTCGATGGTCCGCGGTGACGACCTGCGCAGCAACCTGCCCTGGGTCTGCCTGCTGGGCATCGCGATCACCACGGTGTGCGACCTGATCGGCCGCACCATCATCATGCCGTTCGAGGTCCCGGTCTCCCTGATCCTGGGCGTACTCGGCGCGGCCGTCTTCATCTTCCTGCTTCTGAGGCAGCGTAAAGTTGGCTAATCTCATGACTCATCCCGCTTTGGGCATCCACCACTCCGCCCGTTCTGCCGGGCCGCTGCCCACCAAGAAGGTCCGCAAGCGATACTGGATCACCCTGTCCATCATGATCGGGCTGGCCCTGTTCTTCGGGATCGGCCTGCTCGCCTGGGATAACCCCATGCCATTTGGCTCCGACGGATTCTGGATCATCGCCAAGCTGCGCGCCAGCAACATCCTGACCATGGTGATCGTGGCCGCCTGCCAGTCCATCGCCACGGTGGCTTTCCAAACGGTGACCAACAACCGCATCATCACCCCGTCGATCATGGGCTTCGAAGCCTTGTACCGGGTGGTGCAGACCGGTGCGATCTTCGTGCTGGGCGTTGCCGGGGTGACCTTCTTCACCGGAGTCAGCCAGTTCGTCCTGCAGGTGGCGATCATGGTGGGCCTCTCGGTGGCGCTGTACGGCTGGCTGCTTTCGGGCAAGCTGGGCAACATCCAGATCATGCTGCTGGTGGGCATCATCATCGGCACCGGGCTGGGCTCGATCTCGACCTTCATGCAGCGCCTGCTGACCCCGAGCGAATTCGATGTCCTCACCGCACGCCTGTTCGGCTCGATGGCCAACGCCGACATGAGCTACATGCCGGTGGCCATCCCGCTGGTGGCCATTGCCGGCGGCTACCTGGTGCTGTCCTCGAAGAAGATGAACATCCTGGCCTTGGGCAAGGAAACCACCATCAACCTGGGGATCAACCACCGCCGCGAGGTCATGAAGACCTTGTTCTTCGTATCGATTCTCATGGCGGTCACCACCGCACTGGTGGGCCCGCTGACCTTCCTCGGCTTCCTGGTGGCCACCTTGGCCTACCAGCTGGCGGACACCTACGACCACCGCTACATCTACCCGATGTCCTTCCTCATCGGCTTCGTGGTCCTGGCCGGCGCCTACTTCGTCATGAAGAACATCTTCTACGCAGAAGGCGTGGTCGGCATCATCATCGAAGCCGTCGGCGGCATTACATTCCTGATCTTCATCCTGCGAAAGGGCCGGCTGTGATTACCCTCAATTCCGTCAGCAAGAAGTACAGCTCCACGGTCTCCATCGGCCCGGTCAGCTTGGAAATCCCCACCGGCGGCATCACCGCCCTGGTAGGCCCGAACGGCGCCGGCAAGTCCACCATGCTCACCATGGTCGGGCGCCTGCTGGGCATCGACCAGGGTTCCATCGAGGTCTCCGGCTACGACGTATCCAAGACCAACTCGAAGGATCTGGCCAAGATCGTCTCGATCCTGCGCCAGGAAAACCACTTCGTGACCCGCCTGACCGTGCGCCAGCTGGTGGGCTTCGGCCGCTACCCGCACTCCAAGGGCCGGTTGACCCAGGCCGATGAAGAGATCATCTCGCGCTCCATCGACTTCCTGGACCTGGGCGAATTGGAAAGCCGCTACCTCGATGAGCTCTCCGGAGGCCAGCGCCAGCGCGCCTACGTGGCCATGGTCCTGGCCCAGGACACCGACACGGTGCTGCTCGATGAGCCGCTGAACAACCTAGACATGAAGCACTCGGTAGTGATGATGCAGCACCTGCAGCGCGCTGCCCGCGAGCTGAACCGCACCATCGTGATCGTGCTGCACGACATCAACTTCGCCGGCCACTACGCCGACTACATCTGCGCAATGAAGCAGGGCAAGGTCGTCGAGTTCGGCACCCCTGATGAAATCATGTGCGATGAGGTGTTGACCAAGGTCTTCGAAACCCCGGTAAAGGTCATCCCGGGCCCCAATGGCCCGCTGGCGGTTTACTACTAGGCAACGCCATGAACACCAAAAGTTGAGCCCCGTGAACGACAACTAGTTCATGGGGCTCAACTGCATCCATTCACCCGCACTGCGGGCCCTGCTTTTGCTATTGCTTGGACTTCCCCAGCGCATTGATCGCGTCAACCATCGTCACGCCCGGATGCTGACGGCGGTATTCCTTCACATCCCGGGGTGAGAGCCCCTGTGCATCGACGGTGATTTCCTGGGGCTTCGGACTGCCAGTCCAACCCCAAAGCATCAAGGTCCAGCTGCCTACGAGCAACCCCCAGGTAGGTTCCTCCGACAGCGCCATGAGCAGAATAGCGGCGGTTGTCAGCGCCAAAAGAACACTGGTGCGCGTTGATTTGCCCATGGGACCGCCTAGCTCGCTGGGGTGGTGCTGTTCCCTTCCAGCCTTTCAAAGAACACACCGGTGATCAAGGATCCATCCCTCATCCTTTAGCAGGAGGCCTGGGCCGTCCATTCCTCAGCCAACAGCGCGTAGCCCACGGAATCCATCCATTCACCGCTGCGATGCAGGCTGTCCTTGCGGCCATGGAATTCCTTGCGCATCCCCAAACGCTCCATCAGTCTCCATGATGGCTCATTGGCGGCAAAGCATTCGGCAGTAACCCTGCGCAGGCCAAGAGGGCCGAAGCACAGGCCCATGGCAGCGGCAACGGCTTCAGTGGCGTAGCCCTTGCCACCGAAGGAGGGATCGAAGCTCCAGCCGAGGTTGCCCTCAACGCCCTTGGCGCGCTGCTCAATTTCGCTTTGCCCCCAGCCATCCACGATATCCAGCATGACCGTGCCAATCAGCTGGGTCCCCTGCCCGGTGTCCAGTTCCACAGCCAGGTTCCTCAGCGGATAGTCCTTCGCGAAGAACAGCGAACGGAATTCTTCCACGGTTGCTGGGCCAGCGGTAATCCACTGGGTGACATCGGCAAGCTGCCGGTAGCGCCAGAGGTCTTCCACATCAGCCGAATTCACGCGACGCAGGGACAGGCGTTCAGTGCGTACCGGCCAGCTGATCTTTTTCAGCGCATCTTCCATTCCCCAAGCCTAGCCCTACGGTTTCCAGGCGGTCCTGGCCGCCACGTTCGCTCGACTGGGATCTGCCTGGTCTTGTCGATGATGGCCTTCGTAGCGGAGGGCGCCTTGCATGCCAAGCTGGATGATTCGCGCTGCACCTGGCCCCGCGCTGTCCTGGGCACTGCAGGTTCTCACCGGCATCATGCAGGCGTTGCGGCAGAAGGAAACGGGCGGGATCCATAAGGATCCCGCCCGTTCCCATTAGCCAGCGCCATCAGGCTGCAGGCAGTTCAGCGCATGCCCCTAGTCGCGTTTGCTGCTGACAAAACCCCAAATGACCAGGACCAGCAGCGAGCCGCCGATGGCCAGCAGCCAGGTGGACAATGACCAGAACTCGCTCACTCCGACACCGAAAACTGCCGAGCCAATCCAGCCTCCCAGCACCGCCCCGACCACGCCGAGCAGCAGCGTGGCAAGCCAGCCGCCTCCCTGCTTTCCGGGCTTGATTGCCTTCGCGATCGCACCGGCAACGAGGCCAAGGATGATCCAACCGATTATTCCCATGCATTCCTACTTCCCCAAGAGATGCGGCACGATGCCCGTGCCGTTAATGGCTATTTTTTGTTTTCCTGGGCCGGCTCAGATGAGCACGGCCTTATTCGAATCCTGCTTTTCCGGCTTCTGGAAGCTGAACGAGATGTGCTTGCGGGAGAAAGGCACCCCCAGCACCATTTCAAGGTCAGGTACCACGCGGCCATTGACCAGCTCGATCCCTCGATTCGCCGGAGCGTCGGCGCGCAGGGTGAATCGCGCATAAAGCACGGGTTCAGCTGCATTGCCGCCAATTCGAACGTTCGCATCCACGATTTCCGGTTGCGTTCGAGCGGCCGTTTCCGCGGCTTTGGCTATTACCGAAGTCTCGATCTCGCTGACTCCTTCGCTGCTCGATTCGTATCTGAATTCATGCGCCGATGGGCGGCGCGGAATGGCAGTGATCAGCACCGCCAGCGAGAGCACGATGCCGGCAATTCCGAGCGCGAGTCCCAGTGGCAGCAGGTACTGCTGATCGATCGGCAGGCTGCTGGCAATCCGGGCTTGGCCGAGGCCAGCGCCTTGGCCAAGCCCCCACCAGACTGCTGCGAGGCCCGAGGCACCGGCCGCCAGCAGGACCAAACCGAAGATCGCCAGAATAAGTCGTTGGCGCACCACATGCGTTCTGAACATTTCTAGTTTCCCCCTCGGCGTTGCACTGAGACCTTGACCTTGGGAGCGCGTTGCAATGGCAACCCGTCGATCACGCGCTGCGCCCGCGCCTGCGCGTTTTCCCGCACGCGCTGAACCGAGTGCGCTGGAGTCTGCACGGTAACCTGGACCAGGGCCGGGCTGGTTTTCACGCTCGCGCGGGTCACCGAATCGGTTCGCTCGACCTCATGCCCCACCAAGGTTGATATTCCACGGCATGAGATTGCCTGTTCCGACCCCGCTGAAGGATCATCGGTAGTCAGCAGGATGCTCTGCCGGGGCCCTGGAATGAGCGCGCTGAGCAACAGCAGCAGACCGAGCACCGCAAGAACCACCATGGCGATCACTGCCAGGTTGTCATTGAAGCGCAAGTTGCTGACCGCGTTAATGCCCTGCTGGGCAAAACCGGGCCATTGTCCGCTGGTCAAACGCAGCAGGCAGGATAGCGCCAGGAGAATGCTCGTGGCCAACACGACGATGAAGCTGATCATCAAGGCCATGGTGCGGGCACTGCGAACGTGCCAGAACCTGCTCATCGCAGCCTCCTGTTGCTAGTTCCTTCATCCGGCGTTGACATCCAGCTCACCCGTATATCGGTTTGCACCTGCTCAACGCCCAGATACTTGCGCAGATCAGCCGCAACCATGTTCCGCACGTCTTCGCAGGCTTGCTGGACATTGCTCGGATAGCTCAATCCAAGGTCCAAATCGACCACCACTGCACTTCCAAGCACCTCGGCCTTGGCCTTGGGCCGGCTGTCAAAATCCTTGTACTTGCCCAGCCCCAGGATCCCACCCGCGGCAGAGCCGACAACTGGCACCTTATAGGCTGCTTGGGCAGCGATTTTTGAATAGACGGCCGTGTTCACCGTGGTGCTTCCACGGCTAGAGGACAGCTCTGCCATCTGCTTCACCGCCGACGTTTGCTGAACACTTGACTGAGGTCAACCCTGTCCTGCAAAAGCCATCCGACTCCAGCGCCGATGATGGCGAAGAATGCCACCACCACGAACTGGGTGAATGATCCGAAGGCAATCAGCAATCCGGCTAGGCAGCCGATGGCCAAACCCCACTTGACGTGTAACATGTTCTGCTCCTTAGATGAGGACAGTTATTTCAGGCCATCGCGGGGCTCGGCGTCATCGTCATCGTCTTCTGGCAGGTGCACGTCGGTGACTTCGATGTTTACCTCGATAACTTCCAAGCCGGTGGCGCGTTCAACCTGGGCGATGATGTTCGAACGGATCTCGTTGGAGACCTCAACGATCGAGAACCCGTAGGAAACTACGATCGACACGTCGATGGCGGTCTGCTGCTCGCCCTTTTCGACGCTCACGCCTCCAGCCGCGTTGGCTTGGGCACCGGGGATGCGTTCGGCCAGCGAGTTGAAGGTCCGGCGGGCGGCGTTGCCCATGGCGTAGACGCCGGAAACTTCGCGGGTGGCGATGCTGGCGATCTTCTGGACAACACGGTCTTCGATGGTCGTCTTGCCCAGTTCGGTGTGCAGCGGACCGCGCAGCTCTTCGTGGACCGGCGTGTCATTTGCGGCCTTTGCCTTGGCCTGGCGTTCCAGCTCTTCGCCGGTTGGCTTGATGATTGGCCCTTGTGAATCGCGTTGCACCATGATGGTCTCCTCATTCATTGAACGGATATTTTTGTGCCTTACACTCATACAGACGAGAGCTACAGATTAATCCTCACACATTATGAGTGTGATATATATCACTTAAGGAGGGGTGTTTGGAACCGACCCGGTTGACCGTGCTTGTTGGTCGTTCAATGGAGGGGGACCCCGAGGCCTTCGGCGAACTCGTCACCGCGCTGACACCCGGCCTGCGCCAATACTGCAAGACTTTTTTCAGCAGCTGGCACGATGCGGAGGATGCCACCCAGGATGCCTGGATCCGCGCGTGGCAGTCATTGGGCTCGCTGCGCGAACGTGCCGCGTTCAAGACTTGGCTCTACCGCATGGCACGAAATATTTGTCTTGATCGCATCCGCCAGCGTGCCAATGACCAGCAAACCGTGGATGATGAAGTGCTAGAGCAAACCCCAGTCCCTGACCGTGAATTGCCAGAAAACGTCGCCGTGCAACGCGGCGAGATTGCCGATGCCTGGCAGATCATCAACGGATTGCCTTCGGCGCTTCGCCAGGCGTTCGTACTGGTCGCGCTCCAAGGCATGAGCTATAAGGAAGCGGCCCTGGTGACCAACGTTTCAGAATCAACTGTGCGAGGGCGACTCGCACGGGCACGCAATGCAATCAGCGAGGCGGTGTCATGAAAACCCTTCCCTGCGGACGTACTACCGAAGACGTTTTGCTGAACCTGGATGAACCTGCAGATCTGCACGAATTGCAGTGCCGGTGGTGCCACGCCGAACGGCAGCGGCTCAAGGACCAGAACGGATTCATCACCCAACTGCTGCACAGCTCGACCCCGGAGCACCAGCCTGAAGCATTCTCGCAGCGAATATTGGGCAAAATAGCCGAGCACTCGCCGTTCCAGCGGATGTGGGATGTGCAAGATGCGGGCACGGGACTGGCCAAACGCGTATCGTCCCTGGAATTAATCAAGGCGATTCGAGCGGCATTTTCCGAGTCGCCGACAGCGCAATTGAACTACACGGAGATCAAGGCGACTGACACGCAGATTCCCCACCTTAACTGGAGGGTGCAATGCCATGTCAGCATGGCTGGGGATAGTTCGGTCCAGGTTATCGAGCAGCAAGTCCTTGACTATGTTCGCTGTGCCATCAGCCCGTTGATCAGCTGGAGGGAACTGGTAGTTAATCTGGTCATTGAAGACCTGCACGGAGAAGCCATCGAGTCCATCACGCTTCGGGGCGAAAACTAGCTACGGCTTCCTTGCTCCCCTGTTCCATCGCTCCGCGGGCTTTTTCCACGCAGCACTGGCGAGCAAGCAAGCACCACAAGTCCCGCAATGGGGAACACCATCAGGGCCATGCTCAACCCGAAGTTCTCGGCAAGGAAACCAACTAGCGGTGGCGAGAACAAGAAGCCCAATCGCATGAGCCAGGAGACGATGCTCAGCCCAGTTCCCGGAGGCAGGCCGGGCAGCTTGTCGGCCTGGTCCATCACCGCCGGGACCAGGGTTGCCGAGCCGAATCCAGCCGCGGCAAATCCCAGCAGCGTGCCCGGAACCGTGGGGAAGAACAACGCCAGACCCATACCGATTGCTATTAGCGCTCCCCCGAACTGGGCCATGCCGCGCTGGCCAAAGCGGTTGACCATGCCATCGCCGAGAATTCGGCCAATGAACTGGGCCCCGACCAGAGCGATGAACCCGCTGGCCGCCAGCGCCGCTGGCGCCCCCAGCTGGCCAAGATACAGCGTGGACCATGAATTCCCGGCGTCTTCAACCATTACTCCGGCTACGGAGATCAAGACCAGGGCGCTCATCATCAGCAGCAGCCGTCCGCGGGATCCTGCGGGGGCCGCGGCCCGGGCAGTTCCGGGTGCAGGTGGTGCAACAGGTTCTATGACCGCCAGTTCGGCGGATCGAGGCAGGCAGAATTTCAGGGCAGTCAGTGCCACCGCGGCGAAGAGCACCATCGATATGCCCAAATGCACTGGCAATGCCAAGTTCATCTGGATCGCTCCGGCGGCCATCAAACCGCCGATCACCGCTCCGACAGACCACAATGCGTGGAAGGAATTCAGTATCGAACGCCCATAGCGCCGTTGCACCACCAGCCCGTGCGCGTTCTGCCCGACATCCGTAATCGAATCCATGGCGCCGCCCAGGGCAAAAGCCAGCACGACCAAGACCACGCCCGGCGCGCTGCCGGCGGCCAGCAAGGCAGCACCGGTAACTATCGTGCCCACGACGGCAACCTGCGCGGAACCAAAACGGCGCACCAGCGCACCTGCAGCCAACCCTGCAAGGATTGCCCCAACAGGCCATGCGGTGACCAGCAAGCCGTAGCCGGCGGTGTCCAATTCCAGTTCCCGCTTCAGCTCGGGAAGGCGCGGCGCCATATTGGCAAAGAGTGCTCCGTTTGTGAGGAACAGGGCCGCGACTGCAGCGCGGGCGCGGGAGTTGACGCTGGATTCGCTGGCTGCCATGGGGCCTTTCACTGCACGTGCATGCGGATTCTTCACGGGGAATGCTTCACTAGCATCCAGCGTCGAGAGTACCAGTGCACCTGCTGGCAAATCCCGAAACCGTGCCGAAAGGCCCGGGAATGGGTGTTTTGCGTCTGACCAGCTGCATCAGGATAGCGGCGAGCTGGCCATCCGCCGGTATTCGCGTTTCGGCTGCAACCTTGGAAGCCCAGCTGGTCCAGTAGCTGGATCGCCCCGTTCGCCAGATGCCCTGCCGCCGTGGAGCCTGCGCTCAGCGTGGCCATAGGCATTGTCAATATCGTAGAAACAACCTCAGCGAGGGTGCGAGTGATGATCGCAGAAGTTCCCGCCGGTTCCACCGGCGGGAACTTCTGGTTAATTCGCAACCGGAAAATCGGAGCTAGCCATCGAGCCAGCGCACTTCTCCGCTGTCCAGGTCGTAGACAGCTGCCACCACCCGGGTCCGCTTTTCTTGCACTGCCTCGCGAATGATGGCAGATCGCTCCAGTAGCTGCTCGGTGACGGCACGGGCATTGGCCTGCACCACTTGGTCCACCTCTTCGCTGCCCGAACCTTCAACTTTTGCCTTGCGTGCTACAGGAGCAATCTGTTCAGCGAAGTCGACCATCTCGCCGGGCAATTGCGGATTCTTGGCATCTTCTTCCATTGCCTTCAAGGTGCCCGCCACCGCACCACAGGCCGTATGGCCGAGGATCACCAGCAACGGGACCGAATAGGGACTGGAAACAGCGAATTCCATGCTGCCAACCAAGGTGTCATCGAGCACTCCGCCGGCGGTCCGGGTGACGAACAGGTCTCCGATCCCCTGGTCGAACAGGAGCTCGGGGGTCACGCGGGAATCCACGCAGCCGTGGATCAGGGCGAAGGGGTTCTGGTGCTCGGCCTGCTCGCTGCGCCGTTCGGTTGCTTGATTGGGGCGTTCTGGCATGCCGTCGGCGTAGCGCTGGTTCCCGGCGCGCAGTACCTGCAGCACTTCATCGGGGGTCTGCGGGGGTCCGGCGAGGTTTGCCCTGTCCGCGTCCGTGGCCTGCGGTGATGCGCAGGCTGCCAGTCCGGCCAGGGCAATGAGCCCGGAGGCACCGGCGAGCAGGCCGCGGCGCGACGGTCCGGCTGGGGTTGGGTTTTGGCGGTTGAGGAAACGTGGTTCAGGTTGCGGCATCATGCCTTCCAGTGGCGTCTGATCAGCTGCCCAGCAGAATTAACTAGAGCTTGACAGTAAATAACATCAAGCAGTCTAGTGTTTTGCATTTGATTCATAAATAGCAAACGTCATATTTCGGCCCCTTTTAACATGAGCGTTGCATGAGGTGCGGATGGCAGCGCCACTCGGTGTCCCCGTCCGCGGAAGACGGTGATTGACACCACACTTTTTCTTCGGTTGGATAGAAGCAGTCAATCGATTGATTGACTCTTGAGTCACAGGGTGGTGTCCATGGAACTGGGAAAGGTCCAGCAAGCAGCCGTAGCCTGCTTTGCCCAGCGCGGTTTCGCCGCCACCGGCATCCGCGAACTAGGCAGTGCCGTAGGACTGAACTCGGCGACCCTCTACCATTACGTCGGCGGCAAGGAAGACCTGCTGGTGGGCATCATGAACGACTGCCTGGCCGCCATGATCTCCGGTGCCGAGCAGGCGCTGGCCGGCAGCAAGGACCCGGTACGCCAGCTCGCGTTGCTCGTGGCCTTCCACGTGGGGTTCACCGCCACCAATCCCAGCACCGCACGTGTCACCGAATACGAGATGCGCGCGCTATCGGCCAAGGCCCGCGAGCAGATGCAGGAACTGCGCGACGCCTACGAGCAGCTCTTCGCCGACGCGCTTCAGGCCGGCGAGCGCCAGGGCAGCTTCAGCACCGTGGACCTGGGCATCGCCCGGTTGGCACTGATGGAAATGGGGACCGGTGTCTCGCACTGGTACCGCAAGGACGGCCGGCTCACACTGGCCCAAGTGCAGTTGAACTTCATTTCCCTGGCCATGCGCATCCTGGCCGTGCCCGACGAATTCCCGTTGCCTGCGCAGCAGCTGCCCGTACCCCGGGTGATCGCCAGCGAACCGACCAGCAAGGACTGACTTCGTGAAGACCCTCTCCTCCCACTTGAACCCCGAGCAGTTCGAGCGCAACGCCGCCGACCAGGCACCACTGCTGGCCGAACTGCACGAACGGCTCGAACGCGCTGCGCGCGGCGGCTCCGAGAAGTCCCGGCAGCGCCATGTGGATCGCGGCAAGCTGCTGCCCCGCGAACGCGTAGACGCGCTGCTGGACGACGGCTCGCCCTTCTTGGAAATCGCACCGCTGGCCGCCGAGGACATGTATGACGGCGCCAGCCCCGGCGCCGGAATGATCGCCGGCATCGGCCTGGTGCACGGCCGCCACGTGCTGGTCATCGCCAACGACGCCACCGTCAAGGGTGGCACCTACTTCCCGATGACGGTCAAGAAGCACCTGCGCGCCCAGGAAATCGCGCTGGAGAACAGCCTGCCCTGCATCTACCTGGTGGATTCGGGCGGGGCGTTCCTGCCCATGCAGGACGAGGTCTTCCCGGACCGCGAGCACTTCGGGCGCATCTTCTACAACCAGGCGCAGCTCTCCGCGAAGAAGATCCCGCAGCTGGCTGCGGTGCTCGGTTCCTGCACCGCCGGCGGCGCCTACGTTCCGGCAATGAGCGACGAGACGGTCATCGTGCGCAACCAGGGCACCATCTTCCTGGGCGGCCCGCCGCTGGTGAAGGCCGCCATCGGGGAGATCGTCACCGCCGAGGAGCTGGGCGGCGGCGACCTGCACGCCAAGACCTCGGGCGTGGTGGACCACCTGGCCGAGAACGACGAGCACGCGCTGATGATCATCCGCGATATCGTCTCCACCCTGCCGGCCAACCCGGCCCCCGCCTGGAGTATCGAAAGCCAGGTCGTCGAGCCGCTCTACCCGGGCAGTGAACTGGCCGGGGTGGTGCCGGTGGATGTCAACGCGCCCTACGACGTGCACGAGATCATTGCCCGCATCGTCGATGCCAGCGAGTTCCACGAATTCAAGGCCGACTACGGCACCACCCTGGTCACCGGCTTCGCGCAGATCCACGGGCACCGGGTAGGCATCATCGCCAACAACGGCGTGCTGTTCTCCGAGTCCGCGATGAAGGGCGCGCACTTCATCGAGCTGTGCGACCAGCGCGGCATCCCGCTGCTCTTCTTGCAGAACCTCGCCGGATTCATGGTGGGCCGCGACTACGAAGCGGACGGCATCGCCAAGCACGGGGCCAAGATGGTCACCGCCGTGGCCACCGCCCGGGTGCCCAAGCTGACGGTGGTCATCGGCGGCTCCTTCGGCGCCGGCAACTACTCGATGTGCGGCCGGGCCTACTCCCCGCGCTTCTTGTGGATGTGGCCGGCCGCGCGCATCTCGGTGATGGGCGGGGCCCAGGCCGCCTCGGTGCTCTCCACGGTCAAGCGCGACGGAATCGAGTCGGGCGGCGGCAACTGGAGCGCCGAGGAGGAGGAATCGTTCAAGGCCCCGATCCGCGAGCAGTACGAAACCCAGGGAAACCCCTACTATTCCACCGCCAGATTATGGGACGACGGGGTCATCGACCCGGCAGATACCCGCCGGGTGCTCGGCCTGGCCCTGGATGTCTGCGCCCGCCAGCCGCTGCCGGAGACCAGCTTCGGCCTCTTCCGGATGTAGTACGAGGAAAACACCATGACTACCAAGCTCTTTGACACTGTCCTGATCGCCAACCGCGGAGAGATCGCGGTGCGCATCATCCGCACCCTGCGGGCGCTGGGCATCGAATCGGTCGCCGTCTACTCCGATGCCGATGCCGGGGCGCTGCATGTGTCCGAAGCCGATCGCGCGGTGCGCATCGGCGCGGCTGCGGCCAATGAAAGCTACCTGGATATCGACGCGGTGATCGCCGCTTGCCGGCACACCGGTGCCCAGGCGGTGCACCCGGGCTACGGGTTCCTCTCCGAGAACGTGGACTTCGCCCGTGCGCTGGAGGCTGCCGGCATCACCTTCATCGGCCCGCCGGTGAACTCCATCAATCTCATGGGCGACAAGATCCGTTCCAAGAACCATGTCCTCTCCCACCAGGTGCCGGTGGTTCCCGGCATCGCCGAACCCGGCCTCGGCGATCAGCAGCTGCTCGCCGCTGCCGCGGACGTCGGCTTCCCGCTGCTGATCAAGCCTTCGGCCGGCGGCGGCGGCAAGGGCATGTTCGCCGTGGATTCCGCCGCAGAACTGCCCGAAGCGCTGGCCAGCGCCCGGCGCACCGCACGCAATGCTTTCGGCGATGACACCCTGTTCCTCGAGCGGCTGGTGCGCAATCCGCGGCATATCGAGGTGCAGATCCTGGCCGATGCGCATGGGAACACCGTGCACCTGGGCGAACGCGAATGCTCCTTGCAGCGCCGCCACCAGAAGGTCATCGAGGAAGCCCCGGCTCCGCTGTTCGAGAATCTGGAGCACGGCGCGGCGATCCGCGAGCGCATTGGCGCCGCCGCGGTGGCCGCTGCGCAATCGGTGGGCTACGTCGGCGCCGGAACTGTCGAGTTCCTGGTGAGCGACCAGAACCCCGACGAATTCTTCTTCATGGAAATGAATACCCGCTTGCAGGTGGAGCACCCGGTCACCGAGGAAGTCGTGCGGGTGAACGGCGCAAAGCTGGATCTGGTCCAGTGGCAGGTGCGCATCGCGGCCGGACAGCCACTGGACTTCACCCAGGACCAGGTGGCATTGGAAGGCCATGCCATCGAGGCCCGGCTCTACGCCGAAGACCCGTCCTCCGGCTTCCTGCCCTCGGTGGGCACCGTGCTGCACGTGCGCGAGCCGGAGAATGTCCGGGTGGATTCCTCTCTGCGCGACGGCCTGGAGATCAGCGCCCACTACGATCCGATGCTTTCCAAGCTCATCGCCTGGGGCCCGGATCGCACCGAGGCGCTGGCCCGCTTGGATAAGGCACTGGCCGGCACCGTGGTGCTGGGCGTGCTGACCAACAGCGAATACCTGCGGCTGCTGCTGGCCGACGAGGATGTGGCCGCCGGAGCCCTGGACACCAACCTGATCGAGCGGAAGATGGACCAGTTCGGCTTCCGCCAGGTCGGGTCCCGCGAACTGGCACTGGCAGCGCATCTGGAGGATCGGCGCATTCCAGCCGCGAATACCCCGTGGGGCCTGCGCGACGGATGGCGGGCCCAGCATCGCCGGGCCAGCATCGGGCACTTCGACGTCGAGGCCGCCGAGGGCAGGACCGCGTTGCTCAGGGACCCCGATTCGAGCCGGGTGCGCGTGGGCGCCGAAGAATTCACCGTGCGGCAGGAACCGGATGGAACACTGTCCGTCAACGGGCAGCGCACAGCACTACAGCATGCCTTCGCCGCAGATGGCACGCTGTGGCTGTGCGAGGAAGGCTGGACCGCGGCGGTGCGCAAGCTGCCCCGCGAAGAAGTCCTCGAACGCCAGCTGGCCACCATCGCCAAGCAATCCGGGACCTTCTCCCCGCATGTCCTCTCGCCCATGCCCGGCACCGTGATCAACGTGCAGGCGGCCGATGGCGATGCGGTCGCCGAAGGCCAGCTGCTGCTGAGCATCGAAGCGATGAAGATGGAGCACCAGCTCTTCTCCCCCGCGGACGGCATCGTGCGCATGACCGGGTTGAAGACCGGGGATCTGGTCAAGGCCAAGCAGGTCGTGGCCACCGTGGAAGCAGCGCAGCCAACCGAAGCACAGCATCAGGAGCAGGACGCATGAGCGAGCAAACCCACAAACGTGTCGAGCAGCGCGGCCTCTACTTCGATGAGCTGCAGCTGGGGGCCACCTACGTGCACAAGCCCGGGCGCACCCTGACCGAAGCGGATAACGTCGCGTTCACGACGATGACCATGAACAACCAGGGCCTGCACCTGGACGCGGCATGGGCTTCCACCCAGCCTTTCGGCAAGCCGCTGGTCAACTCCCTGCTCACCCTGAGCACCATGATTGGCCAGTCGGTAGGCCAGCTGACCGAGGGCACCATCGTGGGGCAGCTGGGCATCAATGACGTGCGCTTCCCGCACCCGATGTTCCACGGCGATACCCTCTACACCGAAACCGAGATCACCGCACTGCGCGAATCGAAGTCCCGCCCCGGGCAGGGCCTGGCGTCCATGACGCACACCGGCCGCAACCAGCACGGCGACATCGTGGCCACCGCAAACCGCACCTGCCTGATGTGGACCAGGCAAGCACACCAGGATTCGATGCAGGCCAAGGGAGGAAAAGCTGATGACTGAGTTCCTGATGGGCCCTTCCCTGCTGTTCTGCCCGGCCGACCGGCCCGAGCGCTACGCCAAGGCGGCACAGCGTGCCGATGCGGTCATCATCGATCTGGAAGACGCTGTGGCTGCCGGGAACAAGGACGCGGCCCGCCGCGCCTTGCTGGATACGCCGCTGGATCCCGCGCGGGTCATCGTGCGCGTGAACCCGGTCGATAGCGAGCACTTCGCCAAGGACCTGGCAGCGCTGGGGCAAACGGCCTACCGCACCGTGATGCTGCCCAAGTGCGAATCGGCGGCGCAGCCGGCCGCGCTGGCAGGCTACGACGTGCTGGCACTGTGCGAAACCGCCAAGGGCATCACCAATGCCTCGGACATTGCCGGGGCGCAGAATGTCGTCGCGCTGATGTGGGGCGCGGAAGACCTGATCGCCTCGCTCGGCGGCACATCTTCGCGGGGCGAGGATGGCAGCTACCGCGAGGTGGCACGGTTCGCGCGGTCGCAGGTGCTGCTGCATGCGGTGGCCCAAGGCAAGGCCGCAATTGATTCCGTGTACCTCGATATTCCAGATCTCAAAGGCCTGGGCGAGGAGTCCCGCGATGCCAAGGCCTCGGGATTCGCCGCGAAAGCCTCGATCCACCCGAACCAGATGCCGGTCATTCGCGAGGCATTCGCACCGACCGAAGCAGAACGGGAACGTGCCCGGCGGATCCTCGACGCCGCGGAGGCGAATCCCGGAGTTTTCGCTTTCGAAGGGCAGATGGTCGATGAGCCGCTGCTGCGCCAGGCCCGGGCCACCTTTGGCAGATAAGCTGTTTCCTGCCATGGGCTACAGTGTGTAGCAATGACCGCCGACAGCTGGCCAACGGAGGTTCAAATGCCTGTCGTGAAGAAACCCGGAGCCGATACCCTGGTGTATTTCTGGTTTGCGGTGGGGTTGGCCGTGCTTGGCATGGTCATCCAGCAAATCGGCGCCGTCATGATGCTCAACGGCTCGCTGGAGCTGAACGTCCTTGAAGTGACCACGCTTCACCTGGTCGCCTGGGGCTGCTATGCCGGATCGGCCATCTTCACCATCGTGGTCATGCACAAGGCTCTGGCCATGCTGATTTATCTCGTGCACCATCGTCGTCCGCTGCCGCCACGCAGGATGCCGGTGATCCGCGATGCCCCGGTGACGGCCCAAACCGCCGAGGCAGCCGCAACAGGCCAAGCCTCCGCTGCCCCATCGTCCATGGCCGATCCGCTGGACCAGGACGAACCGCCTTCCGGGGCCAAGCTAAAAACCTTTCCGCGGCAGGCGCTGGGTGCAGTGCAGCCGCAGGACCGGCACCCTCGCAGCCGGCGCCAGAACCCCAGCAACGGCAACGACCCCGCATAGCGAATAAGCAGAGCCGATCAGGCGCAAAAACTGAGTCTGCCGCGCTTCGCCATGCACAGCTAATCCCGGCGAGGCAAGGCGCTCCACCTGTTTCGGACATCAATATTTGTTCTTCGCACGTCACGAACTCCAACGCCTGTTAGCGCCGGTGCAATGCTTAAAGCAACACCCAGAAGGAGCATGCGATTGAACTCCCCGAAGCCATTGCGGATCCATCGAGCCTGGCTGGTCGCCATCGTGACCACGCTGGCGCTAGTCGCCACGGCGGCGTTCCGCTCGACCACCGGCGCGTTCTTTGAACCACTTGAATCCGAATTCGGCTGGCTCCGCTCCCAGTTATCGACCGCGGTGACCATCAACCTGGTGGTCTACGGCCTGGCAGCTCCTTTCGCCGCGACTTTGCTGGAACGGTATTCCATGCGCAAGGTGGCTGCCATCGCTCTGGCATTGGTGGCCTCCGGAGCCGGATTGTCCGTGTTCATCAGCCAGATCTGGCAGTTGTGGGCGCTCTGGGGTGTGCTGGTTGGACTGGGCACCGGGGCGATGGCGTTGGTTTTCGGTTCTGTGGTTGCCAACCGCTGGTTCTGCGAACGGCGCGGCCTGGTGATGGGCATCTTCTCTGGCGCGAATGCCGCCGGCCAGCTGGTGTTCCTGCCAAGCATTGTACTGATCATCGAGCAGTACTCATGGAGGGCCGCGGCTCTGGTTGTTGCCGTCTTCGCGGTGCTGATCATCCCGTTGCTGCGCTGGCCCTTCGCCAATTCCCCTGCCGAAGCCGGTGTACTGCCTTACGGCGGGGCCGGAGCTGCAGCCGCGCCGGCATCCGGAACGCAGCAGGGTTCGATGGCTGCCGCGACTCTCAAGGCCCTGTTCGCGGCCTCACGCTACCCGGCATTCTGGGTCTTGGCGATGACCTTCTGGATCTGCGGATGGTCTACCAACGGGCTGGTGCAGACGCACTTCATCCCTGCGGCGCACGACCATGGCATGCCGGCAACGACCGCTTCCGGGTTGCTGGCGCTGGTTGGCATTTTCGATATCCTCGGCACGGTGTTCTCCGGGTGGCTGACCGACCGTGTACGCCCGTGGCTGCTGCTTGCGGTGTACTACGCGTTGCGCGGACTGTCCCTGATGTTCCTGCACTCGCTGATGGGTCCAACCGTCGAGCCGCTGATGTGGATCTTCATTGTCTTCTACGGTTTGGACTGGGTGGCCACCGTGCCTCCTACCGTGGTGCTCTGCCGCCAGTACTTCGGTCCGGTTAGAGCCACCGTGGTCTTCGGCTGGGTCTTCGCCTTCCACATGATCGGCGCAGGCGCCGGCTCGCTGACCGCAGGGCTGTCGCGGGAAACCACCGGCAGCTACCTGGCCGCGTGGATTACCGCTGCGGTGCTGTGCCTTGCGGCAGCCGTCAGCCTGCTGTTCTTGCCGCGCATGCGCAAAGCCTACGAGCATCCTCAGCTCGAGAAAGTTGGGGTGTAGCCCGAATCAGCACCAGCAGCTCTCACGGCTTAACGGAAAACCTCGCAGAACAGATCATTGCTGATCGCTCTGCGAGGTTTTGCTTTTCGTGCTTAGACGAGCGCTACGTCCTTGGAAGGAACGTGGAGCTCCTTGTTGCCGTAGTGCACCGAGAAGAACCAGCCGATACCGGTCACGATATGGATCAGGGACAGGCCCACAGCGGTAGCGGCATCTGCTGCGTTCATGATCGGGAAAACGATCGAGACTACCGCGATGAGCAAGCCAGCCCACTGCGCGATCTTGCAAATGCCCTTGTTTGCCCGTCCGATCAGGAAGACCACCAGGCCGAAGAACAGAATCGGGATCAACGTGAACTGCAACAGGTGGTCAAAGGCGACAACATCAGTTGAATTAGGACCAATCCGGCGGGATGCCCCAGCGGCGCCAGACAGGAAGAAAATGATGACATTCAGGTAGCTGGTACCCAGCGCACCGATAATCACCTGAATGAAATTGAATGGGCTATTGGGTTGTCCCTGAGACGTCATGGCACTCCTAGAATTGTTGATAGTTCACAACTATTCTATTCCCGAGTGCCTGTGCCACGGCTCTCAGGAGCCCGTGAGAACCGCGACACTTAGCAGGGCTATAGGTTTTCCAGGGCCGCGATCTCGTTGAACTTCCTATTCGAGTAGTTCACCGCGATATACCAAGACGCTGCAACAACCAGGTGCATAATCGCCAGGGTCAGCGCGGTCCCCCAGTCCTCGGCGAAGAACCACTGCACCACCGCTGAGGTCAAGACGGCGGCAACGCCGACCCACTGGGCGATGCGGCAGAAGCCCGGCTTGGCCCGGCCGATCAAGAAGGTCAGGAAGCCGAGAATGAGAATGGGCAGGGCAGTGAATCGCACGATGTGGATGAAATCCAGGTTCCGGAATAAGCCGCCGGAGTACTCCATGGATGCGCCGATAACCCTGGCAACAAAATAGGCCAAGGTGCTAAGCCCCATGGCTCCGAAAGCCGCAATAACCACCTGGGCGAAATTGAACGGCATCTTGAATCTAGCGTCAGCCTGCATCGCGAATCATCCCCTTTTACAGCGAATTCGAGCTGGACCGGTATTTTCACTGTACGCGCATTCCCGCCCGTTGGACCCCGAACTCCGGAACATTCAAGATCGGGCCCCGCATTAGCCGCTGGCGGTTTCCGCTGGCCTCCCGCGCCATGGCCCGGACCGCGACAGGGTGACGCCCCTCGGCAACACAAGCCGTTGCAGCCGCGGGCACCCTTCGTCGCTTCACTTGGCCATTTTCCGGTCCACAACCGGGAAACCGGAGTAGACTGGAATTGGATCTAACTTCCGTAGAAATGCCGTCATCGGAAGCACTTCCTACCGGCGTAGAGCTTTTGTGCCCTCCTCATTGCCGAGGACGGCGTTCAGATTAACGCAGCAGTGTTGAACCGGGATCTTTATCGAGGCGGCTCGAATTAACTGCCCGCTTCCTTGCGCTTCTCCCATTTGCCCGATAAGGGTTGCCCGCCAGGAACGAATCACAGTTTTGCTCCAGCAGCCCACAGACCGGTTCGGTCCGCTAGTGGCGAATCATGCAACCAGCACAGCCGGACAATACATTTGAAGCCGACAGTGCAAAACGGCAGTACGCGCACAACTGCCGCGGTCCCCGCGATGCCCAACTCAAGAAATGGTACGGCGTTTCCCGTGGAACCGGCCTTGAACTGCAGCACCGAGGGCAGAGCACGGCAATAAAAACGACTATGCAGCAACGGAGGGAATGTCATGGACAAGCCGAACAGCTGTCCGAGGTGCTACAGAAATACCTTGGTTGAAACAGAAACCCGTCGATTCGTCGATGATCAAAACCAGCTCAAGAGATGGGACAACGAAGGCGGCCACGAAGCTGGCCAGCGCCAGGACATGCTGGTAACGATGCGTGAAGTGCTCTGGACCTGCACCTCATGCGGATGGCGCAAGGTTGCCTACAGTTCGCAAGAACCACTACAGGGACCAGAGCGCCGCGTGGACATCTTGCCTGCTACGGGCCAAGCAACCCTACGGCAAGCCTAGCTGAGCTGGCGCCAGGCGCTGCTGCCCACGGCAGAGCACCCTGGTCGCCGGCATGGGACGGACATGGAAAGGAAAAGCCATGATGGACTTCTCCCGCACTCTTGGCAAGAAGCACCAGCCGCTGAAGATAGGCCCGGTGCTCATGAACTCTCTGCCGGGAACTTTGCTCAGCGACAAGGCGCCCGGCGCGTACCGGGTTGCCGCCGTTTTCAACCGCCAGCCCGCAGCCGAGGAAACAGAGTTCTTGACCAGCGATTTCATGCGCGGCCAACTCGATGCCGCCGGCTACCCTAATGCCGTTCTGAGCGCAGCTAACCGAAGATTGGAAATTTCCAACACCTCCCTGGAACAACTGCGTGACGGATTGGCAGCATTAATTGCCCGGGAGCTGGCTCTCGCCGGAAAGAAGTTCGAGGCTGACAGGGACGAAAGAAATTCCCAGTTCCACAAGGATATCGATGCGGAGTCACAGCGTTATGCAGCGGTGCAAAAGCTCGCGGAATCGGTAGCATTCAGCTCCGCGGAGATTCTCGAGCTCCATGGGCCCTGACCCTTCGGTAAATCCGGGTCCCAGCACCGGTACAGCTAGAGCGCCTGGACTGGCTGCACCGGCCCGGGCATTCGCAATAGGGCCGGAACAGCACTCGCGCCGCGCCTGCAACTCCTCTGGCCGCTACTGCCGCAGCCTCGATAAACCTGCGCCTGGCGAGCACCCGGAACTAGGCGCCGAGCACAAGGATGATCGCGCAAGCGCCTAGAGCCAGCAGCACCGCTGTTTTCAGCAGCACGGCGAGAACATCCGCGCTGACGCGTTCAGCCTTCACGCCTTGCGCCATTTTCCGGTACCGGGCACGCTGCGAGAGCAGAATCCCGAATGCCATCGAGGAAGATATCGCAATCAGCAGGATCACGGCCAGGCCATAGTGCGGAAGCCAGCGCAGGAAGACCGCGGAAACCACGAGAAATGAAACCATTGTCCGGTTCCACGCGAAGACGGTGCGCTCTGGCTGCAACCCCGGGTCGCTGATCTCGATGGGCTCTTTCATCACGAGCTGAGGGACCAGAAAATCATGGCGATCGCTGCCAGTGAGGCCACCACGGCACCGAATGCCAGCAGCGGGACAATGGCGGGAATCGGCAACGGCCTGCCGGTGCGCATGCTGCGTTCCACGCGGACCCAGCGCACGGCTGCACCGGCGGCAATCAGGATGCCGACGCCGATCACCAGCACCGCCAGCCAGGTGCGAACTGGCGACGGGAAGGCCTCTGCGGCGAAGGCCTCCAGCGCTGTGCCGCCCGCGAGGAAGGCTAGCGAAGTTCGAATCCAGGCCAAGAAAGTGCGCTCGTTGGCCAGCGTGAAGCGCGGGTCAGGCTCACTGCCCCGTGGCAATATCCAGCGTGAAAGCCGGCTGCGATCTTGCTCGGACATGACCCTCCTTGGTTTGCGTCGATGCTATGAGCATACCCAACCCATTATCGGCTAAACCTATTTAGTTGGTTGATAAAAACAGTTTTACGAATGTGATCCAGCGCATAAGAATTGAATGCAGTACCTGAACGAACGAAAGGGCGCATTCCATGGCCTCCACCAATCTCAATCCCCGCGTCGTTACGCTGGGCACCGCCGGCGGACCACGCTGGTGGACCGGCGAGAACGCCGGCAAGCGCGCGGGAATTTCCACCGCCGTAGTCGTAGGCGAAAGCGTCTACCTGGTGGATGCCGGAACCGGCGTGGGCAACCAGCTGATGAAGGCCGGGTTCACCCCTGCGAACCTTCGCGGCATCTTCCTCACGCACTTGCACTCCGATCACACCATCGACCTGGCTTCGCTGGCCATCTTCGGAATGTTCACCCTGCCGGCCGGCAAGGCTCCGATTTCCATCATCGGCCCCGGCGACCGCGGCGCCCTGCCACCTGCCTCCCCGCGCGCAGTGACCGCCCCGCAGCCGGTCTTCGCGCAGAATCCGACCCCGGGCACTGCCTCGATGTTCGAGCATCTGATGCAGGCCTACGCCACGGACCTGAATGACCGCGTGATCGACGCCCTGCGCCCCTCCCCGCTGGACCACTTCATCGCCTCGGACATCGAGATTCCGGTGGGCACCGGGTACCACCCCAACGAGAACCCGACACCGAAGGGCTTCGCGCCGTTCGAGATCTACCAAGACGAGCTGGTCACGGTGACCGCAACCCTGGTCAAGCACCCGCCGATCGCCCCGGCCTTCGCCTTCCGCTTCGATACCGCAGAAGGCTCGGTGACCATTTCCGGAGACACCGCACCCTGCCAGAACCTGGTGGCCCTGGCGAAGGATACCGACCTGCTGCTTCATGAGGCCATCGATTTCGACTGGGTGCAACGCGCCTACGGTTCGGTTGGCACCTTGGAAGCCCAGGCTTCGATGGACCACCACCGCGCCTCGCACACCTCGCCGGAGCAGGCGATCGAGATCGCGCACCAGGCCGGGGCGCGCAGCCTGGCCCTGCACCATCTGGTCCCCGGAACTACGCCTTTGCAGGTCTGGGAAGCCCACGCCGCGAAATTCTCCGGCAACTACCTAGTGCCCAACGATCTGGACACGATATCCTTTTCCCGCGTCAACAGTGAAATGGCGGCAGTACGATGAGCAGCACCCTGAATAATGGCAACGGCGTGGAGGCACAGGCGTTGGTTCCCTCGCTGAAATCCCCGCAGATGCGCCGGATCCTGGCTTCCAGCTTCATCGGCAGCGCAATCGAATTCTACGATTTCATCCTCTACGCCACGGCGGCCTCGCTGGTCTTCAACAAGGTCTTCTTCGTGGGCCTGACCCCGGGTGTAGCCATCTTCGCTTCCTTTGCCACCTTGGCCGTGGGCTATCTGGCCCGCCCGCTGGGCGGCATCGTGTTCGGCCACTTCGGCGACAAGATCGGCCGCAAGGGCGTGCTGATCACCTCGATGGCGATGATGGGCGGTGCCTCGACACTGATCGGACTGCTTCCTCCCACCGCGCAGATCGGCATGCTGGCCCCGATCGCGCTGATCATCTTGCGCATCGTCCAGGGCCTGGCCGTGGGCGGCGAATGGGGCGGGGCCATGCTGATGGCACTGGAGCACGCGCCGAAGGAGCGCCGCGGCTTCGCGGCGAGCTTCGCGAACATGGGCGGCCCGGCCGGCGCCGTGATGGCCACGTTGGCAGTCTCGGCCGTCTCGCTCATGCCCAATGAGCAGTTCCTGGCCTGGGGCTGGCGCATTCCGTTCCTGATCAGCATCGCGCTGGTGGGCATCGGGCTGGTCATCCGGCTGAAGGTCACCGAGTCCCCGCTGTTCCTCGCGTTGGAAAACAAGGCAGAAGAGCGCAAGACCCCCTTCATGGAGGTCATCACCAAGTACCCGAAGTCCGTCATCCGCGGAACCTTGGTGGGCATGAGCTCCTACACGGTGCAGGGCCTGATGACCGTCTGGGCCATCTCCTACGTAGTCGAGGAAGTCGGCATGGACCGCACTGCGGTGCTGAACATCAAGGCCATTGGCGCCGCGTTGACCGTGGTGGGCATCTGGGTTTCATCGCGCTATTCAGACAAGCTGGGCCGCCGCCCGGTCATGATGGTCGGCATCCTCGCCGGCGCCGTGGCCGCCCTGCCGATCATGTGGATGCTGGAACTGGGCCAGCTGTGGCTCTTCGCCATCGCGCTGTTCGTGGCCAACGGCATCATCCAGGCCTTCATCTTCGGGCCATTCGGCGCGTTCACCGCGGAGCTGTTCCCAACCCGCATCCGCTACACCGGCGCTTCGCTGGTCTACCAGCTCTCCTCCACCGTGGGCGCGGGTTTCACCCCGATGATCGTTGCAGGCCTGGTGCTGCTGGGCGGCGGATCGCTGTGGATCGCCGGAGCCGTTTGGGCCGCCGCGTTCATCGTCGCCGCCCTGGCCATGCGCGGCATCAAGGAAGGCCGCGACGCCGACCTCGAGGCCGAGGAAATGAGCCACTAGCCTCCCGACTGGCGAAAGCGCGGGGCCGGTTGGAACCTACGGGTTCTAACCGGCCTTGCGCTCTTTCTCGGCTCCGGCTTCCTCGCAGAAATCCAAGAACGCGCGCAGCCGCAAGCTAGGGCGGTCCGAAGCGGTGTAGGCCACGCAGATATCGCTCACGCCAACCTCGCCCTCGATCTCCAATACCGACAGCGGCAAGCCGTCGTAGCTCAGGTTGACCGGCGGGCGCTGCACCAGAACGGTATAGCCCAAACCCCGAGCCACCATCCCGCGCACCGCCTCGAAGCTCTGCGAACTCCACCGCACCTTGGGGTCCAAGCCCGACATGCGAAGATTCACCAGCTGGTTATCGCGCACCGTGGGGATGTCCAGGGAGACGAAGTCGTCGTCGGCCAGTTCGCTCAAGGCGACGGAGGTGCGATCGGCCAGCCGGTGATTGCCTCCCACCAGCACATAGGGCCGGCCCGACATCACCGTACGCGAAGAGACCTGCGGCAGCAGGTGGCGGGTATGGGTGAGCACCGCATCCAGGTGGCCCTTGAGCATGCGCTCCTGCAGGTCGGCCCCGTCCCCCTCCACGAGGGTGACCTGCAAATCCGGGTGCACATTGGTGAAGCGTTCGCAGATCACCGGGATCCAGAAAGCGGCCAGCGAGGAATAGCAGCCGATCACCAAAGGGCCGGAGAGCTTGGTCTGGCGTTCGACAATCTGGTCCTGCACTTCTTCGGCATGGCGCACCAGGGCCCGCGAGTCCAGCAGGAAGTCCGTGCCGACAGCCGTGAGCACCACGCCGCGGGCACGTCTGCGCACCAGCAGCTGCGAGCCGACGGCGCGTTCCAGCTCGTCCATGGACTGGGACATGGCTGCCTGGGAAATATGGCACTGCTTCGCCGCAGCGGAGATGGAGCCGAGTTCAGCGACGGCGACGAAGTACTGCAGCTGGCGCAGGGTGTAGTTGATCACCCGCCCAGTCTAGCCAGCGGGCAGCGGACCATTACCGTTCGTAAAGTCGTCCGGTTTTCCTGACCCTCGCCAGATCCCGCTGGCTGACCCTAGTTCTTTCGGCCAACTGACCCAGGCTGGCGCCGTGTTCCAAGGCCAGCACGATAAGCCGCTCAAGCTCAGCAACACAGCTTTGCAGTTCCGCGGTCACCTCGCCGGTTCCTCTGGCTTGCACCTGCAGCAGTGCCAGTCGCTGAACAACGGTGTCGATCGGCGTCCAGTCAAAGTCGAGGACGGGAGGCTTGTACCCGTCCTCGAAAGAAAATTGCCAACCACTCATGCGGGACATCTTCGCATTCAAGACGTTCTGCGGGCAACACTGCACGGTTAAAACCTACGGGCCCAGCATCGGCAAAGAATGCTGGACCCGCAAAATCAAGGAATCTACTTTGATGCACCAATCGCCCACACGCGCGGAAGCTCGGTGCCATTGACCGCCAGGTCGCCAATCAACCGCGCCTTGAACACCCAGGGGTTGTGGTTGCCGGCGGTACGGGCATTGCGCCAGTGCCGGTCCAGGTTCTTGGTAACGCTCGTGGCGCTGGCGGCCAGCGCATCGAAAGCGTGGGTGATCGCGTTGAGGACCAATGGCGTGAGCACCACCTGCGCCTGGGCGCTGGCCAGCTCTGCCGCATCGTTGGCTGCTTCGTCCTCTTCCCCGGTCACCTCGCCGGTGTGCAGCGCCTGCGCAGTTTCGTAGGCACCCTGCAATGCCGTCGACACTCGTTCTACCGTTGCCGCGGCAGCGAAGGCCGCCGCGGAGACCTCGCCGATCACCTGCAGCAGCTGCGGGTCTTCGGCCGCCACATTGGCCGCGGCATGGCTGAAGGTCCGCTTGCGCGCCTTCAGCTCAGCGGCGAAGTCGCGCTCGGCTGCTTTGGCGGAGCCGGCCAGGACAGCGAGCAGCACCTGCTGGTAGAAAGCTGTCTGGTACTTGAAACGCGTATCGAAGTCGATGAGGTCTTCTTCGGCGACAATTGCATCGGTGAAGGTCGAGGTGCCGGTACCCGTGGTGCGCTGGCCGAAGCCATCCCAGTCATCGGCCAGCTCGACGCCGGGCTGGTGGCGGTTGACTGCGGCGATCACCCGCTTGCCGGTGTCGGTGCGCTCTGCGTAGGTATCCAGCCAGTCGGCGAAGATCGAGCCGGTGGAGTAGTACTTGGTGCCGTTGATCTTGAATCCTCCCTCGCCGTCCGGGGTGACCTTGGTGATCACGTCCCCGACCTTGACGGTGCCGACCTCGGTCCAGGAGTTGCCCACCAGTTCTCCCGCCACGAAGCGGGCCAGCCACTTGTCGCGCCCCGGGCCGGGGGCCGCAACCAGACGGTCCTCGACGAAGGCGAAGTGCGCGCGCAGCGCTTGGGCAATATTGGAATCCGCGGCCGCGAGATCCACGAAGAGCTCGAAGAGCTCGGGCAGCGTAGCACCGGCACCCCCGTGCGATTCCGGGACCCGAACCGCACCAAAGCCGGCAGCGGCCAGGTCCGCGACCTGCTGGTAGGGCAATTCGCCGGTGCGGTCGCGTTCGGCTGCGCCCTGCGCAATGCGCGCGAAGAGCGGTGCGAAGCGGTTTTTGAGTCCTGCGAGTCGATTGCCAGTTGCAAGTACAGTCATCGTTCAGTCCAATCCGGGAGAAGTTTTCTTAGGTGTACAGCGAGAGCGGCTGGGACTCTCCGCGCAGGAAGTAGGCGCCGACCTCGATCTTCTTGTAGTCCACTGGGTCGTGCAGCGAATGGGTGCGCACATTGCGCCAGTACAGGTCCAGGCCCACCGAGTTCGCAGTCGAAGATGAACCGGTCACCTCGAAGATCCGGTTCGCCACATCCACTCCCACCTCAGTGGAGACCACCTTGGCTTCAGCAATTTCCACGGCCAACGCCGCTCGCTCGGGCTGGGTGACATCCCCGGCCTTCGAGAGCAGGGCGTCGAATTTCCGGCCCAGCTTCTCGGTCAGCGCCGCCACCGCTGCGGTGCGGGCTTTGAGCTCTCCGACGGTGCGCTGGAAGATCGGGTCCTGCGAGTAGGTCTCTGCCTGCGAGAACAGCCAGGCGTTCTTGCGGCCCAGCAAGATCTGCTTGCCGCGCGCCAGCGCTCCCTGGGCGATGCCCAGGTAGAAGTTGGCGAAGGCCAGCTGGATCCCGGGGGTGAGCAGGGTGGAGACCGGTTCATCGGTGACGAATCCCAGCAAGTCCCTTGCTTCGAGCCGCACGTTGTGGAACTTCAAGGAATTCGACGCGCTCAGCCGCTGTCCCAGGTAGTCCCAGTCGTCAACGATTTCCAAGCCATCGATATCGCGTGGCAGAACCAACGCGAGAATCTGCCCGTCGTATTCTCCGCCCTGGACCAGCGCGTTGATGACGATGACCTCTCCAACACCGGAACCCGTGGAGAACCGCTTGGCTCCATTCAGTCGGTAGCCGTCCCCTTCGGCGCTCAGCGTCAAATCCGGATCAACTGGATTCACCGAATCGCCCCAGAGCCACCCCCCTTCCACGGTGCGCTGCCACCATGCCCCTTGAGCTTCTGCCGGGGCGTAGAACGCAATGCCGGACTGGTTGATGTAGTGGTAAGCCAGCAACTGCGAGATGGATCCATCAGCTGCGGCCAGTATGCGGACCGCTTCGAAGGCCGTTTCCCAATGGGCTCCGGCTCCGCCGAATTCTGCAGGCACCAAGAGATTGAGCAACCCGGCTTCGCGCAGCAGCTGCACTTCGGCGAAAGGCTGGGCGTTCTTGCGGTCGCGGTCGAGCGCGTCAGCCGCCAGTTTGCCAGCTACTTGCTGGGCGACGTCGCGCCAATGAGCGAGTTCAGCTTCATCAGCAGTGCCGATGTAGGGCACGCGCGGCAATTGGGTATCCAGTACAGTCATCTTCGTTCTCCTCTTGGGCTATGGATTCCGAAGGATGCAGAAAATCTGCGGATCCATCGAACCTGGCGTTAGCACTACCTGCGGAGTGCAGGCTTGCTGCGGCGTCTCGGAGCCAGGTCTCTCAGCCGCTCTGGATGGGTTGTGCTCCATCAGTGAAGCACCGACGGCCTCCGCTTGGCAGGGAAGATGTCATAGGACGGAACATCGTCATGAATCGACATTTTCGAGGCCTTCACAGGAGCCTCAGTGGCCGTCATATTTCCTCATGTGTCACCGGGCGCCTAGTACAGCTTCAGGTGTTTGGCTCGCTTCGGATTCCGCTGCCGAGGCCTTTCCCGCATAAGCCCCGCGATAGGCGGCTGCCGGGTGATCGTCAGCCACTCGCGTCGTGCCGGGACCCGCCAGATATTCGCGCAGGGTGTTGCCTTCGTATCCTGCCCAAGTTCTTCCGCGCTTCCGCAACTCGGGAACCACCAGATCGGTGAACTGCTCGAAGGAACCTGGGGTGATGGCATAGGCCAAGTTGATCCCGTCCAATCCTGATTCATCCACCCAACGCTCGATTTCGTCCGCCACGGTTTCCGGCGAACCGACGAGCACCGGTCCGATGCCGCCAACTCCGAGGTAGTCGGCGATGGCATTCGGGGTCCACTTCTGCTGCGGATTCGCTGTAGTGAAAATCGAGACCGCCGATCGCGCCGCGTTGGTTTCCAGATACTGCAGCTCCTCATCCGGCGCGTACTGGCTCAGGTCCAAGCCCGACCACCCGCCATAGAATGCCATGGCACCTTCGCGCGAGGCATAGGACTGGTATTCGCGGTAGAGCTTCTGCGCCTGCGCGTCTGAATCAGCCACCACAGTGGTCATCAGCGCATAGATTTTGGCGGCGTCCCGGGGCCGACCCACCAGTTCGAACTCGTCGCGGATCGCATCGGTCTGGCGGCGGGTGACCGCGGTATTGATCGAATTCAGGAAGATGCCCTCGGCATGCTGCGCGCCAAAGCGCCGGCCGCGCGAAGAAGCGCCCGCTTGGAAGATCGCCGGGGTGCGCTGGATGGAAGGCTCGGAAAGATGGATGCCCGGCACGTTGAAGTACTGGCCGTGATGGTTAATCGGATGCACCTTGGAAGGGTCGGTGTAGACGCCACGTTCGCGGTCCTTGAGAACCGCGTCTTCCTCCCATGATCCCTCCCAGAGCTTGTAGACCACGTCCATGAATTCATCGGCAATGTCGTAGCGGGCGTCGTGATCCAGCTGCCTGGCCATGCCCAGATTGCGGGCCGCCGACTCCAAGTAGCTAGTCACCACGTTCCAACCGATGCGCCCGCGGGTGAGGTGGTCCAGCGAGGAGAACTTCCGGGCCAGCGCGTAGGGTTGCTCATAGGTCAGCGCGCTGGTCACCGCGAAACCGAGATTCTTCGTGGCCGCGGCCATGGCGGAAACCTGCATGAAGGGATCGTTCAGTGGCACCTGGTCGGCATCGAGCAAGGCTGGACCGCTGGAATTCTGGTACACGTCATAGATGCCAAGTACATCGGCGAGGAACAGGGCGTCAAAGCCACCGCGCTCCAGGGTCTTGGCCAGATCCACCCAGTATTCAAGGGTGTTGTATTCGTCGGCTCGATTCTGCGGGTGCCGCCACAGCCCAGGGCTCTGGTGGCTGACGCAGGTCATGTCAAAGGCGTTAAGGTGGATGCGCTTGCCCATTATTTTCTGTTTCCCTTCGCGGTGTTCGTCAGTGCCTGATGCTTGGTCGTGCGCAATAGCGCGAAGATGCCGGTGGCCGGCCGACTCTTGGCCCTCCCGAGCACCACGGCGGCGAGCAGGATGGACAGGAGAACCAGCCCTCGGGCCAGGTCTTGCCAGAAGAAGGACAGGCCAATCAGGTTCAGCCCGTTATCCAGCAGGCCAAAAATCACCACGCCGATCAGCGTTCCGCCCACGGACACTCGCCCGTAGCGGCTGATGGTTGCCCCGATGAAGACCGCGCCAATGGCATCCATCAGATAGGCCTGTCCGCTGCCCGGGACATATCCGTTGGAGCGTGCTGCCAGCACCACTCCGGCGAATCCGGCGATCACCGCGCACAACAGGTAGGCGCTGGCGATCAGCGCATTGGTCCGCAGGCCAGATATTCTTGCGGCGCTCGGCTGTTCGCCGGCCATGGTCAGCTTCCGCCCGTAGCGGGTGATGCCAAGCAGCAGGGCCACCACCAGGGAGATGGAGACCGCGTTGACGATGGCGGCGTCAATGCCCAGGAAGTATCCGCGCCCGATCACGGCAAAACCGTCCGGCACCAGGGGCGCCGACAGGTAGATCGGTGCGCCGCCGCCGGTGAGCAGCTGCTGCACGCTGGTGCCGGCAAACCACACGCTCAGCGTAGCCAGGAAAGCCGGGATTCGCAGGATCACGATCAGCAGCGCATTCACCGCTCCCACCGCCAAGGCGAAAAGCAGCCCGCCGGCCACGGCCACCCACGCACGGTAGCCGTCATGGATCAGCCAAGCGCTGGCCAAGGCTCCCAGATCCAGGGCCACGCCAATCGACAGGTCGATGCCTCCGGCGCGCACCACCAGGGTCAACCCGATGGCGGCCAAGGCGAGCAAAGCCACCTGCCCCAGGATTCCGAAGAGGTTTCCCACGGTGAAAAACACCGGGCTGAGCACCGAGAACACGATGAGGATCAGGGCCAACGTACCCGGAGCCACCAGCCTCGATGCTTGAAGCGTGCCGCGTTTCTTTCCGCTGTAGGCTGCGACCGGTCCGGGGCTCGGCTCCACGGGTGCGGCCAGGGTTTCAATGGTGCTCATCGGTTCTTCCTTCCGCGCAGGGTCACGCTGGCCAAGACCAGCAGGATCAGCAGGCCCTTGGCAGCACCCACCCACTGGCTGGCCACGCCCAGCAGCGTCAATCCGTTATCCAGGGCGGCCACAAATACCGCGGCCAGAACGGTGCCGACCACACTGACCAGCCGCCTGCGCGAAAAGATCATGGACATGTAGGCCACCAGGATGATGTCCAGGAGAATTTGGGTTCCGATGCCTGGAACGGCGGCCGAAAGCCTTGCCACCAGCAGCGTTCCGGCCAGGCCAGCCAACGCCGAGCTGAGCACATAGCTAGCTAGCCGGTATCGGCGCGGGTCAAGTCCCGCCACCTGCGCGGCGGTCGGATTCTGGCCAACCGCATAGGAATTCACTCCCCAGCTGGTTTTGCCATATACCCACCACCCCGCTGCCCCGATGAGCGCCATAAGCCAGGCCACCAATGGGATGCCGAAGAGCACGCTGCCCCGCGCCGCTTCGAAGAAGCCACCGGTAACGGCGATCTTCAAGTTCTGGCTGAAGACCAGTTCCAGCGAAGCGGCCACCCCCATGGTGGCCAAGGTGGCCAGCAGCGGACGCAGGCCCAAGGTGACCGAGAGGCCATTGACGACGCCGATCGCGGTGGCAACGAGGACCCCGTAGAGCACCGCGACCATGCCCGGGGTTCCGGCAGCCGCGGCCAGCGCGGTCACCGTTCCGGCTAGTCCTGCCACCGCGCCGGTGGACAGGTCGATGCCTCCGTTGAGCACGTCGTCGCCGCCAGCGATGATCACAATGGCCAGCCCCACCCCGGCAATGCCGAAGACCGACGCTTGGGTCAGGATGGTGGCGATATTCGAAGCCGTCAAGAAAAATGGGGAACCGAAGGCAAAGAGCAGCAGCACCGCGGTGATGCCGGCGTAGCCGATCCAGGCCGCCAATCTCGGCTTCGTGCGGGACGCGCCAGGCGCAGGTGCTTCGTCGACCGGAACAAGGGTGGTGCTCATGCTTTGACCTCTTCGCGTGATGTTCCGGCGGTTTGGCCGCTGGATGCCAAGTGAAGAATTCTTTCCGTACCCGCCTCGCTCGACGGCAGTTCGGCGATGATCCGACCGCGATAGAGCACCAGCACTCGATCGGCCAGTCCCACTACTTCTTCCAGGTCAACGCTGACCAACAGCGCGGCGGCTCCCTGCTGGACCAACTGGGAAATCTGCGCGTAGATATGCGCACGGCTTCCCACGTCGACGCCCGAGGTGGGTTGGTCCAAGACGAGCACGTCCGATCCCTTGGCCAACCAGCGGGCCAATACCGCTTTCTGCTGGTTGCCGCCGGACAAACCCGAAGCCACGGCTTCTGGATTCGCCGGACGGATATCCAGGCGCTGCACCAGTTCGCTGGCTGTGTCCCGCTCTTTGCGCGCATTCAACAAGCCCAGGCGGCGGCCAAGCTTTCGCAGGCTGGCCGCTGCAATATTTTCGCGCACGGTGTTGCGCAGGAAGATGCCATCTGAATGCCGGTTCGACGGGACGTAGGCGCCTGCCCGGGCGGCAAAGTCCGCCGCAGATGCCACCGGCCGGCCGTGCAGCAGCGCCGAGCCGGTATGCGCACGATTGCCGGTGGCCGCGTCGGCGAGCACCTCAATCCCCGATCCCACCAATCCGGTGACGGCCACGATTTCTCCGGGCGCCACCGAGATATTGATGCCGCTCAATGTTCCGGCCACCGAGAGGTCCACCAGTTCAAGGGCAGGCTCGCCCTGAACGGCGGGCGGCTCGCGCCTCTGGTGCGAGAACTCGTTAACCTGGTTGCCCAGCATCAAGCCGATGACATCTTCGATACTGTCACCGTCCGCGAAACTGGCGTCACCGGCATTTCTGCCGTTGCGCAGCACCGTAATCCGGTCGGTGATCTGCCGCAGTTCCTGGAGATAATGCGAGATGAAAATGATCCCTACCCCGCGGTCCCGCAGATGCCGGATCGTGCCGAAGAGCTGTTCAACTTCATCATTGGCCAACGGTGCGGTCGGCTCATCGAGAATCAGCACCTTGGGTTCGGCCAGTACGGCACGGGCAATCTGGATCAGCTGCTGCTGGGCAACGCTGAGCTCATCAACGAAGGCACCGGTGTCCAGCTCCTGGCCGGTGGTTCGCAAAATATCCGCCCGGGCTGCTGCCTGCGCGGTGCGCTCGTGGCGCCAGAGCCCACGACTCTTCGCGGTGCCCAGATACAGCTGTTCGGCGACGGTCAAGCGGCCGGCCAGATGGCGGTCCTGGTGAATCACTTCAATGCCTAGCGCTTCGGCATCGGCAGGCCGGCGAATTTGCACCGGCTGGCCGGCAAGTTCGATCTGCCCCGAGTCCAGGGTGTACAGCCCGGTGAGTATCTTGATCAGGGTGGATTTTCCAGCTCCGTTTTCGCCCACTAGGCCCAGAACCTCTCCGGCCCGAAGCTGCAGGTGCACATGGTCAAGCACGGCGACCGTGCCAAAGGACTTGTTGATGGCGGCCATGCTCAGCAGTTCCTTAGATTCCGTTGTCATGGCGCACCTGATTCACGTTGTCCTTGTCGACAAAAATCGGCTCGGCATAGCTGGTGCTCGGAACCAGATCGGTTTGCCCATCGAGGAACAGGGCGATATTAGTGGCCGAGGCAGCGGCAATCTGCTTGGTGGGCTGAGCGACGGTGAACTGGTATGAACTGTCCGGGTTCGCTATCAAATCCAGGGCCCCGGGCTCTGCGTCCACTCCATACAGCTTGATGTCGCCACCAGTGGGATCGATGGCCTGCGCGGCACCGATCAGCGGCATGTCCCAGCAGGACCAAATCGCGTCAACTTCGCCCTCGGGCAGCCTGCGCAGTTGGTCCTGGATCTGGTTTTTGGCATCCTCGATGGTGCCTTCGTATTTGTCCTGGAGTTCCGGGGTGATCTTCTCGATATTTGGGTAGTCTTCCAGCACCAGGTTCAGGCTGTTGTACCGGATCCGGCAGGGAGTCACACCGGGGAAGCCGTTGAAGACCAGAATCTTCCCCTTGCCGTGGAGGTCTTCAGCCATGGTGCGAGCCAGCGTGGTGCCGACGTTCCAGTTGTCGCTGGTGACGTTGTTCTTCGAGTATTCGCTTTGGAAATCGATGGTGAACAGCGGGATCCCGGCGGCGTCCACCTTGGCCAAGGCAGGAGTGAGCGTTTGGGCATCGCCCAGGATCACCACGATGGCATCGGGCGACTGGGTGATCAGGTTTTCTACGTCAGAGACGTGCTTCTCGTCTTTGGCTTCGGCTTGGGTAGCGATGACCTCGCCGCCGAGCTCTTTGATGCGCTCTTGGATCTGCTGGTAGACCACGCGCGAGTAGTCGTGCAGGATATCCTTGGCCGCGATGCCGACCTTTTTGCCTTTGAGTGAAGGAACGTTGTCGAGCTTATGCTCGGCTTGCGGATTACTGCTTTGCGCCACAACCGGCGCTATTTCCGGCCGTGGTTCTTTCAGCGAGCAGCCAGTCAGCAGTGTTGCTGCCGCCATCGCTGAAGCCAGAACTTTCAAGGCGTTCGGACGAGTACGAGTCATGTCGTCCCTCTCTTAGACAAATTGAACGAGGGATCCCGAACAGAAGTTCATGCTTCTAGACCCGGGAGTTCCATCGAACCTGGCGTTAGCACTACCTGCGGAGTGCAGGCTTGCTGCGGCGTCTCGGAGCCAGGTCTCTCAGCCGCTCTGGATGGGTTGTGCTCCGAGTCAAGCATTACTGGCAGGTCCTCGGGAAGGGCGCTGTCATGCGGAGGAACAGCAGGACAAAATACGTCATCTTCGCGCCTTCGCCCTGCCGGAAAACGGGCAGATAAGACGTCATATGACCTTCGCATGACGTAATTGGCATGCCGGAACTGGATCTCAAGAGCGTTCCCGCAGGCATCGATTGGGAACACAGCGTGGATCAGGGCACTTCCATGCGACCGCATAGAATGGCCATTCAAGATCAATCGGCAGAAGAGGCGGCAAGTGGATCCAGCAGGCGTGATTGCCTTCATGTTCGGGTTGCTGAGCATAACGCTGGTCGCAGCGTTCCTCGCCCCGATGGCACGGGACCGGAAGCTCGCTCGCAATGCGGCGATCGGCATCAAGACGCGCCACACCTTGGCCAGCGATGGGGCCTGGCTCGCCGGGCATCAGCAGGCTGCGCCCCTGCTTGCCGCGGCTTCCTGGGCCGGTTGGGCGGCATTGGCCAGCGCAGCAGTTCTCTGCCTGCTGGGCCAATTCGGTTTCGCCTTCGCCGCGACCGGAGCCGGCTACCTGGCCGCCATCGCGTTGCTGGTGATCTCGACTGCCACAGCGAATAAGGCCGCGCGGAGCTTCCCGGTGGCAGGCCTGGGCTAATCCAGCACTGCTTAAAGCAACGGATCGCGCCATCTGCCGATGGCGCGATCCGTTGCTTTCTTGGAAGGCGTGCTGCTAAAGCAGTACGGCTCCCAGGACCAGTACAGTCAGGAACCCCGCGGTGCCCTGGATGGCGGTAGCCACGCTCAGGGTCTTGTAGGCGGTGATCACCGGAATGCGGCTGAGCTGCGAGACGACCCAGAAGTAGGAGTCGTTGGCGTGCGAGACAACCATCGCACCGGCGCCTACTGCCAATACGGATAGCACCATGCCCAGCTCCGAACCCAAGCCCAGGGAGCCGAGCATCGGAGCGACCAGCGCGGAAGTGGTCACCATTGAGACGGTGGACGAGCCCTGGGCGGACTTCAGTGCAGCGGCGATCAGGAATGGCACAGCCAGGCCCAAGCCCAGTCCGCTGAGTGAATCCGAAAGAATCGTGGTCAGATCCGACGCGGCCAGGACCGCGCCGAAGCCGGCGCCGGCACCGGTGATCAGCAAGACCGGAGCAGCGGTGCGTACAGCTTCGTTCATCTGCTCATTGAAGACCGCCAGCTTGCTGCCACCGCTCAAAAGAAAAGTCGATGAGATCAAGCCGAAGATCAGCGCAATAACTGGCGTCCCCAGGAAGGAAAGGATTTCCAGGGCAGCGCCTTCGCCAATCGGGTGCGAGGGCAGCTTCGCAATGGATGCGGCACAGATCAGCACCAGCGGAACCAGGATCGGCATGAAGGCCAGCGCCGGGCTGGGCAATTTTCCGAAGCTTGCACGCAGCTGCTCATAGTCGAGTTCGGAGATGTCATTGTGGTCGTCGCTTGGCAACGGGGTCCATTGGGACTTGTTGAAGCGGCTGGCGTAGGCCAAGCCGGCAAGTGCCGAGATGGCCGCAACGGGCAATCCGACAGCGATGATCAAGCCCAGGTTATCGGCAACGCCGATGCTTTCGGCTGCGGCCAGCGGGCCCGGAGTTGGAGGCACCATGGTGTGGGTCGCGTACAGGCCGGTCATCAGGGCGATGGAAGTTGCCAGCCCAGAGACCCCGGTACGCAGGGTGATGGCTTTGCGCAGCGAGTTGAGCACCACGTATCCCGAGTCGCAGAAGACCGGAATGGAAACGATGTAGCCGATAATCGATAGCGTCAGGTTGGGGAACCGGGTACCGAGGACCTTGATCAGCGCATCTGCCATGGAGATCGCGGCGCCGGATTTCTCCAGGATGACACCGATCATTGTTCCGAACAGGATCACCAGTCCGATATTTCCCATGGTGCTGCCAAAGGCCGTGGTGACCGTCGAAGCCACGTCGGCCAGCGGAATCCGGTAGGCGAAGGCCGCCAGGATAGCGGCGCCAACGAGGGCGAGAAATGGGCTGATCTTCAGGCGTGCTGTGACCATCACGATGGCCACAACAAGGATCAGCAGAACAAGCAGTTCGTACACGGCGGGTTGGCTCCTTTGCCAATATCGGTAGTTCTCTGCGTCCAGCCCGCAATGGCTCAACGGGTGGACCAGCCCTGTCGGCAAAGCCGCTCAAGGCTTTGCCCGTTGGGCTAGATGCCACCGTGCCACCCCGGTTTCGGGCGCAAAGATCGATCATCCTGCCAATACTAGGAAAAGTGACCCCGAATACCTATGGGCACACGACCATATTTGCCTGGGTTCGAAAGAGCCAATGTGTGCAAACATCCCACCCTTCCCAGCCCCGGCGCCAGCTCCCCTCGTTTCCAGGGCCTAGAAAACATGCAGCTGGCCCAAGGCCACTCTCGCGTAGATGGCATGCTGGAGTTTCAGGGATTCGCTGGACCGCCGAATATCGACGCCGCTGACCTGGCTTATCCGCTCAAGTCTTTGCACCAAGGTATTGCGGTGAATATGCAGATCCGTGGCCGCTTGGCTCATCGAAGCAGCTGTCGCAACGACCAGCAGGGTTCTGGCTTGTTCCTCATTGAGCTGCATCGCTGGAGCAGCTGCATGTTCCAGGCTGCGGGCTGGGGTGCGGGCGATAGCCACAGCAATTTCCCGGCTCCACATGCGGCGCCGTGCGTGGGATGGCACGAGTGCCGGATAGCCCACCAATACGCGCAGCACTTCGGTTTCGGCCATGAGATCCTCGGCCTTTTCGACAGGCGCGGAGACCAGGAAACGTTCCTGGTCCATGCGCTCGGGAGCGAAAGCTGGCTCGCTGGCAGCGCAAAGCCTCCAGTACGCGCCGGAAAGGCTAACCCATGACGTGCGGTGATGATCCTTCGCCGGCTCTTCGAGCGACGGATCCCCCACGCTTCGGGGCAGCCAAGCTTCAATGCATTTCGGCCCGCGCAAACCATGCGCTGCGAGCGAGCGGTCGATCACTTCAGGCGCAACGCGACCGGCGATCAACGCAGAAATAATGTCGCGGGCTTCGGTCTCGCGCCGCGCGCTGCGAGAGTGCTCGCGTTCCTGGGCAAAGAGCAATTGAACGGTCAGTGCAATCAGGCCGGCCAGCGGTTCCACCTCGTGGGGAGCTCCGGTCACGCCCACAACGCCGCAGAGCTGGTCGTTCAGCACCAGTGGCACATTGACCCCGGGCTGGGTTCCGGCCGAGCCGTCGGCCCGGCTGACACGGATGATGTTGTTGCGGCGGATCGCCTCTGCGCTGCCGTCGTGGTGGGTACCGATACGCGCAGCATCCGTAGAAGCAATGATGACTCCGTGAGCATTCATGATGTTCACATTGCGGTTGATGGTCGGCGCAATCGTGTCGACGACTTTCTGCGCCAACGCGCTAACCAGCCGGGGTTGCTCCTTTTCGCTCATGAGCTCATCCTATCGGCCCGGGACTGCGCAAAGCAGTCCCGGATTAGAACATTGCCGCTAGTCGAGCTTGACGGTGACCGACTTCAGCGAGGTGTAGGCCTCGATGCCTTCACGGCCATTTTCGGCGCCCCACCCCGACTGCTTGAATCCGCCGAACGGCATGTTCGCATCCATGCCGGCACCGGTATTCACCCTGACGTTGCCGGCCTGGATTTTCTTGGCGAAGGTCAACGCGCGGGAAATGTCCTGGGTGAAGATCACCGAATTGAGACCGTAGTCGGTGTCGTTGGCCCGGCGCAGCACCTCGGCCAGCGAATCCTCGTCGCCGAAGGTGCTCACCGAGAGCACCGGCCCGAAGATCTCATCCTTGGCGATGGACATGTCCGGACTGACATTTTTCAGCACGGTCGGCTGCACGAAGAATCCTTCTTCGCCTTCGGCCAAGCCACCGGCAACGAGTTCCGCGCCATCAGCGATGCCCGCCTCGATGTACCCCAGCACGCGCTCGCGCTGCACCTGCGAGATCAGCGGGCCCAGCTGGGTTCCTTCTGCCAGGCCAGCGCCCAGCTTGAGGCTCTTCGCGAATCCGGCGATGCCTTCGATGACCTGGTCTGCGATGTCTTCGTGGACATACAGTCGCGACCCTGCCGCGCAGACCTGGCCGGAGTTGCCGAAGATGCTCATGGCGGCGGCCGGAATGGCCTTGTCCAAATCCGCGTCGGGATAGATCACCACCGGGGATTTGCCGCCCAGCTCAAGGCTCAGCCGCTTGAGATTGACCGCTGCCGACGCCAGCAGCTTCTTGCCTACCGCGGTGGATCCGGTGAAGGAGAGCTTGTCGACATCCGGATGGTCGGCGAGCGCTTGGCCGGCCACCGGCCCCAAGCCCTGGACCACGTTCAGCACACCGGCCGGGATGCCTGCTTCAAGCGCAATCTGCGCCATGCGCACGGCGGTCAGCGGGGTCAGCTCCGCGGGCTTGAGCACGACGGTGCAGCCGGACGCCAGCGCCGGAGCCACCTTGGACAGCGCAATGGTGAAGGGGACATTCCATGGCACGATCAGTGCGGCCACGCCCAAGGCTTGGCGCTGGGTATAGGCGTGCCAGGTTCCTGGCAGGGAAATATCGCGGGTTTCGCCGTTGAGCTTGGTGGCCCAGCCGGCGAAGTAGCGCAAGGTCTCGATGCCCGCGGGCAGCTCGCCAAAGCGGGCGATGTTGAAGGGCTTCCCGCAGTTCAGGGACTCCAGGGTAGCCAATTCATCGAGGTTCGCTTCCAATGCGTCAGCGAAGCGGTGCAGCGCCCGCTGGCGTGCTGCCGGGGTCATTTCTGCCCAGGGCCCGGACTCGAACGCTGCACGGGCGGCAGCTACTGCGCGGTCGATGTCCGCTGCGGTGGCAGCCGTCGTCTCGGTCAGCAGCTGGCCAGTGGAGGGATCGGTTACCGGCAGCTTTTCCCCCGAGCCAGCGACCTCCTGGCCATTGATCACCAGCGGAAGGGGCGTGGCCGCCAAAGCGGCGCGAAGCTGCTGAGCCAGCGGAACGGCGGAAAGATCTGTTGCTGTCATGGAATGTATCTCCTGGTCTGCCCGGCGCGCTTCGTCGTTGGCATCATTTTGAATGTGAGTCTTGCCACACAATCATACTAAAGATATATTGTGATTCAAGGAATACATTTTGATGCTCAGTGTACTTCTTCTTCCGGGAGCCGACCCCGGTCGACAACTCGCAGCCTTCGCCTAGGCACCAAGCTTTCAAGGAGATCCCCATGGTCACGAAACGACGTTTTGCACGGAAGGCCTTCTCCGGCCTCGCAGTCTCTGCCCTCGCAATCGGCACCCTGGCCGCGTGCGGATCCAGCGAGGAGGCCAGCGCCGACGGCCCGGTGAAGCTGCGCGTCGCCATTGCTCCGATCCAGTTCGAAACCGCACGCATCGCCGAAGAGAAGGGCTACTTCGAGGACCAGGGCCTGGACGTTGAATTGGTCAATGGCGCCGACCCCGCCGCCCTGCTGGCCCAGGTGGTCTCCGGTGACGTGAACGTTGCCATCGGCTCGTGGATCAACGTCGCCACCTCTTTCTCCCAAGGTGTTCCGATCCAGGTCATTGGCGGCAACGGCATGGTCGACCCGGAAGCCGACAACTCCGGTGTCATGGTGGCCAAGGATTCCGGGGTCAAGGAACTGGCAGACCTGAAGGGCAAGACCATTGGCGTAGTTGGCGTGAAGTCCGGTGGCGACATCCCCGTGCTCCAGGCATTGGAAGCGGCCGGCGTGAAGGAAAAGGAAGTCACGGAAGTCGCTGTTCCCTACGCGGGCATGGAAGCGGCCTTGGAACAAGGCACCGTGGATGCAGTAGTGCCTGCCGACTCCTTCTACCACCAGATGCTGGAGAAGGGCTACCAGACCATCTCCAACCCGGTACAGGAATTCCAGTCCAGCATGCCGGTAACCGTTTGGACCGTGCAGAAGCAGTGGCTGGAGCAGAATGGCGAGACCGCCAAGAAGTTCGACGCAGCTATGCAGGATGCCGTGAAGTTCTACTCGGACCCGGCCAATCTGGAGGAAGTCCGCAAGGTCCACGCCGAAGCCAACCAGATCGATGTAGCCGATGCGCCCAAGACCTTCGTCCCGGCGGACGTCACCTTCAACGTGGCTGAAGCCCAATCCGGCATCGATGCCATGGTCCACTTCGGCCTGGTCGAGAACAAGGTCATCGTCAAAGATGTGCTCTGGGACGAAGCCCCTACCCGGGCTTCGGCAGACGCCAAGTAGCCCACGTCCTATTCGCCCCACCGGTGGCGTCATCCCCTGCGCTGGCGCCACCAGCACCCCTAGCTTGCAACTGCTTACTCAAGGATTCCCATGAAAGAGTCAACGATTTCACCGGGTCTGCTCTGGACCCTGCGCATCGTGGCCATCGCCGCCCTGCTGGGCATCTGGCAACTGGTGATCGCCTCAGGAACCATGCCCTCCATGCTCCCCGGCGTGGAAAAGATCTTCTCTGCCATCTCCGAAGCCCTGGGCCAAGCGGCCTTCTGGGGCGGGCTAGGCAAGACCCTGCTCGCAGCCCTCACCGGCTGGCTCATTGCTTCGGTCGTGGGTGTCGTCCTGGGCCTGGTCATTGGATCAGTTCGCTTCCTCGACAACTCCACCTCGATTCTGATCGATTTCGGCCGTTCGTTCCCGGTACTGGCCCTGATGCCGGTAGTGATCATGCTGCTCGGCTCGAACACCATGATGGAAATCGTCGTCGTCGCGCTGTCCTGCCTGTGGCCAGTGCTGATCCAGACCATCTACGGTGCACGCCGCCAGGAAGCCGCGGTTGCCGACACCGTCGCCGTCTTCCGCATCCCGCCGATGCTGCGCTTCACCAAGGTCCTGCTGCCTTCTGCCCTGCCGCTGATCGCGACCGGTGTGCGCATTTCCTCGGCCATCGCCATCCTGGTGGCGGTGGGCGTTGAAGTGATCTCCCAGGCACCAGGCATTGGACGCCAGATCACGCTGATGCAGCAGGCGCAGCGTTGGGATCTGGCCTTCGCCTACCTGTTCTTCGCCGGCCTGACCGGATGGGCCATCGCCCTGCTCTTGCAACAGGCCGAAAACCGTTTGCTGAAGTGGAAGAGGCAGAACGATGACTAACGCAACTTTGAACGCCCCCGCAGTGCCATCACGCGCTTCGAAAGCCAAGGCTCCGAGTTCCTCGGCGGCCGCCGGACGCAAGATACTGGTTTCTTCATGGCTCATCGTTGCCGTGGTTGCGGCTTGGTGGTTCGGCTCGGCAAACTCCACGAACTTCTTCATCCCCTCGCTGGAGTCCATCCTCGAAGCCTTGGTCCGCGACCTGGTCAACGGCGTGATTATTTCCGGCGCCTGGTACTCGCTGTCCAATCTCTTTGTCGGCTTGGCCCTGGCTGCCTTCTTCGGCATCTGCGGCGGACTGCTGCTGGGCGAAGTCCCGTTGCTGCTGAAGATCGTTGACCCGATCATCCACTTCTTCCGCGCTGTCCCGCAGGCAGCACTGGTTCCGATGATCATCGGCGTCTTCGGCATGGGGCAGGGTCCGAAGATGGGCACCATCGCCTTCGCCTGCATGTGGCCGATCCTGCTGAACACCATCGACGGCATCTTGGGCATCGAGCCAACGGTGCGCAAGTTCTCCAAGGTCTACCGCATTCCCCGGGGCCTGCACTTCCGCCGCGTGATCCTGCCCGGTGCCACCCCGCAGATCGTGGCCGGTATCCGCGTCGCATTGCCGATCGGCATCACCGTGATGGTGGTTTCGGAAATGTTCGCCTCCATTGAAGGCCTGGGCTTCTACATCCTGAATTCCTCGGCCACCTTCAAGGTTCCGGAGACATGGGCCGGCGCACTGCTGGTCGGTGTCATCGGCTACATCATCTCGATCCTCTTCGTGCTCGTCGAAAAACGGATCCTGCGCTGGTACCACGCCTCCGGCGCCCAGTAGCCTCCGTTTCCGTCCGACCTTCCATCTTCTGACCAAGGAGAATCCCATGACCACCCAAGCACCCGTTGAAACGACCATGGAAACCAAACCATTGCTCATGAAGGTTCGCGGCATGTCCATGAGCTATGGCGCCGGCCCGGCCGAAAACAAGATCCTGGAGAATTTGGATCTGGACGTGGAGTATGGCCAATTCATCTCGATAGTCGGCCCTTCGGGCGTCGGCAAGACCACCTTGCTGCGATGCCTTTCCGGCTTGCTGAAGCCAAAAGCCGGAACCATCGAGGTTTCCGGCACGAAGATCAACGGCCCGCACCCCGATCTCGCCGTGGTCTTCCAGGACTACTCGCGTTCGCTGATGCCGTGGATGACCACCCGCGAAAACGTGGCCTTCCCGCTGCAGGGCAAGGGCATCGGCAAGGCCGAGCGCAACAAGCTGGCCGATGAGCATCTGGCTGCCGTGGGCCTTGAAGGCCAAGGCGGCAAGTTCCCCTGGGAAATGTCAGGGGGCATGCAGCAGCGCGTGGCCATTGCCCGCGCCTTGGCCTACAACGCGAAGGTGCTGCTCATGGATGAGCCCTTCGCCTCGGTTGATGCGCAGACCCGCTTCGACCTCGAAGACCTCGTGCTGGACTTGCAGCACAAGCTGGGTGTGACGATCCTGCTGGTCACCCACGACATCGACGAAGCGCTGTACCTGGCCGACAAGGTGGTCGTGATCGCGGAGAAGCCGGCCACCGTAGTCGACGAGATCGTCACCGGTTTCGGCGAGACCCGCGACCAGCTGGCCACCAAGGCTGACCCGCGCTTCACCGAGGCCCGCGCACGGATCCTCGTGCGCCTGCGCCAGGATTGATCCCCATGGCACTCAGCGCACGGGCAGCACTGGCAAGGCACGGCGATGGCAGCTTCAGCATTGAGGACATCCACGTTGATGCTCCGCTGGACGCGGAATTGCTGATCGAAGTCAAAGCAGTTGGACTGTGCCAGTCCGATGCCCACCTGGCGGGCATGGATCTGGGCCTTCCCGCCCCGCTGCTGCTGGGCCATGAAGTTGCCGGGGTGGTGCTCAGCACCGGCAACCAAGCCTGCGGTTTCACTGCGGGAGACCACGTGCTGGCCAGCTTGATCCAATACTGCGCGCAGTGCGCCCTGTGCCTTTCGGGCCAGGAATACCGTTGCGCCAACCGCCCCAGCACGCTGCGCACGGCCGGCCAAGCACCGCGCGCCAGCTGCAAGGATCAGCCGGTGATGCAGATGTTCGGCACCGGCGGATTTTCCCAGTACACCTTGGTGCATGCCAACCAGGCAGTAAGGATTCCCGAGGAGTTGCCCTTCGCCCAAGCCGCGGTGATGGCCTGCTCCACGCTGACCGGTGCCGGGGCAGTGTTCAACTCCGCCCAGGTGGCCCAGGGGCAATCCGTCGCAGTCATTGGCGCTGGAGGCATCGGGTTGAACGCGATCAATGCCGCCCAGATCGCCGGCGCTTCGAAGATCATCGCAGTGGATCTGAGCGATGAGAAGCTGGAACTGGCCCGCGAATTCGGGGCAACGCACACGATCAATGGCGGCAGTGGAGACGCTGTCGCCAAAATCCAGGAAATCACCGGCGGCGGGGTGGATCATTCCTTCGAGATGATCGGCCTGCAGGCCACCAGCTTGCAGGCGGTGCGCATGACCCGTGTAGGCGGGGATGCCTATCTGGTCGGGTTGCATAAGCCCGGCGCGCAACTGCCGCTGGATGCCATGTCCGACATCATTGGGCCGCAGCGCAGCCTGCACGGGATCTACATGGGCTCTTCCAGCCCGCAACGTGATGTCCCCAAATACACCGAGCACTATCTTGCCGGGCGCCTCAAGCTCGACGCGCTCGTTGCCCGGGAACTTCATATCTCGCAGATCAACGAGGGCTTCGCAGCGATGAAGGCCGGGCAGGGCGTTGCCCGTTCGGTCATCACAGATTTCAGCTGATTGCCTGCCACTTCATATCCCCTTCAAGCACGACGAGGCCATCTTGAGAACTCCATCTTCCGCGCGCCGGGCCCTGCCCCTGTCCGCGGTCCTGCTCGTTTCCACCATGGCCTTGGCCTCTTGCGGCAACGCTGGGCAAGGCGCCGAAACACCGGGCGGCTTGATCCCGCTGAAGGTCTCGGTGGCCGGCATCCAGTTCGAGCCGGCTTACCTCGCCGAATCCCAAGGCTTCTTCGAAGACCATGGCTTGGACGTTGAAATCATCAATGGCGCAGACCCCGCCGCCCAGATTGCTTCTGCTATCTCCGGCGAGGTGGACATCGCCACCGGTTCCTGGGACAACGTCGCCACCTCCGTGTCAAAGGGCCTGCCGATCGAAGCGCTGGCTTCGAATGGCGTGGTCGACCCGAACGTCGATAACTCCGGAGTGCTCGTCGCCAAGGACTCTGGGATTGCGAGGCTTGCCGATCTCAAGGGCAAGACCATCGGTGTCATCGGCGTGAAGACCGGCAGCGATCTGCCGGTCTTCCAAGCCCTGGGAGACGCAGGGGTGGGCGCCGAGGAGTTCAGCGAAGTGGGCATGCCCTACGCCGGGATGCAGGCCGCGGTGGAGACCGGGACCGTTGACGCGGTCGTCCCCAGCGACGTCTTCTACCACCAGATGATTGCGGCCGGCTTCCCCTCCTTGGGCAACCCGGTCCGCGAGTACCAGGGGAATCAGCCGGGCACTTTGTGGCTAAGCACTTCCCAGTGGGCCGGTGCGAATCCAGATACTGCCAAGGCCTTCGTATCGGCCATGAAAGAGGCAGTGGAGTTCTACTCCGATGCAGCCAACCTCGAGGAAGTGCAGAAGATACACGCCGAGGTCAACCAGATTCCGGTGGAAAAAGCTCCAACGCGGTTCGCCTTGGCAGGCACCGCGTTCGATGCAGAGGCTTCCCAGTCAGGCCTGGATGCAATGGCACGCTTCGAGCTCATTGACAAGCCCGTAACAGTGGATGAAGTGCTCTGGGAGCACGCGTCTCGCAAATAACCAGCACCGGCAAATCCTTGGACAGGGACTGGCGCGATGCTAGGCTCACGGGAGCACGTTCTGCCCACGGAAGGTTCACCATGAGTTCGGCAATCAGTTACCTCACCGGAGGATTTCTGGTGTCTCTGCTTGTCACCCTGAACATGACCTGGAACCAGCACCTGCCCGGCATCACCGGGTCCGTGGCGGTTGCGCTCAGCTTCATCGGGTTGCTGGGCTGCGTCTTGTACGCCACGCGCATACAGCGCCGCGCGCAGACCGGAGAGTAGCAGCACCCCCAGAACATGAAACAAGGCCAGCAGATCAGTGAACTGCTGGCCTTGCTTCGTTCAGCGACCGGCGTCGATAAATCTAGAAGGTAATCACGCTTCGGGCCACCGCACCGCCACGCAGCTGCTCGTATCCCTTGTCGATTTCATCCAAGCTGATATGCGCTGACACCAGTTCGTCGAGCTTGAAACGGCCCTGCAGATACAACTCGGCGTACATGGGGATGTCCACCTGGATGTTGCTCGACCCCATGGCCACGCCACGGATGCCCTTCTGGCGTCCCATCAGGTCTCCAAATGGGGTGATGCTGATCTGCGCGCCGGGCTTGTGAACGCCAATCAGGTACGCGGTGCCGCCGATTTCCAGCATGGCCACCGCCTGCTCGCTGGTGGCTTGCAGGCCGATGACCTCGAAGGCATGCGTCACTCCCCCGCCAGCAATCCGCTTGACGGTTTCCACCGCATCGCCCTCCCCGCCGTTGATGACGTCGGTGGCACCGAAGACCTTGGCCAGCTCCAGCTTGGCCGGCTGCAGGTCGATAGCGATGATGCGGGTCGCGCCAGCCAGTTTCGCGCCCTGGATGACGTTCAGCCCGACACCACCGGCGCCGATCACGGCAACGGTATCGCCTGGACGGATGCGCGCGGTATTAATAGCCGCGCCAGCACCCGTGACCACTCCACAGCCAAGCAGCGCCGCGCGGTCGAACGGGATAGCGTCCGGAACCCTTACGACGGTGTTCTCATGCACCAGCACCTGTTCCGCGAAGCCGCCAACACCGATGAACTGGGTGAGCCGCTGCCCACCCAGGGACAATCGCGGATTCTGCTGCGCGGTGCGGTCGGTGTGCGAGGGCACGCGGCACTGGTAAGGTTTGCCGGTGCGGCATCCCTTGCAGACCCCGCAGCTGTGCACTGGAGAAGTCACCACGCGGTCCCCCACCGAGAGCGAGGTGACAGCCGAACCGACGCCCACGACCAGACCCGAGACTTCGTGGCCGAGCACCGCTGGCATGGGGAAGCCGATGTCCGACGTCGCCACGTGCAAATCCGAGTGGCACAGGCCGCTGGCCTTCACGTCAATGAGGACTTCATGGGCTTCGGGGTTGTCAATGCTGATGTCCAGGACATCAAAAGAGCCGGCAACTTCAGAAACGACTGCTGCTTTCATGCTTCCTCCGGAAAATAGTCGCGCAAAGGGGGTGACGCAGAACACTAATGAAAATATACTATTAGAAATAATGCATTTTTAGAAGAAGAATCTAACGAAGGATCTGCAATGCGCGCAGCGGTCATCAACTCCATCGGCGAAGGTTTCAGCATCGAGGAACTCGAAGTCGACGAGCCGCGGGGGCAAGAAGTTCTGGTGAAGGTCGAAGCCGCAGGTCTGTGCCACTCGGATCACATAGTTGCCACCGTAGACCGCGGGCGCCCCTTGCCGATGGTGGTCGGCCACGAAATGGCCGGCACCGTCATCGCGCTAGGCCCCGAAGCCACCGACTTCGAAGTGGGAGACCATGTCATCGCCACGGAAATCAGCTTCTGCGGGAGCTGCGAAGAATGCGTCAACGGAGCGACCTACCGCTGCTTGAATCCCCAGCATGCGCTGCGCGGACCGGATACCCCGGCACGCTTGACGCGCAACGGCGAGCGCGTAGAAGGCTTCGGCGTGGCCGGTTTCGCCGAGTACACGGTCCTGCACCAGAACAAGCTGGTCAGGGTGCCCAAGGAAATCCCATTCGCGCAGGCTGCTGTGCTTGGCTGCGCGACAGCCACCGGCGTGGGCGCGGTGCTCAACGCCGCCAAGGTTTCCCCCGGGGAAACCGTCGCGGTCATCGGCTTGGGCGGCATCGGCCTGAATGTCATCCAGGGAGCCAAGCTGGCCGGCGCCAAGACCATCATCGGCATTGACCTGCAGCCAGAGAAGCTGGAGCTGGCCAAGAAATTCGGAGCCACCCATGTCATCAACGGCGGCACCGAAGACGTGGTCAGCGCCATCCGCGCCATCACCGGCCGCGGAGTCCACCATTCCTTCGAAGCCATCGGCATTGCCCCCACGCAGCGCCAGGCCCTGGAAGTCGCCAAAACCGGCGGACACGTGTATTTCATCGGCATTCCCCAGGGCAAGCCGCTGGAAATGAATATCATGCTGGACCTGCTGATCCCGCAGCGCAATCTCCACGGCATCTACATGGGCTCCTCCACGGTCCGCAATGACATTCCCTACTACGCCGAGCTCTATCTGCAGGGCCGGTTGAATCTCGATGATCTGGTGGCGCAGGAGATCCAGCTCGACGAGATCAACGAAGCCTATGCAAAGCAGGAAACCGGGTCCATCGCCCGCAGCGTGATCCGCTTCTGATCCGCATGAGCAACAAGCTGCAGGCCGCGAACCAGTTTCCTGGTTCGCGGCCTGCAGCCCAGCTAGTGGCGGCCAGCCTCTATTTGCCTTCCTTGGTGGCCCGCTCCTTCTCGATGGCTTGGACCTGGGCAACCATGTCCGGAGCAAAGGCATAGAGCTTGCCCTCTGACTGATGGACCCAGAAGCGCCCGCACAGATCAGTCGTCTCGCTTTGGCCATCGGCTGGCCACCAGTCGGCATCCAAGGTGCGGGTAGCTGAAATCTCGTCAGGCTCGAGGTTCTTGGTGCGCGGGTCAGAAGCGTAGGCCTTGGCCAGTTCGGCTTCGGTCGGATTCCCAACGGTTTCCAGCGCCTGGCACTGGTCGCTGTCCAGCTTGCCGTCGTAGTTCAGCATGAAGATGCGTTCAGCGCCGGTATTGCGCTGGACCAGCTGAACGTCGGTGCCGCCGGACGGAACCCAATCGGGCAGCACACCATCGGCCACGGCCTTCTCTGAAGTTTTGGCAGTTCGAGTGGTGGATTCATCGTACTTGTCGACGAAGAGATCAGAACCGCTGCAGCCGGTGAGCAGGAGAGCGAAGGGAAGGGCGAGCGCGCCAGTGGCGAGGTACTTTTTCTTGAGCATGATTCCATCGTAGAAATTTCCGCGGCCCGGGGAATCAGCGATGCGAGGTAACTATCCCGTGCCCGGCTCATACCCTCGGCTGATAGTTTCCACTTCTGGGATCAACCCTGAAACTCCATCTCACCCAGTAAAAGCACTCGCTAATATCCGCACATCGCCACTGCTTATTGGTAGATTGCCTACGAACCAAACGCTACTTAGGAGCCATCACCGTTGACGACTATTGACCCTGCGGCACTTGAATCGGAACTGCGCATCGCAGAAGAACGGCGCCTTTCGGCCATGCTCGCCCGTGACCTCGAAACCTTGGGGAACCTGCTTGAGCCGGATTTGCAGTACACCCACTCCACCGGTCGTGTCGATGACCGCGACTCATTGCTGGAACTGCTCGGTTCCGGAGCCGTCGAATATTTGGCGCTCAGCCACGACTTCGAGTCCGTTACCCAGGAGGGCAACGTGGTGGTCGTCGAAGGCAGCATGAAAATGCATCTGATTTCCGGAGGCGTCGAAAAGCATCTGGCAACTGCCAACCGCACGGTGTGGGCCAAGACCGGCGGCCAGTGGAAGCTGCGCCTCTTTGTCGGGGCCACAGCGCAATAGGCCCGCACTTCGACGCTTTATAAAGCCACGGCGGCAGGCTGGATCTTCCAACCTGCCGCCTTTCCACAGTGGCTATCGCCTCAATGCCTAAACCTGGCCGCCATGGCGGGCCACTGCTTCACGAGCCAGCGCCTTGCCGAACTCGGTGTGCGCGGCAAGCGCTGCCTGGGCCGCTGGCGCGTCACCGGCAGCCAGCGCTTCAGTCAATTCGGCAACGTGGCGGTGGTCCAGCTGGCGCGACCACTGCTCTGCGGTCAGCGCTTGGCGCCAGACGGTGCCAATTCCCAAACGGCGGAAGGAATCCACCAGCTGGCTGGAGCCGGCAACGCCAACCAGAGCATCGTGGTAGGCGACATTCAGGGCCAAGAACTCTTCCAGGTCGGATTCCGAAGTCTCACGCAGGTCAGCCAGCTTCGCGGTGATCTCGCGCAGGCTGGAAATGGTCTCTTCGGAAATCTTGCCCAGGTGCGAGGCGATCACCCCGGACTCGATGGTGGCGCGCGAGTCGTAGGCCGAATCGGTCAATTCTGCGGTAATCGGCTTTGGCTGGTATTTTCCGGTTTCGGTGCGGAAGACCAGGTGCTCGCTTTCCAGCTTCACCAGCGCGTTGGCTACATGATCAGCGTCGGCCCGGGAAGCCGCGGCGATGGCATCCACGTCGAGGTCTTCGCCCAGTGGACTGGTGCGCAGCAGCACCCAGGTGCGGGTGGCCTGGTAGGCAGCCAACTCCTTGGTCGGCTCCAGGCGGCCCATGGTTCCGCGGTAGTAGGCCAGCGGTTCGCGGTCATGGGCTTCAGCGTGGCTGACCAGTCCCAGGAAAACGGTGTGGGTACCGCCGGTCGGGGTTTCGGCCACATGGCATACGATCGTGGCCAATGCGCCGTCAATCAGCGGGATGCCCTCCGCGGAGAGGGTATGCGGCACGGTAGCGAACTTGTCCTCGCCCTTGCGGCCGAAGTGGAAGGCCAGCGCGCCCTGGTCCTCGGCCAGGATGTTGATGCCGAAGACGCCTGCTTCAACTACCCGGTCATGGGTGGAGCTGGAGCGGTTCAGGCAAGCGAGCATCATTGGCGGTTCCATCGACAGGGAGGACACTGCCGAAGCGGTGGTGCCGTAGAGCTGGCCGTCCACGGCCGTGGTGATCACCGTGACACCGGAGGCGAAGTGGCCTACGACGTTGCGGAAGGTGTTCATGTCTACTGGGGTGACCGATTCAAAGTTGGTGATGCTCATGGGAGTTGCTCCTGGTAATTCGGGGTGAAGTTTCTAGCGGGGTCCAGCGCCGCCATCAGATCAGTCAGATCCGGTGCGCTGGCGAGGTGTTCGAGCTGGTGCTGCAACGCGTCCTTGCGTGCTGCCAGTTCTGGATGCGAGAACTCGAGATTCTTCGAGAACTTCGCAACTACCTGGTCATGCTCCAGGGGTGTGCGCAAGATGTTTCCGTCCGGGTGCTCCACGCGCACGTGGCGCACCTCGCCGCTGCGCAGCCGTGCAGTGATCTCCGCCGTCAGCCGCTGGCTGTTAGGCAGGGTGCCGGCTAGCTCGATGCGCCCGAGCATCTGCGCCAGCTCCGGGTCCGCCAGCGCGCTGGCGGTCAGGTGCTCGGGGCGAACCGTTCCGCGGATCAAGGCGATCGCCGCGGTGGCGTGCACCGAGAACAGGGCTGCCACGGTGCGGGTGTCCCCCGCCTCGAAGCGCGCCCCGACGAATCCGTTCAGGGTCCGCTCGCTCAGGTGGACGGTGAGGCATACGATGTCCTTGTAGCCCACCGTGCCGTCGGCCACCAGTTCCGCGCAGGCCTGCAGCGAAGGCTGCGCGGCCCGGCAACTGGCAAAGGGCTTGATCGTGCAGTCCCCATGGAAGCTCACGCCAAGATCCGCCACCGCCAGTTCCGGCTGCGCGTCGATGCCGAACAGCTGGAAGTAGCCGTGCTTGCCGGTCAGCGGATCATCCGCCGCCTTCATGCCGGCTTTGGCCAGCTGCGCGGCGGAAATTCCGGAGCGGGCTGCGAAGGCCATGGGCAGCTTGAAGCCGTTGGCCCCATCGAAGATCGCCGCCACATTGCCCGAAGCCTGGTTGACCGCAATGCCGATGGCATGGCGTGCCTGCGCCTTGTCCAGGCCCAGCATCCGGCTGGCGATTCCAGCGGCGGCCAGGGCATTCAAGGTGCCGGTATTATCCTGCCCCGAGTACACGTCGAAGCCGCCGGCGATGGCCAGGCGGGCTGCCAGGTCATCGCCCAGCGCCAGCGCGGCCAGTGCTTCTTCTCCGGTGGCGCCGGTGGCTTCGGCCAGGGCCAGCACGACGGCCACGGTGGTTCCGGAGATGTGGGCGGCGACCTGCTTGCCGGCCGGGCCTTCGGCTTCCACCGGCTCGAAGTCGAAGGAGCGGATCAGGGCCGCGTTGACGAAGGCCGCGGAGGTGGCCGGAAGCTTGATTCCGGTACCCAGCACGGTTGCTTCATCGCCGTGGCCCCAGGCCTGCGCCGCTTCGATGAGTCCGGCAATGTCGTCGGCGCGGTGCCCTGCCAGCCCAACGCCCACCGAATCCAGCAGGCGCTGGTTCACGCGCTGGATCGTGGCCGTCGGCAGCTGGCCGTACTGGGTTTCCAGCAGGTGCTCGAGCAGCGCGTCGAGCACATCGGGCGTCGGGTTAGCCATGATTTTCCTGCTTCCCTAGGCGCGCGTTGCCGCGGCGTCCAGGTCCAGTGCGGCCTGCTCGGCGATCACCGGGCTGATGCCCACCTCGGCGAACATCGCCTCGAAGGCACCGGTCTCGCCCTTCATCTGTGCCTTGCGGTGATCCAGCCCGCGGGCACGGCTGACCGACCCCAGGTAGAAGCGCTCGTACAGTTCGATGCGGCTGCCCAGGGCGGATCCGGCGAAGTCCCAAGCGGTGCGGAAGATCTTGGCGCGTTCCTCCGGCGCGATGCCGTTGGCTCCCGGCAGGTACTTCTTGAGCAGTGGGCCCAGGCGCGGGTCCTCGAAGGAGGCCGCGGTCGGGGTGGCCAGCAGGTTGTGGCTGCCCATGGACTTGATGATGTCGTTCACGCGGGCCATCCAGATGGGCATCATGGTGCGCAGCGCGGAGATGTCGTCGTGGCAGAAGAACGCCCCGCCGCCCCATTCGGACGCGTTGACCTCGGCCGAGTGGATCACGGCGCGGGCGATGCGCAGGTAGGAATAGATCTCGCCGAGCATCGATGCGGTGTCCGGCTTGTTGTCGGTGGCGGTGACCTTGGCCATCTGCACGCACAGGTCGTAGGCGAACTCCAGCTTCACCGAGGCGCGGATGGCGGTCTGCTGCTGGGTGTTGCCGGTGGCGGTGCCGGCGTTCAGGGAATTGTAGACATCGAGCTGGCCGTCGATGAACACGCGATCCCAAGGGACCAGCACGTCGTCGAAGATGATGACCGCATCCTGCTCGTCGAAGCGCGAGGAGAACGGCTTGTCCACTACCGGCTGGTCCACGCCGTAGTGGTCGCGGCAGACCGAGACCACGCCGCTGGTGGCGACCGGGATCGCGAAGGACAGCGCGTATTCCTCGTAGCCCTTCTGGATGGGCACCGCCGGGTAGACATAGAGCTCGTCGGCGATCGGGCCCAGGGTGGCGAGCATCTTCGCGCCGCGCACGATCAGGCCTTCAGCGGTGCGGTCCACCACGCGCAAGGTCAGCTCTTCATTGATGCCCTGCAGTTCGCCGACCGACTTGTCGATGGCCGCGTGCACGATGGTGTGGGTCAGCGCCAGGTCGTTTTCCTGCACATGGCGCCAGTAGTTCTCCAGGCGCTCGTAGTAGACCGGGTCGCCGGATTTGGCGAAGATGTCCGGGCGCGAGGCGTGGCCGGCGAGCACCACGTTGACGTAGTCGGGGGTGCGTCCGAGCATGCCATTGGAGTAGCGGGCCAGGCGGTCGAACGCGCGGTGGCGGCGGGCGATGTCTTCTGCGTTCTTGGGACGCAGCAGGGAGACGTTGTGCTGTTCGCCGGTCTGTTCGTCGTTCATCAGGCAGTCATCGGCGTACTTGTGCTGGTAGTCGAAGTAGGCGGCCATGCCGTTGATCGAGCCGGCAAATGCCGGGTGCTCGGTGACGTCAATGCGCTGATCGCCCAGCCAGACCTCGCGGGAATCCTTGAGCCCTGCCAGGTACTGCTCTCCAGTGCGTGCACTCATCTTCGCTGCTCCTTATCGGGCGTCCCGCTGAGCGGGTTCAAAAATATATTCTGTGCATCAGTTTATATAACTTATGTGACCCAGATCAAGCTCTGAGTCGAAGAATTTTTTCAAACCCGCAGGATCACGCGGTTTTCAAGGGCTGAAGAAAATATTATCTGTCTTAAAATGCGTAAAAAGTGGACAAGGTTAGTGAAATGGGCCACTATGGCTTAAGTCACATCAGCGATCAGGAAGGGTTCTCGTCGTGTCCGACTCGCAACAGAACCAGCCAGTGCCGGCAATGGAGCCAAGCGACTCCCTCAACACCAAGGATTTGCGCCGCATTCTCGGATCCAGCTTCTTGGGCAGCGTCATCGAGTACTACGACTTCATCTTGTACGCCACTGCGGCGTCGCTGATTTTCGACAAGGTCTTCTTCGGCAACCTGAGCCCGGGCTTGGCACTCTTCGCCTCCTTCGGCACCTTGGCCGTCGGGTACATTGCCCGCCCGCTGGGCGGCATCGTCTTCGGCCACTTCGGCGACCGCCTTGGCCGCAAGAAGATGCTGGTGCTTTCCATGATGATGATGGGCGTAGCCACCGTTGCCATTGGCCTATTGCCGACTACCGCAACCATTGGCGCAGCTGCCCCGGTCATCCTGGTCTTGCTCCGCGTGGTCCAGGGAGTCGCAGTTGGCGGCGAATGGGGCGGCGCCACCCTGATGGCCTTGGAACATGCACCCGCTTCCAAGCGCGGTTTCGCAGCTTCCTTCGCTAACGCCGGCGCACCGGCCGGTGGCTTGCTGGCCACCTTCCTGGTTTCCTTCATCTCCTTCTCCACCGGTGATGCGTTCCTGGAATGGGGCTGGCGCATTCCGTTCATCTTCTCGGCAGTCCTGATCATCATCGGCATGGTGATCCGCCTGAAGGTCGCAGAAACTCCGGTCTTCCAGGAGCTGGATGCCAAGGCCGCCGAGCGCAAGCAGGAGCGCAAGACTCCTATCTCGCTGGTGCTGAAGAACCATTCGCGCACCGTCATCATCACCCTGATCGCTTCCCTTGGCTTCTACACCTGCCAGGGCGTGCTGACTTCGTGGGGCGTTTCCGAAGCCGCGGCCCAGGGCGTGGACCGCTCCTTTGTGCTGAACACCAAGGGCTACGCGGCCATGGTCACCATCGTGGTCTGCCTGCTGGCCGCCAAGCTCTCGGACAAGTACGGCCGGAAGATGATCCTGACCATCGGCGGCACCGCCGGCATCCTCTGGGCCTTCCCGGCAGTCTTCCTGATGAGCAACGGCACCGGCTGGGGCTTCGCAGTTGCAGTCATCGTCGGCAACGGCGTCATCCAGGGCATCCTGGCCGGACCGATCGGCGCCTACATCTCCGAGCTGTTCCCAGCTGATGTCCGCTACACCGGCGCCTCGCTGGCCTACCAGGGCTCCTCGACCCTTGGGGCCGGCTTCACCCCGATGATCTGCACCGCGCTGGCCGTCAGCTTCGGCATCACCGCCGTAGGCATCTTCTGGGTGGCAATCCTGATCGTCGGACTGGTCGCCATCCGCATCAGCCCGGAAGGCGCCGCCCTGCCTCCCAAGGCAGCCGCGTCAGCGCCGTCCAACGCAAAGCTGAACGCCTGAACCCCGGCACCGGTCCGCGTATCAGTTGATACGCGGACCAGCTTTTAACACCAAACATCAATTTTTCTGAACGCTATGGCGCAAAAGTTCTCCATTTACGACTTTAGAGACTCTTGAAACCATGGACTCAGTGCTTCCCGTCACATCCGCAGGAAAGGATGAGTTTCAATGACTCCCAAGAACCCCCAGCACATGGTGCTCACGACCTTCATGCTCCCCGCTGGCTACCACAAGGACTCGTGGCGCATGGACGGCTCGCGCTCCGAGGAGCTGGCCAACCTGGAATTCGTCTACGACCTGACCAAGATTGCTGAAGACGCCAAGCTGGACGCCATCTTCTTCGGCGACATCGTCCATGCCAACACCGTAATGCGCGGCGATATCAAGATGAACGGCTTCTACGAGCCGATCTCGGTACTTTCCGCACTGGCAGCACGCACCAAGAACATTGGCCTGATCGGAACCGTTTCCACTTCCTTCTCGGAGCCATACAACCTGGCCCGCCAGATGGCCGGACTGGACCACATGTCAGGTGGCCGCGCCGGGTGGAACATCGTGACCAGCTCCGATGGTTTCCAGAACTTCGGCATGGACTGCGCGCCGGATCCAGCCACCCGCTACCGCCGCGCCACCGAGTTCGTCGAGGTAGCCAACCAGTTGTGGGATTCGTGGGAAGACGACGCCGTCACCAACGACAAGGAATCGGCATGGTACGTGGACACCGACAAGATCCACCCGATCAACCATGAGGGCGAATTCTTCAAGGTGCAGGGCCCGATCAACATGCCGCGCAGCCCGCAAGGCCGCCCGGTGCTGGTGCAGGCCGGCTCCTCGGGACCAGGCATGGAACTGGGCTCCTCGGTGGCCGATGGCATCTACACCGCGCAGCCGCTGAAGGAACCATCGGTGGAGTTTTACGCCAAGTTCAAGGCGATGGCGGCTGCCAAGGGCCGCAACCCCAACGACATCAAGATCATCCCGGGCATCCTGCCGATCCTCGGCGACACCCAGGCCGAAGCAGATGAGCTGGCCGAGGAACTGGCCAACCACATCCACCTGGAAAACGGCCGCGTGCAGGTGGGTGCCGATCTGAAGATGGATCTGTCCTCGCTGGACTTCAACGAGAAGATTCCCGCCGAGTGGTTCTCCGATGACCCGGCCCTGGGTTCGCGCTACCAGATCTACCGCCGCAAGTCGGTGGACCAGGGCATGACCCTGCGCGAGCTGATCGTTGACCTGGCCCGCTCCACCGGACACCAGTGGATGGCCGGCACCGCCTCGGCAGTGGCAGACCGCATGATCGACTGGTTCGATTCCAAGGCCTGCGACGGCTTCAACCTGAACGCCCCGTTCAACCCAGGCGGCTTCAAGCTCATCTGCGACAAGCTGATCCCTGAATTGCAGAATCGTGGCTACTTCCGCACCGAATACGAGGGCACCACCCTGCGGGATAACTTCGGATTGTCCTACCCGTCCTCGATCCGCACGCGCGTCTAGCCGCTAGCTGCGCCGGCCCGCATTCTCGAAGAGTTCCGCGGCGACTTCCACCCAGGCTTGGGCACGGGAGTTCAGCCGCGAACTGCGGGGCCAAGCCACCGAAACCGGAACCACGGCGATATTTTCGTCATCGAGTTTCAGCGGCTTGAGCACCACGTTCAGCTCTTCATAGGGTGCTTCCAGGGCCGGCTGCTGGAACAGCACAGCCACCCCGCGGCCGGTACTGACCAGCGAGCGCACGGTCGCATAGGAACGCGAGCGGTGCCGGATCATCGGTTCCAGCCCGCTGCCCTGGTACAGGCCGAGGATGCGCTGGGTGATCGGCTCGGATTCGAAGAGGACCAACGGCTCGTTCGCGATTTCACGCAATGACACCGACGGGCTGGCGGCCAGCGGATGCCCGGAAGGCAGCAGTATCTGGGCCTCGGCCATCGCCACGGTGGCCGAACGCAAGGCTGGTGAGATCTCCGATCCGTAGAGGAAGGCGACATCGATGGAACCATCGAGCAGCGCATGCTGCATTTCCTGGTGGAACCCCTCCAGGAAATCGACCTCCACCTTCGGGCATTGCTGGGCAAAGGCACTGAGCATGGGCGGAATGATGATCGGGCCCAGGGGCATGAAGCAGCCAACGGTTAACGGGCCGGCAAGCTCTTCGCGAGTTCCCTGGCCCATGGTTTCCAGATCATGGGCCCGCTCCAGCAGTTCCCGGGCCTGGAGCAGCACGGTCTTGCCGGTCGCGGTCAACGTCAGCCCCTTGGCCCGGCGCTTGATCGCCAGCTCGGCACCGACGATGCGTTCGAGTTCCGCGATGGACATGGAAATTGCCGAAGGCGCCAGATGCAGCCGGCGGGCAGCTTCGGCCATGGTTCCAGCCTCGGCCGCGACAACGAAGTGCCAAAGCTGGCGCAAGGTCAGTTGCGGGTGGGACACAAGATTCATGTCATCAAGCATATTGATGACGGCACGAAACAAAGCAAGTTTTTTAGATTAAGACAGTGGGGCCGCGGCGTTCGCCGATGGCCAGTGGAAGGGTGAATCATGGATCGTCGTGAAGAATTTCTTGAGGCAGCCAAGGAAATCGTTGGCGCAGAAAACGTTGTTTCCTTGGGAGATTCCGAGGGCTACTTGGATCCCTACCCGCTGAACCCGGGCCGTACCCCTTGGCCCGGCATCCGCCCGGCTAGCACCGAGGAAGTGCAGGCCATCGTCAAGCTGGCCACCGAGCACGAGGTACCGTTGTGGACCTTCTCCTGCGGCAAGAACCTGGGCTATGGCGGCCCCGAACCACGCGATACCGGGATGGTGGCGCTGGATTTGAGCCGCATGAACCGCATCATCGCGGTCGATGACCGGCTGTGCTACGCCGTGGTGGAGCCCGGCGTCACCTTCTTCGATCTCTTCGAATACATCAAGGAACGCGGCCTGAAGGTCTGGATGTCGGTTCCGGCCTTGGGCTGGGGCTCGGTCATGGGCAATATGCTCGACCGCGGCTACGGCATGACCCCGCTGGGCGACCACGTGAAGTCCTTGTGCGGCATGGAAGTGGTCATGCCCGACGGCGATCTGGTCCGCACCGGCATGGGCGCGATGGACGGCACCGAGCTGGGCCCGATCTTCCAGGGCGGCTTCGGCCCGACCTTGGACGGACTGTTCACCCAGTCCAACTACGGCGTGGTTACCCAGGTCGGACTGTGGCTGATGCCGGCACCGCACACCTACGTCAATGGCGATATTTTCGTCGACGACGAGGCGCACCTGCCGCAACTGATCGACATCCTCACCACCTTGCGCCGCGAGGAAATCATCCAGAACAATGCCCTCTGCGGCAATGTGGTGCGCGCGGCAACCATGCGCGGATCGCGCGCCGACTTCTGGGATGGCGAAGGTTCCATTCCCGACTGGCGCCTGGAAGAAATGCGCCAGGAATTCGGCATTGGCCAGTGGAACTGCAAGTTCGCCTTCTACGGCGACCGCGAACTGTGCGAACGCCGCCTGCAAATCGTCAAGGACAGGATCAGCGTGATCCCCGGTGCCCGCGTTGACGCCCGGTTCTACTCGGGAGAAGAAGGCTTGGCCTTGCAGCATGAGGACATCGCCGCCCAGGACCGCACCCAGATGGCCGGCGTCCCGACCTTGAAGCCGCTGTCCACCGTGGGCTGGGCAGCTGAAAACGGCGGACACATCGACGCGGCGCCGATCATCCCGGCCCGCGGCGAACTCGTGGCCGAGTTCTACCAGGAAGCCAAGAAGCTCTACGCGAAGCACGGCTTCGACCTGTACATCGGGTACCACCTGTATCCGCGGCATATGGTTCACGTGACCATGATCTTCTTCGAGCGCGGCAACCAGGAGATGCTCGCCCGTGCGCGCGCCCTGTACTCCGAGCTGCTCGATGCGGCCCGCGCCCGCGGCTACGCACCGTACCGCAGCCACGTGGACTACATGGACCGCATTGCCGACGGCTTCGACTTCAACGACAACGCAGCCCGCCGCCTGCAGGAGAAGATCAAGGATGCACTGGATCCGGCGGGGATCCTGGCCCCTGGCAAGCAGGGCGTCTGGCCTGCGCGCTTCCGCGATCAGCGCTCCAGCGTCTAGCCCCAAGCCCGTGCCTTGAGCCACGCATGATCCCCTCACCGCAATAGGCAGTGGGGGGATTTTCATATGGCTCTTCCCCGGAGTTAGCATCGGCAGAGAATTGGGCATACGCCCCCGCCAGCTCGGAAGATGCTAGGAAAGTACAGCACATTCCATTTTTTACATGCGTTGATTTAATGAACCATTGATATAAAGTGGAGAAGATCGGGCACAACGCGCAATCGTGATCACACTGGTATTGAGCATATGCAAACCGACGAATCCCGCATGAGCGCCAGAGGAGCAGTTAAGTGAAAGACTTCTTCCAGTCCCTGTCCAAGCGTGCATTTGCGATCCTCATCGCTATCGTGGTTCTGATTCTGATCGCAGTGCCAACAGCTCTGATGTCAGGACTTCTGAGCAGTATCTTTGATTCACCGGCAGAAGGCATCCGAGTATTTTTCATCATGGTCGGCGCTGGCGCAGTTCTCCTTGTATGCGAGCTATTCATCGAAGATGCACGCGAACGCCGCCAACTGAAAAAGCGGGCTCTGGCATCGGGCAAAAAGAAATAATCTCCTGCTGGCACTAGTTTCGTTCCCGCCAGCATCCGCATCCACGCCGCTGCTAGAGACCGCGCGCAAAACCACCGTCAACGCGAACGTTCTGTCCGGTCATGTAGCTTGACTCGTCGCTGGCCAAGAAGCGCACGGCCTTGGCAATCTCGGTGGCGCTGGCAGCACGGCGCAATGGAATCTTCTGGACCCATGCTTCAGGGACCGCGCTCGGGTCTTCCTTGGTGAAGCCGGGAAGCACGTTATTCATGCGTATGCCCTTGGGCCCGTATTCATCGGTGTACACCGGTGAGGGCCAGGCACTCCAGGCTATCAATTCCTTGCGCAATCAGTTCCTTGAACGAAAGCATTCACGCTACTGAACTCCCATTCTGGCTTCTTAAGCTGGGTCGCTGCGAAAAGCGGCGACCCAGCTCTTGCCTTGATAGCGCCGCAAAACAGGCTTGCCGGCCATCCGCGTTGCCAAAACACTGCCGGGATAGAGCCCGGATGCGTGCAGCATCATGATGGAAACTGCGCTTGCGCCGGCTCCGGAACCAGTCGGAAATGTTCCCGCTGCAGCAATCCGGGTCAGGGTCTGGGCGTGGGAATGCCCACGAAGGTTCTGGCTACTTGAGCAGCTTCACGTGCGGCAAGCAGGCTAGCCCGACCTCGCCACCGTTTTTCACCGCACTGAGCGTGGTTTCGTAGTGCGCGCGCAATAGCTGGCCAGCCAGTTCCGCATTGCGGTCCAGGGCGGCGTTGAGGATATCGCGATGCTCCTTGTCCAGGTCCCGCTTGGCGTCACGGGTGGCCGGGCCGGCCCAGCGTCCATAGAGCTGGATCAGGTCAGACAGGGTGCGAGTCACCTCGGTCAGCAGCGGAACACCACAGGCCTCAACGAGCTTGTCATGGAAGTTCTGATGCGCGTGATTCCATGCCGGGGTGTGGTTATCCGGGTCTTCGTCCGAACGGCGCGGCGTGCGCTCCAGGGTGTGGTGCGCTGCCATCAGCTCGCTCTCCCACTCCAATGGCGCACGTTCGAAGCCCAGCGAAATTGCCAGCTGCTCGTTGACGCAGCGCATCTCCACGATGTCGCTCAAGTCGGCCAACGACAGTTCCGGGACAAAGAAGCCCTTGTTGGGGCGAAGGGTGACGAGCTTGTCCCCCACCAGCCGGGTCAACGCTTCGCGAATGACCGTACTGGAGGTTTCGTAATGCTCAGAAAGATGCGTGAGCTGCAGCCGGGCACCTGGTTCCCAGCGCCCATCCAGGATATCGGTGCGCAGGGTGTCGCGGATGTGCTTTGACATCGTCTCTGAATCGGTGCGTTTCGCCATGACATAAATCATACCAAAGTCGGCAAAGAATACATTTTTAGTTGACTTATGCATAACCAAGAGGTGACACTGGTTACAACACGCGCCTGCCAGACCCTGTCGCGCACGGCCCGAAAAGACTTGCTAGGAGTAACCAATGAGCGAATCACTGATCGAGACCGCCGCCACCAAACAGGTAGATGACCTGTACTGGCGCGCAAACTACTCTGCTATCACCGAAAGCGACGAGCAGCTGCGCAAGATCGTTGCAAGCACCGACCTGCCGCCACTGATGATGGCCCTGGCCGCGGCAACCGGCGATTACTCGATCCTTCGTGATGAGCTGCGTCCACCGCAGCCGCCGGTTGACACCGTAGGTCAACCGCACGGTGGCATGGACGCCGCAGCTCAGGAAGCGGCCCGCGAATTGGCCTTCCAAGCACTGCGCCGGATCCGCGATGAAAAAATCACCTCGGTGGAGACCCTGGACGACGAGCAGGCCACCACGATCCTGGACTGGATCACCAACCAGGCCACCACCGATTACCACCAGATGCTCAAGCACGACATGGCATTGGTTCCCGAAGTGAGCGGCGCACCGGCCTTCACCAAGGAACAGGTTGCTCCCACCCGCGACTTCACCGTGGCAGTCATCGGCTCGGGCGTGGCCGGCATGGCCGCCGCTTACCGGCTGAAGCAGGCCGGCCTGGACTACACCGTCTTCGAGAAGGGCCACGAAGTCGGCGGTACCTGGTGGAAGAACACCTACCCGGGCGTGCGCCTCGATACCCCCAACTACGCCTATTCATTTTCCTTCGCGCAGCGCGATGACTGGCCCCAGCAGTTCTCCGAAGGCCCCGAGATCCACAAGTACACCCGCGACGTCGCAGAACGCGGCGGCATCACGCAGAACATCCAGATGGGCACCGAGGTGCTTTCGGCCACCTGGGATGAAGAAGACGGACGCTGGGTACTGTCCATCATCGTGGACGGCGGCGAAGTCCAGGAACGCCGCTTCAATGCCGTCCTGACCGCCGTCGGCCAGCTGGACCGCCCGAAGTTCCCCGATACCCCGGGCCACGACACGTTCGCCGGCATCCACGTGCACTCGGCCGAATGGAAGCCGGGCATCGATTTGAAGGGCAAGAAGGTTGCCGTCATCGGCACCGGCGCCAGCGCCTACCAGATCGTCCCAGCCATCGTGGACGAGGTCGAAGAGCTCAAGATCTTCCAGCGCTCCTCCCCTTGGATGCTGCCTACCCCGTTCTACTACGAGGACATGCCCGAATCGGTGATCTGGCTGGTCGAGCACCTGCCGCAGTACGGCCAGTGGCTGCGCTTCTGGCAGCACTGGCTGGGCGTCGAGGGCCGCCAGCACACCACCGCCGCGGATCCTAACTGGACCAAGGAAGGTTCAGTGTCCGCGGTCAACGAGCGCGTGCGCCAGCAGCTGACCGAGATGCTCAAGGAGCAGTACGCCGATCGCCCGGACCTGCTGGCCAAGGTCATCCCGGACTACATCGTGGGCGGCAAGCGCATGCTGCGCGATAACGGCGTGTGGGCCAAGAGCCTGAAGAAGCCGCAGACCACCCTGGTCACCTCGGGCATGAGCGAAATGACCGAGGCCGGGATCATCGATGGCGACGGCACCCTGCACGAGCTGGACGTCATCATCTACGCCACCGGCTTCCAGGCTTCCGAGTTCCTCGAGCCGCTGCGCATCACCGGCCGCGAGGGCAAGGACATCCACGAATACTGGGGCGGCAATGCCACCGCCTATGCCGGGGCCACAGTGCCCGGCTTCCCGAACCTGTTCATCGTTTCCGGACCGAATACCGGGCATGTGGTCAACGGCTCGCTGTTCTCGATGATCGAGTACGGCCTGACCTACATCCTGGACGCACTGAACATCGTGCTCGACAAGGACATCAAGGCACTGGACCTGAAGCAGGAGGTGCTCGATGCGTTCGTGGCGGATCTCGATGCCGCCAACGCGCAGAAGGCCTGGGGCCACCCCGAGGTGCACACCTGGTACAAGAACAAGTTCGGCCGCGTCTCGCAGATCTGGCCTTACCCGATCGTCGAGTACTGGAACATCACCCGCGCGGTCGACCGGTCGCAGTACACGGAAATCCGCTAGGCATGGGGGTTTACAGCTACGCGCAGCGCAGCGCCGGGCGCTTCGGCAAGCTCAGTGAAGCCACCGGACTCACCGCAGCGCAGCCGGCAATTTTCCCTCAGGCCCCAGGTTCCCTGGATTGGTTGCTAGGTCCTGCACTCCAGGAACTGCCCCAGTCCGAGGATGCTTTCCAGGTTGCAGTCTTTGCTCCGCAGGATGCCAAGGACCTTCCGGTGATGGTTTTCCTTCCCGGCGGCGGCTTCGTTTCCGGCGCCGGCACCGTGCGCTGGTACGACGCGCAGGACTTTGCGGAGAAGCAGAACTGCGTGGTGGCCGTGGTCAACTACCGCATCGGATTGCTGGCCCACAACCAGCAGGTGGGCGGCGGGAATACGCCGCCCGAAGAACTGCTCTTGGCGCTCGAATGGGTACAGCGCAATATTGCTGAACTCGGTGGCAACCCGCAAGAAGTCACCCTGGCAGGCCAGTCCGCGGGTGCCTTCTGGGCCTTCGTATTGGCCCAGCTTGAGGCAGCCCGTGGACTGTTCAACAGGCTCTACGTTGGTTCGCTGTCCTTCCAGCCGCCGATGGGTGAAACCCAGGCGCAGGAACGCAATGCGGTGATGGCCCAAGCGCTTAATGGCACCGCCTTGGCCGAGGCCAGCTCCGAGCAGCTCTTGGCTGCCGGCACAGCACTGGCCCAGGCTTGGGCCGGGCGCGGCTTGGGCCTCTACCCGAGTGCCGATGAGTCCGTTCCGGCGGATCTTTTTGATACCGCGCGGGCAGTCGAACGCCTGCATGTGAAGCAGCTATTGCTCTCCTACACCGCCGATGAGGCAAGTGCCTTCATTGGCATGGCCCCCGAGCAGGCATTCACCCTCGATAGTGTGCGCGGGTTTATTGCAGGGAACTTCAATGAACCGCAAGAAGTCTTCGACGCACTGATTGCCGCAGAACCGCAAGCAACGGCCAAGTCACTCATGGTTAGGGCGATGAGCCTGCACCAGATTCAACTCTTTGCCGTGGAATTGGCCGATGCGGCAGCCGCTGCCGGCATCCAGGTGCAGCTCCTGGGCTTCGAAGTTCGCTCCCCGTTGCCTCACGCTGGTTCGGCCCACTGCTTAGAGCTGCCGTTCCTCTTTGGCAACCGTGAGCGCTGGCAGGATGCCCCGATGCTCGATGGCGTGGCCGATGAGCTCTTCGAGCAAACGGCGAAGGTTCTGGGTGATGCCCTAGGGTCATTTATCTGCCTGGGAACCGCAGCTACCAGCGTTAATAGCGCTCTTGCGGTGCACCAGACGGGTGCTCAATCGCTGACAGCACTGGATGAAACAGGCCTGATCAAGCGAGAAATTCAGCGTCCGTTCAGCACCAGGCGACCGGTTTTGGCCTAGTCTTTGCGCGCCTATTCTTGCGGACCAGCAGGTCTGCTCGGGCAGGCGCGCGAGTCTTTTTCCGAAAACACTAGACAATCTAACTTAATGCAAATAATCTAATTATTTAGATCACAATATTTTTATCGGCTACAGAAGGGATCCACCATGGCTTGGGGATTAATCAGGGAAATGGGCCACGTGTCCATCCAGACCAATGACATCGAAGGATCCATCTTCGACGCCACGCAGCTGCTCGGCCTGCGCGTCACCGAACGCACCGGCAACGAGGCCTACCTCGCAGCGAACTCAGTGCACCACGAGCTGACCTACGTCGAGTCCGAAGTCAACGGCATCCACTCCCTGGGCCTGATCGCGCAGAACGGCGACGCGCTGCGCGAGATCCGCAAGCGCGTAGCCAACGAGAACTTCAGAATCGTCTCCGAAACCCCGGTCTCCGCCGGCGTTCAGGACGGCTTCTCGTTCATCGGCCCCGAAGGCTGGATCTTCGAGGTCTACACCGGCATGCAGCACAACGACCGCGGCCTGCTTTCCTTCGGCCCGGACCGCTACGGCCACATCAACTTCCACCCGCGCGACGTGCGCGGCATGATGGAATTTTTGCGCCGGATCTTCGACTTCCGCCTCTCGGATGTCATCGGGGATGACTTCGCCTACTTCATGCGCTGCAACCCGGATCACCACGGCATCGCGCTGATCAAGGGCCAGGGCACCTTCCACCACCACGCCTGGCAGGTCCAGTCGATCGGCGACCTCGCCAAGCTCGGCGACCGCCTGGGCGCGGCCGGCCGCGAACTGATCTGGGGCCCGGTCCGCCACGGCGCCGGCCACAATATCGCCGCCTACTACGTGGAAACCTCCGGCGCGGTCGTGGAGCTCTACACCGATTTGGAGCAGATCTACGACGATGAGCGCGATCCCATTGTCTGGGGCGAAGACGAGAACTGGTGGAACATGTGGTCCAACCGCCGCACCGAGGACTTCCGCACCTTCGGCATTCCCACTGTCACCGAACTGAAAACTTTCATCTAGAACACCCGAAAGGCACCACCATGCAGTACGTATCCTTCAAGGCAGCTGACGGCACCGAAACCTGGGGCGTGTCCATCGACGGCACCGTCTACGATCTGGGCCCCACCGGCAAGAACCTGGCCGCCAATACCCGCGACGCGATCGAAAAGGGCATCTTCGGCACCCAGCTGGACCTGTCCGGCGCGCCAACCATTGCCGAGGCCGAGATCGACTTCCTGCCCTCGGTGACCAACCCGGGCAAGATCATCTGCATCGGCGTGAACTACCTGGCCCACCAGGAAGAGTCGGGCAAGACCGGGCAGACCGCACCGACCGTCTTCACCCGCTTCGCCGACTCGCAGATGGGCCATCTGGCACCTGCAGTGAAGCCGACCACCACCACCAAGTTCGACTACGAAGGCGAAATGGCCCTGGTCATCTCCAAGGAAGCCTTCCACGTCGAAAAGGAAGACGCGTGGGAGCACATCGCCGGCTACGCCTGCTACAACGACTTCTCGGTGCGCGATTGGCAGAAGGCAGCCAGCCAGTGGATCCCGGGCAAGAACTTCCCAGGCACCGGCGGCTTCGGCCCCTACCTGGTTCCAGCAGCCGACCTGGGCGACATCACCACCGCGGTGCTGGAAACCCGCGTGAACGGCGAAGTGCGACAGCAGGCACCGGTTTCCAACCTGGTCTTCGACATCCCGACCCTGATCAACTACGTCACCGGCTTCACCAAGCTGAACCCGGGCGATGTCATCGTCACCGGCACCCCGGGCGGCGTCGGCCTGTTCTACGGCCCAGAAGGCCTGATCAACCACGGCGACGTCGTCGAGGTCGAAATCACCGGCCTGGGCATCCTGCGCAACACCGTGGCCGACGAGGCTACGCTGCTGGCTGGCGCACAGGCCACCGCCGGCGCCACCGCCTGACGCGCAGCCGCGCACTGTTAATACACGAAGCACAAAGGAAGTAGCGGGCAGTGGCACAGTCTCATGAAATCGACGTCCTGGTCATCGGCTCGGGTCCCACCGGCCTGACCGCCGCCAACCTGCTGGCAGATACCGGCCTGCAGGTTGCATTGATCGAAAAGAACCCGGGCAGTGGCGATGAGCCACGTGCCATCAGCGCCACCGATGAAACCCTGCGCGTCATGGCGCACCTGGGAATCATGGATGAGCTGGGACCGCAGATGCTCATGGACACCGGTGCCCGCTACTTCGGCCTGGGCGGCAAGGTCATTGCCGACGTTCGCCCCGGCAAACCCCGCCTAGGTCAGCCCGGCAAGAGCCAGTTCGACCAGCCAATCATGGAAGGCCTGCTCTACGAGGCCGCCACACTGCGCCAGAACCTGGGCCTGCACTACGCCACCGCGGCCACCAGGATCGAACAGCATGCCGACCACGTGATCGTGCACGCCACCCGCACCGGCGAAGCCACCACCGGATTCAACGGCTCCAAGGCAGCAGACACCGGGCAGAACCCCTACGCAGTAGCAGAAGGCGAAGAAACCGCCCTCGAGTTCAAAGCCAAATGGGTACTTGCCTGCGACGGCGGTCGCTCCTTCACCCGACGCGAACTGGGCATCGGCCTGCAGGGTTCCACCCAAACCGAACGCTGGATCGTGGTGGATCTGCTGGATGTGCCGGGCAACCCCGAACCTTTCGCGTCCTTCCACTGCAACGGGCAGCGCCCGGCCGTAGTGGTCCCCGGGGTCGGTGGCCGCCGCCGCTATGAATTCATGCTCTTCGATCACGAAGATGGCGACGCGATGATCACCCCCGAATCCATCACCGCCCTGGTCGCACCATTCCAGGACACCAACGTGGTCTCCGTACGCCGCGCCGCGGTCTACACCGCACACCAGCGCATCGCCGACACCTACCGCAAGGGACGCATCCTGTTGGCCGGCGACGCCGCGCACCTGATGCCGCCCTTCGCAGGGCAGGGGCTGAACGCCGGCATCCGCGACGCCGTGGGTGCTGCTTGGCGCCTGGCCGCGGTCATCAAGGGTGAAGCAAGCGAAGTGCTCATCGATGACTACGAAACCGAGCGTCGCCCGCATGCCGAGGAAATGGTCAAGCTTTCCAAGCGCATCGGCTGGGTAGTGATGAACACCAACCCCGTGATCACCCGCGTGCGCGATGCCGTGGTCACCAGCACCCGCATCATCCCACCGCTGAACCGCTGGCTAACCGGCATGCGCTTCCTCAAGCAGCCTCACTACACCACCGGCACCGTCGCCGCACCGGTTTCCGGGGTTCCGCACCTGGCCCAGAACTTTGCCGGTCGCATGCTTCCGCAGCCAAACCTTGAGGTCAATGGCGCCACTGTGATGCTCGACGAGCTGCTGTCGGCCGGCTGGAACACCATTGAGGTGGCTGCCGGATCCCAGCTGGTCTTCACCAATCAGGACGGCGATAGCGTGAGGGCCAAGGACATCAACCGGGTCTTCGATACCGCCACCGGTACCGTACTGCTGGTGCGTCCAGACTACTATGTAGCAGGCATTGCACCAGCACGCGAGGTCGACCAGCTTCTGGAGGCGCTCAGCGCCAAGGCCACCGTGCTGCGCACCTTCGGTGCCGCCAAGCAAGGAACTCGTGGCTAAGCCAGCAGAAGCTGCCCTATCCGGCATCCGCGAAGCCATCCTCGATGGCGCATGGATGCCCGGCGAGCGCCTGGCTCCCCCGCATCTGGCCCAGCGTTTTTCCACCAGCACCACCGTTATCCGCGAATCCCTCACCCGGCTTTCCGGTGAGGGTTTGGTGGCGGCGATCCCCAACCGCGGATTTTTCGTACCGGAGCTGAACCTGCAGCAGTTGCAGGATCAGACTGAGCTGCGCTGTGTCACCGAGGAATTGGCGGTCAATCTGGCCATCACCCGCGGGGATCTGGAGTGGGAGTCCGCGCTGATTGCCACGCATTACAGGCTGTCCAAGGCACCGCGCCGGCAACAAGATAACCCGGAGCAGTTCACCCCTGAATGGGGTAAGGCGCACCGCGATTTCCATCAGCTGCTGCTGGCTCCATGCGCCTGCCCGCCGATCCTTGAGCTGTCGGCCAACCTGGCCAATTCCACCTTGCTCTACCGGCGTTGGGCGGCCGCTTCGCAGGGTGCCACGCACCGAAATGTTGAGGCCGAGCATGAGGCCATACTGCAGGCGGCACTTGATCGGGATGCACCTGCCTTGGCTGCGCGCTTGCGAACCCACTATGAGGCTTCGGCCAAGATTATTCTGAATGCCGGCCTGCTCAAGCTTGATATTTTCTAGCGTCTAGCGCAGGAAGGTTCGGGCCACGCTGAAAGCTGTGCGCTCGGCTAGTTCCATGGTGTCTGCTGAAAGTTCTGCCAGCGTGGCCGGGCCTGGCGCAATCGAGTACGCGGCCAGGATTCCCGAGGCCTCCAACTGCTCATCGGACAGCTGCACCGAACCGGCCACCACGATCACCTCGGCCTGTTCACCGGCAGCCTGCAACACCCCGGAGACTACCTTGCCGTCCAAGGATTGCGCATCCAGCCGGCCTTCACCGGTGATCACCAGGTCAGCGTCGGCCAGAATTTCATGGGCACCAAGTACCTTGGCCACCAAATCCCAGCCCGGCACCAGCTCCACCTCGAAGTAGGACCCTAGGCTCACCGCAATCCCGCCGGCAGCCCCCATGCCCGGCTGCTCACGCAGTGCCCGGCCGGTATCGGCTTCCAAGACATCGGCCAGTTGCGCCAACCCCTGATCCAGAACCTGGACATCATTTTCACTGGCGCCCTTTTGCGGCCCGAAGATCGCAGCCGCACCCTTGGCGCCCAGTAGCGGGTTGGTGACATCGCAGGCGATTTGCCAGTTAACCTGCCCGGCCCGGGCATCCAGCTGCGAAACGTCGATCCGCGACAACCGGTTCAGCGCCCCGCCCCCTGCGGGAAGCTGCTCCCCGTTGGCGTCCAAGAATTTTGCGCCCAGTGCGCTGAGCAAACCCGTTCCGCCATCGGTGGTTGCTGAACCGCCTAGGCACAGGATGATCCGGGTGACCCCTAGGTCCAGCGCGTGAGATACCAGTGTGCCCAACCCATAGGTAGTGGCATCCAGTGGTTGCCGTGGCACGTCGCTCACCTGAGGCAACCCGGCTGCTTCGGCCGCTTCCACCACCGCGATTTTCCCGTCGGCCGAAAGCCCCAGCCGGGAGGTGACCGGGCGCCCCAAGGCGTCGGTGGTCTCCAGTGCGATCGCCTCGGTCCCCCAGGTGTCGATCAGCGCTTCAAGGGTTCCCTCGCCGCCGTCGGCGAAGGGCACCGCGGTAATCTCGACTGCCCGCGACCGGCTAGCCGCACCCTTGCTGAAGCCTCGTGCCAAGGCCGCAGCTACCCCGCTGGCGCGGGCACTTCCCTTGAAGGAGTCGGGCACAATGGCCACCTTGCAGGGCATCGAATGCTGGGTTGAAGTCATACCCATCAGCCTAGGCACTCTTGAGACCTGCACCTATGGTCTTTTGACTGTAGTTCGAGCGAAGTTCGGGGCCTGCTTATGTGCATTTGTCTGGCTCGCAGATGCTTTTCAAGTGCATCGCTAATAGCTAGCTCTGCCAAAGGAATGGCACAGAAAGCGGCATTAGAGTTTAAAACACCTCTTGAAGGTGCGAGTGATGATCGTAAGGATTCCCGTCGGATATTGCCCGGCGGGAATCTTTCTTTAACCAAGTTCGTGATTAGTCCCGCTGGGAGTCGCGGTACTCCTCGATGGAAGCGTTGAAGCGCTGCAGGTAGCCGGCGAACTGCTCAACGTCCTCAGCCTCCCACTCATTCAGGATTCGATCCAGGGCATGGAGGGTTACTTCGCGGGCATGCTCCAGCTTCGCCAACCCCAGGTCGGTCAGCGTGATCTTACGCGCAATATGGCCATCGGGATCTGCGATGCGTTCTAGGTAGCCATCGTCGATTCCATGGGTTACCTGGCGTTGCAGGGTGGAGTTGTCCAGCCTCAGCCCGTGGCTTAGTTCCGCGATACTCAGCGGACCCTGGGCCTGAATGCGACTCATCAGCAGGTACACGCTGCGATCGACACCACCGAACTGGCGCTGCTGCGCGATGGTGTAGCGGCTGAGCATGAGCTGCTCGTATTCGATCTGTTCCAGATGGCGCTTCATTCCGAACTTCTCCAATGTGTAAAATACATACAGTATGTAGCTTACACATTTATCCCGGAAGGCTCTTGTGCCCAACCCCACCCCCACCGGACATCCGAAATCCGGACTCGCCGTCGGCATCCTCGCCACGGCAGGCATCGCCTCATCGCTCACCCAGACGATGGTTGCCCCACTGATCCCCCAGCTGCCTGGAATCTTCAGCACCTCACCGGATAACACCGCATGGATCATCACCGCGACCCTGCTGGCAGCTGCCGTAGTGATGCCGATTTCCGGTCGTCTCGGTGATATGTTCGGCAAACGCCGAATGATCCTGATCCTGGCCATCCCGCTGATCCTCGGTGGAATCGTTTGTGCCCTGGCACCAAATGTCACCGTCATGATCATCGGCCGGGCCTTGCAAGGCTTTGGTTCAGGCATGATCCCTCTGGGTATCGCAATGTTGCGCGACCTCGTGGATAAGGCGCATCTGCCGGCAGCCATCGCCACGGTTTCAGCCACCCTGGGTGTGGGCGGTGCGATCGGCCTGCCGCTCTCCGCAGCGCTGATCGAGTTCTCTTCCTGGCGCGTGCTGTTCTTCTTCGGTTCGGCGATTACCGTTGTGGTGGCCGCACTGATCTTGAAGTTCATTCCGGCAATTCCAACCATCGGCGCGAAAACCCGCTTCGATTGGCTTGGTGCCATCGGCCTGGCCATCGGCTTGATCGCCCTGATGCTCGGCGTTTCCAAGGGCTCCACCTGGGGCTGGGCTTCCCCGCTGGTACTAAGCCTGCTGATCGGCGCGGTCATCGTCTTCCTGCTGTGGGGAGTATGGGAACTACGCACCAGTGCACCGCTGGTGGACCTGCGCACCGCCGCAATACCCCGGGTGCTGTTGACCAATATCGCCTCGATCTTCGTGGGCTTCGGCATGTATTCCAGCTCGCTGGTGATGCCGCAGATCCTGCAGATGCCTACCGAGGCAGGCTACGGACTGGGGCAGGGCGTACTGGCCGCCGGCCTCTGGATGGCTCCAGCCGGCCTGATGATGCTCTTCCTCTCCCCTGTGGGCGGTCGACTGACCAGCGCCAAGGGCCCAAAGTTCACCCTGGTGCTGGGTATTTTCATCATGTCCGCTGGCTACGCGGTAGGCCAGATTGGCATGGGCAGCCTCTGGGGCCTGCTGATCACCAGCCTGGTCATCAACTCTGGCGTGGCCCTGGCCTACGGCGCAATGCCAGCCATCATCATGGGCGCAGTGCCACGCAGCGAAACCGGTGCCGCCAACGGCTTCAACACCCTGATGCGTTCGCTGGGTACCACCTCGGGTGCGGCAGTGATTGGCCTGGTTTTGGCCCAGATGACCACCGACTTCCACGGCACGGTACTGCCCTCCGAAGCCGGGTTCCACATGACCCTGTGGCTCGGTGCGGGAATCTCCTTGCTGGCGGGGTTGATCGCCCTGTGCATCCCGGCACTGGCCAAGCCCGCCCCGGAGAAGATCTAGTTCACCTCCAGGGATCCATGGCCTACGCGCAGTGCATGCTTACCGCATCCACAGAATGCCAACTTAGAGTATTAAGTACCTCATGAAGGTGCGAGTGATGACGTAGAAACTGGCACTGTCGGTCTTGCGACAGTGCCAGTTTCTGTATCCAAAACCTTTTTGCTCGTGTCCAGCAGTCCGCCGGCCCTGCGGCCCGCCCTCATGGAGTTGAAGCAATTCCCCAAACCTGCAGTTGGCGCTCAGCGCCGGCATAGCTTTGCACCCTACAGTGGTAAATACCTCATGAAGGTGCGAGTGATGATCGAGTAACCCCGGCAAAGCAATTCGCCGGGGTTACGATTTTAACCGGCCGGCGGATAGTCGGGTAGTTGGGTGCCCACTTTAAGTGAGTTGCCCTACAGAGCTACTCGCCCTTTATTGAACAGATTGGATCAACGACCCGCCCTCTGGCCTCAATAGCGCCTTGCCCTTGTTCCACCTCGGAGGCACTACTTACCATGACGATACCCCACGTTCGGCAAACACTTGTTCCGGTCGATCGCAGCTCGCTCACCTGCAACTTTTGGCTCCGCTCACACACGCTTTCATGGATGGACATATCGAAAAGGGTATACATTTTGGCATTGAAAGTCGTTCGTGAATCTAACCCCGATTCGCCCCCGGGGCTATCATGTCCTGAATTTCTCAATACTTTTATCCGCGGTCCTCGGCAACAGCCTGGTCCGTCCACAAGTCTTACGATCTAGGTGCCATCTGCGACCTGATTTAGTGACCCCGATGTGAATCGGTCGGCTGAGGGGCTAAGTCGAGCCTGTCCTTTATGCATTAACGTCGGGCTTAAAAACATCCGGAGTGACTGAATTGTGACTATTAATTTCGCTTGACTCCTATATCGCAGCTCCGGCTGACGGTTATGGGCTCCTTGTAAGCAGAACGTTATGTCTAACCATCGAGAAATACGAAGGCGCGGCCCAAGATCTCGTAACCAACGGCATCGACCGTGCGAAGGAGAATTTGGGCATCATGATTACGGCATGGAAGGAGAGTTGCGATCAGGGCTACCAGGGGTATCAGAATGGCCAAAGTTCCTAATAACCGCACCCCGCGGCCGTGGAACCTAAATTCCATGTGCGGACTTGGACCAATGGTAGATTCTCGAAAATCGGTTACACTACTATCGATAATAAAAACGTCCCATTCATATCTAAATGTTTAATATTCGACTTAGGCCATAATGATGAAATTTTCCTTTGTCGCATTACCCCTTGCATTGTCTTTGGTGACTGTATCGCCAGGGACGGCGCAAGCTGTTGAAACTCCGGTTGGCGAAACCTACACGTTGCAGCAGTCCTCGGAATACGCCCTTTCAACGAAAGATTTTTTTCTCCGAAAAGACCTCTGCAGAATCCAACTACATTGAAGCGGCATCACCTGCCGAAGCAGTAGCCAAAATGAACATGATGGATGAACTGCGTCAAGCGGGATTCAACGTGGGGACCATGGCAAAGGTTAACTATGGGCCTTGCAAGATCGTGGCCGAAGGTTTTCACACCAGAAAATCCGGGAAGTACGAGACGGGTGGCTTCAAATCCACTACCTATTGCACCAAGAAAGTCACTGCGATCCACCATTCTTCCCAGGCACGTTTTAAGCGGCTTGCGTGGTGGGTCAAGGGTGGTCGCGCGATTGGCCAGCCAGCCCAAAAGATAAAAGCTGGTAAACATAATGGCACCTACTACCCGACTGTCTTCCAGCAGACAAATCACGCGCTGACATGTAAATATGCAAAAACGACCACTTGGTCAGGTCGCACCCTCGGAACAATTGTCTACAATGGCAAGACTTACTATGCTGATGCTTATGCTCCTGTGCAGAAGGGGGTTCGATGCCGCCTCTAAGCAATATCCTGACAAAAATCAAGAATCGTCTTAGATCGAAATATTCAGAGGAACTGATGGTTTTCGTTGTCTACGGTAAACAACCCAGCCCGTTTCCAGATCTAGAACACATAGAGCCAATAATTGCGATCGTGGCCAGTGAGCGTGAATGCTATGAGATTCAGGAAAAGTACCCAGAAACTCAAGTCAGCTGGGAAGCTCGGAAGGTCCAGAATACTGAAGGCATGGAACTGACAGGGGGCGGCATTCTGTATCTCACGCATACTACTTTATTGCCGTACGACGAGGATGGCGATGGGAATCCAATCTTCGGAATCATGGAGTCCCCACAGCCTACAGGCCTATATTGCAGTCGGGACACCGCTGAGCAAGAAGCACCGGGTCAATATCTGCACAGAGTCAGCCTCGGTGAAATAAACCTTCGCGGTGTCGGCGAGCTTTTGTGATAAGCATCCAGTTCCTTACGCCAGTATGTGACGTTGCCAAACGTGAAAAGGGGGCAAACCAGGCGTGGCTTCTCAGCGTGATGATGGCCGCACCAAAGGAGACAGGTTGACCCGTACCGAACATCGCTGAAATTTTCAGCATTGGTCATGCAACCGACTGTCAGACCAGCAGACGAGCCATCGAGCCTACAATTCAATATTGTGATTCAGACACTGCATTTGGCCTCCGGTCATGTGGCATGCCGATGGAGGCCATACGATCTGGTTCAGCAGTTAAATAAGTCGGCTGTGCCTACCGTGCGCTTCAATTTCTCCGACTTAGACCCACAGCAGGGTTGTGACGGCAATTTTGATATTCACCCCTCACCGGCACCAAAGTAACGATTCGCAGGACCGCGCAGCACTGATGAAATCCGTGCGAACAAAGTACCGACCTTCCTCCATGTGGATTCGAGCATGCACCGCTCGTCACCACGAAACTTCGACAGCGGAATGGAAATCTCGTCGATAGGAACATTCAGTAGTCGTAACCACAACCCACCGTGGATTGATTGGCTCCGCAGCGTAATTTGGCAGGAAACGGTGCTTTCTCAGTAAAGACCTCGTGGAGAGTACCAGGCCTGGGCTCTGACTGTTGAGCAATCTGTTCATTCTCCCAACCGGCGAGCGCGTACCTCCCGAATGACGGTCAGCGCCTGCGTCCGATCTGCAGCCCTGAGCCCAATCGGGCATAGGTGCGATAACGTAGACGGGTTCCCAATTTCCCTTCCCTGGGACATCTGACGAAACGGAGCCCCGGTGAGTACCGCGACCGCTGAACTGACGCCCCTGCAACGACAGTCGGTGCTACGCACCCTGAAGTCCCCGCGATTGCTCAAGACAGAGCTGCTCGCCGGCCTGGTAGTCTCCCTGGCACTGATCCCCGAGGTCATCGCCTTCACCGTGATCGCCGGAGTCGACCCGCGCGTGGGCATCTTCGCGTCCTTCACGATGTCGGTGGTCATCGCGATCACTGGCGGGCGCCCGGCGATGATTTCGGCAGCTGCCGGCGCGGTGGCTCTGGTGGTCGCCCCGCTGGTTCGTACCCACGGGGTGGAATACCTCTTCGCCACGGTGGTCCTGGCCGGCATCATCCAGGTATCGCTGGCGCTGCTGGGCGTGGCCAAGCTGCTGCGCTTCATCCCGCGCCAGGTGATGATCGGCTTCGTCAACGGCCTGGCCATCTCGATTTTCTGGGCGCAGATGCCCGAGCTGCGCAATGTCCCGTGGATGGTCTACCCGCTGGTGATCCTGGGCGTGGCCATCGTGTGCTTCTTCCCGAAGATCACCAAGGCGGTTCCGGCTCCGCTGATCGCCATCGTGGTGCTCACCGCGATCACCATCTTTGCCAAGGTCGCCGTTCCGACCGTGGGCGACAAGGGCGAACTGCCTGATTCGCTGCCGCTCTTCCACCTACCCGGGGTGCCGCTGGACCTGGAGACCCTGCAGATCATCGCGCCCTACGCGATCGCGGTGGCCTTCGTGGGGCTGCTCGAATCGCTGCTGACCGCCAAGCTGGTCGATGACATCACCGATACCCCGTCAAGCAAGACCCGCGAGTCCTGGGCACAGGGCACCGCGAATATCGTCACCGGCTTCTTCGGCGGCATCTGCGGCTGCGCGATGATCGGCCAGACCATGGTGGGCGTGAAGGTCTCCGGCGGGCGCACCCGCATCTCCACCGCCTTCGCCGGCATCTTCATGCTGCTGCTCGCGGTGCTGCTCGGCGACATTGTCGCGCAGATTCCGATGGCGGCCCTGGTGGCGGTGATGATCGTGGTTTCGGCGACCACCTTCGACTGGCATTCCATCCGACCGAGCACGCTGAAGATGATGCCCAAGAGCGAAACCTTCGTCATGGCCATCACCGTGGCGCTCACCGTGATCACCAGCAACCTGGCCATCGGCGTAGGGGCGGGCATCCTCTCGGCGATGGTGCTTTTCGCCAATCGGGTGGCGCATATGGTCACCGTGGATCGCAGCGCAACCCCGGATGCCGCCGTGTACAAGGTCAACGGCGAACTGTTCTTCGCCTCCTCGAACGACCTGTACACCCAGTTCGACTACGCGCAGGACCCCGAGAAGGTCATCATCGACATGTCTGATTCGCACCTGTGGGACGCCTCGACCATCGCCGCCCTGGATTCGATCCGCACCAAGTACCAGAACTACGGGAAAACCGTGGAAATCCGCGGCCTGAACGAGGCCAGCCAGAAGATGCAGGACCGCCTGGGCGGAAAGCTGAACTAGGGCACGGAGCTCAGCTTCCCTCCGCGCTCTTCCCGCGTTCGGCCGTCCGCAGGCGCTTGGAGGAGTACATGTCCCGGTCGGCCCGGAGAATCATCGTGCTCAAGTTGTCATCCGTGCGGGCTTCTGCCGTTCCGAAGCTCCACGCCAGCGGCGATGTAAGCTCGATGCGCTCCATCAGCACCTGAGCCTGGCCACGGGTCGTATTAGGGAAAACCAGCACGAATTCATCGCCGCCCAAGCGGCTGACCAGGTCCCCGGCCCGCGTGGCACTGCGCAGATGCCGCACCAGTTGCTTCAAGGCAAGATCCCCGGCTTCGTGGCCGCCTTGGTCGTTGATCTCCTTGAATCCGTCCAGGTCCAGCAGCGCCACAGCCAGGGGCCTGCGGTATTTCCGGGAGGAGAGCAAGGCGGCATCGCCGCGCACGGCCAGCCCGACGCGGTTCAAGGCCCCGGTCAATGCGTCGATCTGGGTTTGCTGGCGGAACCGGCGCTTGACGTAGAGGCCGACGAACATCCCGGCGACGGTGAAGAAGACCAAGCTCAGCACGTTCAACAGCCCGCTTTGGTGCTCGGTGCCCACAGCAGGGCCGAAGAACACCGAGTAGGGAATCGTGAAAGCCATGATCGGGTAGATGGTCCACCGGGTGACGGCCGGGGGAAAGAGCCACGACATGTACAGTGCGATGAGCGGAAATTCCTGGAGCCTGAAGACGATCTGCTCATGGTTTAGCGAAAAACCCACGAAGACCACGAAGGCCGACAGTTCGGCCAGGGCCCCGAGATAGGCGATCCACAACGGAAAACGATCCAGCATCCACCACACGGCGATCACCAGCCCCAGCGCCCCGGCAACCCTGGCTACCGCCAGCTTCTGGAAGAGCGGAGAGCTGAAATCATTGCCCAGGTTGACCACATAGAAAAGCAGCAGGAAAACTGCCACCATCCCTGTGACAGCCACTTCCAATCGCTTGATGCGGCGGAGCCTGGCTGGCAGGAACCGGCTCCACCAAATTCCGTCGTCGTTTGACCGCCGATCCATTGTCCTCGGCATGCCATCACCCGCTTTCTCTTTAATTCATCTTAACCGCGTGATCCCGGCCAGTGGCGCGGTAAGATCTCATTCGTAGCAACAGCCTAATCAGCAATCAAGTTGCCAGCCCATACCGCCAGGTTAGGTAGTCCATGAAGTTCGTATTCCAGCCATTGATCAACCTGCGTTCCACAACGCTGCTGGGTTTCGAGGCACTGGCGCGCTTCAGCGACGGGCGCAGCCCTGACGAGCATTTCTCCGCGGCCCGGACCGAAGGCAACCTGGTAGAACTTGAGCTTCGCGCTCTGGAGCGCATTGTCGAATCCAGCCAAGGCCTGCCCGACGGGCTGCTGCTCACCATGAATGCTTCGGGTCCAGCGATCAGGGCGTTCGCGCACTCAGAGCCGGCACTCGATCCCCGGCTGCTCTGGGGCCTGGAACTGCACGAGCAGTCCGCGCCGGAAGTTTGCGATGCCGCCCGCATCCATGCAGATGAGCTCGGCTGCCTGCTGCTGGTTGACGATGCCGGCATCGGCTATGCAACGCGGGGGCGCATCCTCCGGCTGAAGCCGCACATTGTGAAGCTGGACCGTTCGCTTTTCATCCGCTACCTGGCATCGACGCAGGCTCGCGAACACGTTGACATCCTGCTGGCCGCTGCCCGCGAGATCGGTGCCAGAACTCTGGTCGAGGGGATCGAAACCGGTGAACATCTGGATCTGGCCCGGAAGCTGGACTTCGACTATGCGCAGGGCTTCTATTTCAGCCCGGGCATAGAGCTTGCGGGGTTGCCAGCTGCGATGCATGAGCTACACGGACGCCTCGGGATCGATATTCCGGGTTTCTGAGCGCCGTTCCCGTCCCCGCGAGCTGCGGATCCGGATCACCGGCAACAGCTTGGCCAGTCCCAGAACCAGATAGAGCACGGTGTTGATCGCGACGAACGAAGCGAGCACCGCGAACCAATCACTGAGCAGAACGCTTTCGGGAAGAATGATTCCACGTGGAATCTGGACGAGGTGGTTCATCATGAGGTGATTTCCTTACGTGCGGCGCCCGCGTGGTCGACGTGCTTCCAATCCGCGCTCCGGGCAAACGCGATATCCCCTACGCCCTTGAGGAACGCAAGGTCCAGGAAGGCGTCATAGACCAATTCCGGAATCACCAGCGCGGCGATGATCCTGGCTTTCCAGCCGCCGTGCCAGACCGTGACCACGCGCTCGACAGCGAAGAGCGCTCCAAGCAGCATCCAGAAGGGGAACCACACCCAGTTGTCCATGGAGACCAGCATGATGATCATCAGCGCGAAATAGCTGAACAGCGCGATCACGCCGTAGCCGATGCCGATCTGCTGGGCCCAGTACCGCGTGGTCTGCGGGGTGACTCCGTACGCGCCCAGGTTCTCCAAGGCGCCGCGCTGCCAGCGCAGCCGCTGCGCCCACAGCATCTTCCAGTTGGGCATCAGCTCGGTGACCACCGTGCAGTCCTGCGGCGATGTGGTCAGCGCGCCGAGGGTTTTGAGCGCAATGGTCAGTTCGTTGTCTTCGGTCAGAGCCTCCGTGTCGTAGACCTCGCCGCAGGTGCCCGGCAGCATGCTCCCGCGTGCCGCAGCCACTTCGCGCAGGGCCGTCGCGCGGAATACCGAGGCCGTTCCGGTCAGCACGAAGACCCGGCCGTCGCGACGGCCGATTTCGCGTTGGTAGCGGGTGTACTCATTGCGCTGGAACTGGCCGATCAGCCCATGGCCCTCTTCTCCGTGGAACAGCCCGCCCACGGACATCAGCGCGCGGTCCCAGGTGAAGCGGTCCCGGGCGGTTGCCAGGAAGTCCGCGCCGATCTGGCTGTCGGCATCCATCACCATGACGCAGTCGTTATCGCCCATCCCGGGCAGGATCGAGTGCAGCGCCTGGTTCAGCGCGCCGCCCTTCTTGTGCTTGTTCTCCACCGATTCGAACACCTCGACCCCGTGCTCGCGGGCAACTTGCACGGTCCGGTCGGTGCAGTTGTCGGCAACCACGATGATGCGCGAGGGAGCGAAGCTCTGCTCTTCCAGTGCTTTCAGGGTGTACGGCAGGGAGGCTTCTTCATTGTGCGCCGGGATCAGCACGGTCACGGTCACCGGCCCGGCGTAGATGCCCCGCGTCCGGGCCATCACCGCTTTGGGCGCCAGCGGCCGGCTCGATTTCTGGATCGGCGTCCGGCGATAGCGCCAGGTGACAAAGCGTTCGCCCAGGACCACCAGCAGCACCAGGATCACTGCTGCGGCGACGGCGAAAGCGAGGATGGACAGATCCGGCAGCTCGGTGCTGTAGAAAGTAGTCCAGAGTTTTCCGATATGGACCTCGATCGGGTTCCACATCAGCGCAGGCTTCCCGCTCATGCTCAACGCCCAGGCCAAGAGCGAGGCCGCGAGAACGACGATCAAAATGACAGCGATGCCCACTAAGCGGCTGAAATGTTTCTGCAAGTACGCGCCCCATTCACGTTCGGATTCCTTGGCAACCCCTGGCCTGGACCTGATCTGGATCAGCGAATCATGCCGGGCTTGCCCAAGGCAAGCTACATGGAAAACTAGCAGTCGGAAAAATCATCGACGCAGTATTTATGTCCAAGGTCACCTCCACCCAAAGCAACGCTGTGCCTTGCGCCCCTGCCTGGTGGCATTTGGCTACAGTTCGAGCACTTTCGCCGCATCCTCGCGCAGCTGGTTCTTGCGGATCTTCCCGGTGACGGTGGTCGGGAAATCCTGCAGGATCTGCACGTAGGCGGGGATCTTGTAATGCGCCAGATGCCCGGTGCAGTATTCGCCGATGGCCGCGACGTCCAGGGGTTCGCGGCCGTCCCTCATGCGGATGCAGGCGCAGATCGCCTCGCCGTACTTCTCATCGGGCACCCCGATCACCTGCACGTCCTCGATATCCGGATGCTTGTAGAGGAATTCCTCGATTTCCGCCGGGTAGATGTTCTCCCCGCCGCGGATCACCATGTCCTTGATGCGGCCCACGATGGTGCAGTACCCGTCCTCGCGCATCACCGCCAAGTCGCCGGTGTGCATCCAACCCTCGTCGTCGATGGCCGCCCGGGTCTTGTCTTCGTCGTTCCAGTAGCCGAGCATCACCGAGTAGCCGCGGGTGCAGTATTCGCCGGTTTCCCCGCGCTGCAGGGTTTCGCCGCTCACCGGGTCCACCACCTTGATTTCCACATGCGGGTGCACCCGGCCGATGGTGGAGGTGCGGCGCTCGATATCGTCGTCGCTGCGGGTCTGGCAGGAGACCGGCGAGGTCTCGGTCATGCCGTAGGCAATGGACACCCCGTCCATGCCCATCTCGTCGATGCAGCGGCGCATCACCTCGACCGGGCAGATGGATCCGGCCATGATGCCGGTGCGCAGCGACGAGAGGTCGAAGACCTTGAAATTGGGCAGGTTCTGCATGGCGATGAACATCGTGGGCACCCCGTACAGGCCCGTGCACTTCTCCTCCGCCACTACCCGCAGCGTGGTGTCGGCGTCGAAGCCCGGGGCCGGGATGACGATGGTCGCGCCCCGGGAGGTGCAGCCCAGGTTGCCCATCACCATGCCGAAGCAGTGGTAGAACGGCACCGGGATGCACAGCCGGTCATGCTCGTCCAGGTCGATCATGCCGGTGACCTGGTAGCCGTTATTCAGGATGTTGCGGTGGCTGAGCACCGCGCCCTTGGGGTAGCCGGTGGTGCCCGAGGTGTACTGGATGTTGATCGGATCCCCGGGCTTGGTGGCCGCCAGATGCCGGGCCAGCTCCTCGTCGCTGACCTGCTCGCCCTCGGCCAGCAATTGCGCGAAGTCCCCGGTGTCCACGTAGACCACGCGTTCGAGGCTCGGGGTGTCGGCGCGGGTCGCCTCCACCATCGAGCGGTAGTTGCTGGTCTTGAATTCGGAGACCGCCAGCAGCAGGCGCACCCCGGAGTGGTTGACCGCGTAGGCGTATTCGTGGGTGCGGTAGGCAGGATTGACGTTGACCAGGATGACGCCGATCTTCGCGGTGGCGTATTGCGCGAATACCCATTCCGCGCAGTTAGGCGCCCAGATGCCCACCCGGTCTCCCGCCTCCAGGCCGGCGGCCAGCAGGCCCTTGGCCAGGGCGTTGATCTGCGCATCCAGGTCACTCCATGACCAACGCCGTCCGCTGGCCGCTTCAACCAGTGCTTCTGCCGGGCCGAAGCGGGCAGCGGTGCGTTCGAAGTTGGCTCCGATCGTCTCTTCGATCAGCTGCGGTCCGCTCTCGCCCTGGGCATAAGCCTTCATCTGCGTACCCCTTCATGGATCGCCTCGTCGGAATTGGCGCGGACACGAAACATGTGCCCAGCGTCACATTCACACCCTAACCGCGAGCTGTCCCGCTGCCAAGCGCCAGGAAGGAGCCATGCTGGTGGCCAAGTGGCGACATGGGGCCGTGGCGGTCCGTGGCAGTCCAGTGCCTCCCGGCATGATTCAGGTCTGTAAATCAATCGTCGAATACAGTGCGGCCCAGTCATTCATACTTGTAGACTCTCAATCGACCCAGAATAAGTATTTCACCCTCTTGGACCGCCGCGTTAGAGTTGCCAGCAAGCGTCTTCTGCGCATTCGACGCGCGGTCCGACGATCGGAGCACCATGGACACGAGACTACTTCGCTACTTTGTCGCCGTCGCCGAAGAACGCCATTTCGGCCGCGCAGCGGCGCGCCTGCATATCGCGCAGCCCCCGCTCTCCCAGCAGATCAAGCAGCTCGAAGAGACCCTGGATACCCAGCTGCTGATCCGCACCACGCGCAAGGTGGAACTGACCAACGCCGGCGAGCTGCTGCTGCGCCGCGGACGCATCCTGCTCGCAGAGCTCGACCAGCTCTCCCGCGATGTGCGCACCGTGGGCCAAGGCGCGCTGGGCGTGCTGCGACTGGGTTCCACCGGCAGCGCCACCTCGCGCATCATGCCCAAGCTCATCGAAGCCAGCTCCCAGCAGATGCCGGGCCTGCAGCTGAATGTGCAGGGCGAAATGCTCACCCCGCAGATGGTCGAGGGACTGGTCGAGGGACGCCTGGACCTGGCTATCCTGCGCCCGCCGGTGCGCGGCACCGAGGTGGACTACATGCTGCTGGACCGCGACCACCTGGCCGTGGCGCTGCCGCTGGGCCACCCGCTCGCCGCCCACGATGAGCTGGACCTGGAACAGCTGGCTGGCGAGAAGTTCATCTGCTACCCGCCATCCTCCGCGGTGAACAACATCATCATGGACTCCTGCCGCCGCGTGGGCTTCGCCCCGCAGATCGCGCAGGTGGCCAGCGAAACTTCCACCCTGCTCACCTTCGTCGCCGCGGGCCTGGGCATCGGGTTGCTGCCTACCACGCACTACCTGCCGCACAGCACCCGGATCACCTTCCGGCCGCTGCGCAACGCACCGGCCGTCGACCTGGCGATCGCCTGGAAGGCCGGCAACGAGTCTGCGCTGGTGCGCAACTTCCTGGAACTTTGCACATTGCTCAACCCCCTAGAAAGGCTGGACCCCGATGCGAATCCAGCGGATTGAAACAATCCCCTACGCCATCCCCTACAACCACCCGCTGCGCTTTGCCAGCGGCGAGGTGCACACCGCCGAGCACGTGCTCATCCGCGTGCACACCGACGAAGGCGTGATCGGCACCGCCGACGCCCCGCCGCGCCCGTACACCTACGGCGAGACGCAGAAGTCCATCGTCGCGATCGTGCAGGATGTCTTCGCCCCGCAGCTGATCGGCCTGGAGATCATGGACCGCGCCAAGATCCGCCAGGTGCTGGATAGGACCATCCACAACCAGGTGGCCAAGGGCGCGATCGACATCGCCGTCTGGGACGCCATCGGCCAGGCGCTGGGCACGCCGGTGCACAAGCTGCTTGGCGGCTTCACCGACTCGATGCGCGTGAGCCACATGCTCGGCTTCAAGCCCGCCCAGGCGCTGCTCGACGAGGCCCTGCGCTTCGGCGAGCAGTACGGCATCACCACCTTCAAGCTCAAGGTCGGCCGCCGCCCGCTCGCCCTGGACATCGAGGCCTGCCGCGTGCTGCGCGAAGGGCTGGGCGAGGACGTGGAGCTCTACCTGGATGCCAACCGCGGCTGGAGCGCGAACGAGTCCATGGAGGTGCTGCGCCAGACCGAGGGCCTTGGCCTGACCATGCTCGAAGAGCCGTGCGATGCCAAGGAAGCGATGAGCCGACGCCGCCTGGTCGAACGCTCCCCGATCCCGATCGTCGCCGACGAGTCCGCGCCCACCGCGGGCGATGCCTCGCGCGAACTGCTCTCCGGCGGCGCGAACGCAATCTGCATCAAGACCGCCCGCTCGGGCTTCACCGAAGCCACCGAAATCCTGGGCCTGTGCACCGGACTGGGCGTGGATGTCACCATGGGCAACCAGATCGACACCCAGGTCGGCTCGCTGGCCACGGTGACCTTCGGCGCGGCCTTCGAAGCCACCAGCCGCCGCGCCGGCGAACTGTCCAATTTCCTGGACATGGCCGATGACCTGCTCGCCGAGCCGCTGCAGATCGTCAACGGCCGCATTCCGGTGCGCACCGTGCCCGGCGTGGGCGCCGCCATCGACGAATCCAAGCTGGCGCGCTACCGCCAGGACCACGTGCTTTCCACCTCGAACTAAAGGAGATCCCCATGTTGTTCCTCGCCCGTATGGACGTTGTTTTCCCGGACCACCTGACCAATGAGCAAGTCGCTGACTTCCAGGCCCGGGAAAAGGAGTACTCCGCAAGCCTGCAGCGCAGCGGCAAGATGCAGGGCATCTGGCGCGTGGTCGGCGAGTACGCGAACCACTCGCTGTACAACGTCGAATCCAACGACGAACTGCACGAAATCCTCAGCGGCTTCCCGATGTACCCGTACATGAAGATCAAGGTCACCGCGCTGGCCAAGCATCCGAATTCGCTGGCCTAGGACTTTTCCGGACCGGCGGATTCCCTCCGTGTCCCAGCCCACAAGCATTGATATTCAAAACGTTCCAATGGCCGACAAATGAGTATTTCACTTGGCATAGACGCTGCACTACATTGAATATCAATCACCCGGGATGATGGGGGTCACAGTATGGATCCGCATCCGCCACACCACATAATTTAGGGGAGTCACCATGACCACTGAAACTCCAGCAGACGCAACTGCAGCCAAGTCCGGCAACGCCGCCACCGACAGCTTCCGCAACTCCGGCAAGCTCGGCAGCATCGCGACCTCCACCGAGCGCGTGAACATGCTTGCTTCCAAGCTCGTCAAGGCCGCCAACGACATCATCCTCGAAGAGCGCGTGAGCTACGACGAGTTCAATGCCCTGAAGGCATGGTTGATCAAGGTTGGCGACGACGGCGAATGGCCATTGTTCCTGGACGTGTGGCTGGAGCACTCGGTGGAAGAGGTCGCCACCGACCACCGCGAAGGCAACAAGGGCTCGATCGAAGGCCCTTACTACGTGCCCGAAGCGCCTTCGCAGAACACCCCTGCCACCATCTCGATGCGCGAGGACGAGAAGGGCACCAACCTGCTCTTCCAGGGCCAGGTCCGCTCCACCGACGGCTCGGCGCTGAAGAACGCCAAGATCGAGCTGTGGCACGCAGACGAAGAGGGCTTCTACTCGCAGTTCGCCCCTGGCATCCCCGAGTGGAACCTGCGCGGCACCTTCATTGCTGACGAGGAAGGCAACTTCCAGATCAACACCATGCAGCCAGCCCCGTACCAGATCCCGACCGACGGCGCCTGCGGCCAGCTGATCGTCGCCGCCGGCTGGCACGCGTGGCGCCCAGCGCACCTGCACCTGAAGGTCTCCGCCGAGGGCCACGAGTTGCTCACCGCCCAGCTGTACTTCCCGGGCGATGCGCACAACGACGACGACATCGCCACCGCGGTGAAGCCGGAACTGATGCTCGACGTGCACCCAGCAGCATCGGGCAACGGCAAGCAGGTCACCTACGACTTCGTGCTCGACCCTGTGAAGTAAGCCCCAGCGCGCCTCAACACGGCGGGGGTCCCGGCAGCATTGGCCGGACCCCCGCCGTTGCCGTACCCGGAACCTCGACGAACGGGCGAACACCCGCCAATCCAATGGGAGCGCAGCATGAATGCTTCAACACTGAACGATCCAGCCGGGAAGTTCCAACCCCAATCCATCGCGCACCGAGCTGCCGATACCAGCGAACCCCAGAACCACTGGGCCTGGACCGGATGGATACCAGAAGAGGAGCACGGCATCTCGATGCTTGCCGCCTAGGCTTTTGCCCTCAGTACTACCGACGCGAAGCCGAAGGTCCCGACAGCAATGACGCTGCCGGGACCTTCGGCGCACCTGAGGACGGACTCCAGGCAATGCGGCTGCCTGCAGCGGGCGCACTGTTCATCTTGCGGCCAGCTAGCTTGCTCGGGATCAGCCCGCGGCCTTCTTCACCAGGTCCCGGATCCTGTCTTCCGTTGCAGAATCCAGCGAGGTGATAGTCCATGCAACTGGATGCATGCGGGAGCCTTCCTCGTAGGCTGGATTCACGACTTCTCCAAAACCGAAAGCTACGAAGTCCTTGTCAGGCTTGATGTAGCAGACGTCTTTGCCATCCCGGACGTAGAACGGAAGTCCCCAGCGGACGATCGGCTCCAGCGATGGTGCGCTCTGCATGATTATGGCGTGAAGCCGTTCGGCAATCTCGCGATAGGGTGCTGGAGCTGTGCTGAGCTTGGCCAGAACTGCGGCGTCGCCTTTTTTGGTGAAGATCATCCCTAGTCTCCTTCTAACGGTTGGCGCTGCATTGCGGCGCTGGGTGATGTCGCTCGCGCGATCGCTTTTGGCGCCCGATCGGCCCATAATGCACCTTACCGACTAAGGGCATCTGATTCACGGATTCTTGCACTGGAATACAGGCAGCTGGCCTCAGGACAGCTTGATCGCGCAAGGAAGTAGCATGGACGCCCAACTCATACGCGTATTGGTTATCCCACCAAGTTGACTAGTGCACTGTTAGGCTACTGACATGCGTAAACTTCTAGCCATCTCCGGGTTCGCCATGATCGTGGCCTACGCGGCTTACGGCTCACTGCTCATGAACAATTGGGCCGTGACCGCAGCAAGTGGACTCTCCCTCGATGAAACCATTTCCGAGATGGCCTCAATGGACCAGAATTACGACTCGCTTGGAGGGTGGGTCTTCGCAGCCACTGGAACCGCCCTCGCCATTTCTTGGCTCGTTCCGGTAGTTTCCGCCGGACGCAAGCTGCCCGCCTGGGCGGCTATCGGAGCTTGGAGCCTGATCATTGCCTTAGGCGCACCGGCTTATTTCTTCGCTTCTTTCGCCAATATGAACTCGGTGGGCGACACCTTTGCCGATTGGAACGCCGATGCCGCCTCGAATCTAGCCGCACCCCTGTACATGGCCAGCGTCCTCGCCTTTGCCATACTCGCAGCCATGGCAGCCCTTGGCATCCGAACTGCCTTCACCCGGCCGCCACGCCCCCTGCATCCAACTAGCAACTAGCACGGCACCCATTACTGCCTCCCCTGGTCCAGCGATTTTCGCGCCAGAACCACGCTTAATCGCATTCGTATAAACTTTCTAGAACTTATCCACAATTGGTTTCGAACCAGAAGATACTGTCGATAATCTGCGCGAACGTTAACTATGACTATTCCCGCATATCTAGACGATCACGACGATGAACATCGCCTTCCACTGCGCCCGCCGGGCACCCGCATGGAGTCGCACAGAGCGTCAGCGCTCGACGCCCATCGCGAGCACCAGTTGTTCTTCGGACCCATCAAGCAGGTTGCCGACGAACTATTCAATGCGGGCCCCGTGGATGGGCCCGGAGACGCATTGGAACGCCTGAAGAAACTCCAACGCCTGATGAGCAGCGCTGAAGCCGCTATCTGCGTTTTACTGGCAGACGGAGTCGAGCAGGTCAGCGCGTCCTTCAATGACCTGATTGCCACCGAGCATGCCCACACCCCAGACGAGGAAGCCGAAGCCAGCAAGAGTGCCGAATACTATGGCATAGACCGTGGCAGCGAGCAGGTCATCAACTCCAATTTCGTAGCTGAGTCAGCTGTCGCATTGCGCGAATCCGTCCGTAAAGCCAGCAAGCGGATGTTCCATGCCAAGGGCTTGCGCCACGCCTGCAAAGCCACCCTTGCCGCGCTCGCTGCAGGTGAGATTACCGTTAAGGCCGCCCACGACATCGTCAAATACTCGCAAGACCTTTCCCCGGAGCAGGTCGGCCGCATGGAGGAAAATTTGCTGCCTCTGGCAAGAACAGCCTGCGACGAGACCGTCTACCAGCGGGCCCGTCGCTTTCACGACCGGATGAATCCCAATTCGGCAGAGAACCGGCAGAAGAACGCATTCGCAGCCCGTAATCTCAAGGTGTGGAATGAGGAGAATGGCATGGCTACCTTGCAGCTGCATCACCGCGCTGATGTCATCCATTCGATTCGCAACTCGATAAAGCAGGCAGCCGCCCAGATCACTGATTCCAAGGATCTGCGCACGCAAACGCAGGTTGAAGCCGATGTGCTTGCGGACGTGTATCTGCATGGCTGGCCCGGAATGGAAGGCATGCCGCTGAAGCCACGGGTTGCCATCACGATCCCAGCCATTGAAATGCTCGCGAATCCCGCTCGCGCCCTCGCTGATTTGGAAGGTTACGGGCCGATCCCAATCGGCGTAGCGTTGGAAATCGCCGCGGATGCTCCGTCGTTCCAGCGCGTTCTGACCGACCCGTGGACGGGAGCCGCAATTGATGTGGAGCCCAAGAAATATCGGCCTTCCCAGGGGTTGCGCGATTTGCTGCGTTACCGCGACCAGCATTGCGGTTTCCCTGGTTGCCGCCGCCTGCCCGATCGTTCGGAAATTGATCACATCGAAGCGTATGGACAGGGCGGCCACACTACCCGGCAGAACACTCATCTCTTGTGCAAGCAGCATCAGATGTACAAGCACGCGCTTGGCTGGAAGGTCTTCGCTTGCCCGGATGGCTCCAAGACGTGGGTATCTCCGCACGGGCTGCGGTCAATCACGGTTCCCGAGAGCGTGGACAACGTGGAGAAATTTGATCATGTCAACGATCGTTGTCCTCAACGTCCCCAGGAGGCTGCGGCCTGCGAGGTGCAATTGACCCCCGAAGTGCGGCGAGTACTGGGGCTCGGCCAAGATGAGGGCCTGCCCGGAACCGAAACCAGCTAGAGCCAGTACCTGATTTGGATTTCGAGCGATAAATTTTTTCAGTCACTAGCACCACCACACCACCCATACTTCGCAGGAGCAACGGCTTTGAGTCTGGTTGCAATGCTGGACGCGGCCTGAATCAAGAATCCCGGCCGCGTTCGATTCAAGCGATTCGTGCTGAATGAAGAAAATCTACAGTCACAGCGCGTAGGTCAACTCGAACTCCGCATGGTTCTGCTGCCCTCGGGAATGAAAATTTTTTTCAGTCGGAAGGCACTATCCTTCAAGGTCGAAACGCGCCAGCGCAGCAAGCTCAGTACGGTTTGAGACCGCCAGCTTCGTGTAGATCTTGGTCAGGTGGTATTGCACTGTCTTGGTTCCTATATACAGCTCTTCAGCGACACGTCGATTGCTTGCACCTTCGCAAACCAGCTTGGCCACGGCTTGTTCCTGCGCCGTCAGCGTCGACCAGTCAGCACTCTCCCTGCGCAGCATCCCGGTTCCGCTTGCCTGGAGCTCACGAGTGCAGCGGTCGATGTACACGGATGCATCGAAGTGCGTGAAAATCGCCAGCGCGCGGGTCAACGGCGCAACGCATTCGGCTCGCTTGCCGGCTCGGCGCAGGCATTGCCCGTAGTAGAAATCAATTTTTGCCCGGTGGTAGACCGACCCGATGCCTTCCAAACGGCGGATGGCATCTTCAAAGGCCAAACGGGCTGCGTCGATATCACCGCGGGCTGCCAGCAAGGTGCCTTGCACGCTCAGGAATCGAGCGGCTCCGCTCTGGTGGCCTGAAGCGAGAGCACTCTCCAGCAACGGCTGTACGAAATTTTCTGCTTCATCCAGGCGTTCGCAACGGATTAGCGCCATGGCGTATGTATCCTGCCAGGTCCAGAAACCTGCTTGGTCGATGCCCTGCGTACGGTCCAGCCGAAGCAATGGTTCCAGCGTCCGCACAACCTCTTCATGGTTTGCCTGCGCCCGGGCAATCTCGGCCCGCGCCATCCGGTAAGGCATCTCCATAATGGCATAGCTTCCGGTGCGTGCCCACGACTTGCGTAGGTGCAGATCCGCCTGCTCCCAATTGCCGCGCAATGCGTGAATCTGCACCGCGGTCAGCTGGATCAGCGGACGCAGGATCTGGATTTCAGAACGCTCCTGCAGGGACTGCGCGGATCGAACCGTCTCCAGCGCTTGGTCCCAGTCGCCCATGAGGAATTCAGCGCGCGCCGACCAGGCTTTGGCCCACAGCGAGATGCGCAGGGAACCATCGCTGAAGTCCGTGGAGCTGGCTGCGGAGAGCTCGTGCCGGGCTAGCTCCACGCGATCGGTCGCGAGGTAGACCCAGCCCAGTGACATTTCTGCGCGCTGGCGCTGTGCTCCTGCCGGAAGGGTGGCCAGCAGGTCCATCAAGACCTGCTCCCCCTCATCAGCCCGGCCCATCATCGCCAGGCCGAGCCCTTGGATGGCTGCATTCTCAATGGCCAGCGGGCTGCCCACCTGGGCAAGGCGCAGCGATTGCTCAGCCCAGTCAATGATCTTCTGCCCCTTCAAACGGCACAGCGAATCGAGGACTTGGCGTTGGGCGATCGCGGCCATCACATCGTTGTCCTGATGCTGGACCGCGTTCTGCCAGGCACTGGACAGCCAGCGCTGCGCGGTGTTGGCGCGGCCTTGCAGGATCGAGATGTATCCGGAAAGCACGTCCCGTTCCGGACTGCTTTCCAAGCTCGAAAGCTGATGCGCGAAGGTTTGCGCCCGCGGCAGCTCGCCGGCGGCGACAATCGCATCCACTGCGTTGAGCAGCAGGGAGTCGCGGCGCATCGGTTCCGGGGACAAGTGCATGGCCCTGAAGTACGCGGTAGCGGCCGAAGACCACTCGCCCCGCTTGCCTTGGGACCGCGCGTAGTCTTGCAGTTCCATCGACAAGCTGCCATCGGGCAGGATGCTCGCATCGGCCCGATGGCCCAGCTTGGCCCCCTGGTCCTCGACGATGTCCGCGGCGCAAGCATGCAACCGGATGCGGGTGCTCAGCGGGATCTGATGGTAGACAGCCATTTGGGTCAATGCGTTCTCGAACCCGAGCCGCACCTTCCCGCTATGGCCGTGGGTTTGCGCCAGCGAGGAGTCGAGAATCTGCTGGATCGGCAGCAGCGGATCATCCTCGCCCACCAGCTTGGCGATATTGTCGATCCGGGCCTGCGCGCCGAGCACCGCGGCCGCTTCCAGCAGCGCCCGCGCCCGCGGTTCCAACCCCTCCAATAGCTCGATGACGTGCAACGACAGGGCGCGAGGGGCAGGCGGCCAGCGGTCGAACTGCTCCCAGCTGTGCTCCGGATTCTCCTGGGCCAGCTCGATGACCACCTGCAGGTTGCCCTCGGTGTAGTCCACCAGCTGCTCGACGGCCATGGGAGGCAGGTCGATCCCCGTCCTGGCGCAGATAATCTCGCGCGCATGCGTTGGATCGGGCACTTGAAGCTGCAGGATCTTCAATTGGCTGTCGGCCAGGAATTCCCGGGTTTCCGGTGAAAGCCTGGCCAGGTTCTGGTCGCGCATCACCAGCACGATGAGTACCGGTTCATTGCGCAAGCGGCGCCAGGCGTAGTGCAGCGCCTGGAAGCTCAGGTCATCGACCCATTGCGCATTTTCCAGCACCAGCACACGGGGTTGCGGCGCCTCCCTGCGCAGGTATTCCAGCAAGGCCTCGCCCAGCGCCCCGGCCGAGCCTGCGTGGCTGCGTTGCAGCAACGGGCCCAAGGCGGCTCCGGGCTGCGCGGTTTCCCAGCGCGAAGCGGTCACCAGCTGCACCGATTGGCTGGCCAACCGGGTTAGCAGCGCCTTGATGATCGTGCTCTTGCCGCTGCCGCGCGGACCCTTCAGCACGGCCAGGGTACTGCCAGTTTGCTGGACTTCGCGGGAAAGGCCGATGAGCGCATCCTGGCCCTGCTGGGCACTGAGCATGGCGTTCACCAGCCTTCCTGCGTCGCCGCGTTGCGTTTCGATGTGCTGCTACTTCCCTGCTCCCGCGGCAGCCAGCTCTTCTTGCGCGCTGCGCTGCGCGGCCGAACGGGTCATCGGGACGCAGGTGGTGACCAGCGTTCCAACGATAGCAACTGCGGCGAAGACATAGAATGCGGTTCCCGGGGAAACTCCCGCCGAAAGCAGCACTCCGCCCAGCAGCGGGCCGAAGATCCCGCCCAGCCTGCCGAATCCGGCGCACCAGGCCACCCCGGCCCCGCGGGCGGCACTGTGGTAGTAGTTCGACACAAATCCGTAGATCAGCACCTGCGTGCCGATGGTTCCCACACCTGCCACTGCCACCAGGGACAGCAGCAAGCCCAGCGGGAGCTTGAGGGTCAGCAGCACCATTGCCAGCGCGGCCAGGAAGAAGGTCAGCGCCACGACCTGCTTGGGGCCGACGCGGTCGGCGGCCACCGAAGCCAGCAGCCCGCCGAAGACCGCGGCGAGGTTCAGCACCAGCAAGAAGAGCAGCGAATGGGACTTGCCGTAGCCTGCCTGCTGCATGATTTCCGGCATCCAGGTGTTCAGCCCATAGGTCAGCAGCAGTCCGGCGAAGCTCATCATGCCCAGCAGTGCGGTAGGCAGCGCGTAGCGCCTGGTGGCCAGCGCGGCGAAGCCGACACGTTCGGCCTTCAGCTGCCCGGCATCGGCGTCGCTGGGAAGTTCCAGCAGCATTCCGGTGCGCGCAGCCACCTCGCGGGCTGCGGCCACGCGGCCGCGGGAGAGCAGCCACTGCGGGGATTCGGGCAGCTTGAACCAGGCCATCGGCAGCAGGAACAGCAGCGGCAGCGCGCCGATGAGGAACAGCCCGCGCCAGCCGATCACGTCGCTGAGCACCATGGCCAGCAGCGAGGCGAGCACGCCTCCGGCCGGCACGCCCGAGTAGACGATCGCGTTGTAGTAGTTGCGGCGGTTCTTCGGGGCGAACTCGGCCACCACCGCGCCAGCGGTGGCCACGATCGCGCCCACGCCCATGCCGGTGAGGAAGCGCAGGATGCCGAACCACAGGGTGTCGGGCGCCAGCGCGGTCAGGCCCATGCCGACGGAGAACCAGATGATGCCGGTGATCATCGCCTTGCGCCGGCCGATGTAGTCGCCGATCGCGCCGGTGGACAGCGCACCGACCATCACGCCGAGCAGCGCGTAGCTGCCCAGCAATCCGGCGGCGGCTTCATCGAGCTGGCCGAGCTGGCTGGGGTCCGCCAGCAGCGTGGAGACGATGGTTCCGAAAACCACCAGGTCGTAGCCGTCGAAGATCAGGGCGATGGCGGCGATCACCACCACCCAGCGCACGGCGCCATTGGCGGCAGTGCTGGATGTCATTGGGCTGGTATTCACGTGTTTTTCCGTTCGTTTGCGGTGACCGGGGAACCTCGTTGTTCCCCGGAAAATACGTGCCCGGCGCTGGAAGCACGGCCGGGTTGGTGCTGGATGGAACAAACGGCCCGTGATCACGAGCCGTTTGTTCCATGGTGGTGCGTTTGTGGTGCCGGGACTGCCGCTAGCCGAGGTCTCCTCCGGCCACCGCGAGGGTGGAACCGGTGATGTAGGAGGCCTCATCCGAGGCCAGGAACACGATGGGCGCCGACTGCTCGTCCAAGGTGCCGTAGCGCTTGAGCAAGGTTGAGTCCACGGTCTGGTCCACGATGGCCTGGTACCAGGCTTTTTCCTGCTCGCCGGTGGGCGCCGGCCCGCGCTTGACTACCCGTTCAGGGGCTTCGGTGCCGCCCGGCGCGGTGGCGACCACGCGGATGCCCAACTCGGCGCCCTCCATGGCCAGCGCCGAGGTGATGGCCTTGACCCCGCCCTTGGCCGCCGCGTACGGGACGCGGTTCATGCCGCGGGTGGCGACCGAGGAGACGTTCACGATGGTTCCGGATCGGGCCTGGACCATTTCCTCGAAGACCGCACGGCACATCCACAAGGTCGGGAACAGCGATCGCCGGATTTCCTTTTCGATCTCCTCGGGCGCGTAGTGCTCGTAGGGCTTGGCCCAAATGGTTCCGCCCACGTTGTTGACCAGCACATCGATGCGTCCGAACTGGTCCTTCGCGGCGGTGACCGCAGCCAGCGCGCCCTCGTAGGTTTCCAGGTCGGCGGTCACGCTCAGCGCGGTGGCGCCGTCGGCGCGCAGGGCCCCGGCCACCTCGTGGATCAGCGCCGCGCGGTCCACGAGCACCATTTCCCCGCCCTCGGCGGCGATGCGCCGGGCCACGGACCAGCCGATGCCCTGGGCGGCGCCGGTGACCATGACGACCTTGCCGGCAAAGCGGCCCGGATGGAAGGACTCGGGCAGCACGGCGCTCACTGGGCCGCTGCCTTGGAAGCGGCGGCCATGGTGGCCTTGGCGTGCTGGTTGTGCGCGGTGATCGCCGCGCGGGCAGCGGCGATGTCCTGCTTCTCGAAAGCGGCGACGATGCCCAGGTGGTCGGCGTCCACGGCCCCGTCGATCCAGTGCTCCTGGCGCAGCACGGCGGCCATCAGCGCCGGCACGTCCAGGCGGCGGTAGGCCTGCAGCAGGTGCTCGTTGCCCACGGCCTTGAACAGGAATTCGTGGAAGGCGTCATTGGTGACGGTGAATTCCTCGGCGTTGATGAACTTCTCGCCGTCCAGGGTCTTGCCGGCCAGTTCGGCCAGGACCTTGAATTCGCCCAGCTGGCCCTCGGCCAGCTTGCCCATGGTCAGCTCGACGACGGCCAGTTCCAAGGCCATGCGCGCATCGAACTGGGCCTCGAAGCTGGCGTGCTCCTCGCCGATTTCGTAGCCCTGGTCGGCGGCGGCTTGCGCGGCGGACGCCTCGGCAGCCGGGGCGGCAGGCTCGGCGTCCGGAACGACGGCCAGCGCGAACTTCTCGTAGTAGAAATTCTGCGGCTTGAGGCCTTCGGCTTCCAGGTGGCGGCGCACGCCCTCCACCATCGGAGGCGGGCCGCAAAGGTAGATATCCACGTCGCCCTCGGCCAGGTGCTGCGGCTCGAAGTGGTTGGTGACGTAGCCCTTCTTCGGCGAAGCGCTGTCCGGGTCACCCACCACGGTGTCGAAGCTGAAGCCCGCGATGCGCTGGGTGTAGTCCTGCAGCACATCGAGTTCGACCAGGTCGATGTCGGTGTTCACGCCGTAGATCAGGTGCACCGGGTGCGGGTTGTCCATGCCGGCCAGCTTCTCCAGGATGGCCAGCAGCGGGGCCAGGCCGGTACCGCCGGCGAGCAGCAGCGATTGGCGCTTGGGTTCGCGCAGGAAGAAGCTGCCCATCGGGCCGGTGAAGGTGATGCGGTCGCCCACCTGCGCGGTATCGCGCATGTAGGTGGACATCAGACCGCCATCGGTGATGCGGATCAGGAAGGAGACGATGTCCACTTCCGGGCCCGAGCTGAAGGAGTAGGAACGGGTTTGCCCGCCGGAGCCGGGGACCTCGATGTTCACGTACTGGCCCGGCAGGAAGGAGAGGTCTTCGCGCTTGTCCACCTCGAGGCTGAAGGCGTAGGTGGTTTCGGAGATGCGGCGGATCTCGCTCAGCGTGGATTCGAAGGAGGCGGCCGAGGTCTTGGCGACATCCGAGGTGGTCGGGATCTGCAGCACGAGGTCGGATTCGGGGACCATCTGGCAGGGCAGGCAGTATCCGGCCTCTGCCTCGTCGTCGGTCAAGGCTTCTTCGATGTAGTCGCCGCCGTCGTACTTGCCCGACTCGCAGAAGGCCTTGCAGGTGCCGCAGGCGCCGTCGCGGCAGTCCAGCGGGATGTTGATGCGGGCTTTGTAGGAGGCATCGGCGACGGTTTCGTTCGCGCCGACCTTGATGAAGCGGGTGATTCCGTCTTCAAAGGCGAGGGCTACCTGGTGGGACATGGCATGCTCATTTCACAGGATTCGGGGATGGGCGAGTCGGCGGGACCTGCACAGGCCCCGCCGCCCAATGGGTGTCGCTTAGATGTGGTAGATGTCCACCACGTGGTGGATGTAGTCGTTCTTCAGAACGACCTTCTTCGCGGTGATCACCGGCGCGGTGCCGGAGTAGTCGATCGTGTAGAACGAGGTGCCGAAGTAGGTGTCCACGTTCTGGTAGCGGTAGTACAGGGTGAACCAGTTGAAGCGGATGTCCACCTTGTCGCCGTCCACTGCAACGATCTCCACGTTGGTGATGTTGTGCCCGGTGCGCGGCTCGGGCAGCGAGGTGGCCGAGGAGCGGTCGGTCTTGATGCGGAAGACGCGGTCTTCCAGGCCGCCGCGGTTAGCGTAGTAGATCAGCGAGATCTCGCGCTGCGGGTCTTCGGTCAGCTGCTCGTCATCGGCCCAGGCCGGCATCCAGAAGGTGGCTTCCGGGTGGTAGCAGTCCAGCCAGCGGTCGAAGTCCCGGTCATCGAGGAAGCGGGCTTCCTGGTAGAGGAACTGCGCGATATCCGCGGTGGTGACTGCGCCGTTGGAAGTCGGCGCCTCGGTCAGTGCGATGGTGCTCATCTGTCTTGTCCCTTCGACCTTAGTTCTGTGCTTCGCGTTCGTTATCCACGGCTTGGCGCATGGTCTGCAGCCAGTAGCCGTGCTGGATCGGGTACAAGCCCTCGTCCTCGGTGCGCGCTCCGGAGGAGATGGGCTTCAGGCCCACCTTGTCCGCGTTCTCATCCGGGCCGGTGATCTGGTGGGCCTGGCCGCGCGAGAGGTCATTCCACTGCGCCGAGGTGGCCAGGTAGGTCTTCTGGCAGGAGCGGAATTCTTCCAGGTCATCCGGGGTGGCCATGCCCGAGGCGTTGAAGAAGTCCTCGTACTGGCGGATGCGGGCCGCGCGCGCGGTGTCCGATTCGCCCACCGGGGCGAAGCAGTAGATGGTCACCTCGGTCTTGTCCACGGAGATCGGCCGGAAGACGCGGATCTGCGAGCCGAACTGGTCCATCAGGTACACGTTCGGGTACAGGCACAGGTTGCGCGAAATGCCGATCATCCAGTCGGCCTTGGCTTCGCCGAACTTGGCAACCAGCTCGTCGCGCTTCTCGGCCAGCGGGCGGTTGGCCGGATCCAGCCATTCGGTCCACAGCAGCAGGTGGCCGTGCTCGAAGGAGTAGTAGCCGCCCTTCTGCTTGTCCCAGCCGCCGGCGTCCATGGTCTTGGTGTCGTTGGAGGATTCGCCGTTGGCGCGGCGGGCCTGGGTGGCGGCGTAGTTCCAGTGGGTGGCCGAGACATGGTAGCCGTCGGCGCCGTTCTCCGCTTGCAGCTTCCAGTTGCCGTCATAGGTGTAGGTCGAGGCGCCACGCAGCACTTCCAGGCCTTCTTCGGACTGGTCAACCATCATGTCGATGATCTTCGTGGCCTCGCCCAGGTGCTCTTCCAGCGGCAGGACATCGGCGTTCAGCGAGCCGAAGAGGAAACCGCGGTAGTTCTCGAAACGGGCGACCTTGGTCAAATCGTGGGAGCCGTCCTTGTTGAACTGCTCCGGGTAGCCAGCTCCCCGCGAATCCTTGACCTTGAGCAGCTTGCCGGAGTTGTTGAAGGTCCAGCCATGGAACGGGCAGGTGAAGGTGGTGCGGTTATCGGTCTTGCGCCGGCAGAGCATGGCTCCGCGGTGGCTGCAGGCGTTGATCAGCGCGTTGAGTTCGCCCTGCTTGTTGCGCGAGATGATGATGGGCTGGCGGCCGATGTTGGTGGTGTAGTAGTCGCCGATGTTCGGGATCTGGGACTCGTGGGCCAGATACACCCAGTTGCCTTCCCAGATGTGCTTCATTTCCATCTCGAAAATCTCTTCGTCGGTGAAGATATTTCGATTGGCGCGGAACTCTCCGGTTTCCGGGCTGTCAACCAGCGCGTTATCCAGCAGGCTGGATACCTCGTTCAGGGTCTCGGTCATGGCGTGGTGTGCTCCGTCCATTCAATGCTCGTTTAAAGGGGAAACCGCTGCAGCCGGTTTGCATGGATTCAACTTTGGCAGAAAGTGCGGGCGGTCACACTAGGGTTATGCCTAGGCTTGGGCTAGGCATCTGACTACTATGTTTTCGATCGTCTGAATTCACACCTGTTGCCTATCAATGCATCGGCGTATTCTTTTACTACGACCTCCAGCCACTTTTTCGAAGCAGGCTTGCCCATGCGCGATGAAGGACCCCCTGATCTCCCGCCGGCCCACGGCCAGAACCCCGAAGTTCCGCCGCAGGGCCAGCGCTCTTTCATGCACATCCTGGTCAACACCGCCGTCGCGAACCTCACCACCAGCTACCTGTGGTTCGCGCTGACCTTCTGGGTGTACCTGGAGACCGAGAACGTCATGGCCACCGGCATCATCGGCGGCGCATTCATGCTGCTGATCTCCGTGTTCTCCATGGTTTTCGGGACGATCGTGGACAACCACCGCAAGAAATCGGTCTTCGTCTTCTCCGCGATGATCACCGCTGTGGCCTTTTCCCTGGCTGGGCTGATCTACCTCTGGCTGCCCACGAAGGACATCCTGGATATCGGAGGATGGCAATTCTGGATCTTCTGCCTGGTCATCCTGTTCGGCGCGATCGTGGAGCAGATGCGAGGCATCGCGCTGTCCACGACGGTCACCTTGCTGATCCCGGTCGAGCGCCATGCCAATGCCAACGGACTGGTAGGCACGGTGCAGGGCATCGCCTTCATCATCACCAGCGTGTTCTCCGGGCTGTCCATCGGGCTGCTGGGGATGGGATGGACGCTGGCCATTGCCATCGTGATGGTCGTGGTCACGATGCTGCACCTTTTGGGCATCTCCATCCCGGAGGAGGAACCGGAAAAGGAGGAAGGGCGGACCAAGACCAGCGACCTGCGCCTGGGCTTCACTACAGTGATGGCCATCCCTGGCCTATTCGCGCTGATCATCTTCTCGATGTTCAACAACTTCATCGGCGGCACCTACATGGCGCTGATGGATCCCTACGGGCTGACCATCATGCCGGTCGAAGCCTGGGGCATCACCTTCGGGCTGGCATCCACCGGCTTCATCATCGGCGGCTTGGCCATCGCCAAGTTCGGCCTGGGGGCCAACCCGATCCGCACCATGCTCCTGCTGGTTGCCGTCATGGGATTCCTCGGCGCGATCTTCACCATCCGCGAATGGACGTGGCTCTATGTGCTGGGCATCTGGCTCTACATGATGCTGATCCCGGCGGTGGAAGCCTCGGAGCAAACGGTGATCCAGAAGGTGGTCACCTTCCGCCGCCAGGGCCGGGTGTTCGGCTTCGCCCAGATGATGGAAGCCGCCGCGGCGCCGATTACCGCTTTCCTGATCGCGCCGATAGCCCAGTACCTGGTCATCCCCTTCATGCGCTCGCCAGCGGGCGACGACCGATTCGGCTGGCTGGTGGGGCAAGGCCAGGCGCGCGGCATCGCCTTGATATTCCTGGCCGGCGGGCTGATCATGATTGTGGTGGCGCTGCTGGCCATGGGCACCAGCCAGTACCGCAAGCTGTCGACAATTTTCCAGGCCGAATCACCTGGAGCACCCGAGGAGGCATCACTTGCCAACAAGTCAGAAGACCCTTCCAACTGAGGCCAGCGTGGAGGAATTCATTGAGGCGGCAACCCCGGCCAAGCGCCGGGTTGACGGCCACGAACTGGACCGCATCTTCCGCGAAGCCACCGGCGAGCAGCCGGTGATGTGGGGACCGAGCATGGTGGGCTACGGAAGCTACACCTACATCTCCCCTGCCAATGCGCGCACCACGGGCATCTGGCCCAAGACCGGTTTCTCGCCGCGCAAGGCCCAGCTCTCGCTCTACGGGCTGAAGGACCTTCCCGAGGGCGCCCAGCTCTTGCCGCAGCTGGGCAAATACACCGAGGGAGCCGGTTGCGTGTACGTGAAAAAGTTGGAGGACATCGACCTGGAGGTGCTGCGGAAACTGATCTCCATCGCTGCCTCGCGGCAGGACGACCAGGCTCGATAGCCTCCAGGGGCTTCGCTCCGCCGCCTAGTTCGCCACGGCGGCCAGCCGGGCCTTCCTGAAACCCCTGAAAATTGCCCGCCCGCCTGCAACTGCACCCAGCACAATTGCCACCGCACCCGAGAATAGCGAGACGGCCATGGGAAGCTGCGGGCTGGCGGAATCCGGGAAAGCGTCAAAGAGCAGTAGCGTCCAGAAAAGGCCGGGAATCACCCCGGCGGCCAGGGCGCTGAAGCTGAACACCAGAGCGTGCAGCCAGCGCTCGGTTGCGCTTCCCAGCCATGCCATCACGCCGGCAACTGCCAGCCATGGAAGCAGCGGGAACGCCAAGGGCACCCACAGGTCGGGTTCGGACCACCATGGGGCATCCGCGATCAGCGGATCCACGATCAGCAGCAGCACCGCAAAGAGGATCCCGCTGGCTGCAGCCAGCCAGCTCATTGGCCAACTGATTTTTTTGCCCATTAGCGATTGCCTGCTTGCTACTAGCGAATATCTTCCTAGGTTGGATGATACCCGCAGACTGGTGCCTCTGCGGGTATCATCCCCTGCCTTATTCGGCTTCTTCGAAGAAGGCCTCGACCTCTGAGATGCCGGCGGAGATGACCGGAACCAGGCGCTCGTCGATGCTGTAGCGCTCGCCGTCCTTGGAAATCAGACCGTAGCCGACCAAGGAATCCATGGCGGTGCGGGCTTCTGGAAGCACGGCATCGTAGATCTTCGGGCCGCAGTTGCGGCGCAGGCCCTCCAAGTCCCCTTCGCGGCCGGTGGATGCGGTGACCAGCAGGTTGCGCAGCACCAGGTAATGGGCTTCATCCCGCAAGGTGACATCGAAGGTCGGGTTCAGGTGCGCCTGGACGCAACCGACAGCCATCTCGAAGAGCAGCTGCGCGCTGCCCGCTTCCTCGCCGGCAACCAGCAATTCGTAGGCGTCCGGATCCGTGCGCAGCACCGATCCTTCCGACTCCACGACGGACATCCGGCCGGCGCTCCAGATGTAGTTGAAGGCTAGTGGCGCCGGGCCTTCCGGGTCGAAGGTTTCGGCATCCAGGCCAACGGCAGTCAATACCTTGGCGCGCGGCGCTTCGGCTGCTGCACTGAAGTCCTCCATGTCCACGCCTTCGGCCACCGCCTGGGCATAGGCCTTGACCTGGCTGAACAACCTGGTTTCGCGCAGCAATCCGCATAGCTCCGCGTCGCCCTCGGCAAAACCATTGAGCGTATCTTCCAGCATCTCGCGCAGGGCTTCGAGGTTCTCCGCAGGGCCCTGCCAGAGCATGCGCTGCTCGATGAAGCTGAAGTATTCCAGCCATGTGGTGAAGATCGGCTCCGGAGCCAAGGATTCCGGCAGGTTGCCCAGGTGCTCGGCCAGAGTCTCGCCGAAGACATCGATGTCCAGGTCGAACAGGTTCGAGCTGCGGGCGTTCTCGGCGTACTGGCCGGCGATCTGTCCGATGACGTCCAGCTGCATGCCCGCTGCCTGCGCCGCCTGTTCAGGCGAAAAGGCAGGAACCTGCTGCGCTACCCAAGTTGTGTAGTCCTGGCGAAGCGCATTGATCTGCTGTTCAGCCTGGATCAGGAACACGCTGCGGCCGCGCGCTGCCGCCTTGGCAGGATTTCCTGCGCCCGAGTTCTTCTTGCCTTGACGCTTTTTGCTGGCCATGAGCCGTCCTTTGGTTCCGAAATTGGTCTCTGGTTAAAGCCTACGGTGCCCGCCCGAAGCCGGGCGAATAGCGCGATGCGGCTCACCTGCGTGGAAGCATGCCCGGATGACCCCGCCGGATCGTGGACCTTTGGTGTTCAAGGTGCTCACTTGCTGTTTTCTTGTCCACTTTCATTGACCAATGGCGCTGAATCCGACAAGATGAACAGCAAAGACAGACGTAGCCTGCGACACAATGCTTTCAGCTCTGCAGAAAATCTGCGCCGTGGCCTATTAATGAACTTGGATTTCCTAGTAGTTTCGGCGGGGGCCGCTTCAGTGGTCCGCGAAGCCCCGGATCATTGGTGATTTCCGGCCATCGGCTGTCCTGGCAGATGCTACTGCGATAAGAGGGAGAAAATAATGAAGATCGCGGTTTTGATCAAAGAAGTCCCAGATACCGGAGAGGACCGCCTGCTGGATCTGGAGACCGGCCTGGCCGACCGTGCCGCTTCAGAAGTGGTGCTCGATGAAATCGGCGAGCGGACCCTGGAAGTTGCGCTGAAGCATGCTGATGCGAACCCTGGAACTGAAATCACCGTGCTGACCATGGGCCCGGATTCAGCTCAAGCCACCCTGCGCAGGGGCTTGGCCATGGGCGCTGCCAGCGCCGTGCATATCAGCGACGAGGAGCTTCTCGGCGCCGATCTGGTCCTCACCGCGCAGGTCCTGGCGGCGGCTTTGCGCCGAGGCAGCTACGATCTGGTCCTCACCGGCAACATGTCCACCGACGGCTCCGCGGGCATGCTCCCAGTCATGCTGGCCGACCTGCTTGATCTTCCGGCGGCGACTTCGTTGTCCTCGGTAGAAATTGCCGACGGCGCGATCAGCGGATTGCGCGAGCTGGATGGCGCTGCCGCCCAGATCAGCGCTCCATTGCCAGCGGTCGCTTCGATCACCGAGGCATTGCCAGATGCCCGCTTCCCGAATTTCAAGGGCATTATGGCCGCGAAGAAGAAACCGGTCGAGTCCCTGTCCCTGGCCGATTTGGGCGTCGAGTCCCTGCCTGCGGATACTGCGCGTTCCATCATGGTTTCGGTGGCCCAGCGCCCGCCCCGCACCGCCGGAACTGTCATTGCCGATGACGGCGATGCCGGTAACGCAGTGGCCGAATTCCTCGTCAAGAACAACCTGGTGTGAGCGGAAAGAAAACCATGACTTCCTTTGCTTCTGATTCAATTCTTGTTTTCCTCGAGACCACGGCCACTGGAACGCTGGCCAAGAACCACGCGGAACTGCTCGGCGCCGCCTCTGCCGTGGGCACCCCGGTAGCGCTTCTCGCCGCTCCGGCCGGATCCCTTGATTCACTGGCGGCGCAAGCCAGCGAGTCTGGCGCCGCGCAGGTACTCACCGCCGCCGTCGATTCTCCAGTGCTGACCGCGCCGATGGCTGACGCGCTGCAGCAGGCCTTCGGGCAAATCCAGCCACAAGCCGTGCTGCTGGGGCATACCCTGGCTTCGCGCGAAGTGGCCGCACGCTTCGCGGTGCGCCACCGCTTGGCGCTGAGCGTCGATGCGCTCGGTGTTTCGCGTGATGACCAGGGAATCATCGCAGCCCACTCGATCTACGGCGGCGCGTATTCGACCCACAGCGCCCCGACCTTCGGCGCGCCGGTGATCACCGTGCGCGTGGGCAGCATCGAAGAGCGTGCCCAGGCCCAACCGGCGAGCGCGATCCCGCTGGAGGTAGCCGCCAGCGGCAAGCCGGAGGTCGAGGTCAAGGAACTGAGAACGGCCGAAACGGCATCCACCCGTCCCGAGCTGCGTTCCGCGGCACGCGTGGTCTCCGGTGGCCGTGGGTTGGGCAGCGCGGAGCAGTTCGACCTGGTGCACCAGCTGGCCGATGCCTTGGGTGCTGCCGTGGGCGCGTCGCGTGCGGCGGTGGATGCCGGATACGTCGAGCATGCCGCCCAGGTGGGCCAGACCGGCGTGGCAGTTTCTCCCCAGCTGTACGTGGCACTGGGCATTTCCGGAGCCATCCAGCACAAGGCGGGCATGCAGACCGCCAAGACCATCATCGCCATCAACAAGGATGCCGATGCGCCGATCTTCGAGATCGCCGACTTCGGCGTGGTGGGGGATGTCTTCAAGGTCGTGCCCCAGCTGATTTCCGCCTTGGAAGCACGCAAGGCCTGATCGCCATGAACGCACCAAACCAATCCATCCGCCAGGGGCTGCCGCGCGTGGCCGGCGGCGATCCCTGGCCGCCAGCCGAGCTGTTCGCTCCCGCTGCAGGCGCCGCGGTCCCGGCAGGGCCTAGCGCGGTCGAGGATGCTGCAGAACCAGTTCTCGACCAGCCCGTTGGCCCGTCGGTGCCTGCGGAACCAACGCCTGGCCAAGCATCTGCTAGTTCCGGAGCCAGCGCACCGGCCGCGGAACCTGTTGCAGATCAGGGCGCGGTTGCCGGGCTTCTTCGCCAGGGCCTGCCACGGGTTGCCGGCGGCGGGCCGTGGCCGCCTGCGGGAACGCCGGTCGCCGCGAACGCTCCAGCCGCATCGCAGAACGCTTCCGCTGCACCAGCACCCGAGCCGGTTGCCGAGCTAGTTGGCGAACCGGTTGCCGAACCGGTAGCTGAATCAGCGCCGGCGGCCCCCGAACCAGTTGCCACCGCGGGTACCGCCCCGGCCACAGCGGTTTCCAGTGCCGGGGCACCAGCAGTTCGCCGTGGCCTGCCGCGCACCGCCGGTGCAGAACCGTGGCCGCCAAGTTCATTCGTGGCAGCTCCCGTTGTTGCCGCAGCTCCAGCGGCTCCAGCGCCTGCGCTCCCGCCGGCACCGGTTGCGGAAGCTGCCCAAGCCCAGGCCGCACCGGCCATCCCGCCGAGGGCAGAGGCAGCACCCGCGGATCCGGTGGGCCAGGCATCCGGCGCCGCGCTGGTCTCGGAGCCTGCGGCCGCCGAGGTGCAGGCTGCTCCTGCCCGTACCCGCATGGGTGCGCAGGAACCTGCCGCGCCAGCAGCCGCGGCAAGTAACGCGCTGACCGCCGGGCGCGCGAGCAAGCCGGCACCCCAGGCAGCGGCGAAGAGCAAGAAAGAAGCGGCCAAGCATGGCCCGCTGACGACCAAGCAGTGGGTGCTGGCTGGAATCCTTGGCGCATTCTGCGCCTTGGGCATCGCCACCGCCGTGGTGCTCGTTGCCCGCGGCATTGCCGGCATCGATGCCGTGGAGTCATTCATGGAACGCTACCCGGGTGAGTACCACCTGCCGGACTCGGCACCTCTCGGGTTCCCTGGCTGGCTAGCATGGAACCACTTCTTCAACTTCTTCCTGATGGTCCTGATCATCCGTTCTGGCATGCTGGTCAGGCACCAGAAGAAGCCGCCTGCCTATTGGTCGTCGAAGCGCAGCCCGAAGGTGAGCATCAACCTCTGGCTGCATCAGGGTCTTGACCTGCTGTGGATCATCAATGGCCTGGTGTTCCTCGTGCTGCTGTTCGCCACAGGCCACTGGATGCGCATCGTCCCGACGTCTTGGGAGATCTTCCCCAACGCGATTTCGGCGGCCTTGCAGTACCTGACGCTGGATTGGCCCACCGAAAACGGCTGGGTGAACTACAACTCGCTGCAGCAGCTGGCCTACTTCACCACCGTGTTCATCGCGGCCCCGGTCGCGGCGATCACCGGCTTCCGGCTCAGCGCCTTCTGGCCGAAGAACATGCCAGCACTGACCGCGAAGTACCCGATCGAGGTTGCCCGCGCGCTGCACTTCCCAACCATGCTGTACTTCGCTGTGTTCATCCTCGTGCACGTGATCCTGGTGTTCTCCACCGGGGCGCTGCGCAACCTGAACCACATGTACGCGGCCCAGGGTTCCACGGATCCAGCCGCGTACGCGGATAACTGGACCGGACTGCTCTTCTTCGCGCTCTCGCTGCTCGTAATCGCCGGCGCCTGGCTGGCCTGCCGGCCAATGATCCTCGCATCCATAGCCCGGCTCTTCGGCAAGGTCAGTGCAAGGTAGGAGCAGCGATTCTTGCCTCTGGCGCAAAACTGATCGCGCATGGGGTCGATCGTCAGTAGGGTCGATAACAACGGCCTTACTGACGAATGGGGAACAACGAAAATGAGCCACCACCACGAACACCACACCAAAGAACATGATGATGTCGCCTTCTGGGAGAACCACTACGGCCAGTCCGAGCGGGTCTGGTCAGGCAAGGTCAACCAGGTCATCGAGAACCTTGTCGCCCCGCTGGCCCCCGGCACGTCGCTGGATATCGGCTGCGGGGAGGGAGGCGATGCGCTGTGGCTGGCCACCCACGGCTGGAAGGCTACCGGAGTCGACATCTCGCCCACCGCGGTGAAGCGCGCGCAGGAAGAAGCGGCCAAGCACGGCCTGGACGCGGGGCAGACCCGCTTCATCGCCTCGGATCTGGCTGCGTGGAATACCGGGGAAACCTTCGACCTGGTGACCTTGAGCTTCTTCCAGGCACCCTTTGAATTCCCTCGCGCCAGCTTCCTGCGCAAGGCAGCGACCCTGGTCGCACCCGGCGGCCACCTGCTGGCCCTGTCCCATGCATCGATGCCGTCCTTCGCCAGCAAGCCCGATCACCAGATGCCCGTGTTCCCCAGCCCCGAAGAGGAACTGGAAGCTTTGGCTCTGGATCCGGCGCAGTGGGAGGTGCTGTGCGCCGAGGTCCGCGAACGCACCATCATCGGTCCCGATGGCAATCCGGCGACCCTGGAGGATGCCGTGGTATTCGTGCAGCGCAAGGTGTAAAAAGTTCGACCCTCCAGCCCCATCGGGCTGGAGGGTCAACGACGGCCTAGATATCCCACACGGATCTAGGCCAGCTTCAGGGCCTGCGACGGGGAGTAGGCGCCTAGCGGCACCGAGTCGCGCACCACGTCGCGCAGGTTCAATGCATCACCGCCCGCAGGCATAGCCGCTTGCAACTGCACGAGCACGTTGCCCAGGGCGGTGCATTCCACGGGTCCGGAAATGACCGGCACGCGCGCATGGTCTGCAGTGCGCTGGCACAGCAGCTGGCCTTGCGAGCCGCCTCCGACAATATGGATGTTCTCCAGCTCGAATCCACCCAACCGCGCGGCTTCTGCAGCTTGGCGGGCGAAACTCTGAGCCAGCGACTCGACGACTACCCTGATCACTTCGGCAGGTGAGCACGGGCGCTGCCCGCCGGCGGCTTCCACCGCATCGCAGATGCGCTGGGCCATCTGGCCAGGAGCCAGGAACCGCTCGCTTTGAGGATCGATCAGCACCTGCGGAACAGGCAATTCCGCGGCCTCGGCAAGGAGCTGCTCCAAGCTGGTTTCTTCCCTTCCGGCGGCTTCCGCGTCGTCGTTCCATTGGCGGATCGACTCGCTGAGCAGAAAGGTTCCGGCGACGTTCTTCAGGAACCGGACACTGGAATCCAGCCCCAGCTCGTTGGTGAATCCCGCTTGATGCGCTTGCTCGGTGAGTACCGGGCGGTCCAGCTCCACACCAACCAATCCCCACGTTCCGCAAGAGATATAGGCGGATTGCCCGCTGGAGAGCGGGGTCGCGACCACTGCGCTGGCCGTGTCATGGGAAGCGACCGCCACTACCTGGACTTCGTGGCTGGCTCCGAATTCCGCAGCCAGCTCGGGCAGCAGTGCGCCCACCGGCTGGCCAGGGTGCACTAGCTGCGCGAGCTTTCCCGAAAGCCCCAGTTCAGCAACCAGATCCTCGTCCCATGTACCGGTGCTGTGGTTCAGCAACCCGGTAGTGGAAGCGTTCGTCCACTCGCTGCGCCGATGCCCTGTGAGCATCCAGTTGAAATAGTCGGGAACCAGCAGCAGCGCCTCGGCGTTCGCCAACCGGTTTTCCAACTTCTCGGCTTGCAACTGGTACACGGTGTTGAACGGAAGGAATTGCAGCCCATTGCGTGCAAACAACTCGCGCCGGCTGAATTTCTGTTCCAGCGCAGCAACCGCGCGCTCATTGCGCGGATCCCGGTAATGCCGCACTTCTCCCAGGCGCTTGCCGTCCTTGAGCAACGCATAGTCCACCGCCCAGGAGTCCACCCCGATGCTGGCGATATCCCCGCGCTGCGCGAAAGCCAGCGAGAGGCCGTGGCGAATTTGCGCCCAGAGCTCATCGATATCCCAGGCCAGCGCTTCTTGCCGCGCCCCTGGTTCCAGGCTCGACAGCGGAACCGGTCCGTTGGCGAAACGGTGGACGGCAGTGAGCTGGAGCTTCCCGTCCACCATCTGGCCGATCATGACACGTCCGCTGGTGGCGCCGAGGTCGATAGCTGCGACCGGCGCGCTCTCTGCTTGCTTGCTCATCGCAGGAAGGCTGCCGCCACTCCGGAATCCACCGGAATGTGCAATCCGGTGGTCCGGGTCAGTTCCGGCCCGGTCAGCACGAACACGGCATCGGCAATGTTCTCCGGGATGACCTCGCGCTTCAGGATCGTGCGGTTTGCGTAGAACTGCCCCAGATCCTCCTCTGCCACGCCATAGGTCGCCGCACGCTGGGCACCCCAGCCGGAGGCGAAGATCCCGGAGCCGCGCACTACGCCATCGGGGTTGATGCCGTTCACGCGCACGCCATGCTCGCCCAATTCTACGGCCAGCAAGCGCACCTGATGCGCCTGGTCGGCCTTCGTGGCCGAGTAGGCAATATTGTTCGGACCTGCGAAGACCGAGTTCTTGGAGGAAATGTAGATGATATCGCCGCCGAGCTTCTGCTCGATCAGCACCTTGGCCGCGGCCTTGGAAACCAGGAACGATCCCTTGGCCATCACATCATGCTGCAGGTCCCAGTCGGCCTCGGTGGTTTCCAGCAAGGGCTTTGAAAGCGAGAGGCCCGCGTTGTTCACCACCAGGTCCAATCCGCCAAATGCCAGCACCGCCTCATCGATGGCACGTTGCACGGCGTGCGCATCGGCCACGTTGGCGGCGACGCCAACGGCCACATCTGCTGTACCCAGCTCCGCCGCGGCGGCCTGCGCCTTGTCCAGGTCCAGGTCTGCGATGACCACGCAGGCTCCCTCGGCTGCCAGCCGCTGCGCCACGGCCTTGCCGATGCCCGACGCGGCACCGGTGACCAGGGCGATGCGCCCGGCATGGGATTTGGGCTTGGGCATGCGCTGCAGCTTGGCTTCCTCCAGCGCCCAGTATTCAATGCGGAACTTCTCGGCATCGGAAATCGGCGTATAGCTGGAGACCGCTTCGGCGCCGCGCATGACGTTGATGGCATTGAGGTAGAACTCGCCAGCGACCCGTGCGGTCTGCTTATTCGCCCCATAGGAGAACATGCCGACGCCCGGGACCAGCACGATCAGCGGGTCGGCCCCGCGCATCGCCGGAGAGTCCAGGTCCTTGTGGGCCTCGTAGTAGGCCTGGTAGTCAGCACGGTACTGCGCATGCAGTTCTTCCAGGCGAGCGATCTGCTCCGATACGCCTGCGGTAGCGGGAAGATCCAGCACCATCGGCTTGATCTTGGTGCGCAGGAAGTGGTCCGGGCAGCTGGTGCCCAGGGCCGCCAGCTGCGCCAGCTTCTGGCGCGAGAGGAAATCCAGGACTCGCTGGTCATCGCTGAAGTGCCCCACCATGGGCTTGTCGGTGCTGGCCAGGCCGCGGATGCTCGGGGCCAATGCGGCGGCGCGGGTCCGGCGCTCCTCCTCGTCCAGCGGCTCGAATCCGGGAACCACAGGACCGAAGGGCTCCGGTGCGCCGTGCTCGTCAAGGTAGGCAGCGGCGGTGTCGATGATCCACAGCGAGTTGGACTCGGATTCCTGGGAGGTATCTCCCCAGGCGGTGATGCCATGGCCGCCGAGGATGCAGCCCACGGCTTGCGGATTGGCGTCCTTGATCGCGGCAATATCCAGTCCCAGCTGGAATCCGGGGCGGCGCCAGTCAACCCAAGCCACCTTGTCGCCGAAGATCCTTGCGGTCAGCTCCCGGCCGTCCTTGGCAGTGGCAATGGCAATGCCGGAGTCCGGGTGCAAGTGGTCGACGTGGTTTGCGTTGACCAGCCCATGCATTGCGGTATCAATGGATGGCGCGGCGCCTCCCTTGCCGTGCAGGCAGTAATCGAAGGCCGCGACCATCTCGTCTTCGCGCTCCACGCCCGGGTAGGCGTCCACCAGCGAGCGCATGCGGTCCAGGCGCAGGGTCGACAGCCCCTTTTCGGTCAACGTGCCGAGGTCCCCGCCCGATCCCTTGACCCAGAGCAGCTCAATTTGCTCACCGGTGACCGGGTCTTTCGCGGTGCCCTTGGCCGAGGTGTTTCCACCGGCGTAGTTGGTGTTCTTCTTGTCTGCACCCAACCGGTTGGATCGTTGAATCAGTTCCTGTGCGGTGGTGCGTGTCGCGATGGTGTTGCTCATGGTGTTCTTGTCTTCCGACTCGTTAATGTGCATGGGGGCAGTGGTTCTCAGGCGTCGACTTTGGTGGCCCTGGTTTCATATCCATAGCGCTCCAGTTCGATCTCTTCCAGCGACTTGCCTCGCGTTTCCGGCGCCCAAATGGTGCCGATCAGCAACGCGACGACCAGCAGGCCGATGATCAGGAGGCCAAGCTTTTCCAAGCCCAGGTTGGTGAGCAGTACCGGGAACACCAACGAGAGCAGGCCGACAAGCACCCGGGCAAGCATGAACAGCACGCCCTGTGCACTGGCGCGGTAGCGCGTGGCGAAGAGCTCCGCGGTCCATAGCCCGTAGAAAGCCTGCGCGCCGATACCCGCCGAGATGCCCCAGGCCACTGCGTAGAACAGCAGGGAGAAGGCACCTGGAGGAGCGAAGATCAGCACGGTCCAGGCCGCAACACCCAGCAGGGCGCCACCGAAGTAGAGCCAACGCCGCGAGACCTGGTCTCCGTATTTCATGAATCCGAAATAGGTTGCGGCGGCGGTCAGCACCCAGACCAGCACCTGGAGCAGGTTCTGCTGGGTAGCGGATTCAACGCCAGCGGCAGCATAGACGCGAGGCTGGAAAATGCCAGCCTGCCCTGCCACGGTATTCCATAGCCCATAGACGCCGAGCAGGAAGAAGAGCGCGCTCCAGTTGCGGCGGTCGGCCAGCAGCCCGCGCATGCCGGAGAAGAACGAGGCTTTCACGCCAGCAGCCGTTTCCGCGGCACGTTGCTCCTTCCACCTCCTGGACTCGGGCAATCCGCGGCGGACCCACCAAGTGACAGCGGCGATCAGGAAAAGATGGAAGAAGATTGCCCGGGAGCCGTTCACGCCCCAAGGCTCAACCAGGATCGCCAGCGCGAAACCGATGGCTGGGCCAATCGACCACGCCAGCTGAGCGGTGCCCACGTGCGCAGCACGCGATTCCTGCGGAGCCTCCTCGGCAATGTAGGTCCAGGAGGCTGGAACGCCTGCGCCCACGGCAATGCCCATGAGGACCACGCCGATGATCAGCAGGCTCGTACCGGAGGAGAAGGTGATCATCAGGGCGCCGACCATGAACACGATCAGGTCGTAGGTATAGATGAACTTGCGGCCCAGACGGTCGCAGAGCGGTCCGCCGATCAGTGCACCCAGGGCCGCGCCGAACGCGTTGGCCGACACGGCAGCGATGACACCGACCAGCGCGTCGTCGAATCCGAACGCGCCCTGCCACAGGCTGAGGCTGGTGGCCAGCGCAATGATGGCTCCGGCTTCTATGTAATTGCTCATGGCTACGGCAATGGTGGCTTTCCACCCGGAGATGCCGCGCTTCTTTGCTGCGGTGTTCATGATCAGGCTCCCCATCCTGCTTGCACGCCACCAGCGCGCGATGCTTCGATTCGGCTCTGGTAATCGGAGGTGCGGAAGGCCTGCATCGGATCGGCTGGCAGGCCGCGCGTTGCGCGCCATGCTTCCAGGTCGGCCCGCACGTCGGTGTAGAAGGCATCCATGAAGATCTCGTTGGCGGCCAGGACATCACCGGAAATCTGTGCTTCAGTCAGCGCTACGCGGTCGATCAGCAACGCCCGGGCCGTCATTTCCTGCACGTTCTGGACGCTTCTGATCTGGCCCAGGATCTTGTTCTCCACGTTGTGGCACTGATCGAGCATGAAGGCCACAGGCGTGTCCTGGTCCAGTCCGCCACCGCGGATCACCTCGGCCATGATGCGGAACAGCTGATACGGGTCTGCCGAGCCAACGATCAAGTCGTCATCCGCGTAGAAGCGGGAATTGAAGTCGAAGGATCCGAGCTTGCCAAGCCGCAGCAGCTGCATCACGATGAACTCGATATTGGTGCCTGGCGCATGGTGCCCGGTGTCCAGGCAAACCATGGCCCGATCCCCCAAGGCCGCAACCTGGGCATAGGACGTTCCCCAGTCGGGCACGTCGGTGTGGTAGAAGGACGGTTCGAAGAACTTGTACTCCAGCACCAGGCGCTGGTCTCCGGAAAGCCGCGCATATATTTCGGCCAGCGAATCGCCTAGCCGGTCCTGGCGCCCGCGCATATCCGCTTGGCCTGGATAGTTCGAGCCCTCTGCCAGCCAGATTTTCAGGTCCTGGCTTCCGGTGGCATCCATTACGTCGATGCATTCGAGGTGGTGGTCGATTGCCTTGCGGCGGATCTTCGGATCCTCATGGGTCAAGGCGCCGAACTTGTAATCGTCATCCTGGAAGGTATTCGAATTGATGGTTCCGAGGCTGACGCCCAGGCCTTCTGCATGCTCGCGCAGCACGGTGAAGTCCTCGACCTTGTCCCACGGAATGTGCAGGGCCACCGAGGGAGCCAGTCCGGTCAATCGGTTGACTTCAGCCGCATCGGCGATTTTTTCGAAGGGATCGCGCGGGGTCCCGGGGGTCGAATAGACCTTGAAGCGGGTGCCCGAATTTCCATAGGCCCAGGAAGGGACTTCGATGGCAAGGCGGTCAAGGATTTGCAGGTGCTCAGGGCTCAGCTTCGAGCTCATGGAACTCTCCATTTCTAGTAATTCTGCGGGCTACTACTGCTGGGATGCGGCAAGTGCGGCCAGCTGGTTTTCGAGATTGAAGACCTCGCGCAGACGCGGCGCTTGCTGATCTGGCCGGCCGCCCAGGCTGAGGAAGAATCGGCTCATTTCCGCTTCCCACGCTGCGGTGCGCGGGTCGGAGTCCAAGGCGGCCTGGGCAGCGCTGTCGTCATCGGTTTCGTAATAGCCGATCAGCAACCCGTCCTCGCGCAGAAAGAGTGAGTAGTTGCGACGCCCGGCTTCTTCGATGGCTTGGAGCATCTGCGGCCACACTTCCCGGTGGCGCGACACATACTCGTCGATCAGGTCGGGATTGACCTGCAATTGAAAGCAAACTCGCATCGTACTACTCTTCCGGAGCGCTGGAACTGGGTGGGCAAAACTGTGCGATCCGATTCGCTTTGCACAAAAATGAATCGTTTCAATCGCTTCGAAATTCGAGTGTAGAGCAGGTCACACTTGAATTGCAAGCGGTCGGTCGATCGAATGCCGCATTCTTTTGAATCCTTTCAAAAAGCTGTTGGGATTCCAGTTCCCATCCGTGCGCCAGTTATACTCGCAGAAGAACAACTCACCGAAGAACAGGAAAGCTCTGTGGCCGTCAGCGTCAAGGAAGTTGCCGCCGAGGCGGGCGTTTCTGTAGGCACCGTCTCCAACGTGCTCAACCGGCCCCAGGTTGTTTCCGAACACACCGTTTCCAAGGTCACCGCAGCCATCGAGAAGCTCGGCTTTGTCCGCAACGATGCGGCCAGGCAACTGCGTGCCGGCCGCAGCCGGAGCTTCGGGCTCGTCGTCCTCGATGCACGCAACCCGTTCTTCATGGACGTCACCCAGGGCGCCCAGCATCGTGCCTTGGACAACGGCTACACCGTGCTGATGGGAGCCAGCGACAATTCCCTGAGCACCGAACAGCAACTGCTGGATCTCTTCGAAGAGCAACGCGTCGCCGGAGTACTCATCTCCCCCTTGCACAGCGACTTGAGCCGGCTCTGGCGGATCCGCGAAGCGGGCACGCCAGTGGTGCTGGTGGACCGCGGAAGTGGCGACCGCAGCTTTTCATCGGTCTCCGTGGACGATGTGGAAGGCGGAAGAATTGCCGTACGGCACCTGCTGGACATTGGCAGAAAGCGGATCACCTTCGTCGGCGGACCGCAGAGCATCGAACAGGTCCAGCACCGATTAACGGGAGCCCAATCGGTATTGGCCCAAGCCCCGGATGCCGTGCTGGAGCACATGCCTACCAAGAACCTGACTGTGCTGGAAGGACGGGCAGCCGGAGAGCGTATTCTTGCCATGGATCCTGCACAGCGCCCCGACGGGATCTTTGCGGCCAACGACCTGCTCGCGTTGGGCATACTGCAGGCCCTGGTGATGTCCGGCGAACTCAGTGTTCCCGAGGATATTGCTCTGGTGGGATACGACAATATCGACTTCGCCGAGTCGGCCGTCATCCCGATTACCACCGTGCGCCAGCCAGCAGAAGAAATCGGGCGAACCGCTGTCGACGTCTTGCTGCGCGAAGCAGAAGCGGGCGATCAAGCGGTCCGCGAGCAATTCGTTTTCACTCCCAAGCTCGTTATCCGTGCATCGACTGTGGCCCCGAGCCAAGCGCGCTGACGTTTACCTTAGGGGTTCCTGAAAAGCGGGTTCTGCAGCTTCTGATGCCCAGCGGTTCTTGCTAGGTTGGCATTCCAAGCAACGAGAGGGATGGATTTATGAGCGAGAACAACCCTGAAGCCCGACTGCACAAGGCAGAGGCCGAAGAGCCCGATACCATTTCCGACCCTGCTTTGAATGATGAAGTTGGCCAGGACTGGACCGATGAAGGCGGAGCGACGCCGCATGGAGCCGCGCTAGACGACGACTAGGCCAGAGGGCCAACCAGCCGAAAACCAAAAATGCCCGTGGGTTGCCAAGTTTGAAAGTTTGGCAACCCACGGGCATTTTCACTGGCTTGAATCAGCCGCCTAGAACTCGAACTCCAGGTGGGCATTGACTTCGTCCTTGTTGAAATACGCCGGATCGATCTCGTATTCCTCTTCGTAACCGAAGTTCGAAAGCCAGTCTTGCACTTCCTCGTACTCCGGGTCCGTCGGATCATCGAGAATATCCAGCTTGGCTTCCCAGCCACCGATCCCGCCGCTGTCCTCCATCGGAGCCATGCGCCGGCCGCCGGTGCATCGCGGCAGCTGGCCGCCATCGGCATCCAGGATCTTCTCGACGTCGATGCGCACTTCCCAGTTGTCCCCGAAGTCGTACAGGTAATCCAGGCGGTCTTTTTCCTTCTGCAGCAACGAGGAAACCAGGGTTTCCGCTTCGTTCTTCTGGTAGTCCATGTCGTCAATCTCTGGACCATATGAAGTGCCGCCGAAGCCACCCTCGTAGAAGCTGTGCAGGTGCCCGTCGTACCAGTCGAAGCTCGCTTGGATGATGTCGTGCAGGTCGCCAAGGTTCAGGTCCATGGGCACCAGCACGCGACGCCAGATCGGCGGCTTGGCGTCCTTGAGGGTCAGCTTCAGCTGCAGCACCTTGCCGGTATACGGTGTTTCGCGCTTCAGACGTTTCGGCTCGTCATCGTCCGGCCCGAACATCGCGTCGAGATCAGTGTCGTCGAATTCATCCTCATCGAGCAGGTCCTGTTCAACGTCGGTAATCGCCAGGCGGACGATAGTGGGCACCGAGTACGCTTCGCCATCTTCGATAAGGCCAAGTACGCGCAGTTCATGCATGCGCACATGCGCGGTTTCCCATACCTTTGGCGACCATTGATCATCTCGCGGGTCAGCCACGCGATGCGGGTTGCCTTCGATCCCCTCGACGATCCAGAACGCTGCCAGCCCCCAGGCTTCAAGGCTGGCGTCATCGCCGCCTTCCGGCTTTTCCAGCAACGAGTCCAGGCAGGCCTGGATGAAGTAGAAGTTCGGCTCGAAGGAGTCGGCGTCTTCATGCTGCATGATGTCTTCGTACGTCACGCCGCGCTCCGGCTTGCCCTGTTCGGGCAGCTTGATGGCGCTGACCGATTCCAGTGCCGAGAGCACGACCGCAACCATCAGGCCCCTGCGCGATTCGTGGACTTCCGGAGGCAGCTGGTCGGCGAGCGCTATTGCGGCCGTTTCCAAGAATTCAGACGCCGGCAAGCTGGCCCACAGATTCTTGCCCTCGGTGAGGGTCCAAGCCAAGAAGGCACGGCCCAGCTTGCTGATCCGCATGGCGGCGATTTCAGCCAGGGCCGCTTGAGAGGCCTCGTCAGATGCCATGATCTCGTCAATTTCATCGTTTTCATCGATGCCGTCATCACCGGCGAATGGATCCTGGGCTTCCAGCGACTTCCGGAACCACTCCAGGCTTTCGGCCTCGCGCTCCCACAGACCGGCATCGCGCAAGAACTCGACGTAATCCGCCCAGGCCATATAGATCATGGTTCCCAGCCCATTATCGGCGGCATCGGGATTCTCGGCCTCTTCGAATTCAATCATCGAGCTGAGCACTGCCAGCAGTTTGGGCGGATCAAAATCGGTAACCTTGTCCAGGCCGACGACTTCGGCGTAGATGCCCAGGGTTTCGCGCACTGCGGCAAGGACCATCAGGGCCAGTTCTGGGTCATCGCGGTTCTCGGAGAACCAGCGTACGAACTGCGGCGTGAGCGCGTCCAGGCCGCGCCCCACCTTCACCCGGTCCAGGGAGACGACGCCCTCTTGCAGGCGTGCCGGATGCCCCTGCTTGGGCTTCTGCTTCTTCTTTTTCTTCGCCATCGGACTGCTTTCCTGGTCGTTTGCTTCTCCCCCTAGGCTACGTGGCTGCTGGTTCCTGAAGAAGCATGCCTGGCACGTGTTCTGCTGGACAGCTTCCTGCCGTCGCAGCCAGGCACCGCCAGGGCCCGCACGGCGCGGATATGAATCGAGTCGCTTTCGATATCTATGGCGTAACCCGTACTGCTGGAGCGCCCGCGTTGGTAGGGTGACTTCATGATCAATACTGCTCGTTTGCACTCGGACCTGTCACGACTCAACCGCGAAACCGCGATGATGTCGGCCACGATCGAAACCCTGTCCACCGAAGAAATGGCCGCCGCCTCGCTGTGCGAAGGCTGGAGCCGGGCGCAGGTCATTGCGCACTTGGCCTCCAACGGCCGGAGCCTGGTCAAGCTCATCGACTGGGCCACCAGCGGAGAACCGCAGGAGCTCTACGCCTCGCGCGAGGCCCGCGACGCGGAGATCGACGAGCTGGCGGCCCTGCCGCGCGAGGAACTGGTCAAGAAGTTCCAGGACGCCGCCGCATACTTCGCCGAGCAGTGCGAACGGCTCAGCGGCGAACTGGCCGTGGAAGAGGTGGACCTTCACGGCAAGATCATTCCGGCGACCTCCATCGTGGCCCTGCGCATCTCAGAGGTGGTCATCCACCACCATGATCTGGATACCGCGTGGACCATCGAGGAAGCCGATCCGGATTCCCAGGAGAACGCCGTCGAGGCCGCCGTGCGGACTATGCGCGTGAAGAACGCTCCGGGCATGACGCTGGTGACCGAAGAGGGCGACGAATGGGTCATCGGCGATGGCGCGCTGAAGGTGCGCTCGGACCGCGAAGGCTTGATCGAATGGCTGGCCCGCGGCCAGGCCCGGCATATCGAGGCCGATGGCCCGATTCCGGTTTTGCCTTCCTGGTAACCATCTTCTGGCAGGCGTGTCAGCACGCGGCAACGGTTGGCCCTGCAAGGAGAATGGATTCGGCCCGCTTGTCGAAGTGAAAAGGAGCCGGCATTGATCCCTGTCATCGTGCTCACCGGATATCTGGGTGCAGGCAAGACCAGCCTGCTCAACCGCTTGCTGACCCGCCCGGGTACCCGCGTCGGGGTCATCATCAACGACATCGGCAAGGTCAACGTGGATACCGGGCTGATCACCGGCCAGATCGATGCGGCCGAATCCATTGCCGGCGGCTGCGTTTGCTGCCTGTCCGATAGCAGCGGCCTGGACGAGCTGCTGGAGAAGCTGGGCCAGCCGAAGCTGCGCCTGGATGCCATCATCGTGGAGGCCAGCGGCGCGGCCGACCCGCTGAACGTGGATCGGCTGCTGCGTTTCGGCAAGGCCCACGGGGTACGCTTCGGCGGCATCATCGACGTGATCGACGCGGTGGAGCATGAGCACACCGTGGATACCGCGGCGATGGCCCCGGCCCGCTTCAGCGCCACCAGCATGGCGGTGGTCAACAAGCTGGACCGCATTGCCCCGGAACACCGCGACGCGGTCCTGGCCAGGATCAGCGGACGGATCCGCGAAATCAACCCGCACGTTGCCATCATCCCGGCGTCGCACGCCGCCATAGACCCCGAGCTGGTCTTCGACATCGCCCTGAACGAAGACCCGATCGACGAGTTGCCGTTGGCGGCTGCCTCCCGCCCGCACCACGACCACGAGCATGCTTCGCACGCCAACGCGGTGACGGTGCGCTGCCCCGAGGCCGCGGATCCGGGTGCCATCTTGGACCTGCTGGAGCACCCGCCTGCTGCGGCCTACCGGCTCAAGGGGCATGTGAAGCTGCGCACCGATCGCGGCGCGCAGCGCTTCCTGGTCAACATGGTCGGGCGGCAGATCCATTTCGCGAAAGCAGCGGCCCACAGCGATCCGGCCAATGACGCGCTGGTCGCCGTGGGAATGAACTTGGACGAGGAAGCGGTTGGCGCGGCATTAGCGGCCGCCTTGGAACCAGCACGACTTGATCCTTCGCCGGGAAATCTCACCCGTTTGGAACGGCGGTTGATTTTGAGCAGCGATGCAGCAGATGCTCCGGCCAAGGTTGACGCTGAAGAGTTCTAGCTGCTGCGGCACTGATGCCTGCGAGTTGGCAACGAGGGCATCCGCTGCCCCGTCTCGACCTGCAACATCGAGCCGCGTTCGCATCCAGTTCGCGCCCGGTGCATAGGGGCACGTCCCAAACAGGCCAAGCCTTCGGAAATAACTCAAGTGCTGCCCGCGACTCCAGTGATGAGTCCCAATTCCAACCCGTCCAACGTTGGACGATTCCGTGCTCCCCGCGATTGCCGGGATGACGCCCGGTATTGCCGATGGTTTCGATGAGCGGTTCCAAGTGATCCTTGGATCTTCACGAAACAGCCCCGGGTCGCCAAAACCGAAGGCCGCATCCCGCGCGACCCTGCCGTCAGCCCACCATGTCCGAGCAAAAGAAACATCACTGGAACATGAAATGGACACGGTGCGCCGATGGCCGGCGGGTCAGCGCGGGGTGCGGCCCCGGCAGTCTCTGGAAATGAACGCTTACAACGCGATCTGGCGGTTCTGGTCCTTGTAGAGCAGGTACCGGAAGTTCTCCGGGCCGCCGGCGTAGCAAGCCTGCGGGCAGAAGGCGCGCAGTGACATGTAGTCCCCGGCTTCGACCTCGACCCAGTCGCCATTCATCCGGTACACGCCCTTGCCTTCAAGCACGTACAGGCCATGCTCCATGACGTGGGTTTCGGCGAACGGGATGGATGCGCCCGGTTCGAAGGTCACGATATTCACGCCGAAGTCGAAGGCCACGTCGTTGGGATCGAGCATGCGGGTGGTGCGCCACTTGCCATCGGTGCCCGGCATCGGGCCAGGTTCGATGTCGCGCTCATTGCCCACCACGGGAGCCGGTGCGGCGACGCCTTCAAGCACTTCGTAGCGCTTGCGCAGCCAGTGGAAGCTGGTGGTCTCGGTGCCGTCATTGCGGGCGGACCACGTAGCGCCGGCTGGCAGGTAGGCGAAGCCGCCGTCCACCAGCACATGTTCGGTGCCCTCGATGAGAAGGGTCAGCTGCCCGGTGAGCACGAAGATGAATCCCTGCACCTGGGCCTGCGGCTCCGGCTTGGTGGCGCCGCCGCCCGGGGCAACTTCCACGATGGCTTGGGAGAAGGTGGTGGCCCCGCCGGCGACCGGGCGGTTGAGCACCCAGGCACGGGTGTTGGTCCACTCGGGGAAGACGCTGGTGACGATGTCGCGCAGCACGCCCTTGGGGATCACGGTATAGGCCTCGGTGACGATGGCCCGGTCGGTGAGCAGATCGCTCTGCGGCGGGTGGCCGCCGAAGTCCGAGTAGTACGACGAGGAGTTCTGGATGGCTGGAACAGTCATGGTGTTGTCCTTAGGCGTGGGAGCGGTTCAAGGCGATCGCCTCGAGTTCGGGCAGGGTGATCTGGGCTAGTTCGGTGACCTCGTCGGCGCTGACCGCACCGCAGGCCACCCCGCGGTGGATGTAGCGGGCCAGGGCCCGTGCGGTGGCCGGCTCGTCCATGATGGCCGAGTTGATCTGGTGGACGTAGTTGCGCAACCGGGTTCCGGCTGCCTGCAGGCCTTCGCGGAAGAAGGCGAAGGTGGCCAGGTAACGGGTGACCAGCTGATTCTCGTGCATGTCCCAGCCCTGGTAGATGCCGCGGGACAGGTGGCGGGAGACCAGGCGGGCGTGCAGTTCCCAGGCGGCCGCAATGTTCTCCGGGTCGCCGGCCGGGATGATGTTGGTGGAGCCGTCGGACAGTTCCACCCCGGTGCCGGCTACGGCCACCTGCATGACGTCCTTGGCGAAGTCCGCTACCGGGTGCTCCATGGACTGGTATCCGGCGGCCACGCCCAGCGACGCGGAGTAGTCGTAGGTTCCGTAGTGCAGCGAGGATACCCGGCCCTTGCCCGAGGCGATCAGCTGGGCCACCGGATGGGTTCCGTTGGCGGCCAGGATGACCTGCGGGGTTTCCACCTGCACTTCGAAGCGGATGCGTCCGGCTTCCAGCCCGTGGGCTTCTTCCAGCTTCTCGGCCAGGTAGACCATGGACTCGACCTGGGCCACGGTGGTCACCTTGGGCAGGGTCAGGCGCAGGCCCTCGGGCAGCGGACCGTTGGCCAGAAGCCGGGTGATGAACAGGTCCAGGGTGCGGATCCCGCGGGCCCGGGTGGGTGCTTCGAAGCATTTGAAGCGGATGCCGATGCAGGCCGGGGCTTTGCCGGCGGCCACCGCGGCGGATACCGAGTCGGCCGCGGCAAGCACTGCGGCGTCCTCCTCGGCATCCGTGCGGTTGCCGTAGCCGTCCTCGAAATCGAGGCGCAGATCTTCGATGGGTTCGCTTGCCAGCTTCGCGCCAACCAGTTCCGCCAAGCGCTCTGGTTCGGCCAGCTTGAGCTTGGCCGCCAAGGCGGATAGGCCAATCAGTCCTCCGGCAGTGGCTACTGCGTTGTGGCCCCAACGTTCTGGGAGGTCCACGGTGTACTTGTCCCCGGGGACGTACACGGTATGGATCGGCTGGCGGGCTCCGGTATCCCCCGGGTAGGAGGTTTCCAGCAGCCGGTCGGTGGCGGCCAGCTTTGCTTCTACGCTGGCAAGCGTGGACTCATCGAAGGTGTTGCTCATGGCTTGGTCACGTATTCCTTTTCCAAGAGTTCGTAGGCTGGGGTGGTGAGGAAGTCCGCGAAATCCTCGTCCTTGCCGCTGGTCAGTTTCGCGATCAGTTCCGCTGCCGGCTGGTAGTAGGCGTTGAAGTGCTCTTCATTGTCGACCTCCGCGCGCAGGCGTTCAACCTCTTCGGCGAGAATGCCAGCAACCAGTTCGGCGGTGATGGTGTTGCCGGTGTCGGCGGCGACCACCTGGTTGCGGATCTGCTGCCAGATCTGCGAGCGCGAGATCTCCGCGGTGGCGGCGTCTTCCATCAGGTTGTGGATGGCGACCGCGCCGTTGCCCGAGAGCCACACGGCCACGTAGTTCACGGCCACGTAGAGGTTGGCGCGCACGCCGGCCTCGGTGACATCGCCAGGAGCGCTGGCCACGTCCAGCAGCTGGGCCGCGGTGACCTCGACCTCCGGGCGCTGGCGGCCGATCTGGTTCGGCTTCTCGCCGAGCTTCGCGTCGAAAATCTCCTTGCACAGCTCAACCAGGTCAGGGTGGGCGACCCAGGATCCGTCGAATCCGTCGTTGGCCTCACGGGACTTGTCCTCGCGGACCTTGTCGAAGGCGGCGGCGGTAACTTCTGGTTCGCGGCGGTTCGGGATGAACGCCGCCATGCCGCCCATGGCGAAAGCCCCGCGCTTGTGGCAGGTCTTGACCAGCAGCTCGGTGTAGGCGCGCATCATCGGCGCGGTCATCGATACGGCCGAGCGGTCGGGCATGATGAACGCTTCGCCGGCTTCGCGGAAGGTCTTGATGATGGAGAACAGGTAGTCCCAGCGGCCCGCGTTCAGGCCAGAGGCGTGCTCGCGCAGCTCGTAGAGGAATTCCTCCATCTGGAAGGCGGCCGGGATGGTCTCGATGAGCATGGTGGCGCGCACGGTTCCGTGGGCGATGCCCAGCTCGGCCTGGGCGAAGGTGAAGACCTCGTTCCACAGGCGCGATTCCAGGTAGTGCTCCATCTTCGGCAGGTAGTAGAACGGGCCCTGCCCCGATTCGGCGAGCACCTTGGCATTGTGGAAGAAGTGCAGGCCGAAGTCGACCAGTGCACCGACCGCCGGATTGCCGTCGATGAGCACATTGTTCTCCGGCAGGTGCCAGCCGCGGGGGCGGACCACCACGACCGCGCGCGGGGCGTCGGTGCGCAGCGCGTAGGACTTGCCGGTTTTCGCATCGGTGAAGGCCAAGGTGCCCCGGGCGGCGGCCGAGAGATTGGAGATCGCATCGATGACATTGAACCAGCTCGGAGTGGAAGCATCTTCCAGGTCGGCCAGCCAGACCTTGGCGCCGGAGTTCAGCGCGTTGATGGCCATCTTGGCCGGGGAGGCCGGGCCGGTGATCTCCACGCGGCGGTCGCGCAGCGCCTCTGGGGCTTCGGCGACCTTCCAGTCGCCGGTGCGCACGGATTCGGTCTGCGGATCGAAGTCGATGGACTTGGCATCGGAGAACTGCTGGCGGCGCACGCCGCGTGCGGCCAGCAGCTGATCGCGGGTGCCAGCGAACTTCTGGTGCAGCTTCTCGATGAAGGCCAGCGCTTCGCCCGAGAGGATCTGCTGGGCATCGGCGGCGTCGGGGATGCTGGTGATTTCAATACTCATGGGTTGTTCCTTAACTTCTTGTGCTCTGTTCCAATGAAGGGTGCGTTGACATGCACCCTAAGGTCTTGCTGCGCAGCGCCTACTTGGCGGCGGCTGCGTCCTGCACTGCCATGGCCACATCGGAGGCGACCTGTGGGTCGAATACCGACGGGATGATGAATCCGGGGTTCAGCTCTGATTCGCTGACCCGCGCGGCAATGGCGTCCGCGGCGGCCAAGAGCATGGCGTCGGTGATCTCGGTGACGCCTGCATCCAGCAGCCCGCGGAAGAAACCTGGGAATGCCAGGACGTTGTTGATCTGGTTGGGGAAGTCGCTGCGCCCGGTGGCGACCACCGCCGCGTGGCGGCCGGCCAGTTCCGGGTCCACCTCGGGATCCGGGTTGGCCATGGCGAAGACGATGGCGCGCTCGTTCATGGCGGCGATATCGGCTTCGTCCAGCACGTTCGGGGCCGAGACGCCGATGAAGACATCCGCGCCGGCGATGGCTTCCTTCAGGGTGCCGGTGAAGTTCTGCGGATTGGTGTTTTCCGCCAGCCAGGTGCGGTGCGCATCGGCGTAGGCTTCGTTGCGGGTGATCGCGCCATTGCGTCCGCAGGCGATGATGTTCTGCGCGCCGCGGGCCATGAGCAGCTGGATGATCGCGTTGCCGGCCGCGCCGACCCCGGAGACCACGATGCGCAGGTCCTCGATCTTCTTGTCCACGACCTTCACCGCGTTGAGCAGCGCGGCCAGGGTGACAATTGCGGTGCCGTGCTGGTCGTCGTGGAAGACCGGGATGTCCAGTTCTTCGCGCAGCCGGGCCTCGATTTCGAAGCAGCGCGGGGCGGCGATGTCTTCGAGGTTCACCCCGCCGTAGACCGGTGCCAGGGCCTTGACGATCATGATGATCTCCTCGGTGTCCTGGGTGTCCAGGCAGACCGGCCAGGCATCGACATCGGCGAACTGCTTGAACAGCGCCGCCTTGCCTTCCATGACCGGCAGGGCTGCAGCCGGGCCGATATTGCCCAGCCCCAGCACGGCCGAGCCGTCGGTGACCACGGCGATGGTGTTGCGCTTGACCGTCAGGTTGCGCGCATCGGCAGGGTTCTCGGCGATGGCCATGCAGACGCGGGCGACACCCGGGGTGTAGGCGCGGGAGAGGTCATCGCGGTTGCGCAGGGCGACCTTGGGGGTCACCGAGAGCTTGCCGCCAAGGTGCATCAGGAAGGTGCGGTCCGAGACGTTGCGCACGCTCACGCCATCGAGGCTATCCAGCGCCGCGCGCACGGTCTCGCCGTGGGCCACGTCGGTGGTGTTGCAGGAAACGTCCACCACCATGTGGGTGTGGTTGGACTCGGTGACATCCAGGGCGGTGATGTGCGCGCCGGCCGAACCGACCGCGCCGGCCAGCTCGCTGGTCGCGGTAATCGACGCAGGTGTCTGGACGCGAAGCGTGAGTGAATATCCCGGGCTTGGTGCTGCCATCTGATCCTCCTGTAAAAGTTTCCGTATAGTGGATACTATTATCCTCAAAATGAAAATGCAAGAGTGTTTTGTGGCGCCCGGCACGATTTTTGCCGAGTTAATATCGGATCGTGGAAGAAAAGCCTGATTCTGCGCTATTCTTGGGACTAGGATTTCGCATCGTAGAAGTAATGCGTAGCCCTCTTCCGAAACCAGTGCCTTTATTAGGAGCAAAGATGACGCAGACTTCCAGCAAGTCCACCACCGGCGGCGTCCAGTCCGTCGAACGTGCTTTCGAGCTCCTGGAAGTCATCGCCCGTGCCGGCGGAGAAGCCGCGCTCAGCGAGCTTGCCGCCGATACTCCCCTGCCATTGCCGACCATCCACCGCCTGCTGCGCACCCTGGTCGGAGTGGGCTACGTGCGCCAGCTGCCCAACCGCCGCTATTCACTGGGCCCGCGGCTGATCCGGCTGGGCGAGGTAGCCAACCGCCAGCTGGGCGCCTTGGCCTCCCCTGCGCTGAAGGATCTGGTCGCGAAGCTGGGCGAATCGGCGAATATCGCGGTGCTCGACGGAGACATGGTCACCTACATTGCCCAGGTGCAGTCAGCCCACTCGATGCGCATGATCACCGAAGTCGGACGCCGCGCCATGCTGCACAATTCCGGGGTCGGCAAGGCCGTGCTCTCGGTGCTGGATGACGAGCGCGTGCAGCGTTTGGTCTCGCAGGCGGGCATGCCCCCGAAGACCGCGAACACCATCACCACCCTGGGCAAGCTGTTCACCGATGTCGAGGCCACCCGCGAACGCGGCTACGCCATCGACGAGGAAGAGCAGGAACTAGGGGTTCGCTGCATCGCCGTGCCAGTACCGGGCGCGCCAACGCCGATGGCCATCTCGGTTTCCGGGCCGGTGACCCGCGTTGACGAGGCCTTCATCGACAGCGCGGTGCCGGTATTGCAGGAGGCGGCCCGCGAGCTGGGACGCCAGCTGGTGGCCGCGGCGGACTAGCCGCGCTTGGCGATTCCGGCACGCAAGCAAAGATGCCCGCCTGGGCAGTCGATGGCATCGACCGCCCAGGCGGGCATCTCAGTTCGCGCTGCTGCCGGAACACCTATGGAGCCGGCGAACAGGCGTGCTACTGCGCGAACTGGGTTTCGTGCAGCTCGCTATAGCGCCCGCCGAAGGCCAGCAGCTCGCTGTGGGTTCCGCGCTCGACGATGCGCCCGCCCTCCACGACCAGGATCTGGTCCGCCGAGCGGATGGTCGACAGGCGGTGGGCAATGATCAGCGCCGTGCGGTCTGCCAGCGCCTCGCCCAGCGCCGCCTGCACCGCCGCTTCATTCGACGAGTCCAGGGCCGCCGTCGCCTCATCCAGGATGACTACCTGGGGTGCTGCCAGCAGCAGACGGGCAATGGTCATGCGCTGGCGTTCGCCACCGGAAAGCCGGTAGCCCCGCTCGCCCACCACGGTATCCAGGCCATCGGGCAAGGAAGCGATCACCGGCTTCAGCCGGGCACGCTCCAGCGCCTCCCAGATCTGCTTTTCGGTCGCTTCGGGCCGGGCCAGCGTCAGGTTGGAGCGGATGCTCTCGTGGAAGAGGTGCCCGTCCTGGGTCACCATGGACACCGTCGAACGCAGCGAATCGAGCTCAAGCTGGCGGATATCCTCGCCGGCCAGTTCAACACTGCCCGAATCCACGTCGTACAGGCGCGCCAGCAGCGAGGCGATGGTGGACTTGCCCGCACCCGAGGAGCCGACCAGCGCGTAGGTTTGGCCCGCGGGGATCTCGAAGTCGATATCATGCAGGACCTCTTCGCCGCCGCGGGTGTCCAGGATGGCTACTTCTTCCAGCGAAGCCAGCGAGACCTTGTCGGCGCTCGGGTAGGAGAAACTCACGTGGTTGAATCTCACCGGCACCGCCCCGGCCTCGAGTCGGCGGGCGTTCGGGGCATCGGCAATCAGCGGCTCCAAGTCCAGCACCTCGAAGACGCGGTCGAAGCTGACCAGCGCGCTGGTGATTTCCACGCGCGCGTTGGCCAGTGCGGTCAGCGGCGTGTAGAGGCGGGTGAGCAGCATGCCCAGGACCACCACGTCGCCGGCGGCCAGATCACCGCGCACCGCGTACATGCCGCCCAGACCGTAGACCAGGGCGAGGGCCAGGGCCGCAACCAGGGTCAGCGCGGCGACGAAGTAGAACTGGCGCATGGCCATCTTGACGCCGATATCCCGCACCTTGCCGGCACGCAGCGCGAACTGCTCGGACTCGTCCTTGGGACGGCCGAAAAGCTTGATCAAGGTGGCGCCGGGGGCGGAGAAGCGCTCGGTCATCTGGTTGCCCATGGTCGCGTTCAGGTCCGCGGATTCACGGCGCAGCAGGGCCACGGACCTGCCGAAATGGCGGGCGGGCAAGAGGAAAATCGGCAGCAGCACCAGAGCGATCAGCGTGACCTGCCACGAGGTGGTGAACATGACCGCAGCGGTGAGCACCAGCGCCACGGTATTGGAGACCAGCCCGGAAAGGGTTCCGGCGAAGGCGGATTGCGCGCCGATGACATCATTGTTCAAGCGGCTGACCAGCGCACCGGTCCTGGTGCGCGAGAAGAATGCCACCGGCATCTTCTGCACATGGTCGAAGACTGCGGTGCGCAGGTCATAGATGATGCCCTCGCCCAAGCGCGAGGAGAACCAGCGGACCACTACGGACACCACCGCATCCAGGATCGCGATCCCCGCCATGACCAGAGCCAAGTTGATGATCGTCCGCACCCCGGATTGCGCGACGACTTCGTCGACCACCCGTCCAGCGAGCACCGGGGTGATCACGGCCAGGACTGCGGCGAAGATGGAGAAGACGACGAAGACCAGCAGCCGGGACTTGTAGCTGGCTGCGAACTTCAGCACTCGCTTAGGCGTGGTTGGAGCGTAGGCCTTGCCCTTGTCTCCTGACAGCTTCCATAGCGAATGCCAGGCGGCGCTTTCCATGCTCATAAGTGAGTGCTCTCAATCCTGCTGGAAGTAATCGGTGGGTTCCACCTTTGTCCATGATCCCAGTAAGCCATCCGCGACTTCCAGGTAGGGTCAGCTTACGGCGGCCAGCCCGGGCGACACAGCCCGATTGCCCGACGCGCAATAACCGGGATCCCTGCATCAAGAACAGCGGTACCCCCGGGTTCATTCCTCGCCGGCCCCGCGCGGCACAGCACGAGCCCCCGATGGCGCGTGACACGCCCAACGCTGCCGCCATCGGCACAGCGGTACTCGGAGCCAGATAAATGCCTATCAAACACGGATTAATTCCATAATCCAGAAGGAATCCATTCCGCATAACGAAATTATCTTTTTTCATTGCGGAATATTGTGACGTGCCTTACAGTTGACACCATCCAAGCCACGGGCACATACCTCGGAGCGAGTCCATCCTCAGGAGCAGCCATGAAAATCAAATCCGCAGACGACTTCCGGGTCGCTGAGCCAACCCCCAAGAAACCTTTCTACACTTCCCTGTTCTTCCAGCTTGGCGTCGCAATCGTCGCCGGCGTCTTGATCGGCCACTTCCTGCCGAAGGTCGGATCCGAGTTGCGCCCGCTGGGCGACGGATTCATCATGCTGATCAAGATGATCATCGCCCCGCTGATCTTCCTGGTGATTGTCACCGGCATTGCGGCGGTGGGCGATGTCAAGGCAGTGGGACGCGTTGGCGTCAAGGCATTGGTCTACTTCACCTGCGCCACACTCTTCGCCCTGGTCTTCGGCCTGATCATTGCCAACCTCTTCCAGCCAGGCGCCGGGTTGAACATCGACCCGTCATCCCTCGACGCCGGGGCCATCGAAGAGAAATCCGGAGAGGCCAAGGGGGCCGCCGACTTCATCCTGGGAATCATCCCGGTCAGCGTCATCGGCGCCTTCGCGGATAATAACTTGCTGCAGGTGTTGTTCTTCTCGGTCTTCTTCGGCGCAGCCATCGTGGTGGTCGGCCAGGAACGCTGCGCACCACTGCTCGCGGTGTTCGAGAACGTCCTGGAGCTGATCTTCAAGGTCATGAGCTGGGTCATGCGGGTCGCACCCCTGGGTGCCTTCGGCGCCATGGGCTTCATCATCGGCCAATACGGCATCGAGACACTGGGCACCTATGCGAAATTAATTCTCGCCTGCTACGCCGCGGCCCTGCTGTTCATCGGCATCCTCTTCCTGATCGCCTGGGGATTTGCCCGGGTTCCGCTGTGGCAATTCATCAAGTACACCCGCGAGGAATTCCTGCTGGCCCTGGGCACCGCATCAACCGAGTCGGTGATGCCTCGCATCATGACCAAGCTGACCAACGCCGGATGCTCCCGCGCCACCACCGGCTTGGTGGTCCCGACCGGATATTCCTTCAACCTCGACGGTGCGGCCATCTACTTGTCCATCTCGCTGCTGTTCCTGGCCCAGGCGTTCGGCCACAATCTCAGCTTTGGCCAGCAGCTTGCCGCCCTGGGCATCCTGCTGCTGACTTCCAAGGGCATGGCCGGCGTCCCTGGATCCTCGTTCTTGGCCCTATCGGCGACGGCAGCCGCCCTGGGCATCTTCCCGGTGGCCGGCGTGGCCCTGTTGCTGGGCGCGGACCGCATCATGGATTCGATGCGCGTTGCCGTGAACCTGCTGGGCAACTGCGTGGCCACCTTCGTGGTCGCCAAATGGGAAGGGCAGTTCGACCGCGAGGCAATGAAGCGCGCCTTCGCCGGGGAAATCACCAATGAGGACTCGGCCCGCATGCTCGGACGCGATGAGGAATGGGAAGCCATGGAGGCCGAACGCGTAGCCAACGGCGGCCAGCCTTCACCGAAGTTCGGCGGTGGCCCCACCCCGGAGGCCCTGCTCAAGTTCGATATGAGCCCGGCAACCGAAGCCGAAGCAGCTGCGGCCACGCAAAAAAGCTACCCCGATGAGGAACGCGCAGAAGCGCGCAGCTGAGTCAGGCGGTTGCCGCACGGAAAACTGCGGGGACCTTGAGAGCTAATCGGCCGGGGTGCACTGGAGCTTTCCAGTGCACCCCGGCCGATGGCCGTTCCACCTGCTGGCAGGGAAACTCGTCTCCAGGCAGGCCTTGCTAGATGGCGCTCCAGCCGGTATCTGAAGCCAGGACCACGCCGTTGATGTTGGTGCTGTCCTCGCTGAGCAGGAAGGTGATCGAGGCGGCGAGCTGGCTTGCGGTAGCCATGCCCGGAATGATGCCCATCAGCGGAGGGATTACCTGCTGGGCAAATTCGGAGGCCATTGGAGCCTCGATATTGGTCTGCACCGCACCCGGAGCCACTGCGTTGAAACGCAGCCCCTTCTTGCCGTACATGACAGCCGAGTTCTTGGTCATGCCGATGACCGCGTGCTTCGAGGCCGTGTATGCGACGCCGGCGGCCGAGCCGCGCAGGCCAGCTTCCGAAGCCACATTGACCACGTTGCCCTGGCCGGCCTCGAGCATCAGCGGGACCACCGAACGGGTCAGCTTCAGAACGGAATTGACGTTCACATTCATGACCCGTTCCCAGGTCGAGTCCTCGATCTCGTGGATCGGCTCGAACTTGTCCATAATGCCGGCGACGTTGGCCAGCGCATCGATCCGCCCCTCGCCAGCTGCCACTACCTGGTCCACTACCGCTTGGTCGGTGATGTCGCCGGCCACAACGGCAACGTCCAGATCCGGGTTCTCGGCAACAAGCTCATCGAGCCGTTCGCGGCTGATGTCCGCGGCGATCACCTTGCCGCCTTCCTTGGCCACGCGCAGCGCGGTGGCCTTGCCGATGCCCGAACCGGCGCCAGTGACCACCACTGTCTTGCCGGCAAAACGTTCTGCGGTGACCTTTTCCTGCCATGCGTTTTCCATGCCCATAACCGTTCCTTCTGGTTGCCGATGAATTGGTAGTTTCATGTTATGACACACTGTGTCTTAACTCAATGGGCCATAATTGGGATATGCCTGACACCCGAGATTCCGTTGCCACGCACCTGCCTGGGCGCCCGCAGTCCATTGATCCCGACTCCGTGGCCCGCACCGCCCTGGCGCTCTTCGCCAAGCATGGCTATGGCGAAGTCTCGATGGCGCAAATTGCCGAAGAAGCGGGAATCGGACGCAAGAGCCTCTACCGCTATTTCGCTTCCAAGGCGGATTTGGTGTGGGGCGGCCTGCTGGAAGCTTCGGCCATTTCAGACGGCGCCTTCGCCTCGGCGAAGCAGGAGGGCCACGACCTGGTGGGTGCCATGCACGCTGCTGCGGTGGCAGCTTTCGATTCGCTGCCGGATCCGGAGGTCACGCGAGGACGCCTGAGGCTTATCGCTGACCAGCCCGAGCTCCTGGCCCAGGCCTCGATGCGGATGGGCAAGGACAACGAGCGGGTGCTGCGGCATTTCTCGGAAGGCGGGGTCAGCGCGCAGACGGCGCCCTATCTGGCGCTGGCCTTCGGCACGGTGACTTTTGCAGCATGGATCAGCTGGGCGCAATCTGCTGACCCCAGCCCGGAACCGTACTTGGCCGAGGCGATCAAGGTGCTTCGCTTGCCGTAGCCTGTAGCGGTTGCTAGCGCTTCTCCGCCCATTTGTCATCGATCATGGCCGCGAAGTCGAAGGCTTCATCGAGGATCTCGCGAAGTGTACTGCCCGCCGTCCCAACCCAACGGGTCAGTGCATGGTCGTAAAGGGCCAGACCCAGCAACGCGGCGGTTTCAGCCAGCCGCTGGTTCGCGCAGAACGGCGACAGCGCCTGGGCCAGCGCTACCTGCTGCTCTCGCCGGGATTCCTGCCAGCTGGCCCGGAGCGCAGGGGTGCTCCTGACCAGCTCAATGCGGCCCTGCATCGCCACCGGATCCTGCTCAGCGAATACTACTGCCGATTCAAAGCTGCGGCGCAAAAGCTCCAACAAGCTCTCGCCCGGATGCGAAGACATGGAGCTGGCCATGTCGGAGAAGTGCGCGGTCATGGAACGCAACGCAGTAACTACCGCGTCCTCTTTTGACGAGAAGTACCGGAAGAACGTGGCACGGGATATTCCGATTGCCTGGGCTGCCTGCTGGGCGGTGACGTTCTCCATGCCGCGTTCGGCGAACACGGCATAAACCTGTTCCGCCAACTCGACTTTCATCTTTTCGCGCACTCGATCGCGAACCACGCTTCCCATGGCAAGAATTTTACTCTGAGATTCAAGGGCAGAAGTGAGACACAGTCTCTTTATGCTGGTCATTGCCACTTTAGCTACGGTGTGTCGTTTCGGCCGCAGTTCACGGAACTCAATAAATCACGGAACATGATGACCGCTGAATCCTGCTTCGCTAGGCTCAAGAAGAGAGAAACTGACTACTCGAAGGACCACCATGGCACAGCAGATCGCAAACAGCATCGACCTCGGCCAGGGGTTGGAAGCCACCTCGCAGGGTTTTGGTTGCATGTCCCTGAGCGGGCCCTACGGATCGGCCGACGATGCCGAATCCCTGCGCACCTTGAACCATGTTCTTGATCGCGGCGTCACGTTCCTGGATACCGCCAACATCTACGGCGAAGGGCACAACGAAACCCTGCTCTCGCAGGTGCTCAAAACCCGTCGCGGCGAAGTCACCCTGGCAACCAAGGCGGGCATCGTGCGTCCGAAGAATCCGGGAGACCCACGCGCTAATGGCGACCCGGACTTCATCAAGAAATGCATGGATGCGAGCCTGCAGCGGCTGGGCGTAGACCACGTTGACCTGTACTACTACCACCGGGTGGATTCCCGGGTGCCAATCGAGGAGACTGTCGGAGCCTACAAGGAGCTAGTCGAAGCAGGGAAGGCCCGGCACATCGGCTTGTCCGAAGTGACTTCCGAGGAGCTGCGCCGAGCCCACAAGGTGCATCCAATTTCCGCGATCCAGATGGAGTACTCGATTTTCAGCCGGGACATCGAAAGATGGCTCTTGCCAGCCGCCAGTGAACTCGGCGTGGGCCTGGTGACCTACGCGTCGCTGGGTCGCGGGTACTTCACCGGAGAAGTTGATTCCCTGCAGCAGCTTGAAGCCAACGACATCCGCCATAACTTCCCGCGCTTCGAAGCGGCCCGCATGCAGCACAACCATCCATTGCGGCAAGTCATCGCGGAGGTGGCCCAGCGCGAAGGTGTTTCAACCGCCCAGGTGTCACTGGCGTGGGTTTATGAAAAAGCACGCGCATTCAATGTGGCCGTCTCCCCGATTCCGGGGACCCGCTTCAGCGCGCACTTCGAGGATAATCTGGGGGCGCTGGATGTCCGCTTATCCCTGGAATCAATGTCGCAGCTGGATGCCTTGGCTGCCCAGGTGGACGGTGAGCGCCAAAAGGACGTGATGTCGGTGTCCAAGGGCCGTGAAGAGGTGCAGATGGCCCGGATGTAGCTTCGCTGATCGCTACTGCGTAGAGTCGTGAAGGTAGCGCATAGCCAGCAGCTGGCAGCAGGAAAGGACTATCCCATGAGAATCGCTTTGGCGCAGGTTCTGAGCACCGCTGATCCGCAGCGCAATCTGGTAACAGTGCGCGATCATGCGCGCCGGGCAAAGGAAGCAGGCGCCTCGCTGGTGGTCTTCCCCGAGGCCATGCAGGTTTCCTTCGGCCACGATCTCGCCAAGTACGCGCAACCCCTGGATGGGCCCTGGGCTACACTGATCCGTCAGCAGGCGCGGGATATAGGCATCACCATTGCCGTGGGCATGTTCACCCCCGGTGAAGGCGGCCGGGTACGCAACACCTTGCTGGTCGCCGGTGAAGGCGTAGATACCCACTATGACAAGATCCACCTCTACGATGCCTTCGGCTATGCCGAGTCGGATTCGGTGACGCCCGGAACTTCTCCGGTGCAGTTCGAGCATGAGGGAACGACGATCGGTTTGGCCACCTGCTACGACTTGCGGTTCCCGCGCTTGTTCACCCGCCATGCGAAGGCTGGTGCAGCGGTCAATATCGTCAGCGCTTCGTGGGGCCAGGGCGAGGGCAAGGCCGAGCAGTGGACCACCCTTGCGCAGGCCCGCGCCTTGGACGCGACGACGTTCGTGGTGGCAGTGGACCAGGCTGATCCTGAAAGCATTGGACGCAAGATCACCGGTACCGCGCCTTTGGGCGTCGGGCATTCGGTGGTGGTTGATCCGCTAGGACGCATTATTGCCCGGGCCGGTGCAGAACCCGAGCTACTGGTAGTCGATCTGGATCTCAGTCAGGTCCAGGCCGCTCGCAAGCAGCTGCCGGTGCTGGCCAACGCGGTCGACCTGTAGCCAGGCGGTTGGCTCAGCAATTGAGGCTTACCAGCCAGCCCATCGCTGGCGCCGGCGGCGAGGATGGGATCCCGGATATTACTGCGCGCTTCCAGCAGGACCCTTGAGGGGATGCGCTCGCCCAATCCGAGTTTCCGCCCGTGCGCTTTTCGATGCCATGGCCCACCGCTAAGTGCGAGAAGCCCGCGAGGCTACCGCCCGCCCGCTGCGCGATAGCAGGGATATTCCGCTGGATCTAGTCGCGAATTCAGCGAAAGCGAGGCAGAAGCGTAGCGGTGTTGCGGTCGCCAGATGAATCGCCAGCACTACTCGCGGCCCGCCTGCCGGCCTGCCAACCGTGGCCCGGACGCTGCCCTTGGCGGTCACGAGGATGCACACTGATTAACCGAGGATGCCCTGGGGCCGCATACCGCTAACCCCAGATGCTGCTGATCGGTGAATAGTCGTTGGAATACTGCTCTTCCCCCGCCTTGCGCCTTCCACTAGTCTGATTAGGATCCACCATGAATATTGCCTGCCATCGGAGCCTTCAGTGCCACTAGCCTTACCCGAATCCACGCTGCCCCATCCCTCCTCGGCTCCTGCGCTGAATTGGGGCATCCTCGGGCCGGGGTGGATCGCCTCGCAGTTTGCCGCATCGCTGAACGACTTGACCGCCAGCCGGCTCGCAGCAGTCGGCTCGCGCACCTTGGCCCGCTCCGAGCAGTTCGCACGCACCTACGGAGACGCCGGAACCCGGGCCTTCGGCTCCTATGCCGAGGTGCTCGGGGACCCTGGGGTGGACGTCGTCTACATCGCCGTCCCGCACAGCGGCCACGCGGAACTTGCGCTCGAGGCGATCGCCGCGGGCAAGCATGTCCTGGTGGAGAAGCCAATGAGCCTGGACGCCGGGCAAACTTCCCGGATCATCGAGGCGGCCAAAGCTGCCGGAGTTTTCGCCATGGAAGCCATGTGGTCACGATTCCTGCCCATCGGCAATGTGGTTTCACAGGTCGTCAAGTCCGGAATCCTGGGGCAGATCATCACCGTCCAGGCTGATTTCGGCGCCAAGTTCGAGGTCGACTACGACTCGCGCATCTACGACCCGGCGCTCGGCGGCGGGGCCCTGCTGGATGTCGGCGTCTACCCTATTGCCTTCAGCGCCATGGTCTCCCCTGCCAAGCAGCTCCTGCACGCTTCGGGACGCATGGCCAAAACCGGGGTTGACGCTACCTTCACCGCGGTCCTTTCCAATGAAGACGGTTCCACGGCAATGGTCTTCAGCAGCATCGAAACCGATTCGCCGCAGGGCGCATGGATTGCCGGCACGCAGGGCACCTTGGAACTCCAGCGCCCGATTTGCTGCGGTTCCGGGCTGGTGCTGCGCAGTGCCGACGGCAAGATCGCCGACAGCCGCGAGTTCACGGAAACCTCGCCTACTGCCGGTTTGGGCTGGGAAGCGGCCCACGTGGCCCAGTGCATTGCCCTGGGCCTGGCCGAATCCCCGGTCATGCCGCTGGCTGAATCGCTGGCGATTGCGCAGACCATGGATCGGATCGCGGCCACGCTGCGCACCAGCTAGTTTCCCAGGCCGCTGCGCTTCAGCTTGGCGCAATCAGCCGCGCTGGGCCGAAGCCTTCCAGGCGCTGTGGACCATCTGCTGCAGGCTATGGCGCATCTGCCAATCAAGGTCGCGGGCGGCCAGCTTCCCGTCGGCGACAATGCGCGCCGGGTCGCCCGGGCGGCGCGCTTCTTCCACCGCGGTGAAACCGATGCCGGTGGCCTTCGCTACCGCATCCATGATCTGGCGCACCGAGACGCCATCGCCGGAGCCCAAATTGTAGACCGGCTCCAATACCTCGCCGGCTTCCAGTTTCCTGGCCGCCTCCACGTGCGCCAGCGCCAGGTCGGCGACGTGCACGTAGTCGCGCACGCAGGTGCCGTCCTCGGTGTCGTAGTCGGTGCCGAAGATCTTCGGCGTCTTTCCGGCATTCAGCGCCTGGAACACCAGCGGGAACAGGTTGTGCGGGCTGGCATCGTAGAGTTCTTCGCTGCCCGAGCCGACCACGTTGAAGTAGCGCAGCGAGGTGTGCTTCAGCCCGGTAGCCACCGCCTGGTCCCGGATCAGCCATTCCCCCACGAGCTTGCTCTGTCCGTACGGGGATTCGGGGAAGGTGCCGGTGGATTCGGTCACCACATCTTCGTCCGGGGTGCCGTAGACGGCTGCCGAGGAGGAGAAGACCATGTTATGCACGCGGGAGGACGCCATGGCTTCGAGCAGGTGCGCGGTGCCGGTGACATTCTGCTCGAAGGCCAGCAGCGGGTGCTTCACCGATTCGCCGGCATACTTGTAGCCGGCCAAGTGGATGACCCCGGTGACCTCGTGGCGCTTCATGATTTCCACGAGCTTTTCGGTCTGCAGGATGTTCAGCTGGTAGAACGGCACCTGTTCGGGAACGAAGCCGTGCACCCCGCTGGACATCGAGTCCACGACGACCGGCTCAAGGCCTGCCGCGGACAGCGAACGCACCACGTGGGATCCGATATATCCGGCTCCGCCGGTCACTAGCCAACTCATGCCCGGCCTGCTCCTTCGTCTGCAATTACGGTGAAAATGGCCGGCTCGACATAGCCGGCCTGGTCAAAGGCTTCGCGGACGGCCTGGCTGACCGGTTCGATCTGCTCGCGCTTGACCAAGGCAATGGCGCTGCCGCCAAAACCGCCACCGGTCATCCGGGCTCCGATCGCCCCGGCCGCCATGGCCGCTTCCACGGCGGCGTCCAGTTCCTCGCTGGAAATCTCGTAGTCGTCGCGCATGGATTCGTGCGACTGGCAAAGCAGCTTGCCCACCGCGGGCAGGTCGCCTTCGCGCAGCGCGAGGACAGTATCCAGGACGCGGCGGTTCTCGGTCACGATGTGCTTGGCGCGGCGCTTGGCTACCGGGTCCCCAATGGCCTCCAGCTCTTCGATGCTGTGCACCTCGCGCAGCGATGCTACCTCCAGCACCGCGGCGGCCTGCTCGCAGCTGGTGCGACGGGCGGCGTAGCCGCCATCCACGTGCGAATGCTCTACGCGGGTGTCCATGACCAGGACCACCGCGTCATGCTGCGCCAGCGGCAGCGGCACGGATTGGGATTCCATGGATCGGCAATCCAGGAACAGCGCATGCTGGGCATGGGACATCAGCGAGGCGCTCTGGTCCATGATCCCGGTCGGAGCACCCACGAATTCGTTCTCGGCACGCTGGGTCAGCTGGGCCATCTGCACCTTGGACAGGCCCAGGCCGTAGAGATCGTCCAGCGCCACGATGGTCGCCACTTCCAGGGCATGCGAAGAGGACAAGCCCGAGCCCACCGGGACATCGGAGTCCACCATCAGCTCCAGCCCGCCAATGTGCACGCCATCGAGCTGGCTCAGCGCCCACAGCACGGCGGCCGGGTAGGCGGCCCAGCCGGGCACCGCGCGGGGCACCAGCTCATCGAGGGTAATGGAGGTGACCGGCGGTTCGTCGCCCGCCCCGTAGGTGGAGGCGAAATCCAGCACCTGGCTGCCCGGCTCCAGCTGCGACTTGCGGCGCACGGCCACCAGCGCGTTCTTGTCGATGGCGAAGGGCAGCACATAGCCCATGTTGTAGTCGGTGTGCTCGCCGATCAGGTTCACCCGTCCCGGGGCCCGCCAGATGCCTTCCGGGTGGTGGCCGTAGGCCTTGGTGAACTTCTCGCGCAGGGCGTTGACGCGCGCCGCGGTTTCCTTCGTTCCGCTGCGGCTCATGGCATGACCTCGCGCAGCCGTGCAGCAGTCTGCTCGGCCGGGACGTCGTTGATGAAAGCGCCCATGGCAGCTTCCGATCCGGCCAGGAACTTCAATTTGTCAGCGGCCCGGCGCGGGCTGGTCAGCTGCAGGTGCAGCCGTGAGGCCTTGCGGGCCACGGGCTCCAGCGGAGCCTGGTGCCAGGCGGCGATGTACGGGGTGGGCGTCGGGTACAGCGCGTCGAATCCGCGCAGCAGGTCCCGGTACATCACGGCCAGCTCGGCTTTTTCGTCCGCATTGAGCGCGGCGAAGTCCGGCACGTGGCGGTGCGGCACCAGGTGCGCTTCCAGCGGCCAGCGGGCCGCGTAGGGCACGAACACGGAGAAGTGCTCGCCCTCGGCGACCATGCGCGTGCCCTCCTTGCGCTCGAAGTCCAGGATGTCGCCCATCAGGGTGCGCCCGGTCTTCTCCAGGTGCGCGATGCCCTGGCCGGCCATCTTGGCGGCGGTTGGCGCCAGGTACGGGTAGGCGTAGATCTGCCCATGCGGGTGGTGCAGGGTCACGCCGATATCCTGGCCGCGGTTCTCGAACACGAACACCTGCGCAATGTCCTCCATGGCGGACAGGGCGGCGGTGCGCTGCGCCCAGGCCTCGATGACGGTGCGCGCCCGGGTATCATCCAGCGATGCGAAGGAACCGGTGTGCTCGGGGGTGAACACCACGACCTCGCAGCGCCCGTAGGCCGGGGCCGGCTGCTGCACCGGTGCGGCCGCTGGAATCCGGCCCATTGCCGGGCCCAGGGACGGGAAGCGGTTCTCGAAAACCACCACGTTGAAGTCCTCGGCAGGGATTTCGCTCTGCCGCCCGTGGACGCTGGGGCACAGCGGGCATTCTTCCTTGGGCGGGAGGTAGGTGCGCGACTGGCGGTGGGCCGCTACGGCCACCCAGTCCCCGGTCAGCCGGTCGTAGCGCAGTTCGCCAGGCTCCCCGCGCGGCTCCAGCGGCCGGGTGTCGGCCACCGGTTCGGGCACGGCGGCATTGGCGTCGGCGAAGAAGATCGCCTCGCGGCCATCGGCCAGGTGATGGACCCGGTGGGTCGGTTCATGTGCTGCGGAGCCCTGCGGCATTGCAATCTCTCCAGTTGACTCGTGGTGGTTCCAAAGGTGGGTGGCGCCTGGGATGCTAGCGCGGCTGGACCGGGCCGATCAGCCAGCTGGCTTCGTGGCTGGCGCCCGGTGCCAGGGCGATGACGTCCTGGCCGGAGTTGTAGCCGCCCGGCGGGCAGGTCATCGGCTCGATGGCCAGGCCGGTGCGGTCCAGGGCCGGATCATCGCGGTCGGCGGTGTGTATCTGGACCCACGGGCAGGCTTCGTCCCAGGTGATGTGCGATCCGACGCCCCCGGCGTCGGTGATCTCCGCGCGGAAAGAACCGTCCGCGCGGGCAGCCAGGCCAGTGTAGGCATGGTCGATGAAGAGATCCCCGATGGGCTTCGGGGTGCGGAAATCCAGCTCGGTGCCGGCGGCCTGAACCGTGTCGCGCGGCAGCAGGCGCGGGCCTTCGGTCAGCTGCACCTTGCCAGCTGGCAGGGTGAAGGTCCATTCATCCGCCTTCTTGCCCGGGGCGACCAGGTAGGCGTGCGAACCCCAGCCGAAGGGCGCGGTGCCCGTCCCGAGGTTGGTGGCGGCAGCGACGGTGCGCAGCCCGCCGGCCTCCAGCCGGTAGCCGATCACCAGCTGCACCTCGTACGGATAGCCGGCGCTCGGGGCGATGACGGTGCGCAGCTGGGCGAAGTCGGCACGGTGCTCGATGATCTCGAAGCCGGTATCGATCACCAGGCCGTGCAGGGCATGGCCGCGCTCCGGCTCGGTGATCGGCAGCTGCAGCTCTTGGCCTTCCCAGCTGTAGGCCCCGTCGATCACCCGGTTGGGCCACGGGGCCAGGATGGCGCCCGCGAAAACCGGGCGCGGCCCGTGCGGGTCGAAAGCGCGCACCAGCGGGCGGGAGCCGTACTGGAGGGAAACCAGGGTGGCGCCCACCGTGGCCACTTGCGCGGTGAAGCCATGGGCTTGCAGCGTCAGCACCGTTCCATTGGCGGTGTCCTTCAGGGGCAGTGCGAGGCGGTCCATGTCTTCATCCTTCTTGCTGGGCCATCGAAAACGTCGGGCACGCATGGGCCCTCCCGCAATCGCGTGCGGGAGGGCCCATGGCACCAGTGGCAGGCTAGTTGCCAGCGCCCGCGCGGCGCTTGTTGTAGATGTCGAAGGCGACTGCCAGAAGCAGCACAACGCCCTTGACGATCTGCTGGGTGGAGGCGCCCACGCCCATCAGCTGCATGCCGTTGGAGAGCACCGCCATCACCAGGCCGCCGACGATCGCGCCGGTCACCCGGCCCACGCCGCCGGTGGTCGAAGCGCCGCCGATGAAGCAGGCCGCGATGGCGTCCAGCTCGAACATGTTGCCGGCACCCGGCTGGGCGCCGTTGGAACGCGAGGAGAAGACCACTCCGGCCACGCCCGAAAGCAGGCCCATGTTGATGAAGATCCACATGTTGATCTTCTTCACGTTCACGCCCGAAAGCTTCGCGGCGGACAGGTTGCCGCCGATGGCGTAGACGTGGCGGCCGAAAACGGTCTTGGTGGTCAGCACGTGGTAGCCCAGGATCAGGGCAGCCAGGATGATCAGCACGATCGGCATGCCGCGGCTGGTGGCGATCTGCCAGAAGAACCAGAGGATGATGATGCCCGAGATGATGTTCTTGGCCAGGAACATGGCCATGGATTCAACGCTCTGGCCGTACTTGGCGCGTCCAGCGCGGTTGCGCCACTGCGAAACGAACAGTCCGGCCACGGCGATCACGCCGATGATCACGGTGAACAGGTCGAATCCGTTGCCGCCCAGCAGCCCGTTGAGGAAGCCGCCGGCGATCTGGCCGTATTCGCCGGGGAACGGCGAGAGCGACACGTTGCTCAGCACTTCGTAGGTCAGGCCGCGGAAGAGCAGCATGCCGGCCAGGGTCACGATGAACGCGGGAATGCCCACGTACGCCACCCAGAAGCCCTGCCACAGGCCGCACAGGGCGCCCACGGCGATGCCGGCGAGCATGCCGACCCACCAGGGCAGATCCCCCTTGATGACAATGACCGCGGAGACCGCACCGGTCAGCGCCACGAGGGAGCCGACCGACAGGTCGATGTGCCCGGCGACGATCACCAGGATCATGCCCAGGGCGAGGATCAGCACGTAGGAGTACTGCAAGATGATGTTGGTGATGTTGATCGGGCTGAGCAGCAGCCCGTTGGTCAGGATGGTGAACAGCACCACGATGAGCACGAAGGCAATGTAAATGCCCGAGGTGCGCAGGTTCTTGGTGAAGATATCCTTCAGCTCGCTTGTGATGGTCATCGGGTGCTTTCCTTCTCGATGGTCATGAGTTCCATGAGGCGTTCCTGGGTGGCTTCGCTGCTGGGCAGCTGGCCGGTCATTCGGCCGTAGGCCAGGGTGTAGATGCGGTCGCAGATGCCCAAGAGCTCTGGCAGTTCGGAGGAGATCACCAGCACGGCCTTGCCGGCAGCCGCCAGCTCGTTGATGATGGTGTAGATCTCGTATTTGGCGCCGACGTCGATGCCGCGGGTAGGCTCGTCGAGGATCAGCAGCTCAGGTGCGGTGTGCAGCCATTTGCCCAGCACGACCTTCTGCTGGTTGCCGCCCGAGAGGTTCCCGACCTTCGCCATCACGTTCGGGGTCTTGATGCGCATGGACTTGCGGTAGTGCTCGGCAATCTGGATCTCCTTGTTGCCGTCCACGAAGCCCTTGGAGGAGATCTTGTCCAGGCCGGCCGCGGTGGTGTTCACGCGGATGTCCTCGATCAGGTTCAGCCCGAACTTCTTGCGGTCCTCGGAAACGTAGGCGATGCCGGCCTTGATGGCCTTGCCCACGGTGGAGGTGTCCACCGGCTTGCCGTCCATCTTGACCGTGCCGGTGATGTTCCGGCCATAGCTGTGGCCGAAGATGCTCATCGCCAATTCGGTGCGCCCGGCGCCCATCAGTCCTGCAATGCCGACGATTTCGCCGGCGCGGACCTCCAGGTTGGCGCCTTCCACCACGGTGCGGTCCTGCTGGACCGGGTGCTGGACCGACCAGTCCTGGACCTCGAAGACCACGTCGCCGATCTGCGGTACGCGTTCCGGGTAGCGGGAGGACAGTTCGCGGCCCACCATGCCGCGGATGATGCGGTTCTGGTTGGACTCGGGATCGGCCATGTCCAGCGCCTCGATGGACTGGCCATCGCGGATGATCGTGGTGGTGTTGGCAATGTCCTCGATCTCGCCGAGCTTGTGCGAAATGATGATCGAGGTGATGCCCTGTTCACGCAGTCCGCGCAGCAGGTTCAGCAGGTGCTCGGAGTCGTCGTCATTCAGCGCGGCGGTCGGTTCGTCAAGGATCAGCAGCTTGACGTTCTTGCTCAGCGCCTTGGCGATTTCCACCAGCTGCTGCTTGCCCACGCCCAGCTGGCCAACCGGGGTGACCGGCAGTTCGTCCAGGCCCACGCGGGCCAGCAGGTCCGCGGCGCGGTGGTTGGTCTCGTTCCAGTCGATGAAGCCGCCGCGCGCGGTTTCGTTGCCGAGGAAGATGTTCTCGGCCACCGACAGGTACGGCACCAGCGCCAGCTCCTGGTGGATGATCACGATGCCCTGGGCTTCGGAGTCCTTGATGTTCGAGGCCTTGAGCTCTTCGCCTTCGAAAATGATCTGGCCCTCATAGCTGCCGTGCGGGTAGACCCCGGAGAGCACCTTCATGAGGGTGGATTTTCCGGCGCCGTTCTCTCCGCAGATAGCGTGGATTTCGCCCTTGCTAACCGAAAGGTTGACGCCGTCCAGCGCCTTGACTCCGGGAAAAGTCTTGGTGATGTCCTGCATGTGCAGGATCGTGGTGTCCATAGTGCAGACGTCCTTGGTGTGTGCTGTGAGCGGTGCATCCGGTGGGCGGGAGGGCGGCTTGCCCTCCCGCCCACCGGATTGCGGCCTGGGAGACTACTTGGTCTGGCCGGCCTTGACTTCCTCGGCCGTGTAGTACTCGGAGTCGACCAGCAGGGAGGTGATGTTGTCCTTGACGACGATGTCCGAATCCAGCAGGTAGGAAGGAACAACCTTCTTGCCGTTGTCGTAGGTTTCGGTGTCATTGGCTTCCGGCTCGCCGCCGCCTGCGTAGGACTTCACTGCCTCGACAGCCTGGGTAGCCAGCTTGCGGGTGTCCTTGAAGATGGTTGCGTACTGCACGCCATCGTCGATCAGCTTCACCGAAGCGATTTCTGCATCCTGGCCCGAGATGATCGGCAGGCCGGCCTCGATGGTCTTGCCGTAGCCGGCGTTGGACAGTGCGGTGATGATGCCGCGGGAGATGCCGTCGAATGGCGAGAGGATGCCGTCGATCTTGGTCTTGCCGCCCTGGTAGTGGGCGGTGATCAGGTCTTCCATGCGCGACTGGGCTTCTTCCTGGCTCCAGCGCAGGGTAGCTGCCTGCTCGATCTTGGTCTGCCCGGACTTGACCGTCAGGGTGCCGTCATCCAGGTAGGGCTTGAGGGTATCCATGGCGCCCTTCCAGAAGAAGTGCGCGTTGTTGTCGTCGATCGAACCGGCGAAGAGCTCGACGTTGAACTTGCCCTCCTTGCTGGTGCGCTTGCCTTCCTCATCGGCCAGGCCCATGCCGGTCAGCAGCGAGGTTGCCTGCTGGACGCCGACGTTGTAGTTGTCGAAGGTGACGTAGAAGTCGACGTTCTCGGTGCCGTTGATCAAGCGGTCGTAGGAGATGATCGGGATGTCCTGGTCCGCTGCGGCCTGCAGCTGGGTGGACAGCGCGGTGCCGTCGATGGAGGCGACTACCAGGATGTCGCTGCCCTTGGTGATCATCTGGTCGATCTGCTGCTGCTGGGTGGGGATGTCGTCATTCGCGAACTGCAGGTCGACTTCGAAGCCAGCGGCTTCCAGCTGGGACTTGACGGCTTCGCCGTCGGCAATCCAGCGCTCGGAAGTCTCGGTTGGCATTGCCACGCCCACCTGGATGTCCTCAGGTGCAGTCGACTCGCCTTCGCCGGCTCCTGCTCCGCCGCCAGCGCCAGCGCCACCGCCGCTGCACGCTGCCAATGCGCCGACCAGTGCCAGCGATCCCATGGTCGCCACGGCCTTGCGGGTCCAATTATTCCATGCCATCTTTTCCTCCTTGAAAGGTTGCCATATCTGCGAGTGAGACTGGACTCACACTATGTTAGCGCTAACACAGTGATTTCAGCCACCCTCTATGTAAATAAATTAAGATTCCTTACTCATTGGTAATGCACGCCCCGCCACGGGGCGCGCATTACCTGGGCAGGTGTCCTTCGAACCGCTAGAAACCCTGCGCCAAGCGGTAGTAGCTCTGGTTCACGCGAATCTGCTGCGCGAAGTTCCGGCGGGTGGTTTCCTCATCGATAACCAGCAGCTCGGTGCCTGCGATTTCGGCGAAGATCTCGAAAGCCTCGATCCCCGCGGCCGTGGACATCACCGTGTGGTGCGCACCGCCGGCAGCCAGCCAGGACTCGGCGGAAATATTGAAGTCCGGCCGCGGGCTCCACACCGCGCGCGCCACCGGCAGGTTCGGCAGGTCCGCCGGCGGAGTGACCACATCCACCACATTGGCAGTCAGGCGGAAGCGCTCGCGCATATCGGCCATGGACACGACCACCGCACCTTCGGCAACGTCCGCGTTGAAGACCATGCGCACCGGATCCTCGCGGCCGCCGATGCCCAGCGGGTGGATTTCAACCCGCGGCTTGGAGGTGGTCAGCGACGGGCAGACCTCGAGCATGTGGGCGCCGAGGATCAGCTCCTTGCCGGGAGTCAGGTCGTAGGTGTAGTCCTCCATCAGCGAGGCGCCGCCCGGCAGGCCCTCGCCCATGACCTTGGCGGCACGCACCAGTACCGCGGTCTTCCAGTCGCCTTCGGCGCCGAAGCCGTAGCCCTTGCCCATCAGGCGCTGCACAGCCAGGCCCGGCAGCTGCTTGAGCCCGCCCAGGTCCTCGAAGTTGGTCGTGAACGCCATGGCGCCGGCCTTGCCCAGGAAGGCTTCCAGCGCAATTTCCTGGGATGCGGCATAGCGCAGCGACTCGTGGCGGGCACCGCCGGCGCGCAGTTCGGGCACGACTTCGTATTCGCGCTCGTACTCGGCGACCAGCGCATCGATGTCGGCCTCGGCCACGGCCTGGACCGCTTCGACCAGGTCGTTGACGGCCCAGGTGTTCACCGAGACGCCGAAGCGGATCTCCGCCTCGGTCTTGTCCCCCTCGGTCACCGCGACGTTGCGCATGTTGTCGCCGAAGCGGACCAGGTTCAGGTTTTGCACGGCGTTGAAGCCGGCAGCGCCGCGGATCCAGGTGCCCACGCGGCGGGATACGGCAGGGTTGGAGACATGGCCGACCACGGTGGTGCGGGCCGCGCCCAGGCGGGTGGCCAGGTAGGCGTACTCGCGGTCGCCGTGGGCGGCCTGGTTCAGGTTCATGAAGTCGAAGTCGATCGAATCCCAGGGCAGTTCGACATTGGCCTGGGTGTGAAGGTGCAGCAGCGGCTTCTGCAGGGCCTTCAGGCCGTTGATCCACATCTTGGCCGGGCTGAAGGTGTGCATCCAGGTGATGACGCCCAGCACTTTGTCATCCGAGTTTGCTTCCAGCATTGCGCGGCGGATGGATTCGGAGTCCTTCAGGACCGGCTTCCACACGATCCTTGCCGGAACGTCGGCGGACGCATCCAGCGCCTGCGCGACCTCGGTGGACTGCTGCGCCACCTGGCGCAGCGTCTCTTCGCCGTACAGGTCCTGGCTGCCGGTGAAGAACCAGATTTCTTGGGTGTTATATGCCTTGGCCATGATGTCCTTACTGTCCGTAGACGTTCTGGTAGCGCTCGTAGAGCGAGTCGATATGCTTCTGGTCGATCGCGACCGGGTTGCCTAGCTGGCGCGAGATGTGCACGGTTCGCGCCACTTCCTCGCACATCACTGCGGCTTTGACTGCGGCCTTGGCGTCCTTTCCGATCGTGAAAGGACCGTGGTTGCGCATCAGCACGGCCGGGCTGCGGGACTCGCTCAGCGTGGACACGATGCCGCGGCCAATCGAATCATCGCCAATGATGGCGAAGGGGCCTACCGGGATCGGGCCGCCGAATTCGTCGGCCATCATGGTCAGCACGCAGGGAATTTCCTCGCCGCGCGCCGCCCATGCGGTGGCGTAGGTGGAGTGGGTATGCACCACGCCGCCCACCTGCGGCATGTGCTCGTAGGTGTAGGCATGGGCCGCGGTGTCCGAGGACGGGGCGCGGGTGCCATCGAGCAGCTTGCCGTCCAAGGTGCAGACCACCATGTACTGCGCGGTCAGCTCGTCGTAGGCGACGCCCGATGGCTTGATCACGAACAGGTCCGCGGAGCCGTCGGCGATTTCCGGGTGGCGCACGCGCTGCGACACGTTGCCGGCAGTCCAGACCACCAGCTCATAGCGCGGCAATTCGGCGTGCAGGTCGGCAACAATCTGGCGGACCGTGGCCACCTCGTCCTGCATTGACTGCGGGTAATCCGCCAGGATTCGTGGTTGATTCATCGGTTTCTCTTTTCGTCCGAAACTGTGTGCGATGCCTAGATGGCGGTAATGGCGGTGCGCTGAATGGCCAGGCCGGCTTCATAGGTTTCCAGGTAGGCCTCGAAGCCGGCACGGTCATCGGCCTGCGGCTCCGCGAGGCTCAAAGCGGCACCGGCGAAGACTTCGGAATCCAGGAATTCAGGCAGGGACTGCTGCAGGCCATCGAGGACTCGGCGCCGGTACGCTGCCAGGACGGCGATGCCCCATGCACCTCCGTGTCCGGCGCTGTCCCCGACAAGGACGGGAGTGTTGATCGCAGCGGCCAGCAGCCGTTGGGCCACCCCGGCGGTGCGGAAGATGCCGCCATGGGCAAACATCTGCTTGACCTCGACGCCTTCGGCGGCCAGCACGCGCAGTCCGAGGCTCAGCGTGGCGAACATGGCGTACACCTGAACACGCACGAAGTTGGGCAGGTTCAGCGTGGAGTCCGGGGTGCGCAGGATGGCCGGACGGCCTTCGGCAAGACCCGCTACCGGTTCGCCGGAAAGATTGTTGTAGGCCAGGAGCCCCGCACCATCGGCAGCACCCTGAAGGGCCGAACGCAGCAGGGTTTCGAAGACCGCGTTGTCGTCGGCGTCGCTGCCCAGCGCCCGGGCGAACTGCCCGAAGACCTGGGCCCAGGCGGCAAATTCGCTGGCGCCGTTATTGCAGTGGACCATGGCTACCGGATGCCCATCGGGCGTGGTGACCACGTCGATTTCGTGGTGCACTTCCTTGAGCGGCGCGTCGAGGACCACCATCGCGAAAATGGAGGTTCCGGCGGAGATGTTGCCGGTGCGCTGGGCTACCGAATTGGTGGCCACCATGCCGGTTCCGGCGTCTCCTTCCGGTGGGCACAGCGGGCTGCCAGGCTGGAGCTGGCCGGTGGGGTCCAGGAGCAAGGCCCCGGCTTCGCTAAGCGTGCCAGCATCTGCACCGGCGGGCAGTGCCGCGGGCAGCATTGAGGAAACCCCTGCGGTCGCGCCATGCCGGGCAGCCACCGCGTCAAAGGCGGAAAGCATCCGTGCATCGTAGCTGCCGGTGGCTGAATCGATGGGGAACATTCCCGCGGCATCGCCCACGCCAAGCACAAAATTTCCGGTGAGAAGCTCATGCACGAATCCGGCCAGCGTGTTCAGGCGGGAAACTTTCGACACGTGCTCTTCGCCGTTGAGCAGCGCTTGGAAGTAGTGCGCTACGGACCAGCGCTGCGGGATATTGAAGTCCAGTTCCTCGCTGAGCATCGCCGCCGCTTTTGCCGTGGAGGTGTTGCGCCAGGTGCGGAAGGGAACCAGCAGTTCCCGGTCGGCGTCGAAGGCGAGGTAGCCATGCATCATCGCGGAGATTCCAACGGCTCCTAGCTGCGTTGGGCGTACTCCGTGGCGCTCTTGGGCATCTGCCAGCACCTGGGCCATAGAGTCCTGCAGGCCGGCGACGATGGCTTCGCGGGAGTAGGTCCAATTCCTGTTTTCGTACTGGTTCTCCCAGGCGTGGCTGCCGCTGGCAAGCTGCTGGTGGCCGGGGCCGATCAGGCTGGCTTTGATATTCGTTGAACCGAACTCGATGCCCAGCACGGCTTCGCCGGTGCTGATGATCTCGCGGGCGGTTGGCCCGTTGAGCTGTGTTGCCATGAAATCTCCGTTCGCACAGCTCGGTGAGCAGCGCCATAGCCATCGTTTCCTGCTCCACTCGCGAAAAATGCGCTGGCAGAACAAAACCTCGATCCAATGTTAGCGCTAACAATTTGTGATCCGCAATACCGGATCCCGGACTCGGGGAATGAAGCGCTTGGCTAGCGGGCGTTGGGCGGTGCGGTACTCGCCCGGATTACCAGCGTTGGCGCAATCACTTTCGGGACCCTGTCAGCCGTGGCGCCTTCCAGCAATTCCATCAGCGCAGCATGGCCGACATCGCGGAAAGGCTGGCGAACCGTGGTCAGCGAAGGGATCAGGAAATTGGAGATTTGCAGGTCGTCGAAACCGATAACCGAAACGTCATTGGGCACTTCCAGCCCGGCTTCCCAGAAAGCACGCAGAACACCGGTGGCAAGGTAATCATTCGCTGCGAATACTGCCGTAACTTCGCCGGCGCGTATCGGGTCAACCAGACGCTGGCCTGCCTCATAGCCGCTCTGGGCCTGCCAGGATTCAGCTGGCACCTCAACAATCGGGGCCTTGGCTTCCAGCATTTTTTCCCGCCAGCCGATCTGCCGTTCGGTGGCGTCGAACCAGCCGGTCGGCCCGGACACGTGGACGATCTTGCGGTGCCCCAGGGCCAGAAGATGACCAGTGGCCAAGCGCGCGCCTTCACGCTGGTCGATGTACACGTAATGCGCCGGATCCGCGTCGGGAACCTCCGTGCGAGCGGCCACGACCACCACTGGAATCGTCAGGGCAGCATCATCCAGGGCATCGATCACCTTTTCGAAGGGCGCAACCATCACCACGCCATCAACGCCCTGGTCCACCAGGTGGCTGAGGGCTTCGCTCGCGCTGTGCGCGTCATAGCGATCCAGTGCGGTAACGGTCACGAAATATCCCTGCGCACGGGCAGCGGCCTCGATGGCCAGCACGGTGGATTGCGGTCCGAAGAATTCGCTGCCGATGGTCAGAATGCCGATAGTGCTCGAGTGCGATGTGGCCAGTGCCCGCGCGGCTCGGTTGCGGCGATAACCCAGCTGCCGGATGGCATCCAGCACCTGGTCGCGGGTTCCCGCCCTGACGTTTGGATGGTCGTTGAGCACGCGGGAAACCGTCTGATGAGACACCCCAGCCAAGGCCGCCACATCCGCCATCGACGGGGGCCGGTTTCCTGGGCGCCCTTCACCGGGCTGAGCAATGTTCACAACGGTCATTATTGCAAACACCTTCGAAACAGCCACTGTCGCGGGCGAATATCCAGTCAATCAGCGAGCCGGATTACTGCATTCCCTTGAAGGTATATAACGCACTTTCGCCTTGAACCATTGAAAAACCGGTGATGAACAGACGTATCCTGCACTCGCAGACCAGCCTAGCGGCGGCTCGGAAAAAACTCATGGAGAATTTGCCCGAGCGTATTACTTTCCGGGGAGCAATGGGCATATGATCTTGGAAGCACATTTGTACTGACAACTGTACATTTCGTTTCCACGCATGCATTCCACACGCCAAGGAGGACCAATGGCAAAACTGTCCATGAATGTCACAACAAGTTTCTACGGGAATGTTGCCACCGACATTGCAACGGCACGGTCGGCCGGATTCGGCGGCATCGAGCTGCAAAGCCCGAAACTCTATCGCTATCTTGATGCCGGCTTTTCTGTGCACACGCTTCCAGAAATGCTCACGGGCCTTGAAGTGACAGGAATCGGCGCAGTCCTTGACCTTGAACGCCAAGGCACCGCACGGGATGACATGCTCCGGGAAGTCAGGCGGATGGCCGAAATCGCCACAGTGGTCGGCGCACCGATCCTGCAAATGTGCACCGGGCCAGTGGACTGGAATGTGGTCAAGGATTTCAAGTCCGGAAAACTCGCAGCATCTGATGATCGCTACCGCGGGACACTCGGCCTCTCGGAACCGGAAGCCATGGCCATTGCCGCCGATAATGTATCTGCTGCCGCCGGGATCGCCGCAGAGCACGGGCTGGAGATCTACTTGGAACCGCTGGCTTGGTCCAATATCAATCGGTGTCGGCAAGCCCTGGAAATTATTGAGCGCTGCGGCCGCGAGAACGTTGGCATCGCCTTGGACACCTGGCATTTCTGGACCGTCGGGGACACCTTGGAAGAAGTGGCCGCGTTGCCCAAGGAACTGATCAAGGCGGCCCATATTTCCGACGGGTTGGATCTGGATCGGCGCCATGAGGTTCCGGCCCAGGACGTGCACCGCAATGTCGTCATCGGCGGTGGCGCCATCCCATTGCAGCAGTGGGTGGACGCGATCAAGTCCACCGGCTATGACGGCTGCTGGGTTTCCGAGATGTTCTCTGACCGCGCCAATGAGCACGACTTCCACAAGGTTGCCAGCACCATGCGCAATCTTCTGGACATCATGATCTCCTGACTTCAACCAACTTCACGAGGTGCCTTCAATGCAAAGATTCGCCCTGATCGGCGCCGGCTTCATCGGCTCGGTGCATGCACACAACTTGGCCGCACACCCGGAGATCGACTTTAAACTGGTCTACGACATTGACCCTCAGCGAGCTGCTGCTCTGGCCTCGCGACATGGCGCCAAGGCAGCAGCAACGCTCGACCAGATTTTCGGCAATGACGGCCTGGACGCAGTGTTCATCGCGTCATCAACGGATTCCCACGCCCAGAACCTCCGCCTTGCAGCCGATGCGCGCCTGGCGGCTCTCGTCGAAAAGCCAATCGACCTCGACTTGGAAACGGCAAAGGCGACGGTAGCCTACGTTGAACGTTCAGGAATCAAGGCCATGGTCAATTTCAACCGGCGCTTCGATCGCGCTCACGCAGAGCTCAAGGAGCTCGTGCACTCCGGGCGAATCGGCGATCTGGCTTTGCTCCAGTTGACTTCGCGTGGCCCAGCATTGCCACCACTGGATTACCTGAAAAATTCTGGCGGCCAGTTCCGCGATCAGGCCGTGCACTTCTATGATTTGGCACGCTGGATATCAGGCCAGGATCCCCTGCAGGTGCACGCCTTCGGCTCGGCCCTGTCCGCCCCGGAGATTGCGGAATTTGGCGATGTGGACACTTCGATCAGTTCGCTGCAGTTCCCTAGTGGAGCGATGGCCCAAATAGATTGTGTGCGCCATACGAATTACGGCTATGACGAACGCATCGAAGCGCTGGGGTCTGAAGCCATGGCCGCATCTGAACGGCAACCCTCGGGGCACGTCAGCCTGTTCCAGGGGCAGCACGCGCAATCCCACGGGCTGCACGGCAACTGGTTCGACAGGGTCCAGCCAACCTATGCCGCCAGCTTGGGAGCCTTCGTTCAGGCACTGGACGAAGACCGGGAAGTACCTGTCACGTTGCGTGAGGGGCTCAAATCCCAGGCCATCGCCCAGGCCGCGGTGCGTTCCATCGCTACTGGCCATAGTGAAATGATTGACTACTCGCTCTAAGCACTGGGACAGCTAAGGCCTGGGCTTCTTCACCATCGCGAAGAAGCCCAGGCTTTAGCTGCGGTTGGGTCAGGCTGTTGCTTGAGAGTTCGCGCCCGCCTCTGCCTCTGCCAGCTCTTCATCATGTCCACCAAGCTGTTCAAGCTCATGAGCCAGTTCAGCGAGTTCAGCGCCACCGGCCATCTGGGCGGTCAGCTCTTCGACGGTGATTTCCGACTTCGAGTAGTACCCGATGGAGCGGCCGCGTTTCAGCAACAGGAACGAGTCCCCTACCGGATACGCGTGATGCGGGTTGTGCGTAATGAAGATGACACCCAACCCGCGGTCGCGCGCCTGGAGGATGTAGCGCAGCACCACGCCGGACTGCTTGACGCCCAAGGCGGCGGTGGGCTCATCGAGGATCAGGACCTTGGCTCCGAAATATACCGCGCGAGCGATGGCTACGCACTGGCGTTCACCGCCGGACAGCTGGCCGATCGGCTGCTCGACGTCACGCAGATCAATGCCCATGTCGGAGAGCTCCTGCTTGGTGATGTCCTTCATTTTCTGCACATCAAGCTTCTTGAACGGCCCAACCCCGGTGGTCAGTTCCGAGCCGAGGAAGAAGTTGCGCCAGATCGGCATCAAAGGAACGACCGCCAGGTCCTGGTACACCGCGGCGATGCCGGCATCCAGTGCGACGCGGGGACTCTTGAGCTTGATGGCCGAGCCATGCAAACTGAACTCTCCTTCATCGTGCTGGTGCAAGCCGGCGATGATCTTGATCAGCGTGGACTTGCCGGCGCCGTTATCCCCGAGAACGCAGGTGACCTTGCCCGGATCCACCACCATGTCGACACCGCGCAGGGCGATGATGCTTCCGTAGTGCTTGCCAACTCCCTTGAGGGTCAGCAGGTTGTCGCTGATCTTGGGCTCGAGCTTCTCGAGCAGGTCTTCGGTCTTCTTATTCTTGCGAGTCTTCATGATTTTTGTCCTTGGCTTCCTACTTGCTGGATTCCGCACGCTTTTTCACCACGATGTTGACCACCGTAGCCAAGAGCAGCATCAGGCCAAGGAAGAACTTGAACCAGTCCGGATTCCATTCCGCGTACACGATGCCCTTGTTCGCCATGCCGAAAATGAACGCCCCGATAGCGCCGCCAATGGCTGAACCGTAACCGCCGGTGAGCAGGCAGCCGCCGATGACCGCGGCAATGATGTAGAGGAATTCATTGCCGATGCCTTCGCCGGACTGCACCGAGTCAAAGGCGAAGAGGTTGTGCATGCCCAGCACCCAGCCGCAGAATCCAACGGCCATGAAGAGTCCGATCTTGGTGCGGACCACTGGAACGCCGACGGCGCGAGCGGCCTTCTCATCCCCGCCTACGGCGAAGATCCAGTTCCCGATCTTGGTTCGGAGCAAGATCCAGGAAGCGATGATCACCATGGCGATCCAGATGAACACGGTGATCTTGACGTCGATCCCGGCGATATTGACTGAAGAGGCAAAGACCGCCTTTGCGCTCTGGAATCCTTCAATATCCGCAATAGATGGAGAGGACACCGAGCCGCCAATGGCTCGCGTCAGGCCCAGATTCAGGCCGGTGAGCATCAAGAAACTGGCCAGCGTCACGATGAACGATGGCAGATTGGTCTTGATCAGGATGATTCCGTTGATGAAACCGATCAGCAGCGAGACGACCAAGGCCAAGGCAATGCCGACCCAGACGTTGAAACCGAAGTACCAGGAGATCATCGATGCACTGAGCGCCGAAGAAATGACGGCCACACCGGTGGATAGATCAAACTCGCCACCGATCATCAGCAGTGACACGCCAACGGCCATGATGCCGATGGTCGAAGCCCCATAGAGGACGGTGGCCAAGGATGCGGGGGCCAGGAAGACCGGAGCGACGACGGCGAAGAATACGAAGAGGGCGATGGCGCCCACGAGAGCACCGATCTCCGGACGGCCCAGAAGGATAGACAATGCGCTTTTCTTGCCGACGCGCTCGTCCAGAGCCGGAGATTTTCTCTTTTGAGAGGGTGAAGCTGTTATAGATGACATGGGATTTCCTCCGTGTCCAGGCTGCGCGCCGGATCGCCGCTACCGGCAGATCAGGCGCGCGCCGAGGGGATGTGGCTAGCGGACGCCTTCTTGGGCGAAACTGGTAATTTGCTCAGCGACGGCTTTGTCTACAACAGCCGGGCCGGACAACGTCGCCTGTCCACCGCCGATGGTGAAGCCGCCACGGTTGTTCTGCCACAGCGCATCAACTGCCATGTAGCCCTGCAACCAAGGCTGCTGGTCAACGGTGAACATCACATTGCCCTTGGTGATTTCTTCAACCAACTGCGAGTTCATGTCGAAGGAAGCTACCTCGACCTCGGACTTCGCCGTGGCTTTAGCCTTGAGCAGTGTCATCGTGATGGGTGCGCCCAGGCCGATGATCGCGTCGGCTTGCTTATCGGCTTGGAGCTTTGCGGTTGCCGTTGATTCAACCTGGGTCATGTCAGTGCCCTGCACGTAGAGTATTTCGGTGTCTGGGACGATTTTCTTCACGCCGGCGCAACGTGCTTCAAGCCCAACGTGCCCCTGTTCCTGGATGACGCATATCGGCTTCTTGATTCCCGCCTCCTTCAGCTTTTCGCCAGCGGCCTGGCCTGCAAGCTGCTCATTGGAACCGAAGTGGGCAAATGCTCCGAGATCCTTGAATCGGGCTTCACCGGCATTCAAGCTGACAATGGGGATCCCGGCATCGGCAGCCTTGCCTAGCGCTCCAGCCATGGCGTCGGGCTTGGCCAGGGTCACGGCGATGCCGTCGACGCCCTGGTCAATAGCCTGCTCGATCAGCTGGGACTGGCGTCCGCCATCAGGATCACTCAGATACTGGAGTTCTACGTTGTCCTTGGCCGAAGCTTCTTCAGCGCCCTTTCTAAGAATGTCCCAGAAGGTATCTCCTGGAGCCGCGTGGGTGATGACCGCGATTTTGATGCGGTCAGTAGCCGCCACCGCACCGCCACCGGCATTGCTTTCCGGTTCCGGTGCACGCCCGCCAGTGGACGAGCAAGCCGCCAGCCCCAATGCTGGAATGATGGCGAGCGTGATTGCGAGTTTGCGCCAAATTGGCTTTCCCATATTCGTTTCCCCTTCAGGAATCCCCGGCGCACCCCGATTGTCCCCTGGGGCGGGCCGCCTTAACAAGATGTTCCGTGACTTGAATCACAAGATGCCTAAAGTGTGCGTGACGAAAAGCGATCCGTCAAGACTTTGTTAAGACATAAGGATGTGAAGACGAGTAATTTGCCGACCTCGACAAGCACGGCGAAACGCCGCTTTCACAGGGTTCAACGGTGCAGCTGCGACGAGGAGCGCACGATAAGCCGCGGTGGAATCATCAACTGACGTGCAAATTTTCCTTCCGGATTCCGCATCAATTGGAGCAGCAGCCGCACGCTGCTGCGACCGAGATCTTCCGAATCCGAGCCGATGCTGGTCAGCGAAATTCTTCCCAGCGACGATAGGGAAATATTGTCGTAGCCAGTCACCGCCGCAGACACGCCAGCCTCATCCAGAGCCTGCAGCGCCCCAATGGCGGAAAGATCATTGAAACAAGCCAGCGATTCAGGCCGTGCTCCCGAGGCCAGCAACCGCGCTACGGCTTCATGCCCGGCCTGAATCGTTGGCCCGGCTTCCACCACCTGTACGTGCTGGCGCAAGCCATGGCGCAGCATCGCCCGATGATAGGCGGCTTCGCGCATCGCAGAAACCGGACCAGCGCCACCGGCTATATGGGTAATCCACGCATTTCCGCAATCGACCAAGTGGTCAATCACCATGCCGAAGCCCTGCTCATCATCAACCGAAACCGCGCCAGCGCTTGATTGGGCCTGGCGCCCGCCGCCAACAAATACCGCGGGAGTCTCACCCAAGGCGGCTTCGAAACTGACGGCGTCATCGGCTGATCCAACGACGAGAATTCCACTGACCCGCAAATCGCGCAAGGTCTGCAATTCCGCGGGCCCAACGCCCTGCCCGTCATGAATCGCGGCCGCACTGAACAGCACGTCAAGCCCTGCTGCTTGCAACTGTTCGCGCACCACTTCCGCGACGCTCAGAACCCAGGGATTATGCAGTTCCCCCAAGACAACGCCAATGGCATGCCGGTTCTCGGCCGAAAGCGAGCGCGCTGCCAGGTTGGGCTGATAGCCCAACTCGCGGATGGAGTCCTCGACCAGCGAACGCCGCATCGAACTGACCTTGCTAGGATCCGAGAGCACCAGGGAGACCAAGGATTTTGAGACCCCGGCATGCTTGGCGACGTCCCGGATCGTGGGGCGGCGGCGCGACGAGTCAGGCATGGCGGTCAGTATTGCACACTCGCAGCGCGCACCGGCTCATCCAGCGCCTGCCACGTGCCGCTTGCGGCAGATGCTTCGGCCGCTTCGACCACTGCGGCTGCCGCCACCGCATCGGCGATGGTGGAGTTCGTTTTCTCGCCACCGGCGACAGCCAGCAGGAACTTCTTGGCCTCGATGGTCTTGAGGTCGTCAAAGCCCATCGCGTTCCCTGGGCCTGGCTGGAACCGGGAGTATTCGCCATGCTTTGGCGAGCCGATCACCGTCGTGAATCCCTGTTCTTCGTTGTCTCGACCGAGCACGACTTCCAGTTCATTCATGCGTTCAAAATCCCACTTGACCGAACCTTCCGTGCCGTAGATTTCCAGCCGGTAACCGCACTGCGGTCCCACAGCCACCCGGGATGCCTCGATAGTTCCGATCGCGCGGTCCGCCACGCCTTCTGGGCTGAAACGCACCAACGCTGCGGCGTAATCCTCATTCTCGACTTCACCTTGCTCACCGCCTTCGATCAGGTCGAAGTGCGTGCCCTGGCCCATGGATAGTTTCGGCCGGGACGGGATCATGACATTGGTGGATGCGGAAATGCCCTGGATGGGGCCGACAACATGGCTGCATAGATCAGCTGCATGGCTGAACAGGTCAGCAAGCACCCCGCTGCCGGCCAGCTCCCGGTTGAAGCGCCACGACAGAGCGGCCCGGGGGTCTGCCGCATATCCGGCAAGGAAGCTGGCGCGGACATTCGTGATGGATCCCAGCCGGCCTTCTTGCACCAGCTGGCGGGCGCGTGCGATAGCTGGCGCATGCCGGTAGTTGAACCCGACCGAGGTGACCACGCCATTACGGATGGCGGCTTGCTCGATAGCCTGCGTTTCGGCCAGGCTTCGGCCGGCGGGCTTTTCGATCCAGAAGTGCTTGCCGGCCTCCGCTGCGGCGATCGCCATGTCGGCGTGCAGGAAGTTCGGAGCGCAAATCGAGACGACATCCACCTCGGGATCGGCTAGCACCTGGTGGTAGTCCAGTGTTCCGCGCTCGAAGCCCAGTGTTGAGATCGCGAAGTCGACTCGCGACTGCTCGGTGTCCGCGGCTATGACCAGTCTTGGCTTGATGCCCAGCTCTGGATAAGCATAGGGCACCGAACTGTAGGCGCGAGCGTGCAGCTTGCCCATCCATCCCACCGAGATCAGCCCCACGCCGATGCTGCGCTGTTCATTCATGATGTTCTCCTGTCTGCGGCGTTTAACGCCGTGATTCCCTGTGGCCGCCGCGGCTCGCCTCAAGTCTTGGACCGTTCCAAAAAACCATATGTGCCACTGGAATCCTCGGGCAATGGAATCTGCCGAATTTCTTATCTGGACGATTGGACAATCCAACCTGTTGTCCAATTCCCCTTGTCGGACCTCATGTCTGACTCGAACCCCGCGGCTGGCAACGCCGCTGGGGATCACCAACTTGCGTGGAGAATGCTTTGGAATGATTGGATTTCCAGCCAAAGGATGCCCAAATCGTGAACTTTCATATATAGTTTGTCCTGTCAAAGCGACATATCATGACAAAGTCGCCGGCAAGGAGCAACTGTGAGCACACCACTGAGCATCAAGATCGACCGATCTTCGCCCATTCCCCTTTACCACCAGGTAGCGCAAGGCATCGAAGGCGCGATCCGCGACGGTTCGCTGGCCTCGGGCACTCGACTGGAAAATGAAATCGAGCTGGCCCAGCGGCTGCGGCTTTCACGGCCCACCATTCGCAAGGCCATGGATGACCTAGTCCAGTCCGGCCTGCTGGTGCGCAAGCGCGGTGTGGGAACGCAGGTTGTTTCCAGCCAGATCCGCCGGCATCTTGAGCTGTCCAGCCTGAATGACGACCTTGAGCGCGCCGGGAAGAAGCCTTCTACCACCCTGCTCAGCTTCGAGCACATTCCCGCTCCGCCGGAGATCCAGGATCTTCTTTCGCTGCCCAAGGACGTCTCTGTCTACCACTTCACCCGGCTGCGTTCTGCCGGAGGCAGCCCGCTGGCCCTCATGGAGAACTGGGTTCGCGACGACATTGTCGAGCTGGACGAAAAGTCCTTGCAGGCCCATGGCCTCTACGAGCTCCTGCGCGAAGCAGGGGTGAACTTCCGCCTGGCCCAGCAGCGCATCGGGGCCACGACCGCAGATGAAGCCCAGGCCAAGACCTTGGACGCAGCGGCCGGTTCGGCCCTGGTGACCATGCAGCGCACCGCGGTGGATGACACTGGGCGCAACGTGGAAACCGGCTCCCATGTTTATCGAGCAGACGACTACAGTTTTGAAATGACCTTGGTGCAACGCTAGGCACCTGTCCCCCGCCGTCGAAAGGATCGACTGATGACCGATTGGATTTACCCTGCAGGTTCGGCCGCTAACGGAGAATGGAGCATCTCGCTCGGTGCCCATGACTCAGCCGTTTCCATAGACGGCTGGGCACACACCGGACTCAAGGTAGCTGAGCTGGCCCCTGGCCAAACAGTTGAACTGGAGGCCTGCAGCGAAGAACGGATCGTGGTCCCGCTCAGCGGCGAATCATTCACTGTCGCCATGGCAGGAACCGAACATGTTCTCAAGGGTCGCGAATCAGTCTTTGCTGGACCTGCTGATGTCCTCTACACCGGCATCAACACGGCGCTGTCCATCAGCTCCGCCAAAGGGGGCCGGGTCGCCGTCGCACTGGCCCCGGCCAAGCAGTCCTACCCGACCCGGCTGATCAGGGCAGAAGAGACCCCTGTGGAGCTGCGCGGCGCAGGAAACTGCTCCCGCCAGGTCCACAACTTCGGCACCCCGGCCGCCCTGGAAGCGGACCGATTCATCGTCTGCGAAGTCATCACTCCGGCGGGCAACTGGTCTTCCTACCCTCCGCATAAGCATGATCAGGAGAAGGAAGGCGAAACCAGCCTCGAGGAAATCTACTACTTCGAGACGCAGCTAGCCCAGGGCATGCCCGCCGAGGCGGCAAGCGATCCCATCGGCTACGCGCGCGTTTATGCTTCGGATGAACGCCCCATCGATGTAAATGCCGAGGTCCGCACCGGGGACGTTGTCCTGGTCCCCTACGGCTGGCATGGTCCGGCCATGGCCGGGCCGGGATACGACCTCTACTACCTGAACGTCATGGCCGGCCCGGGGCGGGTGCGCGATTGGCTGATCAGCGATGATCCCCACCACGGCTGGATCCGCCAGACTTGGGATTCGCAGAGCATGGATTCGCGCTTGCCTTTCGGCGCTGGCGCGTAGCTTCTCGGAACGCACGCCAAGTGGCGGCAGCAGGTTTTCCTGCTGCCGCCACTGGGCTTTAGACTCTCATTCCGATGCTCGGTGCATGATGCTAGCGCGCCACGGGCTTGGACAGCGGTGAAAACGCCTGGGCAAAGGCCGCGATGGCTCCTTCGGAATCTGCGCTGGCGTAGGCCTCCATGCCGATCGGGCCAGAATAACCCAGCTCGGCCAGCACACGGGCGACGGCCAGATAGTTGATCTCCCCGGTGCCCGGCTCGCACCGTCCGGGTACGTCTGCGACCTGGATTTCCCCAATGTGCGGAAGCGCCGAGCGCACCAGTTCGATGAGGTTCCCCTCGCCAATTTGGGCGTGGTACAGGTCCAGCATCATCTTCACGTTCGGGTGCCCGACGGCCTTGACCAGGGACATCGTGTCCTTGGCGCGTCCCAGCGGGATTCCAGGGTGATCCAGGATCGTGTTCAGGTTCTCCAGCATGAAGGTGACCTGGTGCTCTTCGCCGATGCGGCCCAGTGCTTCCAGCGTTCGCGCTGCGGTGAGCCACATCTCTCCGGTAGCCCGGAATTGCGGGCTGGCCGCCTGCCCGTCAACGAGCTGGGCCGGATGCACAACTAGCCGGTGGATGCCCAGCTGCTGGGCTGCCGGGATCAATTCCTTGGCGGTGCGAACAACTTCGCCCGCGCTGTCCGGATCGCAGAGGCTGCCTGCGCTGTAGCCTGTCATGGAGCCGAAACGGGCGCCGGTGGCCGCCAATGCCGGCAGGTCCTTGCCCCGGATATCCCAGAGTTCTATTTCAAAGCCGGCCTCGTCCAGGCGCTTCACCCGGTCGATCAGCGGAAGGTCCAGGAAGACCATTTCGGCACAGACCGCCAGTTGCCCGTTCATGGGTTCACCGCAAGGCGGGTGGCGGATTCCAACTTGACCGGCAGCCCGGATTCTGCGGATTCCAAGGCCGCCAGTGCGATGCGCAGGGCTGCGCGGGCGTCGGCGCCGGTGGGGACCGCCAGGGCTGCATCAGCCGTATCCTCGCGCAAGCCCCGGATCTTGCGGGCGAAGACCGAGAGCTGCTCGCGGTAGGCCTGGGCGAATAGCTCGATGTTCAACCGTTCGGTTGGCGCATGCGCTCCCTGGCTGTCGAAGCTGGCCGCGGCCAGCTGCACCGGATTGCCTGCCTGCACCATGCCCTTTGAACCGAAGACTTCTCCGCGCACGTCATAGCCGTAGCTGGCCGAGAAGTTCGCCTCGGCCACGGCGATTGCCCCATTGGAGTAGCGCAGGCTCACCACGGCGGTATCCAGCAAACCGGAGCCCCGGTGCTCAGGGGCCACCAGCGCATCGGACATGACGTGGACTTCCACTGCTTCGGCTCCCGGGTTCAACCAGTTCAGGGTGTCAAAATCGTGGATCAGGGTTTCAGTGAAAATGACGTGGGAACGGATCTTTGCCGCGTTGGGCAGCCCGCCGGCCACTTCTGGATCCCGGGTCAGCGAGCGCAGCAGTTGCGGGGTGCCAATAACTCCGGAATGCACCTGTTCCGCCACAACGGCGAAGTCCCGGGAGAAGCGCCGGTTGAAACCGATCTGCAGCAGCACCCCGGAAGCCTCCACGGCGTCAAGCGCGGCGTCCAAGTCCGACAACGCGTGCGCTGCCGGCTTTTCGCAGAAGATGTGCTTTCCGGCTGCGGCGGCTTGGGCGATCAAGCCGGCATGGAAGCTCGAAGGCGCCCCGATAACCACGGCGTCCACGCTGTCGTCGGCAAGCACGTCGGCGATGTCTTCGGTGTAGTTCGGGCAACCAAGCTCAGCGGCCAGTTCAGCGGCCCGGCCCGGCGCCGGGTCCGCTATGACATGCAATAGCGCATCCGGCAGATGCTGCGCCACGGTGCGGGCGTGGAATGCTCCGATCCACCCGGTACCGATAACGGCCAGGCGCAGCGGCTTTACTGAAGTTTCTGGCAGGGTCTGGTAAGCCATGAAGTCTCTCCTAGAACGTTCTAGATTTAGTGTTCAGGAAAATCATGGCACACTGGATAGCAACTGTCTATAACGTTCTAGAAGAAAGTTCCGCCCATGCCGACACCCCCTGCAAAACGCCCCACACTGGCCGACGTCGCCCGCGCCTCTGGGGTCTCGGTAGCGCTGGCCTCGATTGTCATGCGCGGTGCCGAGGGTGCCAGCGAAGAATCCCGGTCCCGAGTCAAGCAGGCGGCCGCGGAGTTGGGTTACCGCCCGGATTCGCGCGCGCGGTCGCTGCGCAGCAGCCGCAGCCGGACCATCGGTCTGGCCCTGGCGCTGGGAGAACCGTTGCATGCGGAATTGGCCGATGCCCTGTACGAGCAGGCAGACCAGAACGGCTTCGAGATCATCCTGGGCGCTACCGGCAAGCACCGCGATGAACGCCGAGTGCTCAATACGCTGATCGATGCGGGAGTCGAAGCGGTGATTGGCCTGTTCCCGGAACTTCCGCCGGCTCAACTGGTCCACGCCTCCAAGCAGCTTCCCATAATCAGCCTGCTGCGCACGATTGACGGCATCCCCTCCGTCATTACCAACGAAGCTGCCGGCGTTGAACAAGCCGTCAGCCACGTGGCCCAGCTCGGCCACACCCGGCTGCTGCATCTGGATGGCGGATCTGCCATCGCGGCGCAACAGCGGCGCGAGGCCTTTGCCGAATCCGCCGCCCGCGCCAACGCGCACGGCCAAGTGCTCCCAGCTGGCCCCGATGACGCCACCGCTTTCACGGTCCTGCGCGAATACCTGGAAGCAACTGCCCCAGCCGAACGCGCCACAGCGGTACTGGCCTTCAATGACCGTGCGGCGCTCGGCGCCCGCCAAGCAATCGACCTTGCCGGCCTGCATGTTCCCGAGCAGATCTGCCTGGTCGGCTATGACGACAGTGAATTCGCCAGGCTGGCGCACGCCGATCTGACCAGCGTTCGGCAAGATGTCGCGGCACTGGCCCAAGCCGCCATGCACGCGGCCCTGAACGCCCCGGGCGCTTCCAGCATCCATGCCCCGCAGCTGGTAGTGCGAGGCAGCACGGCAAGGCCCCGGGCATAGCAGCGAGCCCAGCCCCCTGCCACGTGGCGGGGGCTGGGCTTGCCAGCTCAGCGATGCGCCGCGATTCAGGCGTTGACCGCAGGCTTGACGTGGTAGATCGCTCCGGTGGAAACATCCTCTTCCAGCGCTTCCAGCGAGCGTCCACGGGTTTCAGGCACCTGCGTGGCTACGAAGAACAGTGCCAGCACACCGATGCCAGCGAAGATGAAGAAGGACCCGGTAATCCCGATCCCGGAGACCAGCGATGGGAAGAACAGTGCCAGCACGCCGTTGGTCGTCCAGCCGAAGAACACCGAGATGCCAATGCCCAGTCCGCGCATATGCAGCGGGAAGATTTCAGCCAGCCATACCCAGACGGCCACGTTCAGGAATGTCTGCATGGACATCACGAAGGCAACCACCAGGATCAGGATCACCACTGGCCGGATCGGGCTGCCAACTGGCAGCAGCATGCCCGCGATAGCCACCAGCAAGTGGCAGGTGGTGGTCAGCGACAGGCCAATCAGGAACGTCTTGCGGCGGTCCATGCGGTCCATGTTGCGCAGGGCGATAATTCCGCCAATGACAGCAACCACGCCAAAGGCGATATTCGCCAGTACTGCCTGCTGCTCTGACATCCCGGATTCTTCCAGCACGCGCGTGCCGTAGTACATGATCGAGTTGATGCCCGTGAGCTGCTGAGTCATGGAAACGCCGATGCCGATGGCGATGATGCGCATCAGCCATTTGTTCTTCAGCACCGCTTTGATGCCCACCGGCTTGTTAGCCAGCTTTTCCTCGTCGGCGACAATCTCGATCTCGTGGACTTCGGCCAGTGCGCGCTCAGGCGAACGCACGGTCTTGAGCACCCGCAACGCCTCGGCATAGCGGCGCTTTTCCACGAGCCAGCGAGGGGATTCAGGCATGCGCAGCATGCCGAAGAACAACGCCAATGCCGGCAAGGCGCAAATCGCGAACATGATACGCCAGATGCCATCCACTGTCCCGCCCAGAACCGTTCCAATGATCGCGTTCATGACGAAGGCGGCCAGCTGGCCCGAGACGATGGCCAACTCATTGCGGCCGGTGATCGAGCCGCGAATTTCATACGGTGCCAGTTCAGCCAGGTATACCGGTACGACCGTAGATGCGCCGCCGACGGCCAATCCGAGCATGATGCGTCCGGCAATCAGCACGCTGTAGCCAAAGGGCGAGAACGTTCCCAGTTCCGGTCCAGCAGGCGAAAAGACAACCAGCAGGCTTCCCGCGAAGAAGAGGACTGCCAGCATGATGATGGTTTTCCGCCGGCCCCACACGTCAGCGATCTGCCCACCGACCAGTGCGCCAATTGCGGCGGCGAAGACCAGCGAGCTGATCACCACGCCAATCTGCAGGAGATTCAGGCCCAGCTCGGCGGCCATCGGGCCTTCAGCACCGTTGGCAACACCTGTGTCATAGCCGAAAAGCAGACCGCCGAAACAGGCAACGATGGAGATTAAACCGAGACGTTTTGCATGGGGGCCCGGACTAAGGGGCGGCAGACTCGACTCTGCAGAAGCACTCTGCGCACTGGACATGGGGACTCCTTTGGATTGCCCGGGTGGAAGCGTGGCTGGCCTGCGGCCATCCATCGGATCAACTGCGATCCGGCTTCCTCCACTCGGTGCGGCGGGGGCCATTGAGCATTATTCCGGCCCCGTCGATAATTGAAAGTGATGGGCTTCACAGCCCTTATGTAAGGACAATACGTCATCAGTGTTTTCTGGGCAAGCATTCTTGGACATTTTGTCCTGGCGGATACTGCTTTTTGGACTGCCGCAGCCTCCCGGTCCGCCACTTCCCGGGACCATGCCCACAGATCATCACGGCATTTTGCGGCTCTTGCTGGATCCGCCTTCTGCGCAGGATGGCCCCTGGCAGGACGACGAAAGCCGAACCCATGCGGATTCGGCTTTCGTCATGTTGCAATTCGGCTCGGGAAGCCGGTTTGGCTAGGCGCGCACGGCACGGGCAGCGTCAACGCGGCTGCGCATCTGCTCCAACTGGTACTTGGCGACTGCTACGGCGTTCTCATTCTCGGCAAAAACGCAGGAGACCATCACGCTGTCCTGGCGGTCGGCAAATCCGTTGGCCACGAGGCCGGAGAAGAATTCGTCCCAGTTCACGTCTCCATCGCCAAGCTTCAGATGCTGGTGCACGCGCACCGCATTGCCCGGCGGGTTGGTGATGTAGCGCAACCCGTGCGAGGCATGATGGTTCATGGTGTCCGCCACGTGCACCACGCGCAGCCGCTCTCCCACTGCCTGCATGATATCCAGCGGCTTGTCCTTCATGTGGAAGGAATGCGAAGCAACGTAGACGAAGGACAGATTCGGCGAGTTCACCCCGCGGATCACCCGCCAAGCGGCCAGGCCTTCTTCGACAAAATCATCCGGATGCGGGTCAATGGCCACATTGATGCCCTCGCGCTCAATGATTGGCACGAGCTCTTCCATGGAGCGGTAGAATGCCGCCTCGGACTCCTCGGCGCGTTCCGGCCGCCCGGAGAATTCAGTGTTCATCTGGTTCACGCCGAGATCCACGGCAATCTGGATGGCGCGCTTCCAGTAGCGCACCGCGGCCTGGCGCAAATTCTCATCGGGCGAGGCCCAGCGCAGTACCGGCAGCACCGAAGCGATCTCCACCCCGGAAGCCCGGCAACGGGCCGCGAGCTGCGCGACCAGGTCATCGTCGGCCTTGGGGTGGGTGAAGAACGGAATCATGTCCGCATGCGGTGTCAGCTGGATGCTGTCATAGCCCAGCTCCGCTGCCAGTTCCGGGAACTGGAGCAGCGAATGGGTGGAATGGAACGGGGTCGGGTCCAGTGCGTATTTCATGATGCCCTTAGCTGTAGAGATCCGGCTTGCTGTTCAGCTTGACTGCCACCTTTTCGCCGGTGCGCTGGGCCTCGACTCCAGCCTCGCAGCAGGCCGCAGTGGCGTAGCCGTCCCAGGCGCTGGGCCCGCCCAATTCGCCTCGCAGCGCGGCGTCCACCCATGACTGGATTTCGGTATCGTAGGCGGCGCCGAAACGCTCCTCGAAGCCGGGGGTGACCTTGCCGCCCCACTGCCCGGCGGTACGCACATACGGTCCAGCGTCATTGCCGATGGACACGATGCCCTCCTCGAAGGAAGCCTGGGTCGCCACCTCGTAGCCGAACTTCGCGTTGACGTAGATCTCCACGTCGGCGAGCACTCCGGTCGAGGTTTCCAGCAGCACGTGCTGGGGGTCGTGCTGGCCGTTGGGAGCATTGCGGGTGGCCTTGCCCAAGCGCACCTGCACCGAGGTGATCTCGTCACCGGTGAAGTAGCGGATGGCGTCGAATTCGTGGACCACCGAGTCGTTGATCAGCATCTCATTGGTGAAGCCCTCCGGGGTGGAGGGATTGCGGTGCTGGTGGTGCAGCACCAGCAATTCGCCCAGGCTCTCGTCCTCGATCAGCTGGCGCAGCTGCCGGTACTCGGCGTCGAAGCGCCGCATGAAGCCCACTTGGATGCGCTTGCGGCCCAGCTTGGCCTCGGCCTCGACGATCTCCCAGGAGGAAGCGGCATCGGGGGTCAGCGGCTTTTCGCACAGCACCGGAATATCTGCCTCGAGCACCGCCAGCAGTGCATCGTGGTGCAGGAAGCCGGGGGTCGCCAGCAGTACCGCGTTGACCTCGCCGTCGGCGAGCGCCGCGGACAGGTCGGCGTAGCCCTTGGCACCCGGGATCCCGTCGATGGCCGCAGCGACCCGGTCGGTGTCGATATCGACAACGGCCGCGACTTCGGCTCCGGAAATACGGTGGTGGATCCGCTGTATGTGGTCGGCGCCCATGCGCCCGGCTCCAACGACGGCGACGCGCAGGTTATCTGGCACGATATGTCCTTTCAAGAATTCTTGGCTAGGTGGGGATTGCTTAGACGCGGCTGCGCGAGCCGCAGCTGAGCAGGTAGTCGCGGGTGCGGGTGGCGATGGGCAGCGGCACCGAGAAGTCGGCCACCGGGTACATGTCCTGTTCGACAATTCCGAAAATCGGACGGCCCAGCTTCTCCACTTCCTTCAAGACCTCGTTGAGGTCAGGCAACCCGGAAGGCGGTTCGCACATCACCCCGGCCAAGTTGGCCGCGGCCCAGGTCATGTCCTGTTCGCGGACCGTGGCCAGGATGTCCGGGTTGATCTGCTTCAGGTGCAGGTACCCGATGCGCTCCGGGAAGCGGCGGATCAAGTCCACGCTGGAAGCTCCACCGTATTCGGCATGTCCGGTATCCAGGCACAGGGTGGTGAATTGCGGGTCGGTGAGCTCAAGGAACTTCTCGATGTCGCCCTGACCGCAGACATGGGAGTCGGCATGGGAATGGAACTGCTGCTTGAGGCCGAATTCCTCCTGCAGGATCCTTCCCAGCCGGTCATGGCCCTTGGCCAGCGAATCCCAGGCCGAACCGTCCAGGGTGCCCGATTCGATGGCCTGGCCGGTGACGTCGTCGCGCCACATGGCAGGGATCACCACAATATGCTCGCCTCCCATGGCGGCGGTCAGCTCGGCCACCTTGCGGGCTGGCTCCCAGGCTTCTTCCCAGGCGCTGGCGCTGCCGTCGATACCGCGGTGGAAGGCGGTGAAGACGGTGCCGGCGCAGACGTTCAGGTCGCGGGCGGCCAGCTCGTCGGCCAGCTGCGCGGGGTCGGTGGGCAGGTACCCGTAGGGACCCAGTTCGATGGTCTTGTAGCCGGCTTCAGCCACTTCGTCGAGGAAGCGCTGCCAGGGTGTCTGCTGGGGATCATCGGGAAACCAGACTCCCCAGGAGTCGGGGGCAGTCCCAATGGTGATGTTCTGTGCCATGGTGCGTACCTTATCTTCTGTTCAAGGTGCCTAGTTGGAGGGGAAGTTGAAGGTGGCGGCCGTGCCCTGGGCCGGCTCCGGCCAGCGCTGCGTGATGGCCTTGCCCCGGGTGTAGAAGCGCACGCCGTCCGGGCCGTAGATGTGGTGCTCGCCGAACAGCGAGTCCTTCCAGCCTCCGAAGGAGTGCCAGGCAACCGGCACCGGCAGCGGCACGTTGACCCCGACCATGCCTACCTGGATGCGGCGGGTGTAGGTGCGGGCGTGGGCGCCGGAGGAGGTGAAGATGGCCGTGCCGTTGCCGTAGGGGTTCGCGTTGACCACTTCGATGGCTTCTTCCAGGCTGTCTACGCGCAGCACCACCAGTACCGGGCCGAAGATCTCCTCGGTGTAGGCGCTCATCTCGCGGCTGACCTTGTCGATGATGGTCGGGCCGACAAAGAACCCGTTCTCGTGGTCCTTGACCACCAGGTCGCGTCCGTCGATGACCAGCGCGGCGCCAGCTTCCTGCGCCTCGCCAACGATCTTCTGCAGGCGGGACTTCGAGGCCGGGGTGATCACCGGTCCCATATCCGCCGTCTCATCGAAGCCGTCCGAGACGTTGACGTTGCGGGCATGCTCGGCGAGCTTGTCCACCAGGCCATCGGCGGCATCGCCCACGGCCACGGCCACGGAGATGGCCATGCAGCGCTGGCCCGCGGAGCCGAAAGCGGCGGCGTTGATGTGGTCGGCGGCCAAGTCCATATCGGCATCGGGCATGATCACCGCGTGGTTCTTCGCCCCGCCCAGGGCCTGCACGCGCTTGCCGTGCTTGGTGGCGGTTTCGTGCACGTACTTGGCGATCGGAGTGGAACCGACAAAGGAGATGCCATCCACATCCGGGTGGGTGAGCAGCCCGTCCACGGTTTCCTTGCCGCCGTGCAGCACCTGGAAAACGCCGTCGGGCAGGCCGGCCTCCTTGAACAGCTCGGCGATCAGCAAGGCGGCCGAAGGGTCGCGCTCGGAAGGCTTGAGGATGAAGGCGTTGCCGGTGGCAATGGCCACCGGTGCCATCCACAGCGGCACCATCACCGGGAAGTTGAACGGGGTGATGCCGGCGACCACGCCCAGCGGCTGGCGGAAGGAGAACACGTCGATGCCGGTGGAGACCTGGTCGGAGTATTCGCCCTTCAGCGACTGGGAGATGCCGCAGGCATACTCCACCACTTCGATGCCGCGGCTGATCTCGCCGGCGGCGTCGGAGAGGACCTTGCCGTGCTCGGAGGTGACGATGCGGGCCAGCTCGCCGGTGTGCTCGGTGAGCAGCTGCTGGAAGCGGAAGAGGATCTTGCTGCGCTTGGCGATCGATACTTCGCCCCAGGTTTCGGAGGCGGCCTTGGCCACGGCCACAGCCTGCTGCAGGTCCTCGCCGCTGGCCAGGTGCAGCTGGCCGGTGATTTCTCCGGTTGCCGGGTTGTAGACCGGCTGGGTGGCGGTGCCGGTGCCGGCGCTGGGCTTGCCGTTGATGTAGTGCAGGATTTCGGTGACTTCGGTAGCGGTAGCAGTCATGGGTTCACGTCTTTCGGTATTCGAGTTGGTCTGGTGCGGTGCGCCTAGCCCAGCAGGGGCTTCTGGCGGGATTTGTGCTCGGCGTAGGTCTTGCGGGCCTGGGTGGTGGAGTCCAGCTCGGCGACCTCGCTGACCGGCACATCCCACCAGGACTCGCTGGAGGGAGCATCGGCGTAGAGGTCGGATTCGATGTGGATCAGGATCGGCCCCGAACCCTCGGGCGCGGCCTTGGCCTGGGCGATGGCCGCCGAGAGCTCATCGATGGCTTGGGGCCCGGGCTCGATCCGGATGACCTTCACGCCCAGCGACTCGGCGTTGGCAGCCAGGTCCACTGGCAAGGTCGCACCATCATCGAAGCTGTGGCGCTGGGCATCGAGCGTGCGGTACTTGGTGCCGAAACGCTGGGAGCCCAGTGATTCGGACAGGGCTCCGATGGAGGCGTAGCCATGGTTCTGTATCAGCACGGTGATCAGCTTCAGGCCTTCGGCCACGGCGGTGACCAGCTCGGTGTGCATCATCAGGTAGGAGCCGTCACCCACCATCACCACGACGTCGCGGGGCTCTTCGGAGCCTCGCGCGGTTTCAGCAAGGGCGGCGCGCTTGATGCCCAGCCCGCCGGCGATCTCGTATCCCATGCAGGAGAAGCCGTATTCCACGTGGTAGCCGAACGGGTCGGAGACCCGCCACATCTTGTGCAGGTCCCCGGGCAGCGAGCCGGCGGCGCAGACCACCACATCGCGCGGATCCATGGCCTGGTTCACCGCTCCGATGATGGCGTTCTGGCTGACCAGCGGGCTCAGCCGCTCGGCGAAGGCCGCATCAACGGTCGCGTCCCAGCGCTGCTTCTCCGTGGCGGCCTGGACTTCCAGGGCCCCCTCGACCCGGTACCCGGTCAGCGCCTCGCGCAGCGCGATCAGCGCCTTGCGGGCATCGGCGACCACCGGCAGCACGGTGCCGTGCTTGTAGGCGTCCAGCGCCGCGACGTTGATGTTCACGAACTTCACGCCCGGGTTCTGGAATGCGGTGCGGCTGGCGGTAGTGAAGTCCTCATAGCGGGTGCCGATGCCGATCACCAGGTCAGCCTGCTCGGCCAGCGCATTGGCGGCGGTGGTGCCGGTGGAGCCGATGGCGCCCAGGGAGTACTTGGAATCCCACGGCAGCACGCCCACCCCGGCCTGGGTATTGCCCACGGGGATGCCGGTGGCTTCGCAGAAGGCGGCCAGCTCCTCGGTGGCGTAGGCGTACAGCACGCCGCCGCCTGCGACGATCAATGGGCGCTTGGCTTCGCGGATCATGGCCGCGGCCGCCGCGATGTCCTCGGATTCCGGTGCCGGGCGGCGGATCTTCCACTCGCGCTCGGCAAAGAGCTCTTCCGGGAAGTCGAAGGCCTCGGCCTGCACGTCCTGCGGCAAGGAGATGGTCACCGCGCCGGTTTCGGCAGGGTCGGTGAGCACCCGCAACCCGTGGTGCAAGGCACTGGCCAGCTGCTCGGGTCGCGTGACCCGGTCGAAGTACTTGGACAGCGGGCGGAAGGCGTCGTTGACGGTGATGTCGTAGCCGTGCGGCATTTCCAGCTGCTGGAGCACCGGGTCCGCGGCGCGGGTGGCGAAGGTGTCCGAAGGCAGCAGCAGCACCGGCAGGCGGTTGGCGGTGGCCAGCGCCGCACCGGTGAGCAAGTTGGAGGACCCGGGGCCGATGGAGGTGGAGACCGCGTAGGTGGCGCGCCGGCGGGTGTGCCGCGCGTAGGCAACGGCCTGGTGCGACTGCGCCTGCTCATTGCGGCCCTGGTAGTACGGCATGAGGCTCGGGTCCTTGGCCTGCCACTGCTTCAGCGCCTGGCCCACCCCGGCAACATTCCCGTGGCCGAAAATCCCGAACATGCCCGGAATCAGCCGTTCGCGGTAGTGCGTGCCGCCGATGGAATCCACCGTGTACTGGCGGCCCAGGAATTCCACGACCGCCTGGGCAACGGTCATTGTGCGTGTAGTCATCGAGCTTCGTCCTTCTCAGCTGCGTACGGTTGCGGTGGTGTCCAGTAGCGATGCGGCGGTTGCCACGGCGGCGGCCACATCCCCGTCCTCGGGATACAGCAGGGTCCGGCCCACGGTCAGCCCCTGCACCGAAGGCAGGGCCAGCGCCGCCTGCCAGGAGGCGAAGACCTCGTCGGGACTGCCGGATGGATCCCCGCCGAGCAGGACCGTGGGCAGGGTGGTCGCGGCCATGACCCGTTCCATCTCCTGGACCACGGGAATCTTCAGCCAGGTGTAGGCGCTGGTTTCACCCAGTCCCGAGGCGATGCCCATGGACTTGATCACTGCCTCCGGGCGCAGGTCGTTGACTACCTTGCCCTCGGCCCGCTTGGAGATGAACGGCTCGACCATGGCCACCAGCTGGTGCCGGGCCAGATCCGACACGGCGTCGGCGGTAGCGGCCAGGGTTTTCACGGTGTCCGGATCCTCGTAGCTGATCCGGGTGAGCATCTTGCCGCCGTCGGCGCCCAGGGCAGCCAGGGCGGCCGCGCTGTGCCCGGTAAAGCGGTCGTCGATCTCGTTGACCAAGCCGGTGAGCCCGCCGCGGTTCATCGATCCGAAGACCAGCTTGCCTTCCAGCGCGCCCAGCAGCAGCAGGTCATCGAGGATATCGGGCGAGGCCAGCACCCCGTCGCAGGCGGGGTTCTGCAAGGCGATCTGCAGCCGGTCCAGCAGCTGGCGGCGGTCGGCCATGGCCGTGGCGCGCTTGCCCACGGACAGGGCGCCGCGGGCCGGGTGGTCGGCGGCGATGATGAAGTTCTGCCGTCCCAACACCGGGCCGGCGTGCTTCCGGCGCAGCGAAGCGGCGCGCTGCACCGAGGCCGGGTCTTCCAACCGCTGGCGGGTGATGGATTCGTAGCGGCGCGGGTCTTCCCGGTCCACTGGCAGCTCTGATGCCTGTTTCATATCTAGACCAGGTCTTTCTGGGAGTCGGGAACGGTGCGGCCGCGCTCGGCCAGCAGGGCATTGACTTCTTCCGGGTCCGGCATGGCGTCGGAGCAGGCAACCTTCGAGGCCACAATGGCTCCGGCGGCATTGGCGTAGTCAAGCACCTGTTCCAGCGGCCAGCCGGAGAGCAGTCCGTGGCAGAAGGCGCCGCCGAAGGAATCTCCTGCACCCAGTCCGTTAGCGGTCTGCACCGGGACCGGCGCGGAAACCACGCGCTCGGTGCGGGTTTTGGCCATGACCCCTTCGGGGCCGAGCTTGACCACGGCAATCTGCACACCGGCCTCCAGCAGGCGGTCGGCCTGCTCATCCGGGGTGCCTTCGCCGACGGCTACCGAGCATTCGGTGTCGTTGCCGATGGCCACGGTGGCCGATGGCAGGGCACGCGCTACCTGTTCGCGGGCCTGTTCCACGGAGTCCCAGAACATCGGGCGGTAGTCCAAATCCAGAATGGTGAACTGCCCCTGGGCCAGGGAATCTGCTGGGCGGGCGGCATAGGCCGCCAATTGCGCGGTGCGAGAAGGCTCGCGGCTCAAGCCGGTGACGGTGCTCCAGAAAATCCTGGAGTCCTTGACCGCTTGGAGGTCGATGTCGCTGCTGTCGATGTTCCAGTCCGGCGCCATCGGGAAGCGTCCGTAGAAGTACAGCGGGAAGTCGTCCGGCGGCATGATGGCGCAGAAGGTGACCGGCGTCTGCAACGTGGCGTCGCGGGCTACCTGGGTGCGGTCCACGCCGAAGCGGTCCAATTCGCGTTCCAGGAATGTGCCGAAGTCGTCGTCGCCGATTTTGGTGATCACACCGGCTGCTCGGCCGTGCCGGGCTGCCGCCACGGCGACGTTGGTGGCGGAGCCGCCGAGGTACTTGCTGAATGTGTTCACATCCGCGAGGGAAACGCCGATGTCATTCGGATACACATCGACGCTGATGCGTCCGAGGGTGAGTACGTCGTAAGTCACGCAGATCGACGTCCTTTCGAGTCAGAAGTTCAGGGATCGGCCAACTGCCGAAGATGTGAACGGTGCCACAAGAAATACTTTGCACCATGAATTCGGCACTGTCAAAGGTTTGTACTGACATATTTACAACATGAGTAACATGATGTGGACAAATCCCCGGAATTCCGGGGTTTTCCATCCGTTTCGGACGTTGAAAATAAAAAAATTTCCACATGCCATGTCATGGCTTCATGGCGTGGCCCGCGAAGTTCGACGCGTCGAAACCGTCCCGCACGGCCGTGCGCTCGAGCAAAACGCTAGGCTCTTAACGAGAACAACCGACACCCCCAGGAGGAACTGTGGCCGCAGCACGCCGTCGAGCGACCATCTACGACGTTGCCCAGGCCGCAGGTGTTTCCAAGTCGCTGGTGTCCCTGGTGCTGCGCGGCTCCCCCAGCGTCTCGGAAGCACGTCGCGCGGCAGTACTGGCCGCCATCAAGGAGCTGGATTACCGCCCCAGCCAGGCCGCCACGGCACTTGCCGGCGGCACGAGCCAGACGGTCGGCGTGGTCATCGACGACTACACCAACGTCTGGTTCGTGGAACTTCTGCGCGGGCTCCAAGAAGGACTGGCCAGCGCGGGATTGCGCATCGCAGTTTCCGACCGGGCGCTCAACGCCCACGTCGGGTCGGACCCGCTCGATGGATTCCTCAGCACCCGGGTAGAGGCTTTGGTACTGGCCACCGAACCGACTCCTGCCATGCGCTTTTCCGCGCAGGTTCCGGTCATTGTGGCCGGCAATCGCGCCACCCAGGTTCGCGGCGCGGATATTTCGTCCAGTGACGACAGGCTCGGGGCCCGCCAAGCCATTGAGTACCTGGTTTCGCTGGGCCATCGGAATATTGGCCACATCGCCGGTGGCGGCGGAGCCTCGATGCTGCGCCTGGCCGGGTACCAGGAGGCAATGAAGGCCGCGGGACTCGAAGAGCGCATCGTTTCGGTCAGCGAACTGACCACCGAAGACACCGGCTACCAGTGCGCACGGCAGCTTTTGGGCGAAGCCCCGGAAACAACGGCCATCTTGGCCGGCAACGACTCAATGGCCATGGGAGCCATGGCAGCCGCCCGGGAAGCCGGCCTGTCGACACCTGGGGATTTGTCAATCATCGGCTACGACAACTCGCCGTTCTCCGGCACCCACCTGCTGCGCCTGACAACCGTGGATAGCCGCAACCACGAGCTTGGATTGCACGTGGCCCAGCAGGTGCTCTCCCGGCTCGCCAATCCCGAACGCGAAGCCCAGCGCGTGCTGATGGAGCCGTCGCTCATCGAGCGCGGCACCTGCGCGGCACCACGCCGGCCCTGATTCCCTCCGGTTCCAAACCTTCTCCTGCAGACCCCTTGACCGCGATCTGAAATAGGTTCTAGACTCTTTTGGAGCGCTCCAAAATATTCCATGAACAGCTTTCATCCAGGAGAATTCCATGACAAAAACCATCGGCATTGCCGTCATTGGCGCCGGCATGGCCGGGCTGTCCCACATCGCTGGGTACCGCACAGCACCCACCCTCTACAGCTCCGACTTGCCGCCGCTTCGCTACGTTGCCGTGGCTGATGTGAACACCGAGCTCGCGGCCAAGGTCGCCAAGCGCTACGGCTACGAAAAGGCGCTCGGCTCCTGGCAAGAGGTGGCCGCAGATCCAGATATCGACGTGGTCTCGGTAGTTATTGCCAACCGTTTCCACCGTGAAGCCGTCGAGGGCCTGCTGGCTGCCGGCAAGCACGTTTTGTGCGAAAAGCCGCTGGCTGACACCCTTCAAGAAGCTGAAGCGATGGCCACCGCGGCCCGCAACGCCGACTCCGTGGCCCGCGTTGGCTTCACCTTCCGCCGCACCCCGGGCATCGCCACGATCCAGAACCTGATCGCCGATGGCACCCTGGGCAAGGTGCTGCATTTCTCCGGACGCTACTGGACCGACTACGGCCACAACCCGCAGGCACCGATGAGCTGGCGCTTCAAGGGCCAGCCAGGCTCGGGCGCACTGGCCGATGTGGGAAGCCACCTGGCTTACGTTGCCGAATTCCTGGCCGGCGAGATTCTTTCGGTCAGCGGCGGCCAGCTGAGCACCAGCATCACCGAACGCTTCCTGCCAGCCGGCGCCGTCACCGGCCACGATCTCGTGGAACTGAGCGACACGTCCGAGCCGGTAGAAAACGACGACTACGCGGCGTTCAACGTACAGTTCGCCGGGGCCGCAGGCAGCCTGGAAGTTTCCCGCGTGGCAGCCGGCCACCCCAATACGCTGACCTTCGAGGTCTTTTGCGAGAAGGGCGCCGCACGCTTCAGCCAGCTGCGTCCAGCGGAAATCGAAATCATGCTCACCGAGGGCCCTTCGGCAACCAATGGCTACCGCACGGTAAATCTCGGCTCGGAACACGCCTACCTCAGTGGCGGACTGCCCATGGATGCGCCAGGTGTCGGCTTCGGCCAGAATGACGCCTTCGGCTACCAGGCGCGCGCCTTCCTCGACGAGGTCTGCGGCCTGGGCAATGCACTTCCCATCAACGCAACATTCGACGAGGGCGTGCACAATATGCGGGTCCTCCAGGCGGTCGTGCAGTCCGCTGCCAATGACGGAAAGAAGGTTTCACTGTGAAACTCGGAGTCTACAACGCAATCTTCCACAACCGCCCGCTGGCCGAAGCCCTGGAGGTCATTGCCGCCCAGGGACTGACCGGCATCGAGTTGAACACCGGTGGCTTCTTGCCCCCAGTGCACGTGCCGAACATCGATGAGATCCTGGAATCCGACATCGCTCGCGATGCCTTCCTCGCCCAATTCGAAGGCACCGGCGTGGGAATCTATGGGCTGAACTGCAACGGCAACCCGTTGCACCCCAATCGCGAAATCGGCCAGAAGCACGCCGAGGACATTCGCCGCTCCATCAAGCTGGCCGCGCGCCTAGGCCAGACCCGCGTGGTCACCATGTCCGGCCTGCCCGCTGGAGACCCCAATGCTTCGACCCCGAACTGGGTAGTCAATGCCTGGAATTCGGCAGCCTTGGACCAGCTGGACTATCAATTCGGGATCGCCGCGGAATTCTGGAAAGAAATCGATGAGCTGGCTGTCGAACACGGAGTCAAGGTCGCTCTGGAGCTGCACCCGCAGAACCTGGTCTTCAACCCTGCAAGCTTTCGCGAGCTGTTGAAGCGGGCGGGTACCAGCAACATCGGAGTTGAACTGGATGCTTCGCACCTCTTCTGGCAGCAGATGGATCCAGTGGCCGTTGTCCGCGACCTGGGCCCATGGGTCTTCCACGCAGCAGCCAAGGATGTGCGCGTTAATCCGAATGCGGCCATCCAGGGGGTATTGGATAACAGCTTCCGCAAGCTGGGCGAAGACGAACCACGCACCAACCTCGGCGGGGATGAATGGGCGAACGAGTGGCCGAAGAATTCAGCCTGGGACTTCGTGGCTTTGGGCAAGGGACATGGCACCGCATTCTGGACCGAGTTCTTGCGCGCATTGCACGAGGTGGATCCGGAAATGATGGTGAACATCGAACACGAGGACACCGAGCTAGGTGCCGTTGAGGGGCTGGAAGTCGCTGCCAAGGTACTCATTGAGGCCGACGCGGCCCTGCAAGCTTCATTGGCTGCAACCTCCTAGGATCCTCCCGCTGGCGTGCAGAAGCCCGGAATTCACCGTGTGAATTCCGGGCTTCTGGCGCATGCCGTTTTCGAAGTACTCGATGCACCTAGACAGTGCGGACAACTGCTTCGTAGTCGAAGCGTGCTTTTGGCGAGCCGATCTCGCTCTCGGCTGGCTGGCCGATATTCACGACCAGGAAGCTCTTCTGCTCGCCTTCCGGGAAGAACGATGCGTCGATGGCGGAGAAGTCTGCGCCGGTCATTGGACCTACCGCGAAGCCCAAGCTGCGTGCGGCCAGCATGAAGTAGCCTGCCTGCAGGTGTGCGTTGTTGTTGCCGGTGGATGCGGCGAAGTCCGCATCAGCATCGTACATGGCCTTGGGCGCGTTGTAGCCGGGCAGGAAGTTGTCCCACTGTTCGTGCCATGCGGTGTCATAGCTGAGGATCGCTACCAGCGGAGCTGCGGCGGTCTTGGCTTTGTTGCCGTTGGAGAGCGCGTCGACCAGAGTGGCGCGGGCTTCGCCTGACCGCACGTAGGTGACGCGCAGCGGCTGGGAATTGAACGCGGTTGGACCGAACTTGGCCAGTTCGTAGATTTCCTGGGCCTGCTCCTCGGTAACCTCTCCGGTGAACGCGTTAGCGGTGCGCGCCTCGCCAAAAATGGCGTTGAGCGTTGCTGTGTCGGCCTGGAATTCCTGGGATGCAACTGTCATTGATTGCCTTTCAGATCTGTCCGAGGCCACTGGTTCGGGCCATTGCCGGATACGGTTTTCTTCTATCAATGCCCAACGAGGATCGGCTGCACCTCATTCCGGCAAGCCACGTGTTCTCCGCCACACGCAGGCCTAGGGACCGGCAGGGATTCGCGAGTTTGCGGAATCATCCCAGCTGCGATGAAGCCTGGCGCACCCGACTGCGCACAGTGCGATGATTGCGCCGAAGCAGGTCACTGCCATCGATTCGCCGCTGATCTGCCCTACCCAGCCCAGCCCCAGCGCCCCAAGTGCGGTCAGGGCGTAGCCCAGTACCCAGAAGGCGGAGCTGGCGCTGCCTCGATGCCGCAGCTCGATGCGCCGCAGTACGATGCCCAGTCCCACCGGGAACAGCGCACCATGGCTCAGTCCAGCAACCACCAGGCCAACCAGGTACACCGTGACCGCCAGGCCCCCGCCCAACCTCGGGGCAATAGCTATCAGCACCGCGCCCACCGCCAGCCCGGCATAGCCCAGCTGCACTTTTTCGCTGACCAGCTTCCCGCCCGCTTTCTGGCCCACGGCAGTGGCGGCGAAAATCAGCGAACCGATGAGCCCCAGCAGGCGCAGGTCGGTAATCCCAAAGGCGCGGACCACCAGGATGGACGTCATGGCTGTACAGCCGCCCATGACCGCAAAGCCCAGGGTCATCAGTCCGCCCACGCAGAAGTCCCGTCGTGCCAAACGCGGCACCAGCGGAAGGCTGAGTTTCCATCCGCCCCGGCGGTGCGCAACACTGTCGGGGATCATGGCCAGCAGCACGATGCACAGGCCCGAAAGCACCGCGTGCACGCTGAAAGCGATCATGGGGGTAGCCGGGAAGAAGAAAGTCAGAAATGCCGCCAAGGCCGGACCGCTGCCTAGTCCCGCCATATTCGCCAGGCTGGAAATGGCGGCACCGCGTCCGGAGCTGGAGACCAGATCCGCCAAATAGGCTGTGGCCGTTCCGGTGACCAGCCCGGCGCACACCCCGGACAGGGCCCGGGCAATGAACAGCATGGGAGCGTCGGTGGCCACGGCATAAAGCACCCCGCTGGCGGCCGAGGCGAGCAACCCGAGAATCATGACGGGTTTGCGGCCAATGGCGTCAGAGAGGGAACCGAAGATGCACAGCACCGTGAGCACCACCAGGGCGTAGATCGCAAAAAGCTGGGTCGAGTCGGCGGTGCTCAGGCCGTATTCATCCTGAAGCAGTGGATACAGCGCGGTCGGCATGGTGGTACCGCACATGGCGACCGCATAGGTTCCCAAAACGACTGCTAGCGGCCAGCCACGGGTCTGCGGCGGCTTCTCTGGCAGGACCATGCCGGAACCTCGCTCTCGTGTTGAATAACAACCCGAGCCTAGATAAGACCTAATGTCCTGTCAATGTTTATTGCTGTTGATTGAACCTCGCCAAATCAGCAGCCCCGATCAGGCCCGCCACCGGACCCAATTCGGCTTGGCTGATCTTCGCAAAGGGACGGTAGCCCCTGCCGGAGAGGGTGCGGCGGTAAGTCTCTTCCGCGGTGGCCACCAGTTGCTTCGACGCCGCGCCCAAGCCGCCTCCGATAACGATGGTCCCCGGATCCAGAACCGAGACCAGATTCGAGATGCCCAACCCGAGCCATTCGCCCATATCCGCAATGAGGTCGGCGCACGCCGGGTCGCCCTCTGCGGCAAGTCGAGTTACCTCCGCCCCGGTAACTGCGTCCGGATCATCGCCCACGGCCTCGCGCAGGCGGAATGCCACCGGCGACTTGCTGCGCACAAGTTCGGCTCCTTCCCGGCCCAGGGCATTGCCAGAGGCGTACTGCTCCCAGCAACCGCGGTTTCCGCAGGCGCACCGATGGCCGCCGGGAACGATCACCTGGTGCCCGAATTCGCCAGCAATCCCGGACTTGCCACGGTGGATTTGCCCTCCGAGGATGACCGCCCCGCCGATCCCCGTTCCGAGGGTCAGGCACACCATGTCGCTTTCACCCCGGCCCGCGCCAAAACGATGCTCGGCCCAGCCGGCCGCATCAGCGTCGTTGACCAGAGTCACTTCATGTCCTACCAGCTGCATCAGACGGTCGCGCACCGGTTCATTGCGCCAAGACAGGTGGGGGCTGAACAGCACGTTCTGCCCCTTGCGGTCCATCCATCCCGCTGCTCCAATGCCCACCGGAAGACCTTCGTTGCCCTTCGAGAGCTCGCGGATCATCTCAGCCAGGGCACGTTCGGTCCCCGCCACGTCATGGTCCGGTGTCTCGCGGCGGATTTGCCCGAAGGCGTTCCCCTCTTGATCCACAAGGGCTGCAAGGATTTTGGTGCCACCGATGTCAACGCCGATGGAAAGATTTGCTGAACTCACAGTCATCTAGCTTAGACCCTCGCAAAACGCCGATGCTCCCGCTGCCGCACAGGAGCCCCTGACTGGTCCGGTGCCTGCACGGAACATCCAACGCAGTCCAGCACTTGGGCCAGCCCTGCGCCAGGTGCCCGGAAAACTCGTCCGGCGGTGCTCCCTGGCTGTTCGCGCTGTGAAGTGCAACTGCTCGAGCTCGCGCAAAATGCCCGCAAACCGGAGTTTGCGAGCATTTCGCGCTAGCTGCTACTTCTCGTCATCGAGCAATTCCTCGGCCTCGGGTTCGGATGGGGCCGATTCCTCAGTGCCCTGATGTCTCGGCAGGCCTGGGTACAGGCATCTGGATGGCTCCGGTCTGGATCTGCTCGAATTCATCGGGTGTGACCACCGGAATTTCGTAGCCTTCCTTGTCGATGAGCTTGCCGCCCACGTAGTGGTCGCCATCGAGCAATCCGCAGATCTCCTCGGTCTTGACCATGCGCGGCGGAGCCGCCGAGAAGACCGATGCATCCTTTGTATTCCCGAACTTGAGTTCGTTGAACAGCAGGTTCAGCAGCACGGCCATCACGGCCGCCGAGGAAATCCCGGAGTGGAAGATCGTCTCGAACCACGTGGGGAATCCAGCGTAGAAGTCCGGCTTCACAATCGGGATGCAGCCAAAGGCAATCGATGCCGCGACGATCACCAGGTTCATGCCGTCGTACTTCACCTTGGACAGGGTCCGGATCCCGGAAGCGGCGACGGTGCCGAAGAGCACGATGCCTGCGCCGCCGAGCACCGGAGTCGGGATGGCAGCGACCACTCGTCCGAGGATCGGCAGCAAGCCGAGCACGACGAGGATGCCTCCACCGGCCGCGACAACGAAGCGGCTGGTGATGCCCGTGATGGCCACCAGGCCGACATTCTGCGCAAAGGCCGACTGGGTGAAGGTATTGAAAATCGGCGCCACTGCGGAAGAGGCCATGTCGGCACGCAGGCCGTCGGCAATGCGCTTGGAATCCACCTTCGATCCGGCGATCTCGCCCACAGCGAGGATGTCTGCGGTGGTTTCGGTGAGGATCACCAGCACCACGATGGTCATCGAGATGATGCCGCCGATTTCGAAGACCGGCATGCCGAAGGCCAGTGGCTGCGGGAAGGCGAAGATCGCGCCGTGCCCGACCTGCGAGAAATCGGCCATGCCCAGCAGCGCTGCGGCGACGGTGCCCAGCACGATGGCCAGCAGGATCGACATGCGGGAAATCGCTGCATTGCCGACCTTGGACAGCAGCAGGACCACCAGCAGTGTTCCGGCGGCCAGGCCGATGTTGGCCAGCGACCCGTAGTCATCGGCCTTGGCGTCCCCGCCCATGGCCCAGTTGGCCGCGACCGGGGTCAGCGAGATGCCGATCATCGTAATGACCACGCCGGTGACCACCGGCGGGAAGTACCTGACAATGCGGGCGAAGAACGGCGCAATGAGGAAGCCGATCAGCGCTGCGACGAGCACGGCCCCGAAGACCGCCTGGATTCCGCCTCCCCCGTTGACGATGGCCACCATGGTAGCCACGGATGCGAAGGACGTGCCCTGGACCAGCGGCAGCTGCGCCCCGAAGAACGGGATGCCCACGGTTTGCAGGATGGTGGCCAGCCCGCCGACAAACAGGCAGCAGGCGACCAGCAGGCCCACCTCGTCCGGGGCCAAGCCGGCAGCGTTTCCGATGATCAGCGGCGGGGCGATAATGCCGCCGTACATCGTCAGGACATGCTGCAGGCCATAGGCAAAGGACTTCCCCAGAGGGAGCTTCGCGTCCTCGGGACGATTGCCTTTGATAGATTCATCTTGTGTAGCGCTCAAGGCTGACCTCCTACGTCAGTCGCTGCCAAAGGTGTGCCGGCGTGCCAGCGCCGGCCCACCTTCAACGCCGTTCAGTTAGATAAATGCCGGAATATTGGCCCAGATGGGGTGATTCGCCTCGGTGCCTTCGCGGGTGATCGTCGCTTCGATCAGGCCGTATGGGCGATCCGCGGCGAAGAAGACCTCGTTCGGGTTGTCTTGGCCGAAGACTTCCAGGTCAACCAGGAAGTGGTGCTTGTTCGGCAAGGACATCTTGATTTCGGCGATTTCCGGATGCACTTCGAGCACTGCCTGCCCCATCTGGAACATGGTCTGCTGCAACGCGTACGAGTGGGTGTCGGCGAAGCGGGTCAGCAGCAGGTGGCGCACCGAGGTGTAGACCGCGTCGAAGTCGATGCCCTGGGCGATGGCCTGGCCGGTGTAGCGCCAGCGCGCAGTCACGTCGGTGGCCAGGATGCGGTCGGTGGTTTCCTTCAGGGTCGTGTACTTGTCCACCGGGAAACCGTGGAACTCGCTGCCCGTGGACTTCAGGACGGTGAGGTCCTCCAGGCCGGCAACGATGGACTTCTTGCCTTCGGCGTCGATTTCCAGCACGGCGGTGCGCACTTCGGACTTGTTCTGCGAGAAGGCGTGGTCATGGTCGTTGATGCGGTCCCAGAAGAACTGCTGGGCTGCCCAGCGGCCGCCGGTGATCCACTCGAATTCGCCAGTGAAGTGGTTTCCCAGCTGCACCAGGAACTCCTCGATGGCGCCCACGCCGTTGCGGGCCAGGCCATAGACGGTGTTCTTCTGGGTGTCGGTGGCGACGACGCGGCCGTTGTCGCCGTCCTGGTGCGCGGCGGTGAAGTCGCCGTGCAGCTGGCTGGTGACGTTCAGGTCCTGGATCTGGTGGCGAACGGTGTCGCGGGTGATCTTGACCAGGCGGACTTCGGCCTTGCCGTACTGGTTGGAGCCCAGCACGATCTTGGTATCTGCTGGGGCGGTGATTTCGGTAGTCATTGTTCTAACTCCCTCGGTACGTGGAATATGCAAACGGGCTGATAAGAAGAGGTACGTGGTAGTGTTCGTCGACGTCGTTGACGAAGAAATCGATGCTTACCGCGGGGAAGAAGCTTTCCGTTCCCTGCTTCCCGAAGTAGCCGCCGGTTTCAAAGGAAATCCGGTAGCGGCCGGCTTCAACCTGTATCGGTCCGAGGTTCTTGATGCGGCCATCGGCATCCGTGGAACCCGAGCCGATTTCTTGCCAGCCGGATGCCGTCTTGGCTTCCAGCGTGGCCTTGACACCGGAGGCAGGCCTCCCGGTCCCGGTGTCGAGTATGTGGGTGGTGATGTGGCTGCGTTCGCCGTTTCCATCTGCCATGTTCATCTCCTGGCTGTCGGAGGGATTGGTATCGATAAATGCGCAGGGTTCACCCCGGGCATGGGCTTAGTTGTCCACCGAGTTCTCCAGCCGCAGCAGCGCAATCTGGCGCAGCTGCTCGGCTACTTCAAGCAGTTCGGCCTGTTCTGCGTTGGCCAGCCGGCGTTCGCATTCGGCAAGGATCTCTTCGGTGCTGCGGCCGGCGGCGCGGATGAGGAATACCCTGTTGAAGCGCTGCTCATAGGCCCGGTTGGCTGCTGCCAGGCGGCCGGCGACATCGTCATCAAGGTCCAGGCCTGCCTGTTCGCCGCGGGAGAGGTCCGCTTCCTTGCTGCTTCCCTGCGCTTGTTCGCCGATGCGCGGATGGTGGGCCAGGGCGGCGGCAATTTCCTCGCGGCTGAAGGGAGCGACGTCCTGGAGCGCAAAGCTGGAAAGCGCATCGAAGCTGCTGAAAGGACGGGCGGAAACAAGGGCATCGATCCAGCGGTCGACATCGACGCAGGGGCGCAGGAAATCAGCGGCCTCGGCTGCGGGCAATTGGTTGAATACGTCTAAACGCATCGGGTGATCAGCTCTTTTCAAACGGTCGTTCTTTCCACGGACCTTGGCTGAACACCCTTACCACCGAAGGAGACTTCGGCTTCGACTCGATGCTGGTTTCGTGGAACCTTGTGTGACCACTGTAATCCACCTCACAGTGTCGCAGTCAAGGGAAAGCTGGAAAAACATTAACAAGTGTGACTTTTTGCCGGTTTCCATATTGTGGATAGATAATTTTGCGCCCAGCTATTGCAAACGCTCTGACCTAGCCCACATAATGGTTTCACAACACAGAAGATAATTTCCATATTATGGAAATGTGAAATCGCGAAGGAGGGTCGCAATGACCGCTATCAACCCAAGCAAGATCAACTGCACACCGGAGGACCAGCGCCTCATTGCCACCACCGACGCCTTGCGCACCGGACTGTTCCAGCCCATCGAGAACCTGGATCCGGATATTGCCCGCCAGCCGCGGATCACCCGTGAGGCCCCCTCGCTGTGGAGCCGCCTGTTCGGCCAGCACCCGGGACGCTAGGCGTCCCCTGAAGACCACGCAGAGGCCAACCCCTGAGGCGTCGGGACCTGGCCTCTGCGTTTTTTAATTCCGGCTGCAGCGCCTCGCGCCAGCCCGGCTAGTCCTCGCCGAATCCCATGAAGTCGGCCGCAGCGGTGCTTGGCGCCGCCAGCATGCCGACCATGGAATCGACCAGGAAGTAGCCCAGCGACTCCCAGTTGCCCCGCTGCTTGCCTTCATTGACCGTGCGCTCGTACTGCGCGCACAGCCCCAGGAACATCGGACCGAGAATCAGCGCACGCGACCTGACCACGACCTCCGGAATGCCCTCGAATTCCTTGCGAGCACGTCCTGGGCCCGCCACGCTCAGCACCTCGTCGCGCAGGCTGTCGCCCACAATCGCCGGCAGTCCTGGATGCAGCCGTGCCTGGTAGAGGAATTGCGCCCGCCAGGAGGGCCGCGGCAGCGCGTCAAAGGAATAGATCCAGGGAAGGGTCCGCACGGTGACCACCTCGCGCAGGCTCGCCTCCGGTCCGCCAGCAAGGGATGGCAGGCGGTTGCGGCAGCTGCGCATGTCGCCCAGTGCCCGCTGGAGCATGGCCTGCAACAGGTCCTCGCGGCTCCCGAAATGGTATTTGATCGCCGAATGGTTGGCAGTACCGGCATGCTCGGTAATTTTCCTATTCGATACGGCGTCTATGCCGTGGCTCGCGAAGAGCTCTTCTGCCGCATCGAGCAAGACCTCCCGCGCCTTATCGCCGTGTCGGCTCACCGTTCCCGCCTTTCCTCGCATCATCTCGTCCCGGCACCCAGGAAGTGAACCTCGGCACAGTTGCAGACAATTTTACGCCATATGGCGTAAATTAGTTGTTAGTATTCAACTAAAGACCTTGGCGGGTTGCCTCGCACCCCGCTGCAGACCGAGAATCCAAGGAACATGCGCAGTTGAGCAACGACGCCGCAGTCACTGAAAACCCGCCGCCCTCCCGCAGGGCCAAGCACGAGAAGCAGCCTCTTTCCGAGCAGGAAGCGGCCGCCAAACGCGCCAAGGCCGAAAAGATCGGCAGGACTGTCGCAGTCTTCATCATGCCATTGATGATCGTGGGCATGATGATCTGGGGCTACCTGGGAGCCATGCACCACCAGTCAGCCGCGAACATGCCGGTGGCCATTTCGGCCACCAGCAGCGCAGCGGCCGGTGACTTTGCCCGGGCGCTGGAGGACAGCAATGCTGAGGCCGTGGACCTGCGCATCGTGGACTCGGCCCGCGAAGCCCGCGAGCTGGTCTACGACCGCGAAGTCACCGCTGCGGTGGACCTCGATGGCGATACGGCCACGCTGTACACCGCCAGCGGCGCCGGCATGTCAGCCACCTCGGCCATCACGGCCGTGCTCACGCCGGTCATCATGGAGCAGTCGCTGGAACTGGCTTCCCAGGATCTGGTGCCGCTTCCGGAGAACGACTCCATGGGCATGGGCGCCATGCTGCTGGCCACCGCGATGATCACTGCCGGCTACATGCCCTGGTCGATGGCCTTCTCGAACTCCCCGGAACTGCTCAAGCGCCGCCGCGCGCTGCCGCTGCTGGGCGGATGGTCGATCCTGCTCTCCGGGCTGGGCATCCTCGTCGGCGGCCCGATCCTGGGCGTCATTCCTGCCGCGAGCATCCTGCCCGCGTGGTCGACCCTGGCCTTGGGCGTCTTCGCCGTGGGCGCCGGGCAGCTGCTGCTGACCCGCATATTCGGCGCCATGGCCGTCATCCCCGGAATGTTCCTGTTCATGGTGCTGGGCCAGCCGGCCTCCAATATGGGCATGTCGGTCTACACCCTGCCGAAGATCTTCCCGTTCCTGCACCAGTTCCTGCCGATGCCGACCCTGGGCGAAGCCATGCGCTCGGTGCTGTACTTCAACGGCGACGGAGCGGCCCGGCATATCCTGATTCTCGCCGGCGGTGCCGTCGCGGCGCTGCTGCTGGTCGCCCTGCTCGATGCCCTGCGCATCGCCAAGGGCAAGAGCGATATCCCCACCCAGATCAATGTCGCTTCCCTGCATGGCGGCCCGCGCCCCAAGAACAAGGCGTGGCGCTACATCACCTTGGCCGCACTGCCCTTCGGCATGATCGCCATCATGCTCAGCTCCATGCTCGGCGCCATGCAGACCCCGGTGCCACGCGACATGCCGGTAGCCGTCGTGGGCTCCTCCGTGGAGCAGGCCCAGCAGACCGTGGATTCGCTGAACGAATCCATGGAGGGCATGTTCGAGTTAACCGCCATGGACAATGCCGCTGACGCCCGGTACCTGGTCGAGTCCCAGGAGCTGTCAGGGGCCTTCGTGCTGCCTTCGGAGCAGAGCCCGGAAGCTGCCGTCTATACCGCCCAGGCTTCCGGCAACGCCGCATCGCAGCTGGTGGTCCAGGTGTTCACGCAGATCGGCCAAGCGCAGCAGATGGACGTGGACCACCAGGAGCTGGCCCCGCTTCCGGAGCACGACAATATGGGCACCGTGGCCATGTACCTGGGCATGGGCTGGGTGATGGCAGGCTTCATGGTCATCATGGTCGGCGCCACCGCGGCACCGCACATGGCCCCGCTGCAGAAACTGGTCCCGCTGGTGGCCGTGTACTCGGCCTTCATGTCCGCCGTGCTCTGCCTGATCGCCGGCCCGTTCACCGGGGCAGTGGTGGGCCACTTCGGGCAGCTGTTCAGCGTCGGCATGCTCGCGATTTTCGCGGTGGCCATGCTCACCACGGTATTCAACCGCCTGCTGGGCATGGTCTGCCTGGTCCCGACCATGCTGATCGTGATGTTCCTGGGCGTCCCCGCCTCCAATGGCGGGCTGTCCATCTACATGGAACCGCGCATCTTCACCATCCTGCACGACATCCTGCCGATGCCGGCTGCCGTTGAAGCCATCCGCGCGATCGTCTACTTCGACGGGGTCGGGCTCGGCTCCCACCTGGTGGTCCTGGCTATTTGGGCCTTGGCCTGCCTGGCCGTGACCATGGTCATCGACCAGCTCAAGCCGGTGCAGACCTCCAGCCACCCGGTTTCCGCCGAGGAGCTCGCCGCGCTGCAAGGCCGGGCGCTTGAAGCCAAGGCGAGCGAAGCCGCGGCATCCGCCGACGCCATCGACGCTGAAGCCGGGGACTTGGCAGACGCCGAAGCCGCGGCCGGCGAAAGCGGCACTGGAAACCGGGAGAAGGACGCGGTCAGCGTCTAATCAGTCCTTCTCCCCTGCAGATGCGGGCCGGTTCATGGATGTGAAATGGCCCGCATTTTGGTGTCCCCTAGCGATCGATCTTGGCTACGGTGAGCAGCACGCTGGAATCCTGCGTGGCGCTGATTTTCAGCCTCCCCTCGGGAAGCACAATGAGATCCTGGCTGCGCCCCTCCCACTGGTTGCCCATGGATGAAACGGTGACCCTGCCCTGGAGGACCAGCAGTGTCGCTTCGCCGGGATTCACATGTTCTTGCAGCTCGGTGCCGGCCGTGAGCCCAATGACGGTTTGGCGCAGGGTGTGCTCATGTCCGCCGAAAACCGTGCTGGCAGCTCGGCCATTGGTTGCATCCGCGGCTTCCCTCAGCTGGGTTCGGGCGATGGCGGCCAGCGAAAACTTCTTCATCAAATCCCTGCATCTCATCTCTCGGGCTGGATACTCCGGGCTGATTAGCCTGTGCTGCTACAAGACTGTCCCCGCACCGGGGCAAAGGTCAAGGAAAGCGCGGGGACTACTTCAGTACCAATTGAGCCAGCACCGGCAAGGCAATGACCGACAGGACGCAGGTGATCACGATGGCCACCGCAGTCGGCTCGCCATCCCCGGTGTCGTTCTGGGCCATGATGTAGGCGGTTGCGCTGACCGGCATGGCCGCCATGAGCACCGCGGCATTGAACCAGATGCGATCCAGATCCGGGGCGAAAACAAGCAGCATGGCCACCGTCAGCAATGGCATCGCCACGAGTTTGCCCAGCACCATGGCCGCGATGGAGGTTCTCGCCCAGCTGCCGCCAGCCGCAGAGCCATCCGGAGCAACCGGTGCATGCTTCCTGGCACGCGAACGGTCAATGGTCCGCTTCAGCGACATGCCGATGACGAAGAGCGCACCCGGGGCGGCCGCGGCGGATATCAGGTCAACGGTGTCGTCCACCGGCCGCGGCACGGGCACACCGAGGATTGCTACCGTGCCGCCAAGGACCATGGCCCAGGTGACCGGGCTGTAAACCAGGGCATTGCGGATGGTCCGGGCGATGCGCGCTGTGCTTGCCGGATGCTGGCCTCCTTTGCCGTTGGGCAAGAGAATTTGGGCAAGGATGGGGAATCCGACCATGAAGATGATGTTGTGGACCAGTTGCCCCATGCCCGCGGCGAACCCGGCTTCTGTGCCCATGACGCCGAGGATAATCGGGATTCCCAAGTACGACACGTTGCCGAAGCTGGTGGTCAGCATGCCGGCGAGCGCCCGCGCCCGGTTTGCGCGCAGCAGATAGCGGAAAGCCAGCCAGCTGAGCAGGGCGAAAAGCAGCGCGGAGACGATACTGATCCACAGGAATGCGAGTGGCACGCCTTCGCTGATATCCGCCCGGGCTACCACCTTGTAGAGCAGCGCCGGCAAGGCGACATAGAAGACGAACACATTCAGTGCCGGTTCCACGCTGGCCGGGAATTTGGGTGCATGGCTGGCGCCGTAGCCGATGAGCATGACGAAGAACAGCGGCAGCACGCCATAGAGCACGTCGAGGAACACAAGCCTCCTTAGGGAATGTTCGGCCGGGGTCGCGGGGACCGAGCACTTCAAGGTTAGTTGCTTGCCAGGCTGATCCGGGAAATGCGCCGGGGGCGCTTCGCAACATGCAGGCGAAAACTGGGGTTTGGCGGCGCAAATTCCTAGGATGAGACCACGCGCCTCGTCCGATCACTGTTGAGCTTTCCGCAAGGAGAATTGATGTCCCACGCATCTGGAGTCCCGCAGGCCCCGCGCACGATTGCCATCACCGGCGCAGGATCAGGCATTGGCCGCGCCACCGCACGCCTGCTGCTGGCGCAGGGATGGAATGTGGTGCTCGCCGGGCGCACCGCGGCTAACCTGCATGAGACGGCGCAAGGCCACGGTTCCGCCTTGGTGGTTCCCACGGATGTTAGTGATCCGCAGGCTGTGGAACACCTGTTTGCCGAAGCGGCGCAACGTTTCGGCACGGTCAATGCGCTGTTCAATAATGCCGGGATTTTCGGTCCCTCGGCAGCCATCGATGAGCTGAGTCCGGCCCAGTGGGATGAGGTTTGCCGGATCAACCTCACCGGGGCCATCAACGCGGCCCGCACGGCCTTTGCCCATTTCAAGGCCAACGACGGCGGACGCATCATCAACAATGGATCGATTTCAGCGCAGGTTCCGCGGGTGAACTCCGTTGCCTATACCGTCACCAAGCACGGCATCGCCGGCTTGACCAAATGCCTTGAACTTGATGGACGGGAGCACCGGATCAGGGCCACGCAGCTCGATATCGGCAACACCGCCAGTGACCTGCTCGATGATTTCGGTGCCACCCAGGGTGCCTTGCAACCGGGCGGCCAGCGGCTCGTCGAGCCGACATTCCCGCTGGCCCAAGCCGCTGAGGCCGTTGCGTACATCGCCGGGGTTCCGCTCGGTACCTCCATCAACCAATTCACCATCACTGCTGGCGGAATGCCCTACATCGGGCGAGGCTAGGGCGCAGGCAACCGGAGGAAGGAATTGGCGTGCAAGTCGATGCTCCGGTTGCGTGCGGCAATGCTCCGCGCCATCAGATCATCATGGGATTCTGGTTGCGCTACACGGCATGAACCTGCCAGAACTGCGCCAGTGGCCGCAGCGAAACGCCTTTCAGCCACGTGCTGCGCTTTGACTCCGCCGGCAAGAGCGCGAAACTGGCAGGCGTTCGCAGCTGCTGTGCTGGTTCTTCCCCTGCCGTACTAAAGGCCTAGAAGAATTCCGCCAGCAGCGCTTCGAGCTTCGCAAAAGCGGAATTCCATGCCTTGGTGCTGGATTCGATAACCTCATAAGGCAATGGGGTTTGGGTCAGCGTCAGCATCGTCTGCCCGGCGAATTCCTTGAATTCGATACGGGTTTCGATCACGAGGTCCAAGGTCATTTCGTGCGGGCCGTCGGCACTGACCAGGCATTCGTACTCGTCGAAAGACGTCAGGACCGCCTTGAGCGGCACCTTGGCATCCGGGTTATCAGCCTGCACCATATTCAGCTCATGCCGGCCGCCGACCTTGGCTTCGAATACGACGGAATCTTCCTCGACAAGCCAGCCATCGGGACCCCACCACTGGGCGATGATTTCCGGCTCGACGAAGGCAGCCCAAACGGCGTTCTTCGGTGCGGAAAATTGCCGGGCGACTACGAGTTCAGTCATCGATTCCATAAGGTCAATATTATCGCGGCCCGCCATCAGGTTCACCCGCAGGGGCAACTACCCCTGCGGACGGCGAGGCTCCATGCGGCTCGCGGTGTACAGCGTTTGCTCATCCGGCGAGGTTCCGGCAGCTTCATGGGCGCGCATGACCTTCATTGCGCGGTCCCATTTGATGCGTTCGCGAGGGCTGGCGAGGACACGGCGCTCGGCCGGACCGAAGATGGACAATCCCAAGTACTTCAGACGCCAGAATATGCGGTAGCCGACGCTTAGTCCGGTGGTATCGGAAATGATCGGCAGGGGTGATTCATCCATGATCGTCGTCCTCTTCGGTCATTGGGTTTGCGAGTACTGGCACTTCAATCATACGTCATTAGTTGGTGCACCAACTAAATGGGGTTCTAGCTTTTCGGAGCGTTCGAACCTGCAGCAATAATGCGGTCCAGGATGCCGCGCAGCTCCAGCACATCCTTGTCGGTCAGGGCAAGCCGGGCCATCATTTCGCGCGGCACCTCCACCGCTTCAGCACGCAGCGCGGCACCCTTCTCGGTGGGCTGAATGATGACGGCCCGCTCATCGTCCGGGTTCTTCGTCTTTGCCACCAAACCGGCAGTTTCGAGGCGCTTGACCAACGGGGAAAGCGTTCCCGGATCCAGGTGCAGATGCCCGCTGAGGGCACGGGCGCTGATCGGCCCCAAGTCCCAAAGGGCCAGCATCACCAGGTACTGGGGATGCGTCAGCCCCAGCGGATCCAGCACGGGCTTGTATGCCGAGATCACCGAGCGCGAGGCTACGGCCAGGCCGAAGCACACCTGCTTTTCCAGCTTGAGAAGATCTTCGTCGCGAAGAATAGCACTGTCCACGTTGTCGCAAGCTCCTTGAAAGATGCCTAATACCACTGCATTGATCGTACCGCGGTCGAGAATACCGTGCCCGGGCCGAAAGCTGCCCCGGGTCGCAGCGCCAATTCCAGTTGCGTTCGAATCGGTGGCGCAAGTAGTCAAAGCGGGCCACAGTGAATAGCCTTGGCATATGAGCAATCTTGAGCACCGGCCTGAGGAGATCGGCTGCAGTGCAGTGCGTTCCCAGGCAGAGGTTGAAATCCTGGAACCACGCGAAGTGCCCTTGGGCGGTCCGCGGGCAATGACGGTCTTCCGGACACTGCCGCAAAAGCAGCGCAGCCTGATCGGCGCTTGGTGCTTCCTGGACCATTACGGTCCTGACGATGTCGCAGTCACCGGCGGGATGAACGTGCCCCGTCACCCGCACACCGGACTGCAGACTGTCTCTTGGCTCTTCACCGGAGAGATCAACCATATGGATTCGGCCGGGTTCAAGGCGACCGTGCGACCCGGCGAGGTCAATCTGATGACCGCCGGGCACGGAATCAGCCATTCGGAGATCCTCACCGAAGACACCACCATCCTTCACGGCGCCCAGCTATGGACCGCGCTGCCGGATCATGCACGGGATATGGAACATACTTTTGAGAACTACCGCCCGGAAGCGCTCACCGCTCCCGGCTGGTCGCTGTCGGTCTTCCTTGGCACCTACGGGGTGTCGGGCAAGTCGTCCACCTCCCCGGTGAAGACGCACACCGAGCTCGGTGGCGCCGAACTGCGCCTTGAACCGAACACCGAGATCGAAGTGGTTGTCCCCGGGCACCATGAGCACGGGATCCTCCTGGACTCCGGCAATCTTGAAGTCAACGGCCATGAACTCGCTCCACGCGATCTCGGGTTCGTGCGTGCGGGATGCACGACCCTGCGCCTGAAGTCCGGGGACCAGCCGGTTCTGGCGCTGCTCATCGGCGGAGAGCCGCTGAAGGAAGACATCCTGATGTGGTGGAACTTCGTAGGCCGCACCCATGAGGAAGTCCTCGCGTTCCGCGCGCAATGGCAGGCCGAGATCGGGGCCGAGCCCGGGGATGCCTCCGAGGATCGCTTCGGGCCTTTCCCGCCTAATACTCCGGCAGCCTTGCCGGCTCCAGCACTTCCCACCGTTCGCCTGCGCCCGCGCGTGAACCCCGCCTAACCAATAAGGAACTCCCAATGAGCGACATCAAACCAGTATTCCTGCCCGAGCGCCAGCGCTTCGCCCTCGACGATGACGGCAAGATCATCGGAGCGGCGCACTACCGCGATTTTGATGGGGCCCAAGGCGTCGAGCGGATCTTCTTCCACACCACCGTGGATGAGGAATACGGCGGACAGGGCCTAGCCAGCGTCATGGTGAAATTCGCGCTGGAGAACACCATCGCCAGCGGTGCCAGGATCGTTCCGGTCTGCCCGTACGTGAAGGCCTACGTTGCCAAGCACACCGAGTATGCGCAGCATATCGTGGAACCGGACAAGGACCACCTGGGCATCCTGCCGCGCGGCTAAACCGGAGATCTCAGGGGTTCATCTTGAGGCCGCGTGCGGCCAGCTCGTCGCGGAGGATGCGGATGGCTTTCGGGCCGACGCCGTGCAGCGCGAGCAGCGCCGCGGTGCCGGCTTGCCCCGCCTGCTCGAGACTGGTGATGCCGGCCTGCTCGAAAGCCCTGGCGGCGGGGTTGCTCGTCTTGGGAAGCTCTGTGTCCATGATCCCAGCGTAGTCAGGCTGCTGGCTGCGCAACAGGTTTGGTGCGCGGCGAGATCGCGATCAGGACCAGAATCAGCAAGAGGCTGAAGCTGAAGACCGAGATGAACTCCATCCCGGTGGCGGCCATCGCGAAGATGACGCCACCGATGGCGGTGGTTCCGGCGTTGCCCAGGGAGTCGGCCACGGTCATTGCCGATGAGTTGAATCCCTGTTCATCCTTGGCAGACAGGGCCAGCATGTTCACGTTTTGCCGCGGGAAGATCATCCCCATGCCGAAGCCGCCCACGGCCCATCCGCAGACCAGCACGAGGACCGGCGGATGGAAGATCGCGGTGGCCAATGCGGTTGAAATCGCTACGCTGCCGGCGATCGCACCCACGGTGATGCAGGTGGAGGATTCCACCTTATCCCCCAGCTTTCCTTGCAGCCATGAACCCACCGACCAGCACAATGCCGAGGCCGTCAGGATCAGGCCCGCCCGGTCGGGACCCAGCTGGTAATCCTCGCGCAGCAGGTACGGCAGATAGACTTCCACGCCGAAGAAGGCCCCGGCCACGAAGATGCGGGTCATGATGGTGGACGGCAGCCCCTTGGCCAAGCTGAACGTGCCCTTGGGCAGCAACGGGCGAATTGCTGCAAGGGCTACCGCCAATGCCAAGACCAGTCCCAGAAGGGACCAGCTGCCCTGCGCATTGCCGAGCAAGTTCATGCAGATGACAGCCAGTCCAGCCAGGCCGGCCAGCATCAGCCGCTTCTTGGAAATCGGCCCCAGGTCCGGATTGCGCTGGGAGCTCAGCGACTTCAACGCCGGCACGATCCCGCAGAACGCGAGAACCACCAGCACCGCCACGCCGGAGAACACCCAGCGCCAACCGAGGTGCACGGCCATCAAGCCGGCCAGCCAGGGGCCGATCATCGCCGGGACCACCCAGGCGGTAGCGAACAGGGCGAAGATCTTGGAATGCAGATGCGCAGGATACGCGCGGGCAATGAGCACGTAGATGGCGACGGTGATCGCGCCACCGCCAATTCCCTGCAAGATGCGCCCGGCAATCAGGACCTGCATGTTCTCGGCTGAACCGCAGATCAGCAGCCCAATGCAGAAAACGGCCACGGCGATGGACAGCGGGTGCTTCGGCCCCCACCGGTCGGTGACTTCTCCGGCGGCAACCATCCCCAGCATCCCGCTGGCGATTGGCGCGGCAAAGGCCAGGGCGAAGTAGCGTTCGCCCTCCAGCAGCTCGCTGACCAGTGGCATTACCGTGGTCACGGCCATGGATTCGAAAGCGACCAGGAAGACGAGCACGAACATGCCAAGGGTGGTGGCAAGATACTGCGGAGCATAGATCGTTGACTCGGCGCGCTCGGCTGATTGGCTGCTGCGGTTCAGGGGCATGCATCCATGATCTCAGGTTTCCCCTAGCCGCCGATCACGTGCAGGCTGAAGGCCGCCAGGAAGCCCGAGGTCACCAGCAACCCTGTGTAGTCGAGCTCCACCTTGTAGGCTTCCGGAATCATGGTGTCGGCGATCATCGTCAAGATGCCTCCGGCAGCGACCGCGGTGGCGAAGGCCAGCACTTCACCGGGCATGGATTCCAGCAGCAGCGCTCCGAGGAAGGCAGCGATGCCGCAGGAAATGGCTATCGATCCCCAGAGCAAAACGATCGAGGACCCCTTGCGCCCGGACGCTTTCATCTGTGCGGTACTCGCCAGTCCCTCGGGGACATTGGAGATGAATATGGCGATGAGCATCGCCGGATTAATGCTCGCGGTGGCGACCACGGAAAGTCCAAGCGCCACGGACTCGGGAATGCCGTCGATGAGTGCACCGACCGCGAGCGCGGTTCCCGATGACTCCTGCTCTCCTGCGCGCTGCGCCTGCCGCTTTGAGGTTCTCCAGGCCAGCAGCCGGTTCGCGCCGAAATACAAGGCAGCGCCCACGATCACGCCGCCCAGCGTCGCAACGAGGCCGCCGGTTTCATAGGCTTCGAGCACCAGCTCGAAGGCCAGTGCGCTGACCAGGACCCCGGCACCGAAGGCCATGATGGCGCTGACCCAGACCTTGGGGATCTTCAGCCACCAGGCCGCGCCAGATCCCAGCAGCAGGGCCGAGCCGGCCACAGTGCCCCACAGCAAAGCCTGCATCGAAGCGAACATGGCACCCACTATAGCCAGCAATTCGCTGGCTTAGTAGGTGCCATATGAGTTCTGACTGGGACTAACCCTCGGTGGACATGTTATTGAAGCGCGAGTAGTGGCCCTGGAAGGCCACGGTGATGGTCTTGGTCGGACCGGCACGGTGCTTCGCGATAATCACGTCAGCTTCGCCCGGACGGTTTTCCTTGTCGTAGACGTCATCACGGTGCAGCAAAATCACCATGTCGGCGTCCTGCTCAATCGAGCCCGATTCGCGCAGGTCCGAAACCATTGGCTTCTTGTCGGTACGCTGCTCGGAACCACGGTTCAGCTGCGACAGCGCAATCAACGGAACGTCGAGTTCCTTGGCGAGCAGCTTGAGGTTACGCGAGAACTCGGAAACTTCCTGCTGGCGCGATTCCACGCGCTTGCCCGAGCTCATCAGCTGCAGGTAGTCCAGGATGATCATGCGCAGCTCATTGCGCTGCTTGAGGCGACGGCACTTGGCACGGATTTCCATCATGGACATGTTCGGCGAATCATCAATGAACAACGGGGCTTCGTTCAGCCGGCCCATGGTCGTGGCGATCTTGGTCCACTGTGCGTCTTCCACCGAGCCCTTGCGCAGATCCTGGAGCTGGATGGATGCTTCGGCCGAGAGCAGGCGCATCGCAATTTCATTGCGGCCCATTTCCAAGGAGAAGAACACGGTGGCCATATTGTGCTTGATGGCAGCAGAACGGGCGAAGTCCAGCGCGAAGGTTGACTTGCCCACCGCAGGACGGGCGGCGATGATGATCATCTGGCCGCCCTTCAGGCCCTGGGTCAGCTCGTCGAATTCATAGAATCCGGTGGGCACACCGGTAATGCCATCGCCCGCGTTGGCCGCGTTCTCGATTTCATCAACGGTGTCTTCGATGATGTCCGAAAGTCGCACATAGTCTTCACTGCTGCGGTTCTCGGCCACCTTGTAGACCTCTGCCTGGGCTTCGTTGACGATTGCGTCAACTTCACCATCTGGCGAGTAGCCCATCTGGACAATACGCGTTCCAGCGTCAACCAATCGGCGCAGCACGGCGCGTTCGCGCACGATTTCTGCGTAGTACCCGGCGTTGGCTGCAGTTGGAACCTGCTGGATGAGATTGTGAAGGTAGGCGGCGCCACCAATGCGCGAGATTTCGCCGCGCTTGGTCAGCAAGTCGGCTACGGTGACCGCATCGGCTGGTTCGCCACGACCGTAGAGGTCGACAATCGCCTCGTAAATTGATTCGTGGGAGGGACGGTAGAAGTCGGTGCCGCGAATGGATTCAACGACGTCAGCAATGGCGTCCTTGGAGAGCATCATGCCACCGAGGACCGACATCTCGGCCTCGATATCCTGTGGCGGCTTGCGCCCTGCGTCGGAATCTCGTCCTTCGTAAACCGGCTCAGCACTCATTGCAGACACTTCCATCCCCTATTGACCCGCTGGGAAAAATTATCCTTGCCTCATGGCAACGCTTCATCGTGTCAGTCGATACGGACATTTGGATGTCAGGCGCCTGTGGATATTTCTCTCCCGAACCCAACACTAGGGCTGTTATTAACAGGCGTAAACCTCATTATCCACAGAATATGTGGATAACACTCCTCTACCTGTGGAGTTCCCTGTTCACAGTCTGGGGAGAACTCTGTGGATTACCCCACTCTACGTATCATTAATATCTGTTGACTTGGTTGTTTGTATTCGCACACCTGTGGACAGAAACTTAATTCATTGAAGCTCACGCCAACCGACCCAAGGTTATCAACACCCTTAATCGCCCAGTTCCCGGGGTTTTTCACCCTTTGTACACATTTGCCCACGTCTTGTCCACAGTTTTGTGGATAACCTTGTGGATACTGGTGAATTTACAAAACCCTAAGTCACCGTGGATTAAATTCGCCAGCAAGGCCGGATCTTCCAGTAGTCCACAATCGGCTAGGGTTTCTGCGTTCGGGGGCGGTGGATAACTTAATGTGTGCAACGACTCGGCGGGCGAACCTGGATCAGCGACTGGGCTGCCGGCGCACTCTCGCCACTTCGCGTCCGCGACGCGCGCCAGTGAAGACCCCATAAAGCGCCGGTTTCATTTGTGATGCGCAGCCTTTGCATGGCTCGGAAACCCCATCCGAGGGTTGCCGGCAATTCGCTGCCACTCTGGTCCAGCGTGCAGCGAGGATCCATGAGCTACCTGCGCGGTTCTGTTCGACGACCCAGGCGGGTGGCGGATATGGCGAGTTCAAGGTTTCTCGCGACAGATACTTTGATGACGAGGTTATCGCCAAATGCCTGGGGCAGCTGGCCCAAGATGGCAGGCCATGAGATTGCCAGCCATCTTGCCACGTCTTCAGGGTGGCGAGAGAGAACGGGCATTGCCGGTGTCGAGGGCTGCGGGGAACGGCTCAACCCGCCTAACCGGAATTCAAAAAGCTCCGGCCAGATCGATGATTTGATCTGGCCGGAGCTTTGGAAGATGCGAAGCGCTTATACGAGCTCAGGAATCGGCAGCGAATGGAACCGCGAATCATGGAAGATCTGTGGCGAGTGCTCGGAGGTGCGGTGCCCGTGGACTTCCATCAGGACTACCCAGTGATCCCCCGCTTCGACCTCGTTGTAGATCGAAGTCTCCAGCCACAACGTGGAGTCGTTGACGAAGAGCGCGCCCTGGTCCGAGGAATAGGTATCGATTCCGCGGAACCGGTCGCCATTTTTCGACGCAATCTGAGCGCAGACACCATCATTGCGTTCGCTCAGCACTGAGACGCCAATGCGGCCAGCTTCGCGCAGCTTTGGCCAAGTGTTCGAGGACTTCTGCACGGCGAACATCACCAGTGCAGGTTCGAGGGAAACTCCCACGGTAAACGATGAAGCGACAATTCCGGTCTTCACGCCATCCAGTTCTGCACAGAGGGCGGCTACCCCTGATGGATGCTGAGCGAAAACCTTGCGCAGGGTCAACGGGTCAAGTTCAAGATTCAATGACATGGCTCGATTCCTTTGGGTCTTGCCCACCGCGCAGTAGCCTGCAAGCATTGGCTTCTCGTTACTCGAAGCCGCTTGGGCTGAAGTTCCGCGCCGTGTGCGGTACTTGTTCCAGCACATTTTGCGTGGAACCGAATCCTCACCTGGAGCACCCCACTACCGTTGAGAGGGTTGCCGATCAGCAAGCCAGGGCTTATAGCTGATGCTCTTGATTCTGTTTAAAACGATATGGCTCATGACGAACAGCCGTCAAACATTTCACTTCGCAAATCGCAATATTCGACGCAATATTCGATCCAAGGCCCCGCCAGAAGTCCTTGGGCAGTCTTTTATTCGCCATACGCCGCGCTTCTTGAACGCTTCGGCCCCATGATCGCAGCAGGCTTCCGCCGCTCTTGATTCGGCAGAACACTAACTCCTCCCCTGGGCTCGGGGCCCTGGCGCGAATTCCCTACCGCCCACCGTAATGAAACTTGGTTTCCCGGCATGACGCTGAGGTTCATGCCACTATTGGTCATGGAGTGCATTGAGTCACACTCCTGCTTATTGTTCTCCGTAACCATCGATGACGATTGAGGAATAGCCACACCATGGTAGAGATTCAGGCAAACCATTCAGAATTGACCCCACTGCGTTTCTTGGAACGCACAGCCGAGGCCTATCCGAAGAAGACCGCCGTCATCCATGGAACTCGCAGCTTCTCCTATGAAGAATTCGAAGCACGGGTGCACCGCTTTGCCCAGGCGCTGAAGGCTCGCATTGAGCCGGGCGACCGCGTGGCCGTGCTGGCACCGAATACTCCCGAAATGCTCATGGCGCATTACGCCGTACCGCTGGCAGGCGCAGTCCTCGTTGCCCTGAACACCCGACTCTCGGCCCACGAGCTGCAATACATCATTGATCATTCTGCTGCCAAGCTGATGCTTGCCGACACAGAGCTGCTGGAAAACACGAAGACCCTGCGCCGCGATAACCCAACGCTGGAGGCGCTCATCGAGATCACCGATGACCAGTACGCCGGAGAACGTCCGGACGTGCCCGTGGACGCCACCTTGGACGAGCTAATCGCACAAGCCTCGGATGAAAGACTTCCCTACGCCATCGCCGACGAGCGGGCTCCGATCACTCTCAATTACACTTCGGGCACCACCGGCAAGCCGAAGGGCGTGCTCTACTCGCACCGCGGCAGCTACCTGAACTCGTTGGGCGAAGCGCACCACCAGGGCTTCACGGCCAAGACCCGCTACTTGTGGACCCTGCCGATGTTCCACTGCAACGGCTGGTGCACTCCATGGGCCGTCACCGCAGCGGGAGGAACGCACCTGTGCCTGCGCGGCGTGCGCGAAGATTCCGTTTGGGATGCCATCGAGGATCTTGGAACCACCCACTTGTGCGGCGCTCCGACCGTCTGCTCAATCATCGCCGACTCCACCCGCGCCCACCAGCTCGATGCTCCACTGCGCATCACCACCGCAGGTGCTCCCCCGTCCCCGGCAATCATCTCCAAGCTGCAGAAGCTGGGCATCGAGGTAGTCCATGTATATGGCCTCACCGAGGTATACGGACCGTACACGGTGTGCGAGTACCAGGATGAGTGGGATGCCCTCGATGGCCCGGACCGGGCCGCGAAGCTCGCCCGCCAAGGCGTTGGCATGATTACCGCCGAGTCCGCACGCATTGTTGACGAGAACATGAACGATGTCCCGGCGGATGGACAGACCATGGGCGAAATCGTGCTGCGCGGCAATAACGTCATGATCGGCTACTACCGCGATGAAGCGGCCACTACCCAAGCTTTCCATGGCGGCTGGTTCCACACCGGCGATCTGGGTGTCATGCACCCGGATGGCTACATCCAGGTGCGCGACCGGTCCAAGGACATCATCATTTCCGGCGGCGAGAACATCTCCACCATCGAGGTGGAGCAAGCCCTCGCCTCGCACCCAGAGGTGCTGGACCTGGCCGTCATCGGCATCGCGGACGAGAAATGGGGCGAGCGTCCGGTGGCATATGTCATCCGCGCCAGCGGATCCTCCCTGGACGCGCAAACGCTGATTGAATTCGCCCGCGAAAAGCTTGCCGGTTTCAAGGTGCCGCGCACCATCGTCTTCCCGCAGGATCTGCCGCGCACCTCCACTGGTAAGGTGCAGAAGAATGTCCTGCGCGCCCAAGCGCTCGAAGCCAGCACACCGAACTAGCCTGAGGATCACCAATTGGAAAACACTGCACCGCGGATTCCCAACAAGACCAGCCGCTTCACCGAAAGCATCGGACTGGAATTCGACGAAATCACGGCCACGGAAGTACGCGGCCACGCGCAGCTGGACGAGAACCACCACACCCCTTGGGGCGTGGTGCATGGCGGCGTTTACACCTCGATCATCGAGAGCGCAGGATCAGTGGGCGCCAGCTACGCGGTGGCCGAACGCGGGCAATTCGCCGTGGGCGTGCACAACGCCACCGACTTCCTGCGCCCTTCCACCGGAGCACGGGTTCAGGTAATCGCCACCGCGCTATTCCAAGGGCGCACCCAGCAGCTCTGGGAGGTCATCATCACCGATGAATCCACCGGCAAGCAGCTATCCCGCGGCCAGTTGCGCACCCAGAATGTGGATTTGCCTGAGAATCCGGCCTAGCTGGTTTTCACACCGCGAGCACGGGCGTACGGTAGGTGGCATCTAACGCTCAAGCTCCAGGAGATTCGCCATGAGTGCGACCTATACCTTCGATGTGTTCAGCAGCCTCGATGGCTTCGGCAGCGCCGCCGGCGATTGGGGCGGCTACTGGGGAAAACAGGGGCCAGAGCTGTTAGCCCACCGCCTCGCGCTCTACACTCCGGCTTGCCGCATGGTTTTCGGGGCCAACACCTTCCGTCTCTTCAGCCGCTTCTGGGCAGAAATCGAGGCGAATCCCGAGGTTGAAGACGCGTGGGGTGTGGCCCTGCACGACAAGCCCGCCACCGTCATCTCCACCACCCTGGAAGAGCCGCTGTCCTGGCCAAACCCCACGCTGGAGCGCGCTGATGCACTGGAAGTCGTCGCACAGCTCAAGGAAGCTTCAGATGTGCCGCTGCGCTCCCACGGCTGCTTAGCGATGAACCATTCCCTGCTGGCGGCAGGTCTTGTGGACTTCATCCAGGTGACCATCTTCCCGGTACTGACCGGGCATAGCGGTTCTGCCCCGGTACTTGGCGGGGTCGATGACTACGATCTGGAACTTGTCGAGTCCAAGCTGCTGGACGGACGGATCCAGGAACTGACTTATCGCCCGACGCGCCATCAACCAGCCCATGCATAGCAGCTCGATGAAGCGCATTCTGGGTACCTGCCTAGTGCTCGGCGCAGTGTTCCTCGCCGGATGCTCCGCGCCAACCCCGCCTTCAGCTCCAGCTACCGAATCGCAAGCTGTTCCAGCACCACTGGCCACCGGCTTGGACGCCCCATGGTCCATGGTTTACGCCCAAGACAGCCTGCTGGTCAGCGAACGCGATTCTGGGCGGATCGTGGAGATCTCAGGATCCGGACCAGGCCGCGAAGTGGCTCGGCTCGATGATCTGGTGGCGACCGGAGAAGGCGGACTGCTGGGCTTGGCCTTCCTCTCCCCAGACCAGCTTTTTGCGTATTCCACCGCTGAATCCGGCAACCGCATCCAGCGGTTCACGGTGCAAGGCAGCGCCAGGAATCTTTCACTGTCGGCCCCGCGCACCTTGATTGACGGGTTGCCCTCGGCCAGCATCCACAACGGCGGGCGGTTGGCCATCGGTCAGGACGGGATGCTCTATGCCACCGTGGGCGATGCGGGCAATCCCCAGCAAGCCCAGGACCTGCAGCAGCTGGGCGGAAAGATCCTGCGCATGGCACCTGACGGCAGCGTCCCGGACGACAACCCGTTCGAGAATTCCCTCGTCTACAGCTACGGGCACCGCAATGTGCAGGGCTTGGCGTGGGGTGCTGATGGCACCATGTTCGCCAGCGAGTTCGGGCAGAACACCTTCGACGAGCTGAACATCATCGAAGCCGGGGGAAACTACGGCTGGCCCGAAGCCGAGGGAAAAAGCGGCGGAAATCCGTCGTACACCGATCCGATTGCGCAGTGGTCCCCGTCCGAAGCCAGCCCCAGCGGCATCGCGATCCTCGATGGCACCCTCTACCTGGCGAATCTGCGCGGAGAAGTGCTGCGCGCGGTGGAACTGGACGAGCCGGCCACCGAGCATGAACTGCTCGATGGCCGGCTCGGCCGGCTACGCGACGTGCTAGTGGATCCTGACGGCGCACTGCTGGTGCTGACCAACAATACCGACGGGCGCGGCCAGCCAGGGGCGGGCGATGACCGCATCCTGCGCATCGATCCCCGCCTGGCCGGCGACTAGCTGGCCGGGCGCATGTCTCCGGTCTCCTGGAAGCGCTGGTGCCAGGACAGGGCCTCGCCTAGCAGATGCGGGGTGTGCTTGCCGTAGCTGTCCTTGCACGCACGGTCGAAGTAGTCCTGCAGCATCGGGCGGTACTCCGGGTGGGCGCAGTTATCGATGACCAGCTGCGCACGCTGCTTTGGCGAGTGGCCGCGCAGGTCGGCCAGGCCCTGTTCGGTAATCAGGATCATGGTGTCGTGCTCGGTGTGGTCCACATGCGAAGCAAAAGGAACGATGCCCGAGATCTTGCCGCCCTTGGCGGTCGATGGGGACATGAACACCGACAGGTAGCCGTTGCGGGCGAAGTCGCCCGAGCCGCCGATGCCGTTCATCACGTGCGATCCCAGCACGTTGGTGGAATTCACGTTGCCGTAGATGTCGGCTTCGATCATGCCGTTCAGCGCAATGCAGCCCAGCCGGCGGATGATCTCCGGATGGTTCGAGATTTCCTGGGCGCGCAGCAGGATGCGCTCGCGGTAGTGGTCGACGTTGCGGTTGAATTCCTCGATGCCCTCCGAAGACAGCGAGAAGCTGGTGGCAGAGGCGAACTCGATGGTCCCGTCCTTGATCAGCTCCAGCATTCCGTCCTGGATGACCTCGGTATAGGCGGTCAGGCCCTTGTAGCCGCCACGGGCTAGGCCAGCGAGCACTGCGTTGGCGATATTGCCCACGCCCGACTGCAGCGGGAGCAGCTTCTCGGACAGGCGTCCGGCACGGATCTCGGAATCCAGGAAGGTCAGCAGGTGATCGGCGATCTTCTCGCTGGTCTCGTCCACCGGGGCGAAGGGGCTCAGGCGGTCTGGCGCGTCGGTTTCCACGACGGCGACGATCTTGTTGACGTCGACGTCCATGTACTGCTGGCCGATGCGGTCACGCACGGTTCTCAGGTCGATCGGCTTGCGGTGCGGAGGCAGTGCGGTGCCGTAGTAGACATCGTGCATGCCCTCCATGGCCGCAGATTGCTGGGAATTGACCTCGATGATGATCTTGTCGGCCATCTCCAGCCAGGTCTTGTTGTTGCCCACCGAGCTGGAAGGGATCAAGTCGCCCTCGGCGGTGACGCCGACAACTTCGACGATGGCCAAGTCGATCTTGCCGTAGAAGCCGAACCAGGCGTGCTGGGCGACATGGGACAGGTGGATGTCCATGTATTCCATGTTGCCCTCGTTGATGCGGCGGCGCAGCTCGGGGTCGGACATGTACGGCAGGCGCAGGTTCATGCCTTCGGCCTTGGCCAGCACGCCATCAAGCTCAGGGGCGGTGGAAGCGCCGGTAAGCACGTTGATCTTGAAGTCCTTGCCCGCAGCGTGCTGGCGCTCCATCTGCGCTGCCAGTGCCCCGGGCACGGCCTTCGGGTATCCTGCACCGGTAAAACCGCTCATGGCGACAGTCATGCCTGGCTTAATGAACTCTGCAGCTTGCTCGGCGCTCATCAAGCGATCAGCAAAGGCCCGGTGGTGAATACGTTCGTGCAAAATGCTAAACCAACTCTCTTGGTGGTAAATCAAATCTCTCATTGGGGTCGTTTACGGAAATACACATTCCCCGTCGAACAATTCTTTCCACCTTCGTGAAAAATCGACTTGGAAGGGTACGCATTTCCTGTTCCCAACCCTTTCAGCCTACACTCAGGACAATCGTTCTCGCACCGTTCTAGGAGACCCCATGCGAAAGCCATTTACCTTGCTGACATCCGTTGCCCTGGCACTAAGCCTTGTTTCCTGCGGTAACGGTTCCGCGTCAACGAACGTTGAAAAATCTGAAGATTTGGCAAGCGTGTCGCCTTCACAGCCAGTGATTCCTGGCCAGGGCAACATCAGCACTTCCGGCGTGGATTTCACAACGCTCACGCCAGCCGATCTCAAGCTCACCACGGACATGGACTACGAGTTCCTCTCAAGCAAAGGAGCCAGGGGTACGGTGACGTTCATCGATGCGACGGACCCCAAGGCTGCCGAGGTAGAAGCTTTCCTGAAGAAAGCCGTTGGATACCACCGTGAATACTTGAAGGTTCGGGTCGATAACTCCGAAGGCACCGACGTAGTCTCGATTCCGGAAGTCACCGTTGAAGGAGCAGACGAGCTTGAGTACCCATTCCTCAGCATGAACAGCACACTCAGCGAAGCAATTCCGGTGATGAATTCGGACTACTCCTACACCACCGCTGACGGAATGAAAGAACTCACCGAAGCGGAATACGAACAGCTCACCGAAGAAGGCTATGCGTTAGATGAGAAGCAACGCTTCAACATCAAACCAGGAGGAAAAGGGACTCTCCTCTTCGCCATGGAAATTGACGAAGGTGCTCTGCCTAAAGACATTGCAACCGTCTCAGTACCTGTCCACGGGATCTTCGAAGAAGTGATGGCCAAGAATGGTTTAGTCTCTGAATACAAGGAATGGAAAGCCTTCCAGGAGGCAGGCAAAGAGTGGAAAGCTTACTCAACCGCAGCACCCGAAGGCTAATCTCCAGTTCAAGTTAACTGAAAAAACGCCCGACCATTTTCGTTTCATCACGAAAATGGTCGGGCGGTTTTTTCATGGATTTTATACCGGTAAATATACCGACTCGCAACCAGCTTGCTTACCAGCATCAGGAAACACGCAAGTCACGTGAGGGCCTGCGCTGGTAAGCCGTGCGACTATTCGGCTTCGTGCTTACCGGTGCCCACTTCCTGCAGCTTGTCCGCCACACCGGTCGGTTTCCACAGGCCATAATGCATGGCCACGGCCACCAGGAACGAGCCGAGACCGGTCAAGAGCGCAGTGCCCACGTTGTACACGGTTCCGGCCTGCAGCGCGGCCGCCAACTCGGTGCACAAGCTGATCAGCACCGACAGAGCCGCGAGGAACACGGCCTTGCGGCCCGGGTTGGTCTCGCGCTTGGTCACGAGCCCGACCAGCAGCGGGAAGACCACGGCTGCCAGAAGCGTGAAGATCTGGAATAGCGGGATGTGAAACTCAATCATGGTTAGTCTCCATTGTTGGTGTTGATGTACCGCTGGAATCCGTGAATGGTCCAGCCTTCCGGATCGCCGTCCAGCTTGAGCGGCACACCCTTATTGGTCTTGTTGTAGAAGCCGCGGGCTTTGAGGAAGCGCTGCAGCTCATACCAGAACCAGTAACCGTCGCCGCCATCAACCTTGAGCGGAGTTCCCTTAGGGACCCCGGCGCGGGCATGCTGGGTCACCTTGTAGTAGCCGTTAGCCTGCAGCCACTCCATCGCGTCCTTGATGGTGCGCTGGCGCCACTCGCCATCCCAGCGCTCGTTGTACCGAACGCCGATCTTGACCGCTTCCATCAGGATCTGGAAAGCGCCCACGGTGATCTTGCCGAAATCCTTGTCCAGGATCAGATCTTCATAATCCGTAGGGAAGACCGTGGAGCCGTCAGGCGGGGTCGAGTTCAGCTGCTTCTTCACCGGCTTCGGTTTTGGCTTCGGCTTGGGCTTTGGTTTCGGCTTGGAGGATCCGGCCGGCTTGGTGGCCGGCTTCTGGCCCCGCAATACTGCCTGGGTCTGGGCGCGCATGTTGTCCATGGAGTAGCCGTTGATGTCGATCTTGCGGCCGCGCGGCAACGCATACTCTGAATGACCGCAGACGAACGACGCGTCATCTTCCCCGATGGCGTCCAGGAGAGCCGCGTTCAGCTTCGGGTAGGACTCGCGCTGCTCGTCGGTCCAGTCCGATGGGCCGGCCGCTTCGGCTTCGATACCGAAGAAATGCGTATTGCCGGTGTGGCCCTTCCATGTTCCGTACCCGGCGTGGTTGGCGCGTCCAGCCGCTACGATAACGGCGATGCCGCGACGGTCCAGGTAGACGTTGCACAGCGGACCGGGCAGGCCGGGGCGGCCGTTGGTCACGACTCGCAGGGACGGTCGGGTCTTGGAGTTCTTCGGGCCGGCCGTCCAGTGATCCATCACGCCCTTGGGAGTGAAGCTTGCCGATCCTCGGGTAGACCAGCCCTTCACGTATTCGACCTTGAGTCCGCGTGCTTCGAGCTTCCGAACAAGATTAGTTATGCGAGGCATGGTCAGTTTCCTTCCTCGTCGCCGGCACCAGCAGCGACGGTCTCTGGTTCTTCGTCGGATGCGTGGTCGATCATTCGACCGAAACGCTTGGTGTCCCAGTCGAGCGTCACGTCGTCATCGCTGATATCTGCAGCTGTCACGGCAGTACCGGCAGCTGGATCCTTGATGTCACTCATGAGTGAGGTTTTCCTTTCGGTTATTCGAAAGCCCCGATACCGGTTGGTATCGGGGCATAAAGAAAGCCACCTCGAAGGAGATGGCTTGGAAGGGTTATATGGTGCTCGTGTCCGGATCGTCTTCCGGTCGTTTGGGCGGATCCGGCGGAACGGGCCACGGACCGAGTTCTGCAGCATCCGCCCCGTATTCAATAGCCAGGCGCCGCCAAAGAGAAGCAGCGTCCTGCACTTGAAGACGGAAGTCCCTCTCGAATTGGTGCATGGCTTCGGCGTAGTGGGCACGGGCTACCAAGTTCTTGTTTTGCGTGCGTTCGGTCTTGGTTTTGCCGGATCTCACGCGGCCAATGGCAGCGAATATCTCCCGCAAGGTTGCACCACCGCCGAGAGCAGCGATAAGGGCGAGGATGAACTGTGGCCCGTCCATGGGGCCTCCTACTTACCGGGCTCGTAATCGTATTTTCGAATGGTCGCAAAGCGTCTAGCGAGACTCAAGAGCACGAGAGTCAACGCCAGGATCTGTGGCCATCGATTGCCGGCTGCCGTGAACTGCAGATACATGACCATGCCTAGGTAAAGCATGATCGCAGTCCCGCAGAGATAGATCGCTGGCCGCTCGATGATCCATTTGCCCCCGGGTGTTCCGTAAACCCCTGCCAGTCCGCCCAGCGCAGCGAACAAGCCCCACACGAGCGTGAACGTCGTCCCAGCCGGCGCTTCGATGCTCCGAGGCGGATCCAGAAGGACAACGATGCCCAAAGCCGAAAACACCAGGTATGAAATGGTCTGCAAGGCAGTGATCACACGAGGCTCTTGCAGGCGGAGCCAGAGGACTCCAATCCAAGATTGGCCAGCTCTCATAGCGAGCCTCCTTCAAGACTCGTCACCGCGGCAATCAGCACCGTGTCCGTCACGTTCTCGGTGGACACGGTGCCGTCAATATCGCAACTGATGCCATCTACACAGGCTTGGGTCACTTTGATGCGGTTGCTCATCGTGTCCGGCTTTCCTTCAATCTTGAAAGCAATTTCCAGACGGAATCCCCACATCGCATCGCCACTCAGCGCCCGCTGAATCTTCAGCAGATCGCTGGTGGTCTGCGGACGGGGCGGATCCATGACGGCGGGCGGTGGATCCACTTCTGCCGGCGGCGGATCCGCTTCGGCCGGCGGCGGATCCTCAGTCGAGATGACTGGTTCTACTGGTGTTTCGCTCACGTTCTTTCTCCTTTCCGCAATACGCGGTCACTTGGTGTACTTGATTTCGAGCTTGACTGAAGATCCCTTGGCGTAGCCGTAGTAGGTTAGCCCGGCATTACCGGCGCCTAGACCGATGCCCCGATAGGTGCCGTTCTTGAATCCGTTCCAGTACGACGATGGGATCGACAGGGTCACCGTGCCACCTCGTGGGACTTTCGCCTTCCACGCAGCCTGTGTCATGCTCGGCAGCGTGGTTGGTAGCGAGTTGGCGCCGTGCAGCATGAGCTCTGCCGTTCCTCCGGTGCCGTACCACCAGTGCGGGAAGGTGATCGTGACGCGCATAGAGGTGATCGTCGCGCCCGATAGGGCGGTTGCGATTAGTTCTCCGCGGGAACCGTTGCCAAACACCGCCACCGAGCGCAGCATGCCGGCATAGGGCCCGTCGCCCTGGTACATGCGGTTCTTGCCGTCCGCATAGGTGTATCGGGAACTGCCATCGAAGGAGCGGTATCCGGACGGCGTCCAGGTTTGGACGTAGTTCTCAGTTTCCTTCTCAGGCGGCGCTGGCGGTGCCGGCGCTGTCAGATCCCTGGCCGCGGTGCGGTTGATGCCAGTTTCCGGCGGGGCGAAACCAATATCTTCGACCCACACACGGAAGACGCTACCCGGGTTGAAATTTCCGAAGAGCATCTGGCCGCCCTCGCCGCGGAAAGTGAACAGGTAACGCACTCTACCGGCCGAGCCTAGGTCATAAAATGATCCTCCGATCGGCATGATGATGTCCGCGCTATTGCTATTTCGGACTACGATGCGGTGGATCAACGGGCTGTTCATGGTCGGTCGAGACCCATCACGAGTCTGATAGACGCAGAGCACTCCCGTGACGCCTGGCCGAATGTAGACCGACATCGGGGAGATCTCGATCCTGTATCCGCGACTTGGTAGGTTGTCGTAGGACAGTTCAAGGATCTCGCCCTCGCGGTTAGTCGCGCTGAACTCCCTGGTATCCCTGTACCCTCGAACAACCATGGCTCGTGGAAAGAAATCCAGAAGTCCGCTGCCATAGTCCGTCGAGAACCCTTCCAGGTTCGTGCCGCCCATGATCGGAACTCCAGCCATCGTCGCCTCGCCCTCGATGTTCAAGGACTTGCCAGTGACCCCGCCGTCGGCGTCCAAAGCGGCGAGCGTGTCGCCGGTTGCCGGGTCCGTAACCGCATAGACCGTTCCGCCATTTGCCCGAATCTCAGTGACCGGCTCGCCTCCTTCCGGTCCGTAGGCACGGAATCCGTTGCCGTCCAGCTTGACCCCGATGTCCGGAGCCGTGTGCGACTGGAAAGTGTTGCCGGTGAAGGTGCCGCCTTGGAATTCCTTGCCGACGAACATGTCCGCTTTGACGATGCGTGCTGTCAGGTCTGCGATGAAGCCCTGGTTTGCAGCGAGGTCTTCTACATCGAGCTGCTTGGCTTTTAGCGAGCCGTCGATGATGACTTCTCCACCGAAACGCCGTTTGACCGAAAGCCCAGCAATGCTTACCTGGGCGTTCGTCTCACTTCCCGAGCTGTGGTTGAAGTAGATCGTCGCGATGTAAGCCTGCCGGACTCCCGGCTTAGGAATCATCCGGGCACGCCACTTCGTCCAGGTCGTCGGCACAACTGCCCCTGAAACCGGATACGAGGTGTTGCCGTAGAACAGATCTGAGTCATCGATGCGAGTGCTAGTCATCGCGTGAGCGCCGTTTTGGTCACGGACCTCGATGTATATTCGAGAATTCGGGACGTTCGCTTTCACCCAAACGACAAACTCGTACTCGTCACCAGCCACAACGTCGAAGCGCGAAGCAGTCGAACCCTTGTTTCCCTGCCCCACTGCACTCTTGAACGCGACCGATGCTCCCGGGGGAACATCAACCAGGTCGGGCGTCAGTCCTGCGGCCCAATCAATTGCTTCGTTGTTGTAGCCCAGCCCGGTGGCGATGTAGTTCTGGAAATCTCCAACAGCGAGCATGTTGAAAGTGGCCTTGCGCGACATGACCACGTCTGCCCACAACTTGTTGATCACAGCTTCGGTCATCGTCCCTGTGGTTACATACAAGTTCTTCACATCAACCGTCTGGAATGTTGCAGTTGCAGCAGCGATTTCCAAGGCGTTCAATCGTGCCGTAGCAATGGTTCCGGAAGTGATCTGTCCTGCTTCCAATTCGAGGAAGCGGGCGATCTTGGCAGCGACAGAGTTTGCTTCAACGTGATCTCCGGTGATTGCACCAGTGGCGATCAGTCCTCCGTCTTTGACCCGGTACAAGGACGGCAGGTCCATGCGGACTCCGCCTGGTGCATCCTGGCGAAGATAGATCAGGCAGTAGGCCGCCGTCGCTGGGGCTTTGCCCTTCGCTTCGCGCTTAGTCCAGGACCAAGTCAACGGCTCCGGCGTTGCGGTGGTGGTCGCGATGTACACGCCTGCAGCGGTATACCAGACCAGGCCTACTGCAATCTTCGGCATGATCCCAGAAGGGTAACTGCCTCCGGCTCTCACGTAGAAGCTCGCTTTGAGTTCTTCCCCCGGCTCGACGCTCCAACCGGTAGATCCCATTGGGGCCGAGTATGGCCGCGAACCGATTCGCCACGTGTTGGAAATGGTGGTGATCGTGTCGGGAGCAACCATGTAAAGGTGGTTTCCCTCGGCAACGCCAGCGCCGACTTGGCGCCCGGGGTTTGCGCCGCCGACGGCGTAGCCGCTGATGTGTCCCCACGCTGCTGGATCGCTCGTCGAAAGGTCCCACGGAATCAGGTTCTCGCCCTGTCCAATGACAATTTGGTCAACCAGGATCTTTCGAGCGCGGATCACCTCGGCCCACAGCTTTTCGATCACCGCTTCTGCGACGAAAGCAGTGCCGGCAGTGAGCTTGCCGAGATCCAGATTCGAAATGGCGGAGCTGCTGACCATTCGGACAGCCCACGAAGTGCCTGTCCACTGCCATTCACCGATGACATCGCCAGTTGCGTCCACTTGGCGCCACAAGTCGCCCTTGCTTGTGCCGTTGCCGCTCGGACTCGTGGTGCCGTAGAAGACCGCGTTCTTCGTGCCTGCCATGGTCAGCGCGCTCGTCGCGGTGTCCTGGGCAGAGCCTGCAGCGTTGAGCGCTTCCTGGGCTTTCTGCTGGGCAGTTGCCGCTGCTTCGATGGCGGCCTGGGCTTCGGTAACATCCACAGCTAGGAAATCATCGACGTAGTAGGCGTTGTTTCCCGCTGCGATCCAAGGAGCGAATCGAATGTTCGTGATATCGGCCGTGGTTGGCTTGAAAGTCAGCGTGACTTTCGTGAACTGGGAGGTGCTGATCGAGCTGGGCTCGATACGGCCAACGGTATGCGAGGCGGTTCCGCCGGCAGCAGTCTTCACCTGGAGCACGAAACCCACGCCAAGATTCGGCACTTCGGTGCCGCTGCGTTTGACCCAGTACTCGGCATAGTAAGTTCGCCCGGGGGACGACGGTACCCACTCGGAAGTGGGCCAGATGTTGCCGCCCGGGTTGGGGCCAATCCTCAGAGCCTTCGCGCCTGAACGGGAGTTTCCAGATTCTACAGCCGAGGATGCATCTGTCCGCCAGCCATCCGAACCGGCTTCGAAGTCACCATTGCGGACCAGGTTCTGGCCGCGCGCGATGATCTGATTGATTTGAGTTGTCGCGGTTGACAGGGCCGTGTCCGCGGCGGTCTGCGCCGTCGCGGCAGCAGCCTTGGCTTCAGCGCTCACCTGCTCCGCGCCAGCCACACGGATGAACGCCGTGTCCATTCGCTCATTGAGCTGAGCTCCAGTTTCAGCCAGCCCCGCTTCGGCGACGGCGATCCGCTGGTTCATTGCGGGGAATTCGACGTCACGGAGATTGTCCATGCTGGATTCCAGCCCTGGCAGAACGTTGTCCTTCAGGTCGCCGATAACGCCTTCATTCGCCACGAGCCGAGTTTTGTGGTCTTCCAGTTCATTTGCTGCCTGGTCGAGCTTCTCGCCAATCTTCCCGGTTTCTGTAATCAGACCGCCAGTTACTTCATCGAATCGGATCAATTCGTCTTGGATGTCTACCGGCGATGGGAAGTCTGGGACATCGATCGTGACAGTTTCCGAAAGTGGTGACCACTTTCCGGCTTTCGACACGGCGACGAGACCGAAGGTCCACTCCCCCGGGTCGATCAGCACTACCGCCGCATCTCCAAGTTCACCGGTAATCGTCGCCAGCTGAGTCGCATTGCTCGGGGCGAAGACACTTACCCGGGATGCATGGAGCGAAACATGGGAGAAGTCCATCGGGGACAGGACGTTGTCTGCGAACTTACCCGACCAGCGAGCTTCAACACTGCCTAGGCCGGCGGTGACTGCTGGGGCGGCTGGTTCAGGCGGTACCGGACCGCCCACGGTGTTGGTCGTGTGGGTGCCATCGTGCTGCTCGCCGATGATCTGAACCAGGTTGCCGTCCTTGTCGTACTCCTCGATCCGGCCTGCCTCAATCGAAGAGGTGCCCAGCTGCGGCTTAGCAAGAGCGGTCGCCATGCGCCTTGTTTCAGCAATCTCGTTGATCAGCCAACGGGCATCATTGTCTAGACGGGTCAATTGCTACTCACTTTCAAACTCATGCGCCCCGTAGGGCAATCAATGTCGATGCTCATCACGCGAACCCACTGATCGATCTGCGCCCATCCTGCGTCGCCGGTGAGGTACAGCCAATCCCCGGCGTCGAAAGATCCGTAAGGGCACATGGGATGATCGAGCAGCTCAAGGTCCTCAAAGGTCCAATCTGACGTACGGGCAGCAAGCTCAATCCTCGCCTGGGCTGTAGCCTGTGAAGTCTTGGACAGCTCCTTGCGTTCCACGACTGCGACACGGCGCAACCTGCCCGTGTTGTTCGTTGCGGTGGCTCGCACAGTCGCCCGACCTTCGCCGGCACCAAGAACGACAACTTCAGAGGCGAAGTCGGCTTCATCCAGCGGCGGAGGGGCCGTGACGTTGACGCCTATCTCAAGTCGCAGATCCTCTCGCTTCACTCCAATATCGGGGTACCCGAGTATCAGACGGTGGCTGAGCGCATCATCGCCGTCCCACACAGTTTCTTCCCTGTAGTCGAAAGGAGTCTGTGTGGCCAGGTCTGTCAGCACTGAACCGAGATCCGTGGTCTCCCACCAGTTCAGCGTGTACGGGGCCGCTTCCTGCTCTGATAGATCAGAGACTCTAGACTTCGCCTCGTTGTACGCTTCCTTGGTCGCCCTCGCGTTGGCCTTGGCTACGGCCAGAATGGGCTTTCGATCCTCCCATTCGAAATAGAACTCGATCGCCGCGTCGAACTGCGCCGTCGAGACTTCCACCCACTGGCGGCCATCCCACTTGTGCAACGCGGTGATACCTTCGCTGTTGCCCTTGAACCACAAGTTCTTTTTCGAACGCTTATCTCCCGAAGGGGCTGAAGCTTGCTTGATCAATAGACCGCCAGCCGCCATTCCTGCAGCTTGGAAAGTGCTATCAGCGAAGTACTGCAGCGCTTCCGCTTCAGCCACAGCTTGGTCCGCCAGGGCATCCATCCGGGCTTTCTTGCTGGCCATAACCTCTTTGGCCTTGGTTAGTACGGCCCCCTCCGGTTTACCCAGATAGATCCCGGACTTAGTGGCATCCACCACCACTCCCAGATCCCCGTTGGCTTTGCTCTGGATACGGGCCCAGATCAACCTGACCACGTCCAACGCATCGACTCTCGTGGACGAGTACTCCGAATCAACCCAAGGCATCCCCATTGGATATGAAGTGAAACCGCCCGCCTGAACTTTCAGCCAATCACCCTCGGTATTCAGCCCGTCCACAATCGCGAATATCGGATCCCGGCCCTCCTGCTCGGCTACGATCGCTGAGCCCCATTCCGAAAGCCCTGGCTTCCCCGTGGGAGTCTTCAGCATGCGATACCCCAGGGGAAGCTCCCCGGAGATCCCCTGGGGAGCTGAGAGCGCGTCAGAGACCTTAGCCTTCTGCAACTGCAGGTCACGGTCCACCCACTCTCCATCCGGGACAGTGAGCAGGTGGAATCGCCAATCAGACATGGGAGTCAGTCCCTTCTATGAAGTCGCTCAGGTCGTGGACGGGTCTGCAGCTTCGAGGAACCGAACCTGCAGACTCATGCCGGAAACACCATCGAGCGAGATGGAATTAGTGACGCCGCCAAGCCGCTGCGCTTTAGGGACGAAAAGCTGCTCCGTCCCCCGGTATGCGGCAGGAATATAGACATCGTCAACAACGGTCCAATGCGCACGCGACACATTGTTTGCGGCCGGCGTATCGAACTGGAACTTCTGCGTTGATCGCTCACGTTGGGATGACGCTTGATAAGGCCCGTATTCCACCCAGGCCTGCCCGAATGCGTTGCCGGCCGCGTATCGGACTGATAGCCATTCACAGCGGATCTGAGCACGTGTTGCCCACGTGGGGATGTCGATGCTTTGCGGTCCGCCATTGTTCGGGAAGTACTCGCCCACACTGGTCGGGCTCGCGGTGAGCACTTCAGTATCCGGGGTTGCCATTGCCCTCGGCCGCCACACGTCTTGAGTCCTCGGAATCGCGACATCACGCAGATCGGTGATCATGCCGTTGGTGATCGTCCCCGTCGAAGCCGGGATCGTAATCTTCGCCAGGAGGACCGCCGGATAGGTGAGTCCCAGCTGGCTGATGTTCTTCAAATTCGAAGGCACACTTGCGATGCGTTCCAACCTGGCGTAGTTGAATCCCACAGGATCAGGCGGCGCTGCTCCCTCATACTGAGGATCCAGTACCCGAGCGATGATCGCATCGGTCCGGGAGCCAGTGGAACCCGTGGCAGGAATAGTGATCGATGTGGACGAAGGATTGCGCAGCACATAAGTCTGTTGAGTTCCTCCGGCATAGCGATTGAGAATCAGGGCGGCTCCCGGGCGGACTGAGACTGTTCCGTTCGGAGTTGTCTGAGCCTTCACGGCGAGCGAGGTCGGCTCCACAATGCCTTCGGCGCCCGATGTGGCTGCATAGGCCAGCAAGCGAGCTACTTCGGGGCTGTGCTGGGCACCTCCGCCGACAAACCACGGAGTCAGGTCTAAAGCCATGATGGCCTCCTTATCTAAATTGAGTAGTAGGCATTCCGCCAGCGAAGTTCCACCTGAGCGGTGCCTGTCGGATCTGTTCCGCCGAAAGTCAGGTCAGAAACGCCCGTGGGCAGGACCGCTGAGGAAAGACGTGTCTTCCTGGTCAGCAGCCCTGCCACAGGGCTCGCCCCTCGCAAGACGGTTCCAGCAAACGAATCGACAGTGATCGACTGCCCAGCGGGAATCGAGCCCTTGAGCGCGATCTCCCACCCTGCCGCAGCCCTGACGAACGGATTACTGATTGGACCCTTGAAGACGACCTTCAAAGGCGTCGCTGCGGTTCCGCGATTGTCTACGTAGCCCGCGCGCGGAGCCGAAGACCGAACAGTGGAAAGCGGCGCTTCCAACGGCGCCATCAGACCACCTGTCGAAGCCGGAACAATCGGCAGAGTCAAGACCGTCTCCGACTCGTCGAAATTCCGGAGATCCAGCACTCGGAAGTCGCATTCGATCCGGCCACGTCCCTGAACGGCCAGCACATCACCTCGCATGCCGGCATATTTATCCGGTCGCCCATAGACGCGGCGCCATCGGCCATCGATCTCGTACGACAGCGGGACCATCTTCATCGGACTCGTCCGGTGCTTCGGATCATGCCATCGCCGTGAAAGCCGCTCATCCTCGGCGAGCGCTGAGGTGAGGTCTTTGCAGTTGGTGGAGATGCTGAGGGCCCATGTTCGTGAGCCGAGGAAGTCTCGACCGGGGATGGTTCCGTCTCGTTGGGATTGGTCGGTGTCTGCGGTGCGGATGTCGGCCGGGCCGGGGTCGAAGTCGGTGACGAACAGTGGTAGTTTGTCTCCGAATTCGACCCCGTCGAAGCGGAATCTCATTGGCGTTTTCCTCCTCGGCCGTTGACTCGATGCGCGAAGCGCAGTTCGCGGGTCAGATCGGAAACGGTTGCTCCTTGTGGGAGTTGGATGTTTCCGATGTAGGTTCCTGGCTGGTTGCCGGTGCCTGGTGTTGCGCGTGTTGCCTCAATGGATTTGAGGATGGCGTCAACGTAGGACGAGCGGTTTCCGCTGATGGCGGCTAGCTGTGCCTGCAGGCTGGTGTTGGAAAGGATTTTCTCGGTCATGCTCGCGGTGCTGATTCGAGCTGTGGACGAGAAGTTCACCAGTTCGGGTCCTTCTTCTCCGACGAGTGAAAGGCCTCGTGCGAGGCCTCCCTTGGCGAATGCCTGGATTGGCTTGACCTGTCCGCCGGCGGCGTAGCTTCCGTGCTTCTGGTGGAATGTCCACGCGTTCATGGGGTTGCCGTATCGCTGCTTGATGTAGTTCAGGCCCCATTTGGCCTGTCCTTCGGCAGTGGATTCGACGGGACCATGGAGCGAGGTCATCTTCTGGAAGAGGCCACGTGCTGAGCTGCTGGAGTTCGCGGCATCGACTTTCCAGCTGGATTCCTTTTGGATGATGGACTGCAACGCATCCCATTGATCCCCGGATCCCCAGCCGTATTGTCCAGCCACGCCTTGGACTGCTTCCTTTGCCTTGGACTTTCCTCCGGTGAAGAAGCCCTTCACGTTGGACCAGGAGTCCTTGGCGAAGTCTCCGACGGTGGCTAGCTTTGACCAGGCCCAGTCCTTCAGGTCGGTGAAGATCTTCGAGCCGAAACCGACGGCAGCGTCCAGGAATTTTCCGCCGTCTGGGAACTTCTCGGAGAACCAGCCCTTGATCTTCCCGCCAACGTCGAGCAGCGACTGGATGGGATTCCATCCGCCGCCGCCTGCGCCTTCGGGCAGTGCAGCGCCGCCGAGGAACGGTGCCGGGTCTACTGGCTTGCCACCGGTCCACGTTTCGAAGTGAAGGTGTGGACCGGTGCTTCTGCCCGTGTTTCCGGAGAACGCGATCTTCTGGCCTTGCTTGACCATGTCGCCTACCTTGACGAGCAGGCGGGACAGGTGGCCGTAGTAGGTATTCCTTCCGCCCTCGTGGCCCAGGAAAGCACCGATGCCGGTACGGCCTGTGATGGCGTTCCATCCGGCTTTCAGGATGGTGCCGTCCATGGCTGCGTAGATCGGTGTCCCTACCGGGGTGGCGAAGTCCTGGCCAGCGTGTGGATAGCGACCGCGACTGGCCCCGAAGCCAGAAGACACGCGTCCCCCACGCAGAGGCCGGACCAGGCCGCCATTGGCGTACCCGAGCGCCTTGTCGCCAAACTGGTTGAGCGAGTCAAGGAAGCCTGGTGCCCGGCGCTCAATGCGGCGGCGGGAGGACTTCTTGACCACGAACTCGTCAGCGTGGACGATTCCGGCTTCCTGGTACTTGTGGCCTGGTCCAGTCCAGCCGCCATCAGCAAATCCGGCAGGCAGCTTGACGTGCTCCAGCGTTCCGATCTTGATGAATCCTGCGACCTTATTGAAGGAGTCGATCAAGCCCTTGTTGATCACGGTTTCAACCATGAACTTCACTGGAGCTTTCGCAATCCCCTCAAGGGTGTTCCAGATCTTCTTGATCCCATCAATTCCACGCTGGAAGGCAGGCTTCACATTCGTTTGAATGAAGCTTCCCAGCGCCTGGAAAATCGGCTTGATGTTGTTGTTCCAAACATCCCGGATCTTCCCCGAAACTGAATTCCAGGTGTCGATGGTCCATTTCTTGATCTTGGACCAATTGGCGATCACGATCGCGGCGATACCGACAACGGCTGCGATAGCCCACCCGATCGGCCCCATGGCTATCAGCCAGGCAGCAGCCATGCGGCCGGCTTGCAGCAGCGACTGGGTGCCCATGAGCACCCATTTAGCCACTACCTTGGCTGATTGAATGCCCATCGCGACCGCTGCCTTGCCTGCAGGAACGATCACGCCGACTGACCAAGAGAGAGCCATCTTCAATGCCTGGATCATGGACCGCGTTGCCATCAGCACCCAGCCGGCAATAATCTTGCCCGCCTGCACGCTGAAGCTCGCGGCACCCGCGACCGCCTGCCTGATGACAGTGCCCGTCCAAACGGCGGCCGTCTTGATCCCCGAGGCAACCGCAGCGGCGGACATCGCTACCCAAGAGCCAATGATCCGCGCTGACTGGATAGCGAATGTCGCAGCGCCGACAACAGCATTTCGGATGATCGTCCCTGTCCACACAGCGGCCGTCTTGATTCCAGAGCCAACCGCCGCAGCGGACATCGCGGCCCAAGAACCGATCATCTTGTACGACTGGGCAACGAAAATCGCAGCTGTCTTTATCGCTTCGGCCTTCACAACCAGGAAAGCAGCAACGTTCTTAGCGCCGGCAATAGTTGCCTGGACGCCCCAGCGAACCAGCATCGGGACCATCAGCGCACCAATGACGCCGGCTCCGATAGTCACCGCCGTGCTGTTGTCCTGGATCCACCCCGTAGCGCCCTGCAAAATCGGACCAAGAGTCTGGCCGATAGAATCTGCAGTAGAGCCTACCCATCCAGTGAACGATTCCAGCGCGGGGATTGCCGTGGTATTCACAAAGACGAATGCCTTGGTGAGCATCGGCAAAAACGCAGTTCCGATAGTAGTTTTCAGATCCGCCCAGCTGGTCAAAGCCACCTGGCGCTGATGCTCGAAAGTTCCCTCTTCACGCATGAAGTTACCCTGGGCATCCGCGGACTGCGCATAGAGCGCCGACTGGACAGCCAATGCCTTCGACTCTGCATCCATCTGCGGAACCTTGCCAGCAGTAGCTTTCTCGTAAGCATTCTCAGCAGAGGTCAACGCCAGCTGGGCGCGCTTCGCCTCGTCCGAATCCTTGCCGTGCTTCTTGATAACCTCGTTATATTTGCTCTGAGCCAAGGTCATCTTGGTTGCAGCAGTTTCCACCTTCTCGGAATCCACCACTGGCTTGATGATGTTCTTCGACAGCGCCTCGGCTTCCAGCGCCGCGGCACTCAACGTAATGCCATAGCGCTCGATGGGATCCATCTCGCCCTTCAAGGCAGACGAGATCGCTTCGATCGCTTCCTTAGTGGTGCCACCGAACATGGACGCCATATCCGCGCCCATAGCAATCAGGCCATTGGACTTGTCAGCAATCGCATCCATGGGCGTACCCATGTTCTTCAGCTGGGACCCCAGAAGCGTGCCGAACTCCCGGTACTCATTCGAGGACAGACCCACGGTCTCAGAGGCCGTCTTGGCCCACTCGTGCATCTGCTGGGCGTTCTCCTTGAACACCGTGTCAATGGCACCGATCGACTGTTCCGCCTGGCCAGCGAGATCAACGGACTGCTTGCCGAACTGGAACGCTTCAGAGACAGAGAAGCCTACGGCGAGCGCGCCGGCGGCGGCCTTGAAGGCGCTGGAGTATCCGCTGCCTGCTCGGCGTCCACCGGTTTCTGCTTGCTTGGTTGCCGCGTCGGTGGCGCTCTTCACGCCCTTCTGTACGAAGCCCTTGACGCGCTGTCCGACGCCGCGCCATCCGTTGGCGTACTTCTTTGACGCGTTGGAGGAAGCGTTGGCTGCTTCTTTTGTTGCGCGTTCGGACTCTTCGGTGGCTTTCTGCAGGGTCTCGTGAGCTGCCGTCGAGGTCTTCATTGCCCCGACGTAGTTCTTCTGCGCGGTCTCCGCGGCGTAAGTGGTCTGCTGGACCCGGCGTTGTGCCGATGCCACGCGCTCTTCAGCTGCTGCTAGCTGGTCGGGGGTTGTCTTGGATGAGGCGCGGACCTGGTTGAGTTTCTCTTCGGCCACGCGGAGCTTGCCGGCGGCGTCGGCGGCAGCGTCGCGGGCTTTTACTGATTTCTCGGCAGCAGTCTGGACGGTCTTTCCTGCGGTCTCGGCTGCACGCTTCAATGCCGGGAGTTCGGAGTTGATCCCTGCTTGTGCGCCCTGTGTCATTGCGCGGCCGAAGGCGTTACCTGCGGTACGTCCTTCGGCCGGCATGACAGAATTCATCTCTTTGCGGACGTAAGTCTGGAAAGAGATGAAGCGCGGGGTCACTGTAACGAATGCGTTACCAGCGTTAAATGCCAAGACACCCTCCTTTGAAGGTCGTGTTTTCTAGGGAGGGCGCTGTTACCCAGCGGCCACATGCTCGGCTGCATGCGGCGTGAACCAGTTGATGAGCATCTGGCCAGCTTCTCGGGCCATTTGCTCTCGGATGTCTCCCACAGCCGTGTGCGGACGTGCGTAAGGCTTGCCCCGGTATTTTGGTGAGCTTTTGCCTTTGTCCGTGGGAATCGAAGACAGAACCGCTTGGGCGACATCGCCCAGGCGGTCGTGGATAGCGGAGAGTGCAACGAGTTTGGCGTCGTACTCTTCCAATGGCGGAGCGTATTCCCCGCCAGTGTCCTGCTCTACCAGAATCCTGGCGATCTCTGGGTCATTCAGGATCGCTGCCTGGAACCGTGACGCAGACGGCAGTCCGTCGATCAAGCGGAGCAGGTACGTCCATCGACGTTCGCCCCACAGCCTGTCCAGGTCTGCGTTGTAGACCTGGGCCAGGTCTGCTGTGACTGCGTCACGGTACTTGGCTAGGATCCCGTAGAGCCGGTGCCTTTTTCCTGGGGCCCGAAGATTGCTTCGTAGTGGGCCATGATGCGTCGGCCAAGCTCGTTGATCTGGTAGAGGTTCAGCTTGGCGTCCATCAGCTTCTTGAAGTCCTCTTCGGATAGCCACTTCTTGACCATTTCCTGGGTGCTGGCCTTGATCAGGTCGTTCAGGAATTCTTCGGCTTTTGTCCATTCCATTTCGCCTGGGTCAGGGAAGGTGATGCGCTTTCCTCCGGTGAGCGCTTGGCGGAACGGGCCAGCGTGGGCGGCAGCGTCGAGGTCTGCCATCGTTGCGTTGATCTTAGGTGCATCAGTCATTGGATGTACCCTCACTTTCTGGGTGTGTGTTTGGCTGAGTGGCGCTTGCTGTTCCGGCTACTTGCCGGCGGATTTGTTGGCAGGAGCGTCCTGCGACGCCGCCTTCTCGGCAGCAGCAGTCTTCCCTGCTGGTTCGGGCTTCACCGTGAATCCCTGGGCCTTGAGACGGACAATCTCGGTTGGATTGTCAGTGGGGATCTGAGTCTTCTTATCGGGACTGATGAGAATTGCCATGGTGGCTCCTCCTCTTTCCATGTTGTTTTCCGGGTGTGTGAGGTAATCCGTGGCGGCCAGCGGCATTGTCTTCCTACACACCCAGTGAGAAAGGAAATACGCCGATGTAGCCCAGCCGCCACGAAAACTAACCAGGTGCGGTTATGCGCTGGTGATTTCCCAGCCGAGAGCTTCAGCGTTGTTCTTGAAGCCCAACCCGCCCTTCTGCTCGGCTTTGATGTAGCCGAGAGCGGAATCCGTATAAGCCTTCAATCCGATTTCGAACGCCCGGGCATCGGACTTGGACCAAGCCTCGGAAGGGAAGCTGGTCACCGAGACACGGGGGTAGAACTTCGATTCGAACCACGGCTCGGTCGTCGATCCGTCAAAGGTGATCGCTACGCACCGGAAGAACTTGCTCTCCGGGAAATCAGGTACCTCGTACTTGACCAAGCCATTGGCACCGACCTTTGGAAGCACGATTCCTTCAACGAGCGACACGATGCTTGCCCGAACGGTCTCCAAGGCCGTGAAGGTGACGTTCCGGGTATCGCCGCTGATGTCTTCGCGAACAGGAGACAAATGGCCCAAGGCATCTACAGCTTCGGAGTCGGTTTCACGTTCGTGGTTGATACCGTCCGGCGACAGCAGGCCCACCGGCAGGTATGCCTCTGGCAGGGAATTGATGAGCAGGCCCGTAGTGTCGGTCAAATCACCGGGCACTTCAGAACCTTCTGGTGCCAGGAACAGCGCGGCACCGAGCGTCTTGCGGACGCCCTTGATGTTTTCGTTGGCGCTTTGGAAAGCGCCCCAAGTCTGAGCGGTCATTGTTGAGCCGTCTCCTTCCGCCCGTTGTAAGGGCATAGAAAAAGGCCCACCCAGCTAGGGAAGGCCTGCGTTGATAGTTTGATACGAGCTAGATCGGTCGGGTTTCGGCCCGGTATATGGCTACGAACTTGCAGATTTCCGGTGAGGGGAAATCCTCCTTCGTGGGCACCATCTCGACGGTGACGCTGTCAATGACTCCGTCTGCTGTTTCCAATGGCCCCTTGGTCAGGCTCGCTCTGACCGCTTCGGCAAGATCCTTTGCTGATGTCCGCCCAGTGGCGTACACGTCAGCCAGGATCTTGTCAGTGCGGAAGATGCTCTGCTCGTTGCCGCCGCCGTCTTGGATGTGCACCACTTCGCTGCCATCCAAGTCTTCCGGGTTCAACTTCAGCGTGGCGTTGAACCCGTCGGCTGCCAGCGCGTTCTTAACGCACTTCACAGCGTCCGGGAATACATATGGGGACACATCTACCCGCTTTCTACGATGGAGGAGATCCTGCTCAGGATCCGATGCTTCCGCTCCACAGCTGACGCATACGGAACGGTGTTGACGATGCGAGCTGCTGCCCGTTCTTCGTTCTTCCAACCGGCGATGTTCGTCGTCGGTTCAACGGCAAACCCCGCACGGTACTCGCCCGACTTCACTGGGCTGATAGCTCGAATACCAGAGACAGCAGCAGTTGCTATGCCGACCATGGCGGCCTGCATTTCCGGCGAGCGCCCGACTTCTGCGAGTCCTGCAGGGTCTGGTTCGTAGAGTTCAGCCATTCGACTCGGCTCCCTTCAGCGGTACTTCGACACCGAGTGGCGTGACTCGCGGCCGCCCGTCAACGAAGTATGTTCCTGCCCCCATGGCGTTGTCAGGGACTACGATCTTGTCTGTTGATTGAAACTCGAATTCTGGATCCGGGTCTCGAAACAGTGACAGCTTCGTAGTGACGACATCGGAGGCTTGATCATCCTTCGTTGACGAGCTGGTGGAGATCAGGCAGTTCTCAACTGAGAGCACCTGCCCAGGTTGCGGGTCTCCGTTGTCATCTAGGCCGCCGGCGCGTGTGACGACGACTTTGCATCGCCAGTCATCGGGAAATCCGTCAAGTACGATCATCGACGCTCCTTGCTGAACCTGCTAGTAGGTGTCTTTCCACTGGGGGAAAATCCGGTTGAGCCCGTAGGGTTTCGGGGACTCGATCTTTGGCAGCGCGGCTTTCTCTGCGCTTCCTTCGATGATTTCGATCATCCATTTTTCGAAGTGCAGCCGGTCTTCGTTCCGGCGTTCCTCCACCGTGAAGGAACGCGTCATGTTGCCAGCCTGAACCGACAGCGATTTCTTGCCTTCGTTTTCAAGCCCCGGGAGTATTCCGATGACCAGGGCGATGACGATGTCTTTCACGTCATCGGCGGTCGGGTCACCGGCGCTGATCCGTGCGTCAATGTCTTTCCACTGACGCCGGATCTTGCGTGATGCAGCACCTATCCAGTAGGACGCCCGTGAAGTTTCCACTGGGCTGAGCGGGCGCCATGCTTCCTCAATGTCTTTCGGCTCTGCAAAGTCGGCCATGGTCACCCGCTCTCCTATTTCGCTCCGCTGGCCTTAGTGCCTGGGGCCTTTGCCGGTGGCGTCTTCAGCTGAGCCAGTTCGCTTTCGGCATCCGCGGCCTTAGCTTCGGCATCGCTAGCCTTAGCTTCTGCTGCCTTCGCCTTGGCTTCGGCAGCTTCAACTTCCTTCACAGCCTTGTCGAGCTGCTCCTGCAGACGTTCAGCCTCAGTGGTTTCTGGCGCCGGCTCCTCGGTGCCTTCTACTAACTCAATGAGCTTTCGTGCCAGGAGGTGCTTGATCTGCCCCTCGTGCACGCCCTGCGGGATGATGCTTCCCTCTGGGACGATGCGAGCAACGCGGTTGCCATCAGGCGATCCAATGGAAACCTTCACGACTCGTGCTTTGGCCTTGTAGATAGCCATGGGTTATACCCCCGTTCCGGTGACGTAGATTCCAGCCAGCGGGTTAGTTACCACTGGCACATGCGGGTTGCGGGCCTGCAGGCGCGTCTTGTCCGACTTTTCACGGAAGGACGCGATCTCCACGCCAGTGTCACTGCCGACCGGACGGTACTCCGGGGAAGGGATCTTCTCACGTGCGATACCTCCGAGTACCCGGCGGTCCACGAACAGCGGATCGCTGATCTCTCCGCCGTCGGCAGCCACCCACGTGATGCCCCCAATGGTCGGGAAAGCACCGGTCTTGGCGGTGTCGTCGTTGTCCGGGAGGATGTCGAGCAGCTCCGGAACGATTTCGGCGTGCTGGACGCCGTCCAGGACCACGGTGTCGATGTCGTAGCCCAGCTTCAGGGCACGCACCGTCGCCTTGGCCACCATCGCGTCCTTGAGGATCTGCTTGCCGTTGGTCCAGGCACCGCCGGCGACGGTTTGAGTCACCGAAGAAGTGATCACGCCCAGGGCAGTGTCATTGGCGCTGAACACCAGTTCGGTCTGCAGGTACATCAACGCATCGTCGATAGGCTGGCGCAGCAGGCGTCCAACCTCTTCGTCGGTGATTTCAGTGGCAATGCCGTCCTTCAGCGCGGTGTACATCTCGTACTGCTCGGGAGACATCAGGGTCAGCTTGTAATCTGCACCCGGTGCTACGGTCTCGGCACGGCGATTGGTACGGAAGTTCTCCTTCGTCGGCACCATGATGCCGCCGCCCTGTACTTCGTAGCGGCCCTGCAGCAGGAAGTTTCCGATGAACTGCTGTGCCTTCAAGATCTCGTCCAGGCGACGAGCGAGCAGGGTAGGCGACTTGATGAAAGCGATCAGGTCAGCCGCGCTGGCTTTCGCCACCTGGCTCGGAGTGTATGGGTAAGTCATCATTTTAGGTTGAGTCCTTTCTTAGCGCTGGAGCACCTGAATGAGGCCGCCGTCGGCAGCTGCAGTCAGGGCCAGACCGATGACGGTTCCGGTAGTTGCGGTACGAACGGCGCCGGCACCGGCGGCTTCCACTTCGGCGCCAAGAGCTACAGCGCCAGAGGTTTTCAGCTCGTGGATGACCTTGCCGACTTCGACGGTGACCTTGTCGCCGATCTCCGCGTCATGGCCGGCAATGCCAACGTAGGTAGTACTGCCAGCGGCTGCAGGAGCCACAGAGCGGTCAGCAGCTCCTACCTGGACAGGGTGGCCTCCGGTGACGGGGGCAGTCACGTCGAAGGTAATGGTGTCACCTGGACGGAAGAGTGGCAGGTACTGGGTAGCCATGGTTAGGCCTCCTTAGAGTAGATGTTCTTGTAGAGCTGGTCCTCGTCCGGGGACTCATCAACTCCACCGGTGTAGCCGTTGGCCTCCACTGGCACGAGTCCTGGAGCCAAGGCCTTGAGGCTTTCCTCAGCGCCCGGATCCTTCTCCAGCAGGTTGAGCCAGTGATCGCGGCGTGCCGGCGGGATACGGCCATCTCGCACAGCGTTCTCAACGGCCTGGGAGCGGTGTTCCGCTTCCTGCTGGTCTCGGGCGTCGCGGCCGGCCTTGGCATCTGCCTTGAGCTGCGAGTACTGGGCTTCGTCCAGCACAACGGTTCCTTCAGCAGCAACGCCGGCCTGATGTTCCTTACCATCGAAGGTGACGATCTTCTCGACATCATCTTCTGCCTGTTCAGCCAGAACCTCATCGAGTGCCGCTAGAGCAGTATCCTCGGTGATTTCCTGGCCTTCATTCTTGATCCCCAGACGCTGGATGACGCCCTGGAGTAGAGAGTCCGACATGTCGGCTCCTTCCTTTGTATTGGGCTGTGTCGGGGAATCCGCATCAGCCAGATCGGTTCGCCACTGACCGGCCACGGCGAGCGCTTCGGTCAAGTGGTCTTGGATGTCGCGCCGTGCTGGCGCGCCATTGGTTGGTGTTAGTGCAGGCGGTGCCGGCGCTTCTCTTCGACCGGCGTAGGCGAAGACGCTGAGATCCAGATGGTTCTTGAGGTCTTCAGCCTGCTTTTCGGTGGCTTCGGAACCGACGATGTTGTCCGCAAGGCCTGCGGCCACCGCTTCTTCGGCGGTGTACCAGGTCTCGGCCGTCATGCGTTCCCGCCATTCGTCCTGCGTTCCTCCGGCCCGGTCCGCGTAGACCGAGGCGATGGTGTTGGAGATTCGGTCGAGGAATTCTGCAGCTTCCCGGAAGTCTGTCGGGTTGCCTATCGCAATGGTGAGAGCGTCGTGGATCATGATCTCGGCGCCCTTGCCCATGCTAATGTCGTCGGCTGCCTGGATGATGAAGCTCGCGGCCGAGGCGGCAAGCCCGTCTACTGTCACCGAGATGGTGGCCTTGTGGCGCTTGAGAGCGTTCATGATGGCCAGGGCGTCGTAGACGTCGCCGCCGGGGCTGTTGACCCGGAGGTTGATCTTCGTAGCCGTGATGCGAGACAGGTCCTTGACGAACTGCGACGCTTCAACTCCCCACCAGCCGCCGATGGCGTCGTAGATGAAGACCTCGGCTTCTTCCTCGGTGGTGGCTTCCATGCGGTACCAATTGGCTTTGGCGGAATTATTGGGAGGTTTCAGCAGATTCTTCCGATGTGGTTGCGGCATCTGGATTGTCTCCTTCCTGATTTTCGGCTGCTTCTTTTTCTTTGACGGTGACCGGGACAAGTCCGGTGTGCTTGATTTCCGGCAGGCCTACTTTCGTTGCGGAGTCCACCGCGTCGAATCCAGCTCTGGCGAGCGTGGCCATGGTTTCAGTTCGCGCTCTCATGAGTTCGATTTCTTCATGTTCGACCTTGCCTCCCCCCTCAGCGGCTGCTGGGGTTTGTTGGCGTGCTGTCTCCGCGTCGGCTTCTGGAAGTCCGTAGACCGTCCGGACATGGGTTTCAAGAGCGTCGTCTGGTCTCAGGGCTCCGCATTCAATGAGTGCCTTGATGGCTTCGGCTGTGGCGGGGTGGCGCGATCCGATTTCATCGAAGGTCACCAGGGGTGCTCTTTCGGTGGGCCCGAAGTTCAGATCCACCATGTCTTCCACAATGTGCTGGGAGGCGGTTTCGGCGATGTCCCCGGCGATTGTCTGCAGCGAGAGGGTGAAGAAGTCGGCAAAGGTGCTTCCCAATGCCCAGGAACCGGTTTCGGTGCCAAGGTTCAGGAAGTGCGCTAGGACGGCGCGGGCTATCTGCTCGTCGTAGTAGCGGATGGGTTTCTCTGCGTCTGGCAGCTGGCCAGATACTCCGAGCAGTTCAAGTTTTGCGCCCTTCGGCATGGAAGCGCCTGCGGTCTCACCGGATCTCACGCCTTTGGCAATTTGCAGTCCTGCGTCGATCTCCTGCTGCCTGATCTCCTGGTACTTCTCCGCTGGCAGATTCTCGGGAAGATCTCCGGTGGTGTATGCAGGGAATCCCATGCCGTTGCGGTCTACAGCTTGCAGCTGCACGCGAAGCATGCGGTCCTTGAGCAGCCAGAACTTATATGCTGGCCGAAGCAGCGACTGGCCGAGCCAATTGCCGCCTTCACGATCAAGCACATACGCGACCAGCCGGTCTACGTCCATGGCATTTTTGTTTCCGAGCTGGTCTCCGTGCTGGTAGACGCGCTTCAAGCCGCCATCGCGGTCAACGTCTATTTTCGAGATCGTTCGGGGCGGCCTGTACCCGAGCTTTCGGAGCCTGGCCATGCCCTTCTCATCGATGCGGTACACCTGCTCGAAGTACGCGTGGCCGAAAGGAAGCATCAGCAGGGCAAGGCGAAGGTGCTCTTTCCAGGAGAACCGGTCACGAGACCGCGGCGCAGACGAAACGCTTTCGCCTTTAATCGGCAGCCCCAGATCTTCGGAGACCATCTGGACTACTTCGGGTCGTGCCCCGTTGGGATCAATGCGCCAGATCGTTCGGCGGATCGGCAGGGTGACTGCACGCAGCACTGACATGACCTGCGAATCCTGGCGACGCATCTTGTCGTAGATCTCTATGTTGTTAGGCCATTGAAGTTCCTGAGTATCCTCTTCAGTGCTGTAGCCGTAGAAGTTCGATGTTTGGTACCCGGTCTCGCTTGTAGATGCGCTCAAGGCTCCTCCTTTCTCAGAATCCGATTGAACTTATGTCAGACGTGAATGCCTGGCCAGCAGTTGTGCCGATTGAACGGTTCCCATACGAAGTATCTAGATCAGTCGATTTCACGGCGGCAGGCGGAGGGGGCGGCGGCAATTCGCGGTCATCCCGTCGAGTGAGCAACCAGAGAGCGGCAACGGTGGCCATCAGCGGCGCAGTATCCGCCGGCGAGGCCTTGTCGTCCGGGATCGTGGCTCCGCCGCTAAAGGTCTTCAAGACTGCCGTGGTGGCTGCCAGATCCAGAGGAGGCTGTTTGTGGTGCCGAAGCTTCTTCTCGGTGACGAAATCCATGTAACGCGCCCAGCCGTTGGTCAAGTCCGTGCCCTGCCAAGGAACCACAGGAACGTCGAACGGCAGCTCAGGATCGTCCTTGGCTTCGGCAAGATCTTCCATCAACGCCGAAACCTGAGCGCCCTTGGATTGCCCTGTAACGCCCTTGATCGAGTCGCGGCGCTTGGAGCTCATCAGGTAACCAAAAGTCCATTCAGTGCCATGCCTGGCCGCCACCAGCTCAACTTGCGCCCGTCCATCCGCTCTGTACCCTGCACGGGCCATGTAGACGTACTCGCGGTCGCTGGACTGGGCCAGGCCGACTGTCACGTCGGAAACGATCTTGTCTTCCTCGGCAATGCGAGTTGTTCCGTCCGGGCCGACCTCGGGCTTGTTCTGCCCTTCCTCCCACACGCCAGGTGGGAACGGACCTTCCAGAACGCCGTCCGACCACTGGCACAGGCACTCGGTCCTGTACACCCATTCCGGATCCGTCTTGCAGGCAGCGACGAGCGTGCGCTCCGTGAAGCCCGGGTTCCAACCAACCGAAGGGTTAGCTTGAGCCCATCCATCACGGTCCCACTTTGAACAACCGGGAGGTGCCGACCACTCGAATAAGCCGAGAGTGTCAGGCTCCTGCTCCCATTCGTCGTCCTCGTCGTACCCCTCATCATCAGGGTCATCGTTCTTGCCCATTCCAAGATCGATCACATCCGGAAGCAGGTCTTCTCCGGACTGGCAGATGCCGTCCGGGTCCCCCGCCCCCTCATGCCCCATCTGCCGCAAGTACCGCAGGACCACGCTAGTTACATCGCCCGCGTTGGACAGCGCCAAAACTAGCGCTTCAACTTGGGCCATCGTAGTCTTGGTGATTGCTCCCCAGGCATCCCAATTCTGATGTTCGCGAAGCTCATCGAGCAGGATCAGGTTGCCGGTAAAACCACGGCCAGCTTTTCGGTTGGCAGCCTTGACCTTGTACCTGGTCTTACTGCGCTTCTTCGCCTGCCGAAAGTCCTCGACATCGCGGATGATCTCCAACGCCTTCTTGCCGTTGACCTTGACGACTTTGTCGATCAGCGGTGAAAGCTCCTCGGACTCCTCCACCATGTCCACGGCGCCCTGCCAGACTTCCTCCGCTGTTTCCAAGTCCTGGGCCGTACCCAGCACCAGGGGCCAGCCCCAGACGCAAATGATCCAGATAGCAAGCACCTGGGAGAGAGTGGACTTGCCGTTCTGGCGGGCAATCAAGACAATCACGGTACGGAAGCGCAGCTGGCCATCTTCAAGCAGCTCCAGCATGTGCACCAGCAGCCACTTCTGCCACGGATACAGCGTGATCTTCAGAACCTCTTCGGCGAAGTCGATCACGTCATAGCCAAGTGTCCACTGCTCTGTCTCCGGCGAGCGCGGTTCCAGGGGTCGCAATGGCGGGGTGAAGACGCGTGGCTTTTCCTTGCCGTACAGCTTGGGCCGTTTTTTCTTAGCCTGTCCGGCGGCGGTTTGCCCTCTCCTGGAGGCTTGAGACGTTGCTGCCACTACCGCCTCCCTTGTCCTGCTTCGGCGACTCTGGCGCGACGGCAGCGCTTAGCGATGCTGGCGTGATCTGCAGTTCGGCGCAGGCCTTGATGTACTGAGGCATGATCTTGATGACCGCCTCGTTGAGCGCTTGCATCGAGTCGCGTTGCGCTTCATCGATCACCCATGCCTGGGTCCTGGTTGCTGCGATGAGGCCGGCGTACTTCTTGCCGGCATCGCCCTTCAAATGCGGTGCATTCGCGATTGCGGCGGCGGTAGCATCTGCCATGTAGCCGCGCTTCCTGGTGGGTTTCACCAGTGGAGCGAATCGGTCTCCCCAGGCGCGGATCTGCTCGGCTAGTTTGCGTTCTACTTCTAGTGCGGGGTGTGGCTGGACTTTGCCGCGAGCGTCGCGGACCACCATGCCTTCCTCTTCGATGCGTTCCTGAGCCTGCCGCATCCTTGCCACCAGGTAGCAGAACGCTTCAAGTGCCTGGCGGTCTACGGTGCCCGCTACATCGTTACTGGCCACAATTTCATCCCAGACAGCTTTGACGTTGTCGGGAAGCCGGTCGGGCGGGTTTAGACGTGGGTCGCGTTCTTCAGCTCGGTCCACCATTCCACCTCCTTGGCAGTCAGCTCGTGGGCTTCAATATCGCTGTAGCCAAGCACGTTGAGTGCCTTGAATGAGCCAGCTCGCAGAGAGTCCATGCTGACCGCTGAGATGTTTCCATCGTCTGCCGCTTCGGAGTCTGCCCGCTCGATGTATTCGGGGCGAAGTTTCGCGACAAGATCTGAGAGCGTCCGGCGGGATTTGCGCCAGTCGATCATGGTCGCGATGTCCGGCACGGACATGTGCGGGTAGTCGGCGAGAACGTCACGAACGGCCGGCTCGAATTCCTCGGTGGCACTCGGCCGCCAGTAGTCCATTCGCGCGTCTTCGGCAAGCGCTCGGCGGACAGCGTTGCGGGATACCTCGTGGTCTCGGGCAATCTCCCTGATGGCATGACCGCTGCCGTGTAGTTGGATGATCTTGGGGCGGTCTTTCATGAGATTGCCGCTCTATATGCCGTAGCGGCGCGGCGTTGCTTCCCGTTCTACCTTGTACCAGACCGGGATAGTCAAGAATCCGATTCGAGAGCCGCTGAGGATCCGCTTACCGTCCTCCGTATGCGGGCAGTAGTCCGCTCGGACACGGAGAGCGCGGCCGTCGTAGACCAGGGGCTGTCGGGCAATCCAGTGCGGGTCAATACCATTGGCTTCCAAGAACCGGCACACCGCATCACGATCGATCACCTCGGGGTCAATAACACGCATTCGCATCCCTTTCTGCATTGACGGGTTCACTTTCACCGCCATAACGCCTTGTCAGACTGAAAATCAGTTCAAAATTTTCCGGGGGGAGAGGAAACTGCACGGCGCTAGTGTCCGGGCCGGGGAGGTGCTGGATTTTTTTGGGCCTCGCCTCGGACAGGGTCACCAGTCGTCGGTGATTCCGAGCCCGGTTTGGATCTTTGCACCGGCTGACTTGTTGCAGTCGAGATGCGCCGGTGCCCAGTTCAGCGGGTCCCACGTGAGCTGAGGGAAATGCTTGCGTGGCTTGATGTGCTGCACACTGCATGACTGCCGATGCGGATAAGCCAACGAGTAGTCGATGCCCTGGTCACAGATGACACATGGTGTTTGGTTCCGTCGACCCTTTGCTTTGACCTGCTTCAGCGCTTCGGCTGCAGCTCGTCCGCTCCATGGCTTCACTGGCGCTTGATTGATGTTCATCTCGTGCACCTCCAGTGTCCTGGGCATGACGAAGCCCGACTGCTTTGGGGAACAGTCGGGCTTCGCTGGAGTCAGTGATTCCACTTCATCATTAATTTAATCATGCTAAGTCAAGGAATTAGATTCCCGCATGATTCCGCGGTCTAGCGCCTCTCGGTCTACGTGCTGCCATGGACTTGGCCCATGAGTCCCACGGGATCATGTGCGACCTGTCGGTGGTGCACACCACGGTCTTGGCCTTCCCTGCCTGGTCCCACATGGTGGCCAGATCTCCCCCGCACATGGCTAGGGTGCCGTCCGCTAGACGAGTAGGGGCCTTGCATTGATCGGGCACGGGCAGCTCTACCGTAGGGGCGTCAGCTACCGTCACCCGGGCTATCTCCTCGGCGGCCTCGGCTGCACACCAATAGGCCTGCAGCACCTGGCCGGCATCCGGTATCGCTACCACCCTCAGCATCTGCCACCGATACAGCCATTCTGCGATCGAGGGCGTTGACTGGTCATCGGGCAATCGCACGTCGGGATACTCGTCCACAAGCAACGCAACGATCTTCCACACCTGGCGGCTGGCCGTGATCACCGCATCAACTACATCGACGCGGATCGGCAACGGCGCAGATACCGCTGTCCCCTGTCTGCCTCCCGATCCTTGCCCTGGGAGCAATGCCTCCTGTGCAGCATCCCACCGCTCAGCAACCAGCCTCAGATCCGAACGCATCCGATCCTCGCACTCATGGCAAACCTTTGAACCAACAGCAGCGACAGGTGATGAACCCAATCCCCAACCCTTAGCATGCACCACGCACACACCCGCTTCATGGGCTTGTTGCGAGAAGCAGCCCCAGCACAAGCAATCTGGGCTATCAACATGATCCGGCATTACAGATCCCCCTCCACATACTTTCGTTCAACTGAGTCCTGGCACTTCCTGCACGGCAACTGCAACCCGTGGATCTCACACGAGCTATTCGGCTCGTCCACCTGCTGCCCCTTGACCCCGTAGTACCTCGACCCGAACCTTCCACCCGCAATGACTTCTGGCGCTTCCCCCGCATCATGAGAGACAACACCAGTACTTTCAGGAGTTCGGTGTTCAGACGTTGCGTTATTCAGACCAGGATTCTTCTTCCCCCGTCTGCGTCTGGAACGTGGTCTTCGGGGCTTAGATGAACCGATGGGAGAGCTGGGCTGACCCTGGGCTGACCCTGAGCCAGACCCTGGCCCTTCCATACCCTGCCCTGCCCTGCCAGCCCGTGCACGCGTATGCGCGCGCCCGTAGATAGCTTTTTGCTCTGCGACCATCGATGGTGGGCTTACCTGACCATCGATGGTCGCTAATTTGGTCATTGCCGCCGGAATATCAGGGTTTTCCTCAGCTGCCCAGGCTGGCATGTCGGCCTCGTCGCCTTCGAACACATCTGCTTCTACAGCCGGTTCCGAAGCGACGTTCTGCGAACCCGAAGGTGCGATCGTCAAGCTCGACGGAGATGATGCTGGAGCTGATGCCGTGGAGAGACTGAGACCGAATCGAACGGCTGGATCCTGCTGCACCGGCTCGACAGCCGGTGATTCCGCTTCGGTCTCCGGAGCGACGTTCTGCGAACCCGAAGGTGCGATCGTCAAGCTCGACGGAGCCGAAGCGGTTTCACGGACTGGAGCTGGGCGCAAGGTCTTGCCGGCCTGCTCAGGAGTGCGTCTACCCTTTTCCCGATTGCACTGGGCACAGGAAAGGACGATATTCCTAACCCCGACAGCCAACGTCGGGTCAACATGATCCATTTCAGGGCGCTTATCGCCCTTGCTGGTCTTCTTGAAGACCATATCGCCGCAATAGCGGCATCTTCCCCTGGAACACTTCGAGTCTTCGGCGTCGCGTGCCCACACCGCAGCCTTGATCTGCGGATCGTTGAGCTCTTTGCGCTTGGCTCTCGCCAGACGCACTTCAACGCCTTTGTCATACCCGAACTGGAACCAGTCGTGGAAAAGATAATACCCTTCCTTGACCTTCCGGCACTGCTCACAGGAATGCCCGGCCGTATGCCACAGCCCCACCTCAACCAACCGCGCGGCCAAGAGATCAACTGCATCGCTATTGAGCAGAATCTTCATCAGCTGCACGTGGGAGACGAGGCCATCGGTCAACGCGGCCTGGGTGACGCTTCCTGCCATAGTCCAGAGCCCTAACGCTGCCATGCCCACCAGATCGTCCTGCAGCGCCGCTTCGGCGAGCGCTGAGGCTTTCGGGTTGACGTGGAGTTGGTCATCAACTTGGAAGAATGGCAATTCTTTTCCCTCCTTTCAAAATGGATCAAATCTGAGTTATTCGGAACTGGGCAGGCCGGTGGCGACCTGGCAGAAATGAGGACCCTCATCACGCTGTTGTCTCGATCCTGATCACTTGCTCGGGGTCGCTGCGGTGCTTGATCTGAACACCGTTCCAGGTGAGTTCCACGACGGTGGCGTGGAGTTGGTGGGTGAGGTAGGTGATGCGGCCGTAGAGTCGTGGCTCGTTCGGGATGTTGATGCAGGCGTGCAGTCCCAAGTGCTCTAAGTTGTTGAGGCGGCCGGTTTGGATCTCGTCCATATCCCAAAGTGGATCGAGGCGTGGAACTGGCCCATCGTTCTTGGGACGCTTCGACTTCGCTGACTCGGTCACGCGCCCACCTCCGGGCGGTGTAAGACACGTAGCCGTCGGGCGACCTGAGCGATCTCTTCTGATGTCCACCACGGGCGGCCATTTTGCGTACCTGTGGTGAGTGCTGCCCAATCCTGGTTGAGGGCTTTGCAGAGTACAACGGGCGCGTCGCCGCGGTCATCGTAGAGGTCTGCGATGACGCTTCCGACCGGCAGTGCTTCGAGTTCTTCGACACTGTTCACTACTGGCTGGGCTACTGCGAGGTAAGCGGACGCGGCAGCGCGGGCATATTCCGTGAAGATTTGCTGTCCCGCTTCGTCCATCAGATCCCAGCGTGAGTAATCTCCACAGTCTTCGAATAGCAGGGCTTTTGCTCCGGCTTCGAGCGCGTCCGGGTTTAGCAGGGTGTTATTCATTGGACTTCTCCGCTTCCTGTGCTCGTTCTGTTATTTCTTCCTCGTGCCGTCCTGCGTCGTAGCATTCCTTGTCTTGGCAATACTTTTTACGAGGATCGAAGCGTGTTCGACCTCCGAACATGGCCTGAGCCATAGCGATTCCACTTGTGACATAGGGCTCTGGATCATGGCTCTTATCGCACGGGTTCAGCGGGGGCTGGTTAGGCATCGTCCGCCTCCGGGCGGTCGGCTTTGATTGTGGCGAGCAATGGCGCGCTATACGGGCTAACGGGCTTCTTGAATGGCGCACCATCATCCGTTGCGTTACACGCCCTGATGCCAGCACTCAAACCCTCTTCGAACGCTGCGTTTGCCAGCGCAAGGCCTGCCCGTGTCATCACAAGCTCTTCCACGCTGTTCACTACCGGCTGGGCGGCTGGCGCGGACGCTTGGGCGTTCTCAATCAGGCGAAGCACCGTATTCCGGGCCAACGGAGTACCGCTCTCCACGATCGCTCGGAAGTTTTGAAGATCCGCAACGGTAAACAGCGCTTCCGGACCATCATTGAGTGCCAGGTGCTGCTCGATGTGACAGTTCTTGTGGACGGTGAAGTGCGGGATGAACGGCATAGGGGCAGCCGTTGGGAGTGCAGGCAGGGCGTCGGCGAAGCGTTCGAGCGCATCAGATCCACGAAGTACGGTGGGAGGCAAAGCTGCTCGGTAAGCGGACAAGGCGGCCCTGGCATCGCATTCGTAGCGCTCCCGCTGTGTAGCGTCCAGGTCCTCCCACTCGTCAAGGTCGAACTGGTCATCGCGAACGTCAAAGATCGCCTTCGCGGCCGCTTCGAGCGCGGCTGGGTCGATGATTTCAGATTTCATGTCTTCTCCTGTTCTGGTGGGGTGTTACCGCAGATTCGGTCCAGCTAGGACAAAATCGGACTTCAACGGCTGGGAGGCAGCCATCCTGGAAACTTCCGAAGCCGGCCCGGAGATGGCCCTTGCCACCATCTCCATGACGCCGCTTATGTCTTCGGCGATATAGAGGAAAGTCCGGAACGGATTCACCTGGATACGCATGCTTCGGATCTCGCTTTTGGCCAGAAGCATGGCTTCCCGGCAGTTCTTTTCGTACAGGGCTGCCAAGCGTGGCTGTCCCGTCCGATGGCAGTATGCGGCGTGCTGGGCCATGTCGATGGCGCGGGCAATGTTCCGGCTGCTCATTTCCTGCCCCGGTTCCAGAGTTCTTCCACTTCGGCATGCTCGACCAGGAAGTCTGCGAGCCGCCACAGGCCAATTAGGGCTAGAGCGGCGAGGACCAGCGGCCAGGCCCAGCAGAACATCACGGCTCGTGCCGAGTACTTGAGAATGCGACGCCCTACCTCAGGAGTGTCGGACAGGACACCCACCTTCGCGAATCCACAGACAATCAGCCCACCGATGAAAACGCAGAGCACTCCGCACATATACACGTTGAACAAGGCTTCCAAAGCTGGCCAAGTCATGGTTTCACCTCTGGTGTTTCCGGGCCGGTGACCGCAACCTTGGACGATGGCCACAGTAAGAATGTTCCGGCGCTGGTCTCGATCCGCACGATCTTGTACGACTTGAGTTGGTGATCCCCTGCCACTTGCACGGTCATCAAGCGATGCTCGACGGCCTGCAGCGTGCCGAAGTTGCCGATGGACTTCCCAAAGTCTGTTCCGTTGAGACGTCGGGCTTCAATCATGGTGGTCATGGCGACACCTCAGAGGCTGTGTAGATGTTGGGCATGATCGAGAGGATAGGGATTCGCCAGCCCAGAGTCACCATGTTGTAAGTGCGCCCCGGATGCATCTGCCCGTAGGAATCGGCGGAGTTGAAGCGGCCACGAATCCAGTCATCCCTAACGGCCAGGGTGCCGCACTGCTCGGTATAGACCCGGTATTCGTGGCCTTCCTCGCCCTGGGCCACTGATTCCTTGCCCGTGACAGTGCAAGTCTTGGACTCTTCGTGGAAGCTGGCCATAGCACTCACGCCCACGCCGACGACAATCAAGAGAACGACTGTCGCGAATCCCAGAACTCCTACGAAAAGCGGCTGGCCATGGTGCCTCATGCCTGCACCATGTAGGCCGCGAACCGGGGCAGCCCGTCGCCTCGTTCTCCGCGGACTAGGGTGGCTTCTTCCATCGGATCTTCTGCGTTCGGCCCTGGTGTCCAGGCCCAGTCCGTGCGGTACGAAATGCTGAACTCCACGAGCTCATCGGCGCCTTGCAGGGTCTCGATGGTCTCTCCGGTCATCTGTTCAACGTATGTGCGGACCGCGTCGTCGGCGCTGTGGGCATCCGTCGTCCCCGTGACGATGAAAAGGTCTGTGTCTTCGCCGAGTGCAATGACGATGATGTTTTCGCTGGTCATGACTGCTTCCTGCTTCTCTTGGTGGTGATGTGCTCGACGATTTTGTCCGGACGGTGGCCGAACCACTGTTCCGCTTCTCCGGTAGTGGTATCGATGACCTGGACGAAGGGCATGGTCGCGCCGACGCCCATTTGCTCCGCGATATCCCGCAGCTGCTCGATCTTCTCGACCTGGTCATCAGCTACGTGGATGGTTTGGTGAGGGACTTGGCGCAGGTTGAGGGCGTTCTTGGTTTTGACGCACTCCCCACACGCATCCTTGGTGTGGACGGTAACTTCAAGAGCCACTGCGTTCCCCTTTCTTCAAGTCGCTTCGCAGCCCCTGGACTTCGTGGGCGACCGCCAGCAGGGCATTGATGACCCCGCCCAAGAGTTGCCCAATGGTTGCGGTATCCGGCGTAACCTCCCACATGTTCGCTTTCGCCATGTTCTGGTTGGCCGATTCCGCGTAGGGATTCTTCTGTGCATTTTTCACTGGAATATTCCTTTACAAAGGTTTTCGTTTGTTTTTTGGAAAACAATGATTCTCATATTGCTTTCAGGTCGGCCGGCAGCACGCGCGTCCAGGTCTCCCTGCGCTGCACATGCCGGAGCTGGCTTGCCTTATCCATGTCGACGCGGTCAACAGCAATCCAGCCGGCGAAGTACCCCCCGCAGTACACGCACAACCCCGAGGACTCCGGCCCAACTGCCGAGAAAATCAGCGGCTGCTCGTAGGCCTTCTGCGCTTGGGTGAACGCGGCTAGACGTCGGGAGTCCACCTTTACCGGAGGCAACTTCGCCTCTGCCCGTGCTGCTGACGTGCTGATCGTTGCCCACAAGCCGGTGAGGTCCCGTTGCTGGACCGGCTCAGTGACCTTCAGCTCGTCACCTCCAAAGAGTTGTCCAATACGCCTGAATGACATCGTGGCCACTGGAACATCACGCCGAGTTCCTGGTTCTCGCTCCGACTTGAACGACACTGACACTTCGAGCTCTGCATCCGACTCGTCTTTGCCGAGTTTGAACATGCTCAGGACTGCAGCACACGACTCCGGAGTCATGGAGAACTGGCCCAGCTCAAAATACGGATTCCGCTCTCTATCGAAAGGAATACGAGCAATGGCCGAGGTAAGCCCATCTGAGGCTGTGCAAAGAATCTCGGCGGTATCGGTCAAAGTCACGACCACGCACCGCTGCTGAAGGTTCTTCTTATCCGATGCGACATGTGGCTTCGTAGCCACGAGGGCTGCTCGGAATAGTCCAAGCGAGACCACGAAAGACAAGGTGTTCATGTCTTTTTCCTCTTCCGTCTAGTTTTCGGCTTGATTCCAGCGGCCGCCTGCCTGCGCTTGTGCAGCCACTTTCTTTCGGCGGGAGTTTTCCCTCCGAAGATCCCGTCGGTCAGTTCTTTCTTGTCCAGCGCGTATTCCAGGCATTCCTCCCGGACCGGGCAGGAACTGCAGACCAGCACCGCGGCGTCAGTCTGCGATCCTGGCTTGCCCGGCGGCGGGAAAAAGATGTCCTTCTTCTTCAGCTGTTCGTAGTAGTCCTTGCAGGCGGCCTTCTCGCGCCAGTCCACTACGTCCGAATGCGTTGAGGGCTGGTGCTTCACGGTGCTGGCGGAACCACGAGTTACTGGCACGGTTTCTCCGGCGCCTTGCGCGGCTCCTGCAGGCGGAGCCGTCCGAGTTTTGACCAACGCAACTCCCTTACGCGCTTCTGGGCATCAGCAATGACCTTTTCGCGATCTTCACCGCTGAATGCGATCAAGAGGCCGTGGGCGTCGCGTGCTGGCACACCTGGCGCTTCCCAGATCTTCGCTCCCCAGACCAGCTCCCCGGCCGCGAGTCCCGGGCTGGCACGTACTGAGCTTCGAGGCCATTGCAGGCTGTCAGGATCCTTCCAATCGAATCCCTGGTACATGCGTTCGCGATCGACCACCCGTGGGGCCGGCGACGTCGAAGGATGCTGCGCCATGGCCAGAAATCGCAGATGCGGTCCATGACTGCGCAAGGTTGATGCTCCGCCGTTCGCTGGAGCATCCGAAACTTGGGTGAACGGCATCAGGCCACCTCCCCAGATTCGCCAGTGGCAGCGCACCCAGGGCAGATCTGTTCGCCTGTGGGCTCGAAGGGTTCAGTCCCGCACGATCGGCAAGCCTCACCCACTGCCTGCACGATGTCCAATTCCCTTGACCGTTCGGGGATGGCAGCAGCGCAGTACTGCATGGCGTCGATCTCGGCAGCATCGAGCACATAGCCGAGAACGTTGACGATCAGGCCATAGAACCGGAAGTTGTCCCTTATCCACAACGACGCATAATGCGAGCCGCTATGCTCGGCCGAGGTACGGAGGAAGCCCCGGAGGTTATCGAGCTCAGCAGGTGAGCCGCACAGCAACTCGTCCAGAGCGACAAGGTTCGCCAGCGGAAGCCGCATCAAGTTTTTCTTGACCTGGCCAATCCATTTCGCCCGGGCCAGTTCGTATTCTTCGTCGTCCATCGACTCTCCGTCGACGGATGGTAAGGCGGTGATCATGGCGATCATTTCTTCGCTTTCACCGTCGCTGCACCAGCGTTCAACGCGCTTGAGGAGCAGCGTCTTTACGTCTGCTTCCGAAACAGCTTTGCGGTCCTGGATGCGACGGATGATGCTTTTCGTCCGGACCCCTGCGATTTGAGCCAGCCCAGAGTTCAACCGCTGCTTTTCTTCCTGCTCCGCGATCTCCTCCGCGGTCGGTTCCGGCTCTTGTTGGCCGGCTGATTCCTTCTCCTGGAACCACTGCGGCGTTGATGCCTGGTACGCGAAAACGTACTTGTGACCTGCCTCGTGGTGCTCAGCCAGAGACATCTCCTCAGTGATCTGTTCCCACTGGGTCTTGGCCCACGGAGCATGCGGTGGTGCTTCTACAGCGCCCAGCTCGGCAAGTTCTTCCTTGATCCTGTCCTTGGTCAGGCGTGCTTCAGTCGCAACGATATGCTTCTCGACCTCGTCATCATCAGCGCCGGCTGGAAGGTCCTTGATGGCCCTGTCGTACAGTTCCGGGTCTCCGGACTGGTCGGCCAGCTCATAGAGACGCTTCACGGTATCCAAGGTGGCTGCGCCCTTGGTGAAGTCTTCTGAGAGCTTGTCGTTGCGCTGCGCCATTCGGCCACGCAGATTCACTTCAGTGCGGCTCATGCCGTGCTTCTTGCCGATGGTCGTAATGTCCTGGCCGAGATCCAAAGCCATTTGGATACCCTTGGAAATTTCCGACTCGCGTAAAGGGTTCTTGGTTCGGCCCGTGCTGAGCATCGCGTCCAGGTCAGCTACCTTGTTGCGGTCCGAGCTGGGCCATACCATGCATGGAATGTCCGTCTCTCCGGCTTTCAACGAAGCCAGGTACCGGTGGTTCTCCTCTCGGATCAGGTAATCGCCCTCGATGTCAGGATGCGGGTACACCGTGATGGGTTCGATCAGGCCGACAGATTTGATCTGCTTGGCCAAGAATTCCACTTTCTCCGCGTCGTACCCCTCGCGGATATTGTTCTCGTTCTCATGTACCGAAGTGATTGAGAGGATCTGCAACGTGCCTCTGAATTTGGACAACTAAATACACCCCAAAGTGTTGATGAAGTAGGAATCATTGGGCTGCCTTTAACGGCGGCAGCCTGCCGGGTTAGGCAGCTCGAAGAGCTTTATGCGCTTGGAGCTCGACCTGCACCCAGTCAACGACGGCGCCAATGCAAACGCCCGCGAAAAGAATCATGATCAAGGCCCACAAACCATTGGGCAGCGGGAAGGCGAAATACAACGCCACGACCAGGACCGCGATAATCGGCAACCAGATCCGCCACATTCGCAGTGAGCCTTCCCGGTAAATCTGTTCGGCTGCCATCACAGCCCTCCTTCAAACAGCGACTCTGCTTGGACTGGCTGCTGCGAAGCCGGAACAACAACGAAGTAGTGAGTGTTCACGCCTTCCACGGTCAAGGTTCCTCGGCCCTCAGGATTGTCCGGATGCAGATTCTCCTTGGATACAGTGATCCGGTGGCCCCGATACTGCTGGAACTGGGCCCAGTCCTGGACAGACTTGCTCGCCTCGCGCGCCATATCGGTCTTCGGCTTATCGAGCCAAGAAATATTGCGAACTTCAGACGGCCTCGCGTGGCCAAACGGAATGATCCTGACCTGACCGAGCATCCGAGTCATTTCGTGTCCTGCTTCTCGATGAAAGGCTCAGACACTTCGCGAAGCTTCTGCAAGGCCACGACCAACTGGTCGCCGCGCGTGATGGCATGCTTCAACGCAGAGCCCACATTGCCCGTTGAATCGAAGTCAAAGGTCACGTTGAGCGCTGCCCGCAGGCGATCGTTCGCCACCTTCACATCCTGGTGAACGTCACGGCGTCTCTTGGCCTCGCTCATGCGGACGACATCCGCTGGTGTTTTTGCCACTGACCCAGTGAGCCCCGGGAAAAAGCGCTCAGGATTTGGACTGCTCATGCCGCGACCGTCGTCTCTTCAGCAGCGATGCGAGCGCATACCTCGGCCAGGACGATCCCGACCTCGTTGATGCACCTGTCCTTGATTGCCCGGGCTTTTGGGCTGAGCACTTCAGCCGCTCCCGCGTTGTTCGATAGAGTGGACATCGAAATCACTATCTCCTTTGCTTACCGTTTTGGATTATTGGTTTCATGGCCCTCAGCAGCTGCAACTGCTGGGGGCCTTCCTTTTTCTTGCCCAGTCATGATCAGGTAGGCCCGGTCATGCTCTTCCCTGTGCCGATTTGCATCACCATCAAAGCTCATAAGGCAGCCACACTTCGGCGATTACGAGTTGAGAGTTTGCTACTTGCAACAGTGGGCTCGGGTTTATGGTCACGAGCTTCAAAAAGTTCATCCCATGGCACATCAAGTCTCGCGGCAATCGCAAGAGCAAGATCTTCGGAGAGGGACGCCATCCCTCCTCGCTCAATCAAGCTGATCGTGCTCTGATCTCGACGCACAAGATAGGCCAGATCTTCCTGACTGAAGTGGCGCTGCTTCCGCCATCGACGGATAGCGGCTGGGTCTTTGACTTTCATCCAGACCTCCTTTCGTGCGAACTTCCTGCGTCTCTGCGTTGCGTACATGACCATGATTCCCCAGTCCTTTCCGGATTACAAGTGAAGAGCTTGTAACTCATCATTACTCATATTTTCCATGAGCGCAAGTGCCCGTCTATTTATTGGCAAGTTAGACTTGTTACTTGTAACGAGTGACGCAACTGTCACTTTCATGAGTTATGAGCCATAAGAGAGAGTTTTCTTCGTGAGCAACCAACAGACCCTCAAGGACCTCGTGCTCCTGGCTGTCGATCGACATAAGACGTCAGGGCGACAGCTAGCAGTGCGAGCACAGGCCCATGGGTTTGACATCACGGTGACGACTATCAATCACCTCAAGGCCGGCACTTACAAGTACAATCCATCTCCTGAAACAATTCGGGCGATTGCTTGGCTTGCTGGCGTTGAAGATTCGGTTGCTTTCGAAGCAGCATCACAACGAATCCCTGGCCCGCCTTTTTCCAAGGAACTCCCCGAGGACGTAGACCACCTGTCGCCACGTTCTCGAAAGATCATCTTGGACCTTGCTCGGGCACTCATAGACATGGAGTCCGACAATGAACTCACTCAACCGCAATCCAAAACTAAACCTCATACCAGGCTCCGAGCAGTGGCGCCTGAGGGTGACCCTCGCCCTGGACAGAAGACGAACCCAGGTGACCTAGGGGTCACTGAAATCTTTGGCGAAGAAGCCCGAAACTATCCACTCCCGAACCTCGACCAAATGGCGGCTCACCCCAACTTCAAGAGCAAACGCCAGAAGTGGGAAGAGGCCTACGGCGAGCGCGGTGAGGAGTCTCAGGACTCGGGCGAGGATCTTTAGGGAGCTTTTTAGCTTAGGCGTAGGACATTTTGGTGTTGTATTCGTGTTCTATTTTGTGGAGTTGCTGTTTTAGTTAGTTCGAATCTATATTCGAAACATGATTTCTTCACTTTCCGCATGGGGTGCCGTCCGCCACTTGGCGACATCTCTGATTGTTTGGACCCGCCCTCATTCGACGGTCCCGGCATCCACTGACGGTCGCCGTATCTTCATGGATCCTGGCTTGTTTCAGGACGAGGCGCTTTGCGCACTAACTCATGAGGCGATCCATCTAGAGCGCAATCATTCTGGCTGCCAGCCTCCAGTTGTGGAGCGGGAGGTGCAATTAGAAGTTGCCCGTCGTCTGGTTTCCTTCGAAGGGTTGAAACGAGTGGCTGGCTGGGCCAAGAGTCCGGCCGAAATGGCTGATGAGCTTGGTGTCACTGAAGAGGTGGTGCTCTTGAGGTTGCAATCGCTGGATGGTGACCAAGTGCAAGAACTTTGGCCGCCTAGCGAGTACATCGCATAAGTTACCCACACCTCGACGTGCTTTTATTTATCGGCATCTGCGCGTCTTCACACTCGAACTGATGCACTATATCCACAGGAGTTTCCACAATGTCATCGAATAAGCCAACTACTTCCGAGACATCACCTGCCACCCTTCCTCCGGGCGTGGTTGCATGCAATCTCGATGACCATGGCGATCATTCAAGTGACCTGTTGACGCTCCTCATTGCCCGCCTTGAAGATCTACTGCGCCCTCAGGCGCCAGGAAAATTGAAATGAACGCCGCGGCGAAACCCCGGGCGATTCTTTACCTGCGTCAATCCATCGCCCGGGAAGAGTCCATCAGCTTAGATCTGCAGGAGGACGCAGGGCGTCGCTATGCAGAACAACAGGGCTATACGGTGGTAGCTGTCAAAGCTGACGAAGGGATCAGCGGACGCACGTGGAATCGCAAAGCGGTCAAAGAAGTCATGGCCATGGTGGAGAATGGCGAGGCGGACATCATTGTCCTTTGGAAGTGGTCTCGCCTCTCACGCGCTCGGCTGGACTGGGCTATCGCACTAGACAAGGTTGAGGCCGCCGGCGGACGCATCGAATCAGCCACAGAGCAGGTAGACGTCAGCACCAGCACGGGCCGATTCGCCCGAGGCATGCTCGCCGAATTCGCCGTCTTCGAATCCGAACGCATCGGCGACACCTGGAAAGAATCCCAGGCACGCCGCGTCTCACAAGGCCGCCCACACTCAGGCATCTACCGGTTCGGCTACATCTACGACAAAACGACCGGCTACACGCCAGACCCCCTCGCGGGCCCGGTCCTCGTCGAATGCTACCGCCGCTACAACCGGGGAGAAAGCCTCTCTCAGCTACTCGCCTATGTGCTCAGCACCGGCATCCCTTCAAGCACCAGGACAGACGCGAACAACTGGACCACCAGCCGAATCAGCCAAATGCTGAAGTCGCCTTTCGCGGCCGGCTTCTTCACATACAACGGGAAAACCTACCAGGGCAACCACGAACCATTGATAACAGCTGAAGAATGGGAGGCCCACCTCGTCAATCGAGCCGCGCGCCAAGGTGCTCGAAAACCGCGAGATCCACGGAACCCATACACCGGCCTTCTCGTCTGCACCAGGTGCGGCCACAAGATGTACCAGCACGATAAACACGACCGGGCCACGCGGTACATGTGCTCTGGTGCCCAATCGAAGAAGCTGCATAAAGGCGGCTCCATCCACCAAAGCAAGATTGACCGCGCCCTGCTCCGATGGTTCAAAGAGCGCATTGCTGACGAAGCTGACGAAGCAGCCAGGCAGGCCGCACAAAAGACGCCGGACTTGCCAGCCATGAACACTACGGCAACAATACGGCGAGCGCTCGTCAAGGAACAATCTCGGCTGGACTCGCTCACCGCCAAGTATGTTGACGATGTCATTCCCCGGGCGTCTTACGAGAAGCTTCGCGATGAGTCCCTGGAGAAGATCGAGGTCTTCGAGACCAGGTTGCGCGAGGTTCGCGTACATCAGAGGCAGTCGCGGCCGAAAGTCGATCCGAAGCTACTGGAAGCCTGGCCACATATGCATGCGGTCGAGAAGCAGCAGATCCTTGGCCTCTTGATTGATCGTATTGAGGTGACCCCTGGTCATGATGCCGGCCATGTCTTCATCGTTCCGAAATGGGCCGTATCGGCTGCTGGATAGTTTCAACCGCATGATTCCGGGGATTTACAAGGGTGGGTTTAGATGTTTACACGTTCGTGCAAAATAACCCCTTCAGAACTTCCTTGTGACACAGGTCTATAACCCGCGTCTCACCGGAATACTTTATCTGGTCAGCACAGTGATTCAGGCCTCGCTGTGCGCTTCTGAGCGATGGGTGGCATATTTATCGATGAGGTGCGCTCTATTTGCGCTGACCGGTCGGTCAGGAATGGCAGCTTGGCAGCGACCGCCGGGAGCTCGATCACTAGCCAAGTTCGGCGTGCGTGCCCTCGCGGATCGCTTTCACTTGCAGGCTGGCGCCCATGGCTTCTGCGTAGCGGCGCAGGGTGGCCAGCTGGACTCGGTCAAGGTCCCCGGTCTCCATGCGGGCGATGCGGTCCACGCTCAGCTTCAGCACGGTGGCAAGTTCTACTTGGCTCAGTTCTGCTTCTTCGCGCAGCGCACGCAACGACAGGCGCCGGGACTCGCTTTGCACACGGCGCTGATGCTCTGCCACAGCTTCGCGTTGCGCCTCGGTCAATACTTCAGGATCCGCACACGCAAAACCCATTTGTTCCACCGCTTCTCTCGATCGTGCTGGCTTTGGACGTACTCATCTTCGAGGCTACGAGTCCGCTGCTCCTCTGCCAACGATTAAGACGCGCCCAGCGCGAGACGATCTGATGAATTATGCGCAAACCCGCGGTAGCTCCACGATACGGGCGGCCAGAAGTACCGTAGGGGCCAAGGATTTACCAAAATGCTCCCAAAAGTGGATTGCGCATCAGCAACGGCGAACCTACCTTTAAATCGACTCCCGCTCAGGAGCCCTCTGCGATGAATGTTGGAGGTATCTGCAATGAAGAAATGGACTCGGTGGCAAGACTGGGTCGGCGTTGCGGCAGGTATTGCGGCCGCAGTTTCAACCACGTGGCTTGGCGGAACCAGCACCTCGATGACGCTAATGGCGGCTTTCGGCCTGCTCATGGTGATCACCGGTGTCTGGAGCGTCATGATGCCGCGCCTGGTTTCAATGGAATGGGCACTGGTTATCGCCAGCGCCTTGCTATTCGCCTCGCCATGGATGGGATCGTTTACCGATTCCGCTGGCGTCGCTTGGATGTCGTGGATCTGCGGTGGTGTCGGCGTCGTGGCCGGCCTGCTCGCGCTTTCCCCTGCCATTCAGATGCGCCATGCAACTGGCGGCTCCCGGATGGCACACTGAAAAACTGTAATTCCGATCGGTGGCTGCGATGCCGATGCATCGTGGCCACCACCGTTAACCCCGGTGCCCAACGGACGCACCTCAATCGACGGCTGGCCCAACGCGCTAGCTGACTAGACGGCCTGGACACCGGGTTAACGCCAAGAGGTGGCGTGCTCTCCTTGCGGAGTGCACGCCACCTCTTGGACAGAAGCTGAGTCTAGAAGACTTACTTCTTGGCAGCAGCTACAACCTGCAGGCGCAGGTTTGCAAGAACGTCAGCGTGAACGCGAACGGTTGCGGTGTAGTTGCCAGTCGACTTGATCTGGTCGTTGACCTCGATGTTGCGCTTGTCGATCTTACCCAGACCGGCAGCCTCTACGGCAGCAGCAATTTCGGTGGTCTTAACGGTGCCGAACAGGCGACCGTTCGAGCCAGCCTTCATGGTGATCTTCACCGGCTGGGACTTCAGCTTAGCTGCAAGTGCCTGAGCATCCTCAAGGTTTGCAACGGCGCGAGCAGCACGTGCAGCCTTGATCGACTCCACCTGCTTCTCACCGCCCTGGGTCCAGACGATTGCGAAGCCGCGTGGCAGCAGGTAGTTACGGGCGTAGCCGTTCTTTACCTCGACAATATCGCCAGCAGCACCGAGACCGGATACTTCGTGAGTCAGAATGATCTTTGCCATTTTGCTATCCCTCTTCCTTAGCCGCGGCCAGCGCCGGAGTAAGGCAACAGGGCTACTTCACGTGCGTTCTTGATTGCCTGTGCGATCTTGCGCTGTTCCTGAACGGAAACGCCAGTTACACGACGAGCGCGGATCTTACCGCGGTCGGAGATGAACTTGCGCAGCAGTGCGGTGTCCTTGTAGTCGATGACAGTGATGTCAGCGGCCTTCAATGGGTTGGACTTTGGTTTGGGCTTACGGATTTCAGCCTTAGCCATCGTGGAGCTCCTTAGCTTTGGAGCCCGCAGAGTGATCTGCGGGATGGTGAATAAATATTGTTTAGAAAGGCGGTTCGTCTGCGCCCGGGTTGCCCCAGCCGCCACCGTTGTTTCCGCCGGTGCTCCATGGGTCTGCGGCTGGAGCATTCCATCCGCCACCCTGCTGAGGCTGCTGCTGACGCGGCGCCTGAGCTGGTGCACTTTGCTGCGGTGCGTTGGAGAAACCTCCACCACCGTTGCCGAAGCCACCGTTGCCACCGCCGGAGCGCTGGGTACGGGTGACCTTGGCGGACGCGAAACGGAGCGATGGGCCGATTTCATCGACTTCAAGCTCCATGACGGTGCGACGTTCGCCTTCCTTGGTGTCGTAAGAACGTGAACGCAGGCGACCCTGGGCGATGACACGCATGCCCTTGGTCAGCGTTTCAGCAACGTTCTCTGCAGCTTCGCGCCACACCGATGCGCGCAAGAACAGGGCTTCCCCGTCCTTCCACTCATTGGACTGGCGGTCAAAGGTGCGAGGAGTCGAAGCGATCGTAAAGTTCGCTACGGCTGAACCGGACGGCGTAAAACGCAGCTCCGGATCGGCAGTCAGGTTTCCGATAACGGTAATAACAGTCTCGCCTGCCATTGACTCTCCTTAAAAAGATTGAACGTTAATTCCTACGACGGAAGGTTGCGCGTATTTAAACGCGTGCCTCTTCCGGACGGGTGACCTTGTGGCGCAGGATCAGTTCGTTGATCTTGAGCTGGCGCTCAAGCTCAGCGGAAGCTGCTGGCTCTGCGGTGTAGTTCACCACTACGTAAGTGGCTTCTGCCTTCTTCTTGATCTCGTAGGACATCTTGCGACGACCCCAGACATCAACCTTTTCGATAGTGCCACCGTTGGAGCGGACAACCTCGAGGTACTTCTCGATGGTTGGCTCTACGGTGCGGTCATCGACCTCTGGATCAATGAGGACCATAAGTTCATAAGCACGCATGTGAACCCACCTCCTTTGGGCTAAACGGTCGCGGTATTTCCGCAACAGGAGGTTCTTGCGTTATCTGTGCACCAGACGCCCAACTTTCGGGCATGCAGTGGCACAGACCTTCCAATCCTACCCGAGAGACCCGAACTTGCATAAGCCTTGGTGTCCTAAATCATGCTGGGCTACTCGGAATCCAAGGCAGCCTCGATCCTTTCGCCAAAGATCGGGGCCAAGGTGCGCATGTAGGTATCGCTGATGTGGTGCTTGTCCCGGTAGACCAAGACATTCCCCACCACTGCCGGGCAGGTTCCATCCATGCAGAAGTAATCGCTGAAGTCGAGCACTTCGACGCGCGGCTCCAGTTCGGCGGCCTGCTTGGTGGCATCGCCCACTTCATAGGCTCCCTTTTCCGGGAAGGCGCACTTATCCGGGTTCTGCACGTTTTCTTCCACGCAGTCGCGCGCATAGGAATCCTGCGGCGGCCGCGGGGTGTCCACAATGGCGTAGACCGGCAGGCCCGCGTCTTCAAGGGTGGACCACGTCGAAGCCAGCCCCTGTGCCGCGTCAGTGGTAAAGGTGGCTCCTCCCCAACTCGAGGTGATCACCGCGTTGATGTCATCGCGCGCAGCCAGAGCTTCCATGGTCTGGTCGATGGCTTCTTCGCAGTTGATGCTGCCATCCCGATCCGCCTTGCGCTGGGCCTCGGAGAACGGGCAGGAATTCTTCAGATAGGTCACCACTTTCCAGCCCTTGCTTTGGGCGTATCGGCTGACGGCCTCGAACCAGTGGGCTGCATGGGAATCACCCACCAGGGCCACGGTGTAGCTGGCGTCCTCGCTGCCGAATTCGCATTCCTTGATCTGCGTGGATTTCGGTTCCTGGACGCAATCTCCCAGTTCGGGCTGGTCCTCGGCGGCCGTCGCAGGAAGCGGGACGACCTGGCGATGGCCGGAAAGGTACGCAGGTGCGCCCTGGCCCACGGAGGCCGCGCCAAAACCAGCTGGCGGGTTTTGCATCATCGCGCCCAGCTCACGCTGCTCCTGGCCCACAAGATGCTGCTGCATGGCACCTGGCAATAGCGCGATGGACACGGCCAGCCCGACCATCGCCGCCCCTGCAATCAAGGAGCGGGCAGGAGAACCGGCTATGGGGCGGAAGTGGCGCATGGGAGTTTCGACCCACTTCAAGCTGGCCCAAGCCAAGAGCAGGGACCCGGCCAGCAAGGCCAGCGACTGCAATGGGTCCGGGTTGCCCCCGGCCAGTTCGATGAAGAATACGATCAGCGGCCAGTGCCACAGATATAGCGAATACGAGGCGAGGCCGACCCATTGAACGGGAGCCCAGTTCACCAGCGGGTGCAGGGAACCAGGTCCTCGCGTACTGCCTGCGGCAATCACCACGGCGCAGCCAAGAACCGGGAGGGCCGCCGCAATCCCCGGGAAGACTGTTGTGGCGTTGTAGCTGAATGCCGCGAAGCAGATCGCCGCCAAAGCCACGAGTACGGCAAGATTTCTGAACTGCCAGCTGGTTGCCCACGGTGGAAGCTTCAAGGCGCCGTTGGCGTGCGCCTGGACTGCCAAGGCCAGCAGTCCGCCGACGGCCAGTTCCCAAATGCGGGTGGTGGTGGTGAAGTATCCGGCGCTATTGCCTGAGTAACCGGCATAGGCCGAGTATCCCAGCGACAAAAGTGCGGTGGCTGAGAAAATGATCCAGAGCATGCGGCGCCGCGGGGCAAATCCATCGCCACTGCTAGCGTCCGCATTCGGTTTGGCCAACAGGCACACGGCCAAAACCAGCAACGGCCAGAAAAGGTAGAACTGCTCCTCCACGCCCAGGGACCAGAAGTGCTGCAACGGCCCGGGTGCTTGATCCGAAGCGAGGTAGTCGACGGAGTCGGCGGCGAGAACCCAGTTCTGCACCGAGAAGGCAGAGGCGATGGCCTGGGTGCCCAAGGCACCCCACTGGGTTTTGGGAAAGATCAGCAGGCTTGCCACGACAACTACCAGGATCACCAGCATGGCAGCCGGGAGGATTCTTCGCGCTCGGCCGGCAAAGAAGGCTGCGAGGCTGACCCGGCCGGTGCGTTCGGCTTCACGCAGCAGGTGCGAGGTAATCAGGAAGCCCGAGATGACGAAGAAGATGTCAACCCCGATATAACCGCCTGGAACTGCGGATGGCTCAAGATGATAGGCGACGACCAGCAGAACCGCCAAGGCGCGGAGCGCTTGGATCTCCGGGCGGAAATTCTTGACCTGCAGGGAATTCGAACTCATAGTCATTGATCAGACCAGCAGGGGGTAAACAGCAGGTTATCAATGGGCAACAGTCGGTCTAACGACCCGTGGGAACCTCATGGGCGGTGCCTGGGTTTGCGCTTCGCAGCATGGACCTAGCCCAGCAGTTTCCGATTTGCCGTGGACAGCGGGTATTTGGCGTCGAGTTTGGCATCCAGGCTCAGACGGAAAGCAGCCTCAAGCAGCAGCTGCCCGACGCCCCAGTACACCGGGATCAGCAACCAGATGTACCACCCAAAGTTGCCGGTGGTAGCCAAGATGACCGTGCCGAAAGTGACCAGGATGCCCAGCCCGCGGAACACGGCCAGGATCCCCTTGGTTGCCGAATCCCGACGATCTTGATCTGCTTGGGCCCGCGCTTCAAGCCCATCCACGGCCTCGGAGAACTTCGGAGTCTGGACGCTTTTGAACAGGTCTCCAACCGGCACCTCCAAGGCCTTGGCGACCAGTGAGATAGTCTCCAAGCTCGCATCATTTCCGGCTTCGAGCCGTTGGACCGTTCTGACAGTGATGCCGCTTTCGGCGGCTAGACGTTCTTGCGTCCAGCCCTTGGCACGGCGAAGCTCTGCAATCCGTGATTCATTCATGCCACTTACGCTAGCCAATGGCGCCCCGAAAGCACCACGACATCGACGTGACAGTTACCCGACTGCAACACGACAGCGGCCAAGAACCAAGGCTGGCCTGCGACGAAGAAGTATTCCTGGCGGCGACTACCTCAGCTCCGTTAAGAATTGCGCTGTTGCTTTTCACGGATCAAATCCAGTGCCAGCACCGAGCCGATCACTGCCTGGCGTTGCTGTGCGTTGAGGTTTTCCGCCAAGCGCAGGGCATAGGTTGACTTGCCGAGCAATGCGTTGCCCATCCCGGACCATTCTCGGGTCACGGTTCCCAGAACCCCTCCGGGACCGGTGATCTGGAAGTCGAAGTCCCAGATGCTGCCCAGTAATTCGAGCTCTTCGCCCAGCATCGAGATGGAGACCCTTGTTTTGAAGAAGGTGATCCTCTTGACCAGGCTGGCCAGCGGGGCAGCGTTGCCATCAAGGATTTCAAAACGATCGCGGCCCATGGTCATCGTGTCCTTGACGATGACAACCGGATTGCCTGGTCCATCGAAGACCGTGAGTTCGCGAGCCCCAACGAACATGCGGCCCAGCGCGCTTCCGCCGGTATCCACGTGGGCAATCTGCATCCCGGAAGAATCAAGAATCGCGAAGTCGTTCTTCGAGATGTTCTTCGTCTGCTGGAAGATCAACGTGTTCTGGTTGAGGATCGTCATGGTGCCGATTATGCCATCGATTAGGCACATCGGGCGAAGATCCCCCGGGGAGGCGAAAAGCCAGCCCGCAGGCCGGCTTTTCAGGTTGGACTTGCTAGGCTCCGAAGAACTCGCGAGAGACCTTGGACAGATACCAAGGGTCGTCAACGCCGCACATCTCGCGGGCCGAGTGCATGGACAGCAGCGCGACTCCCACATCCAGGGTGCGAATGCCCAGTCGGGTCGCGGTCAATGGTCCAATGGTGGATCCGCACGGTACGCGGTTATTGGACACGAACTCCTGGTAGGGAACTCCCGCCGACTCGCACCAGTTGGCGAATGCGGCAGCACCCACCGCATCGGTGGCATAACGCTGGTTCGCATTGATCTTCAGCAGCGGGCCGGCATTCAGCTGCGGACGGTTGGCTGGGTCGTGGCGCTCTGGGTAGTTCGGGTGAACCGCGTGGCCAGCATCGGCAGACAGGCATACAGAATTCGACAGGGCGCGAGCGGTGTCTTCAACTGAAGCATCCATGGATGCCTGGATGCGGTTGATCAGCTCTTCCAGGAATGGGCCGCAAGCGCCCGAGCGCGAGGAGGAACCCAGTTCTTCGTGGTCGAAGGCAGCAAGCATGGCAATGCGGTTGCCTGCTGGCTTGCGGGAATGGCCCGTCAGCGCAATCAGGCCTGCGTGCACCGAGGTGAGGTTATCCAGCCGGGCGCTGGCGAAGAAGTTCTTGCCCTCGCCAAAGACCTCGCCGCGCTGCGCGGGCGCGGTCAGGATGTCGTAGCCGGCTACCTGGGCCGGGTCGACACCTGCAGACTTCGCCAGGATCGCCAGGATGTCGGCATCCGCCAGATCGCCGGCGCCAAAGATTGGATTGGTGTGGGTCTGCTTGTCCAGGGTCAGGCCCTCATTGACCTGGCGGTTCAGATGGATCGCTAGTTGCGGGATGCGCAGGATTGGTTCGGTCTTCGCCAGGTGCTCGGAACCGTCCTTGAGTACCAATCGGCCGGCGAGCACCAGTTCGCGGTCCAGCCAGGAGTTCAGCAGCGGTCCGCCGTAGACTTCGACCCCTGCCTGCCACCAGCCGTTGGAACCGGTGGTTGGCTTCGGCTTGAGCTTGAAGCCCGGCGAGTCGGTGTGGGCGCCGAGGATATGGAATCCGCTGGTCGCAGTGGCAGCTTCTGGCTGCACCCAAGCGATGATCGCACCGTCGCGGACCACGTAGTAGGAACCCGGGACCAGGTTCCAAGCCTGCTTTTCGTCCAGACCGGTGAATCCAACAGCGTCCAAGCGCTGCGCGGCCGAGGCCGCGGCGTGGTAGCTCGATGGCGAGGTTGCGACGTATTCGGCCAGATCTGCAATGTGGGCCATTGCTGCGGCTTGTGCCATGGCTGGTTACTCACTTCTTTCTGTCAAGAGATGTTTGTCAGACGGTTCTTCAGGTTTTGATTCCCGCCTGAAAAGTCGAGTTGCCTCCCAGCTTAGTAGCCTGAACCACATTTGCTGATGTCCTGCTGAGCCTGCCTCCGCCCTGGCAACCTGGCAGACACCCCTATCCGGGTCTTGACTTGGCACCTCGCTCTCGACGAAGCTGAAAGCAGTCCCGGAGACAAGGAAAGCGAGTTCATCATGGCTACGGCTGATCGAACACCAGAGCAAGAGAACATTCCAGCAGAATCACGCGAGGTCGAAGTGGAGACCACCGTACCGATGGATTCCAAGGTCCAACGGGCCAAACCTGCCGGTGCAGATAAGCTCCCAGCGACCAAGTTGGGTCGTATCTGGACCGCTACGATCTTCGGCTTGCTCGTGCTGATCCTGCTGATCATCTTCATTGCCCAGAACCAGGAGCAGGTGACCCTGAACTACTTCGCGTATCAGGGACAGGTCAACCTCGGGCTGGCATTGTTCTTTGCCGCTATTGGTGGCGCCCTAGTGGTCGCGATCGCCGGGGTGGCCCGCGTGATACAGCTGCGCTCTACGGCGAAGAAGCAGCGCAAGGCCAATAAGCGCTAGAAAGCTCCATGGCCGCCGGGCGGAACCCCATGGGGTTTCACCCGGCGGCCATTTTGCTGCCTCAGCGATGCCTAGTAGTCCAGGCCTTGGGATGGAATGACCAGCCCGGTCTCGTAGGCGTACACCACCGCTTGAACACGGTCGCGCAGATGCAATTTGGTCAGGATGCGCCGCACGTGGGTTTTCACCGTTGCTTCGGAAAGGAAGAAACGGTGTGCAATCTCGGCGTTGGATAGTCCCTCGGAAAGCGCACGCAGCACTTCCTGCTCACGCGGGGTGAGATCATCGAGCAGCGGGTCATGCGGAGTTTCGGCCGGCTGGTTCCGGTTCCCGGCGCCAGCGTTGCGCACATAGGTTTCCAGCAGGCGGGCAGTCACCCGGGGTGCCACCACAGCGTCGCCGGAAGCTACCAGGCGCACCGCTTGGACCAGTTCTTCCGGGGCCACGTCCTTGAGCAGGAACGCACTGGCTCCTGCCTGCAGCCCTGAGAAGGCGTACTCGTCCAGGTCAAAGGTCGTCAGGATAATGATCTTGGTTTCCGGATGGTCCTTGGCGATGCGTTCGGTCGCTTCCAAGCCGTCCATCTTGGGCATGCGCACATCCATCAGGACCACATCGGGTTTCAGTGCGGCCGTCTGGGCAAGGGCATCGAGTCCATCGACAGCTTCGCCGGCGATGACGATGTCGTCTTCACCTTCGAGGATGAGGCGGAATCCCATGCGTAAGAGGGGCTGGTCATCGACCAGCAGTACCTTGATTTTGTCTTCCACGCTTATTCCTTCACTGCCTTCTGGTTTTCGTTCTGCAAGCTGCATTCGGGTAGCTTGAGGACCGCTTTCACAATCCATCCGCCACTGGCTACCGGTCCGGCATCAACCGTTCCGCCAAAGAGCGCGGCTCGTTCGCGCATGCCGCGCAGACCGCGTCCGCTGCCGATACTCGGAACTCTCGTTGCATCTCCGTTGTCCATGATTTCCATGCGCAGTTCTTCGCGGCGCCGTTCCAGGCGAACCTGCACATCACTTACGTTACGGGCATAGCGCAAGGAATTAGTCAGGGACTCTTGAATGATACGGAAGACGGTCAGCTGGAAGGTGGTGTCCTCCGGCAGCGGATCGCCCGTATGGGTAAATGAGACCGGCAGACCTGCGGTACGGAATCCTTCGAGCAATTGCTCCACGTTCCCGCCGGTAGGCTGCGGGGCCAGCTCTCCGGATTCTTCTTGGCGAAGCACGCCCAGCATGCGGCGCATATCCGCCAGGGCGGCGCGACCGGTTCCAGAGAGCTCATTGAGCACTTCGTCGGCACGGACCTGATCGCGCTTGGCCACCACTCGTGCCCCCTCTGACAGGGCAATCATCACCGAAAGCGAATGGGCGACAACGTCGTGCATTTCGCGGGCGATGCGGTTGCGCTCTTGCACCTGGGCCAGTCCGGAGACCTGCGAGGCCCAGTGGTTCAGTTCAGCTTCGTGGATGCGCGCGTTGCGCACATTCATGCCCACCGCGGCTGCGGCAATGTAGAAACCGATGACGAAGCTGCCCGAGACGGCGATGATGACGCGCGTGAAGATGGTTTCGTCGATTCCATCTTGCGGGTCGAATTCCATTCCGGCCATGTCCGGGAAGCCCATCAGCACCATCAGGACCGTCTGGAAGCTGCCGGCCAGGATGGCCAGCGGGATGGTGCGTTTGGCCGAATAGCTGGTGGCGACCGTGTACAGGGCGATAATCATGCCTACCCCGCCCAGTCCACCTTGCGGACCAGCAATCACCAGGGCCAGGCATTCGAAAATGAACACCAGGATGATCACCGTCATCGGTGCCCGGCGCCGGTACAACAAGGCAGCGCTGACGGCGAGGGTGACGACCAGCAGGCCGGTGGCGTTGGCTTCTGGCATCGCTGCCATGACCAGGACACCGGGCAGTGTGAGCAGCAGATAGATGACTACCGCACCGATGACCACCAAACGTGGGTGGGTACGCAAATAACGGCGTATCCGACCCATGCGCTTGGCGGCCAGTTCATCGAAGGAAACCACAGTTTCCTGCAGCGTCGGTTGGCTCATGTTTCCAGTCTAGTTTTCTCGATCAATCCCTGCGCTACTTGATGTCCCGCTTGGTCAGCAGGATTGCACCCAATACCAGTGGAAGCACCACCCAACCCGCCACGCCCAGCAGTTGCTGCCAGGTCTCCAAGTCGGTGACAACACTTGCGGGCGTCGCCAACCCCATGCCCAACTGGTCAGGGGTGAACTTCGCGATATTCTGCGCCCAGTCGGTCAAGGCGGTCAGGATGGAAAGGATGATCGGCAGCACGAAGAACAGGGCAGCGAGGCTGGTGATGCCGCCGGCCGAGTTGCGCAGCAGCATCCCCAACGCCAAACCGATCAACGCCGCCATGGTCACCGCCAGCGTTCCGTACCAGAGCACCCGTTGGAAGGCATCGCTGCTGAATTCCAAGTTCATCTGGTAGTTCTCGGCAATCGGCTTGCTGATCGCGAAGGCCAAGAGCGAGCTGACGATCTGGACGACGGCAGTGAGCAGGATGATCAAGATGCCCTTGGCGGCCAGGACTCGCAGTCGCCGCGGGCTGGCCAGGAACGTGCTTACCGCTGAGCCGGTGGTGAATTCACCGCTGAAGAGCAGGACACCAAGCACGCCAAGGATCAGCTGGCTGAAGACCAGGCCCGAGCCGATGAGCTCAGCGGCGAATCCCGGGGCCGATAGGCCTTCCATGCCCGGCATCTGATCCGTGTCGCCCATGCTGGCACTGAGCGAACCAATGCCCCACGTGGCCACGGCTGCAATGCCCACATAGAACACGATGGCCAAGAGAACCAGGATGCGGGTGGAGTTCAGGGAGAAGAAACGGATGGACTCACTGCGCAGCACGCCGAAGAGGGTGACCTTGCCATGCGGTGCGGTTGCTAGATGGTTAGACATGTCCTTACTTCCCGCCGCCAGTCTCGGCAACTGTGTTCGAGTGGTATTCGACGGCATCGCGGGTCAATTCCATGTAGGCGTCTTCCAAGGTGCGTTGCAGCGGACGCAATTCGCTGAGCACCACCCCGTATTCCAAGGCACGGCGGCCAATGGATTCTGAATCGGGGCCGGTAACTTCCAGGCCATGCTCATCAATCCGGCGTAGCTGAATACCTTCACCATTCAACGCATTCATCAAGATCTCAATGTCGGCTGAACGCACAATGGTCTGGTCAAGACCGTTGTCGATGAATTCAGTGATCGGCGCATCGGCCATGATGCGGCCACGGCCAATCACGATCAGGTGATCCGCCGTCTGGGCCATTTCACTCATCAGGTGGGACGAGATGAAAACGGTTTTGCCATCGGCCGCCTGCTGGCGGGCCAGGTTGCGGACCCAAGCCACGCCTTCGGGATCCAGGCCGTTGACCGGCTCATCGAGGATCAGCACCTGCGGATCTCCAAGCAGGGCCGTGGCAATGCCCAGCCGCTGCCCCATGCCCAGCGAAAAGCCGCCGACCTTCTTGCGCTGCACGCTAGACAAGCCAGTCAGATCCAGCACTTCGTGCACTCGGGACTTCGGGATCCCCGCGGTAGCCGCCATGGCACGCAAATGCGCCAGCGGAGTCAGGGATTTGTGCACCGACTTAGCTTCCAGCAGGGTGCCGACTTCGGTCAGCGGGTGACGTGATTTCTTGAAATCGTGCCCGTTGACCAGCACTTCACCGCTGGTAGGTTTGGCCAGTCCCACGATCATGCGCATGGTGGTGGACTTGCCGGCACCATTCGGGCCGAGGAACCCAGTCACCATGCCTTCTTGGACCGTGAACGACGCATTATCGACCACGGTTTTTCCACCGTATTTCTTCGTCAACTGCTCTGCCTGGATCATATTTCCAGCCTAGGGAATTCGAGCCCAGCTCTCACCGCCCCCAGTGCTGATTTATGGCTCAACCAAAAGGGTGATGGCAGGGAAGCGAAAACTGGGCCCATGCACCAGATGGTGCATGGTCCCAGGGTGCCAAGGAAGTTAGAAGGTCGTCGTGAGCACGAACATCATCCCTGCGACGGCTAATGCGAAGGGCAGGGCCAGCAAAACCATCAGCTTCTTTTGATCCCGCACGATCGCAACGCATTCCCTGAGGAAGGCACTCGGACGGTAGTAGGCCGCCGTTTTCCCGCCGAAGGCACGGGCATCCAAGCCGAGCTTGCGTGACGCCATCGCTGCACGCAGCGCATGATAGTCGCTGGTGACCAACCACAGCTGGCCATCCGGACGCTGGGCACGGACCAAGGCGTCGGAGAACTCCAGGTTCTCAAGGGTGTCCCTGGCCCGGTCTTCAACCAGAATCTGTTCATCGGCAATACCCTGCTCACGCAGGTAGCGGGCCATGCTTACGCCCTCTGGTTCTTCCTCATCATGGCCCTGTCCCCCGGTCGGAACCATGAAGGGGCGAGGAGATGGCTGCCGTTGATGCAGGTCTATGCCCTTGTCCAAGCGGCCACGCAGCAACGGGGTAACCTTGCCATTGATTGTGCGGGCGCCAAGGACCACCACGGCGGCGGCTTCGCCCTTGGATGGGTATCTGGCGTGCACCCATGCGTACAGCAGCAGCATGGCGAACAAGCTCGCCGTGAAGACGGAGGCCATGAACAGGACGAAAGCCAGCGAATAGGTCCACCAGGATTCGATGCGAATCAGCAGCACCGCAATGACTGGCAGGACAAAGACGGATAGCCCGGCTGCCAACGACAGCAGATTCGCAGGTTTGGCTCCTTCGCGCCGGCACATCAGGATCCCGTTGTAGATCAGCGCGGCACCGAAGACAATGACCATCAGCGGGGTCAGCACCAGCACTATGGAGAAGAGGAACCCAAACCCGGGGATCACACTGGTCAATAGGTCGACGACCGCCGAAATGGTGAAGAACACCAGCGGCAAGAGAAGTGCAGCCAGACCCAAGCGGCGTGGGTCCTTGCGGTATTGCCGGATAAACAACCACCAGAGTGCTGCCAGGAAAACCCAGCCAACGAGCTGCGCGAGCACAGATTCCATTGCCTCTCAGTTCACCGATTTCCAGTTTGCGATTCCGTATTCCCGCTTGAGCATCGATTGCGCTCCGAGGAATCCGCCCATGCCGTGCACCGACGGCCCCGGAGGCGCAGCCGAGGATACCAAGTACAGTCCTTTGGACTGCAGGTACCACGGGTCGGTCGAGATCCGAGGCCGCTTGATGCTGCCCAGCAGGTCCATGGTTCCCCCGGAAAGATCGCCACCGACCAGTGCCGAGTTCTGCACTTCCAAGTCCTGGGCGGTGACAACATGGGATTCAATGATTGTCTCGCTGAAACCAGGGGCTGCCTGTTCAATCATTTCCTTCAGTTCCCGGCTCATGTCTACCGGAGAATCCAGTGGCACGTGGCAGTAGGCCCAGATGACGTGCTGGCCCTGCGGTGCCCGCGAATCATCAAATTGCGAGGGCTGGGCAACAATCATGAACGGCTTCGCCGCTCCCCGGCGCACTGCGGCGCGTTCGGCCTTCCCGACCTGCGCCGCGGTGCCGCCCAGGTGCACGGTGCCGGCCTTGCCCAGAGTCTCGTCGCGCCATGGAACCGGTGCCGAAAGGACGTAGTGCACCAGGCAGCTTCCCGGCGAGCGCCGGATACTGCTCAACGCGTGCGAGAGCCGTTCAGGCAGGTGTCCTGTTGAAAGCTTGGCCGCGTTTTCGGCGGAGGTATCGAAGAGGATGCTCTGCGCAGAAAGCTCATCAACATGGTTGACGCGGGTGCCGGTAAGAATTTTTGCTCCATGAGCCATCGCTTCTTCGGCCAAGGCGTCGCTGATGGCTTGGGAACCTCCACGCGGGATGGCCCATCCCTTGCCGTGCGCTGTTGCTGCAAGGAACAGTCCTGCCCCGGCATTGGCCGGTCCGCGAGAGCCTCCCGCAACGTGGGCGGAACAGCCTGCGTAGAGCGCGGCGGCGCGTTCAAACTTTCCAGAAAAGAGTTCCTTGACTGCCATGCCCGCCACCGTGCTCACGGCAAAGGTCGCCAACGCTGCGGGGTTCGAGGGAACCCTCAGCAGAGGATTGAGCAGTGTCTGGCTGACCCCGTCAATCTGCTTGACCAGCGGGCCCAGGAGCCGGGTGTACATCTCGCCGTCCGCGCCTCCAAGTTCCTGCCCGGTGCGTTCCAGGTCCTTGTACGCGTAGGCGGTCCGGCGATCCAGCAGCACATGGGCGAAGGACAGCTCGGGGACGATGAACTCCACCTTGTCGTGGACGCCCAGTTCATGCATGGCTTGGGATTGCATGGCCATCGGATGCACTGCGCTGCCCAAATCGAATTTCGCTGCAGAACCATTCAGCGGCTGCGTTCTGGCGGCCCCGCCGATGGTGTCGTTGGCTTCATATACCGTGACGCTTAATCCAGCACGGGCAGCAACTGCTGCGGCTGCTAGCCCATTGGGCCCCGCACCGACAACGGCAACATCGCTCATGATTTATTTCCCGCCACTTCATTCGTTTTCTTGGATTGAGGCAGCAGTCCGCGCAGGGTCCAGCGGTCCTCCAGTCCGGCGAATGGGCCGGCCAAAGGATCATCCTGGCCCACGGCACGAATCGGGTCGTGGCGTGGATCAAGAATTGAACGTGCCACCAAGAACATCAGGTATCCCAGCATCACCATATGCGCCAGCACCAGCACCGCATAACCGGTCTCAGGGAAGGCCTTCTGCGCTTCTTCCGCAGAGAGGGAATCAAGGTAGAACCAAACAGCGTAGAAGTGCGCGATTTCCACGAGCATCCAGACAACGAATTCGCGCCAGCGCGGCAAGGCGAGGGCGAACAGCGGAATCAGCCAGACGATGAACTGTGGTGAATACACCTTATTGACCATGACAAAGGAAGCAATGATCAAGAAGGCCATGGAGGCCAGGCGCGGGGTGCGTTTAGCAGTCAAGCCCAGCACTGCGACGCCCACGCAGCACAGGAAGAAGAGGACCAGGCCGTAACGGGAAATCTGTTCGGCTTCAAAGAGCGGGACCCCTCCCCTGTTATCGGCGATGACATTCCATGCGTGCCAGAAGCTGGAGAAGCCTGCCCCGCGTTCAGAAGAGAAGTTGAAGAAGTGCATGAACGAGTCGGGGAACGCCAGCGCATAGGGAAGGTTCACCAGTGCCCATGTCGCCGCGGCGGTTCCGCCAGTCACCCAGAAGGTCTTGAGCCTGCCGGTGCGAATGGCCAATACCAGCACCGCGCCGAGGATGAAGAACGGATAGATCTTCATCGCGGCACCTAAGCCGATCAGCACCCCGGCAAGGACGGTGTGCTTTCGTGCGAATGCCAGCATGCCCAGGGCCAGCAAGGCCACAGCCCACATGTCCCAGTTGATGCTGCCGGCCAGGATGATGCCCGGGGCAATAGCCACCATTGCGGCATCCCACGGGCGGCGCCCGGTCATCCGCAGGGTGGCGATCACGGTGACCATCCACAGGATCGCAACGAGCAGCAGGTTGATGTCGAAGTACAGCAGCGAACGGTTTTCGATCCCCGTGGGGATGATCGAGGCAACGGCCGAGGCCACCGTGCTCATCAGTACCGGGTACTCGAACTGGGCGGTCGCGCTGAATGGCGCCCAGGGGTTCTCGGCGAAGCCGCGGGCGGAGAACAGCGGAACCCAGTCGCTGTAGCACGCATAGGCGTACGGGTTGTTGCCAGTCCACCCGTTGACCCGGCAGGGGTTCTTGGCAAGGAGCATCAGCAAGGCGCCCACGGTGGTCATCAGGATAATGACTCGTTCCACGCTGAAGAATCCTGGATCGACTCGGCCTGGATCGCTGTGTCGTCCCAGGCGGCCACCGATCATTGCGGTGAACTGTCGAAGGAACCCGTCAGCGCGTGATGGCACGGTAATCCGCAGGGGGCCACGCGTGGGCTGTGACTGGTTTGGCTCGTGCATACCCTCCAGCCTAAATGTTCTGTGCCTAAGCTCCGCCTTGCACACTCATGTTTCATTAGTCGCTTTGATCTTTTATGCGGTTCCGAGGGCTCGAAATCCCTCTTCCGGATTCGCCTACTGGTACGTAAAACGCTTGCTGACCTCGCATTCAGCAAACAAACAGGTGATTACACCGGCACTTCACCGTGCGTTAACCCAGATGCCCCCTCTTAGTTAACTTGTGCCCATAGCGTCTTACTCGTGAGCAAAACCAACCAGCCAAATGCCATGGCGATCATCCCCGCCAGGGGAGGATCCAAGGGCATCCGGCTTAAGAACCTGCGTGAGATCGGCGGCAAATCGCTGCTGGGCCGCGCAATCGAATCAGCCAGATCCGCGGCGGCAGTCAGCGACGTCGTGGTCAGTACCGACCATGAGCAGATCAAGGCCGAAGCGCTTCGCTACGGGGCGCGAGTCATCGATCGACCGGCAGATATCGCCGGCGACACGGCCAGCAGCGAGTCAGTTCTGCTCCACGCGCTAGCGAATGCGGAATCTCAGCCAGAGATCACCGTGTTCATCCAGTGCACCAGCCCGTTCATCGATCCGGAGGATCTGGACGCAGCCATTGCGGCGGTTTCTTCGAAACGCGCCGACGTCAGCTTCGCAGCTGTAGCGGACCACGGTTTCCATTGGGGCCTGGATCCGCAGGGCGAAGCGGTCGCCGTAGGCCACGACAAGCTGCACCGTCCGCGTCGCCAGGATCGCGAACCGCGCTTCCGCGAAACCGGGGCCTTCTACGTGATGGATACCCGGGGATTCCGCGAGGCAGGGCACCGTTTCTTCGGAAAGGTCCGGGTTCACGAAGTTCCAGCAGAGCACGGCATTGACATCGATACCGAGGCAGACCTGCTGCTCGCTGGGCTGGCCGTTCCGGCCACCCGGGAACCGATCGAAGTCGACGCGGTCATCACGGATTTCGACGGGGTGCATACCCCGGACACCGCGTATGTCGATGAGCACGGAACCGAAACCGTGCGCGTCTCCCGCTCCGATGGAATGGGAGTGGCCCGGTTGCGGGCTGCCGGAGTGAAGTTCCTTATTCTCTCCAAGGAAATCAACCCTGTTGTCGCCGCCCGCGCCGCCAAGCTGAACGTCGAAGTGGCCCACGGAATCGACAACAAGGCCGAATACCTGGCCCGCTGGCTGGCTGACGAATCCATCAATCCGGCTCGTGTTGCCTACGTGGGCAACGACATCAACGATCTGGGCGCGATGGCATTGGTCGGCTGGCCGATCACCGTGGCCGATGCCCAGGAAGATGTGCACCGGGCAGCACGGTACAAACTGACCCGCAAGGGCGGGCACGGAGCGGTACGGGAACTAGCCGAACTGGTTCTCGCCGCACGCACCGCTACCAAGAGTTCTCCAAGTTTCACCCACTGAAAGGCAATACCCATGACTTCCATGACTACTGACATCAAGCCTGTTGCTATCGGCGACGTCCAGGTTGGCGCAGGCCAGCAGGTCTACGTCATCGGCGAGATCGGCATCAACCACAACGGCGACATCGAGATCGCCAAGCAGCTGATCGATATCTCTGCTGAAGCCGGTGCCAACGCAGTGAAGTTCCAGAAGCGCACCCCGGACATTTCCACCCCGATGGACATGCGCGACAAGATCCGCTCCACCCCATGGGGCGACATGACCTACCTGGACTACCGCTACCGCGTCGAGTTCGACCAGGCGCAGTACAAGGAACTCATCTCCTACGCAGCCTCCAAGGGCCTGCACGCCTTCGCCTCGCCATGGGATGTTCCATCGGTCGAATTCATGGAAGAGCAGGGTGCAGTCACCCACAAGGTCGCCTCCGCATCGGTCACCGACATCGAGCTGCTCAAGGCCCTGGCGCAGACCGGCAAGCCGATCATCCTGTCCACCGGCATGTCCACCATCGAGCAGATCGACAAGGCCGTCGAGACCCTGGGTACCTCGAACCTGGTCATGATGCACGCTACCTCCACCTACCCGCTGCCTCCTGAAGAGGCCAACCTGCGCATGATCGAGACCCTGCGCGACCGCTACCAGGTCCCAGTGGGCTACTCGGGCCACGAGCGCGGCCTGCAGATCTCGCTGGCTGCTGTTGCCCTGGGCGCAGTGACCGTCGAGCGCCACATCACCCTGGACCGCACCATGTGGGGTTCGGACCAGGCCTCGTCGCTGGAGCCAAAGGGCTTCGAGTCGCTGATCCGCGACATCCGCATCCTGGAGCAGGCCATGGGTGACGGCGTGAAGAAGGTCTTCCCAGGCGAGCTGGCACCGCTCTCGCGCCTGCGCCGCGTCGACGCCTAAGCACGCCAACGTATCCGGCGGTTGGACTCACCGACGGGTCCAACCGCCGTTTATTTTTGTCTGCATGAGGAAGGCCTTGAAGCACAGATGAGTTTGATCCCCGGGCGCATTTCCGTGGTTATCCCCGCCTATAACCAAGAAGCATATATTTGCGATGCCTTGTCATCGCTGGTCCGGCAGAAGCTGGGACGCTGGGAGCTGGAAGTGCTCGTGGTTGATGACGCTTCCGATGACCAGACTGCTGCCCTGGTTCGCAGCTACCAAGACCAATTGCCTGGCCTGAACCTGATCTCGCTGCCTGAGAATGCCGGAGTTTCTGCCGCCCGCAATGCCGGGTTGGAACAGGTCACCGGCGAATACTTCACCTTCCTCGACCCCGACGACTGGTACTCCCCCGAGCATTTGGAAGCCCTGGCGGAATCCTTGACCGAACTGCACGTGGACTTCGTGCGTTGCGATCATGTGCGTGTCACCGGCACCAATCGCGTCATCCACCGCGCCCCGCAGGCGTTGCGCGGCATGCCGCTGAACCCGGCCGATGACATTGAACCTATCGATTCGCCGTCCATGGTGGACTACGCCTTCGTGTGGGCGGGCATGTACCGCACCGACCTGATGCGCGCCCGCGAACTGATGTACTTCGACGCGCAGTTGCACAGCGCCGAAGACCGCCTCTGGCTATGGAAGCTGCATCTGAACACCGAGCGCTATTCCGTCGTTTCCTCCCCCGGGGTGTTCTACCGCCGCGGCCTGCCCGGCTCGCTGACCCAGGTCTTCGACCACCGTCAGCTCGGCTTCATTCCGGCCTACTCGCAGATCCTCACCGAGGTGCGCTTGCACCCGGACGCGGATCGCCACCTGCCCAAGGCGATGCGGCAGTTCTTCGCCATCGTGTGCCACCACGAGAAGCGCGCGAAGAACTACCCGCCGGAAGTCCGCTTGGAGATGAAGCAGAAACTGCGCCAGGTATTCACCACTATTGATGCGCCGATGGCCCGCCAGGTTGCCCTCGAGATGGACGTTGCCCGTCGCCGCCATATTCTCTCCTTCCTCCAGCCAGGTCAGATCGGGGCCGCCAAGTGATCGCACTGATTGAAGCCAGCAGCTATTTCCAGCTTGCTTCTCTGGCCGCGATGGCCGATGCAGGACTGCTCCCCGAGGCAGATGAACGAATTCTCGTCTTGGCTAACGGCTCGCAGGTTCCGGAACTGACTACTGCGTTGGATGAAGTCCCGGGCTTCGAGAAGCTTGCCGCCCGCTTTGACCGCGTGGTGGATTTCGCTGCGCTGACCTCCCCGCGTCGCCCGGCACAGTTCAACCCGCGTGAGGACGAGCTGCATATTTTCGAACGCCTCCTGCGCAGCGCTTGGGATCTGGGCAATGAACCCTTGACCTTGGTTCTGGAATCCATCCAGGTCAATCCGGCGCGTGCGCTGGCGCGTATTTTCTTTGATGCCCAGCTGTGGATCCACTCCGACGGCTTGATGTCCTATGGCCCAACCCGTAATCGATTGCCAATGCCGCTTCGCCAGCGCGTCATGGGCACCATCCATGTGGACTTGGTTCCAGGACTGCAGCCTCACCTGCTCGCAGAGCTCGAGCCGCGGCGCGAGGTCTTGGCCACCGGCGGCCTGGCTGCAATCTTCGGCGAACTGGCCCAGGGGGCAGAATTCGATCTGCCAACCGGCAGTGCGCTGATCCTCGGCCAGTACCTGGGTTCCTTGGGCCTGATGGATGCCGAGGAAGAATTCGAGCTGCATCTGGAAATGCTCAACGAGGTGGCCCGCCGGGAAATTTCCACCGTCCTGTTCAAGGCGCACCCATCGGCCAGCGCCACCTCAGCGGCACGCTTGTCTGCAGCCGCCAGGGACATGGGGCTGGATTTCCGGTTGGTCGGCACCGATCATCTGGCGGAAACCGTTATCGCGGCGGTACGTCCAGCCGTGGTGATCTCCTGCTTCTCCACAGGCTTGGCCACCGCCAAGTACATCCTGGATACCGAGGTCTACGCAGTGGGCACCGGCAGACTGCTCCAGGCGCTGGCTCCCTACGAGAATTCCAACCGCATCCCGTTGTCCATCATCCATGCCTTGTTCGTCCAGGACGTGCCGGTTCCGGCGCACGGTGGCGGCAGCGACCGCCTCACCGAACTGCTGGCTGCCGTGGCCTACTGCATGCAGGCCGCGCAACTGCCTCACCTGCGCGAGCAGGCCGAGTCCTTCTTGTCCGCGCACTACCCGGAGTTCTCGGCTCATTTCAAGCGCCGGCGCATCACCAGGCTCGAGCTGCCTCCACGCTGGGCGCACATCAGCTCGCGCCGCTCGCTGCCTTCCAAAGTCCGCGGGGCCTCGCGCCGTGTGCTGCGCAATGGTTCCAAGCAGCTGGACACGCTTTCCAAATCCCTGAGCCGACTGGCAAAATGACCCTCACCATGATGAAACTGACTCAACATGACACCCACGAGGTGCCACGCCCGCGTTTCGGCACCGCGCACGTTTGGGTGGAGTCGCCACTGCAGCTGCTTTCGGCGGTAGAAACGCATGCCGCAGGGCTGCTGGGCACGGACATCCGGATCATCCCCCGTCAGGGAATGCCCCTGGAAGCCACGACGCAGGCAATGCTGAATCATGCCCCTGCAGGGGTTCATTTTGAACCGGCCGCTCGTAAGCCTCCGCAGCCCAAGGGCGCTGCCGATCGGTATGTCACCGGCGACGCCTACTCGGGCAAGATCCAGCGCACGCTGCTGGCAGGCGTACGGGCCAAGGAAATCGTGATCATCGATGACGGCATGGCTACGCTGGCCCTGATCAAGCAGCTCATTTCCGATGAGCCCACCCCGTTGGTGCGCGCCCGGACCAGGAATTCCGCAGCACGCGTGGCCATGGGATTGGCGACCTGGCATCGTTTGCGCCAGCTGGCCCGTGAAGATCGCCTGCTGATCGTTTCAGCGTTGTATGTCGACCCGGCATCCCGTCAGAAGATGGCTGATCTGGGGATCAAATTCGCGCAGCACAAGTTTGAATGGCTCGCTACCCAGCCGGTAGCCGAGCAGTTCACCGAACCTACCTTGCTGATCGGTTCGGCGATGGTGGCTGATGAGCTGATTTTTGAGCAGCCGTATCTGCGCTGGATTGAGCAGATCGCTTCCGAAGGCCCGGTTGCGTACTTCCCGCATCGCCGTGAAACTCCCGAATTGCTGGAGAAGATCTCCAGGATTGATCAGGTGGTGCTCAAGGAGCACACCGTTCCCATTGAAATGCGTTTGCGTGTCCTGCGACCAGGCCAGGAGATCCGCGCCTTGCCTTCCACGGTGATTCCATCCCTGCGCCTGCTGCTGGGTCCTGATGCCCGCTGCCTCTATCCGCAAGCCGTGATTGACAGCTGGTGGACCCCTGGTACCCCATCCGAGTTGCGCGAGCACCTATCCAGTTCATTGAAGGTGTGAATCAGCCGATGAAGCCATCAATACTTGCCATCGCCGACTCGGATTCCTATCTGAAGCTGGCAACGAGCTTCCTGAACCGCCTAGGTCCCGCATGGGATCGCAAGGTGTATTTGGCGCGGACCCCGGTGATGCCGACCGCCGACCAGATCGCAGCCGCCTTTGAAGGCACGGATCTGGATCCGGATATCCTGCAGGTGATTTCCGTATCCCAATTAGAAGCCGACACCGTAGATGAAGACATTGTTTTCGCTTCGGCCACCGGGCCGGTAGTTGCCGAGATCTACTCTCGCATGCTTCGCACCGAGCCGACTGATGGCCGGTGCACCGCACTGATTTCCGCCCTGCCTGGCGTGGCATTCCCCGCCACGCAAAAGGGGTGGAACTATCGTCGAGCCGGCGATGCGTTCATTTGCCATTCGCATGCCGAAGCCCGTGATTTCTCATTCATGATCGAAGGCCAGGTAGGGCACCAGCCGACCATCATGGTCAGCAAGCTCCCGTTCTTGCACTCGGCAGGATTCCCGCCAGCGCAAAAGCAGGTGGTCGAACGCTTGGTGTTCGCGCCGCAAGCGAAGGTACCTGCCCAAGAGAGCGAACGCGAGTCGATCCTGCTGGCTCTCGAGCAGGCTAGCAAGATGAATCCCGAACTTGAGGTGATCGTCAAGCTCCGCGCCAAGGCCGGTGAGCCCCAAACGCATCTCGAGGCGTTCCCGTACGATTCCCTGTTCGAGAAGTTGCAGTCCGAACGGCGGATCGGGCCCGAGTCGCGCCTTCGCTTCGATACCGGATCGATGAGTGAAGCATTGGCCGATGGCAGCGCCTTGGTGACAGTGTCTTCGACTGCTGCCTTGGAATCCATTGATCGCGGGTTGCCAACGCTGGTCCTTTCCGACTTCGGCGTCAGCGCGCAGATGATCAACACGGTCTTTGTTGCCTCCGGCATCATCGGCACCTTGGATGACGTCGCCGGCTTGAGCTTCGGTGAACCTACCAAAGCCTGGTTGCGGGAAAACTACTTCCACAGGGTGGACCACAGTTTCGTTCAGTCCCTCGAAATTCTCGCGCAGCGAGCTCGTGCTGGAAAGCTGCACACCGATCCGGAAATGCTGGCGCATATTCGCCGCCAGCCTTTGCGCCACCGCCTCAGAACCACGTTGCCTGCACCGCTAGTCAGGGTTTTGGTGAAGTTGCGGCACCACTTCGGGCCAGCGCGTAGAAATGGCGCCAACTCCTGGTCATGACCAACTGAGAATTAGCTCATGAAATGAATTCATGGACTGAATCCATCGTCACCGTCAGGAGTATCCAGCTCTTTAGTGCTTTACCTGTTATTGGTGCATCTGCGCTGAGGCAGTGGAATAATCACCTCGGTTTCGCTAGCCCAGAGAGGCCGCCCCGATAGTTATTCGGTGATACCGGGCACGATTGGGAATGTTTGCACTCCATTAAGACTTAAGATCATTATGGGTCAATTTGCGCAATGCGCTTTTGCGCGCCCTATTGCCCAAAGGTTTTATACATTTCAATAAGGAGTTCATGTGTCGGCGAACCCGATTCGCGTTGCCATCGTAGGCGTAGGCAACTGCGCCACTTCCCTTATCCAAGGTGTTGAGTACTACCGAAACGCCGATGCTGATTCCACGGTTCCAGGTCTCATGCATGTGCAGTTCGGCCAGTACCACGTGGGCGACGTTCAGTTCGTTGCCGCCTTCGATGTCGACGCCAAGAAGGTCGGGCTCGACCTCTCGGAAGCCATCTTGGCCAGCGAGAACAACACCATCAAGATTGCCGACGTTCCAACCACCGGAGTGACCGTTCAGCGCGGCCACACCTTGGATGGCCTGGGCAAGTACTACCGCGAGACCATCGAAGAGTCTGCAGCCGAGCCAGTTGACATCGTCCAGTCCCTGAAGGACAACGAAGTCGATGTCCTGGTTTGCTACCTGCCAGTTGGTTCCGAGCAGGCCGCCAAGTTCTACGCGCAGTGCGCCATCGACGCAGGCGTTGCATTCGTCAATGCCCTGCCAGTATTCATCGCCGGCACCCCAGAGTGGGCGCAGAAGTTCACTGACGCCGGCGTGCCAATCGTTGGCGACGACATCAAGAGCCAGATCGGCGCAACCATCACCCACCGCGTGATGGCCAAGTTGTTCGAAGACCGCGGCGTTGTCCTGGACCGCACCTACCAGCTGAACGTTGGCGGCAACATGGACTTCAAGAACATGCTCGAGCGCGATCGCCTGGAATCCAAGAAGATCTCCAAGACCCAGGCAGTCACCTCGAACACCTCCGCCGCCCTGGGGGAAGACGACGTGCACATCGGCCCAAGCGACTACGTTGCATGGCTTGATGACCGCAAGTGGGCTTTCGTCCGCCTCGAGGGCCGCAACTTCGGCGATGCTCCGGTCAACCTGGAATACAAGCTGGAAGTTTGGGACTCGCCAAACTCGGCCGGCGTGATCATCGATGCCGTACGCGCAGCGAAGATCGCCCTGGACCGCGGCATCGGCGGTCCGATCCTGTCGGCTTCGAGCTACTTCATGAAGTCGCCACCAGAGCAGTACGACGATGAGACCGCACGCAACAAGGTGGAAGCCTTCATTCGCGGCGACATCGAGCGCTAGCCCTCCGCGTTAGCGGAAAGGCAATGGCCAGGACCGTTCGGTCCTGGCCATTGCTGTATTCGAAAGTGCTCTGGATGCGGAGAAGCCCGCCGGCTGGCAGGCCGGCGGGCCTCTTGGCGATGCCTTGCGAGTTCATCATGGGTACCTCGGATTCTTGTTAGCTGTCAACGGTAATGGCGTTGCCGGCCTTAGCGAATTCGAAGGTACATTTCTGGTGGCACGTGGTTCTTCAGCTCACGCTGACGCATGCGGCGGTTGAACTCGGTGCTATCAAGGTTGGTGAACTTGCGCTTGTCTTGACGCTTTTTCATTTGCTGTCCCTCCCTTCAGTCAAAGTAGAAGGGGAGGGAAGATCTTGGCGCGTGGTTGAAATGGCGCGAGCTTTCAGGCTTTCTGGTCCTGCGAAGATTAATTCCGAGGTGCGAACTGCCCGTTGAGCGGATGAGGAGAACAGTGGACTAGGCATGAAAAAAGTTCCTAAGGGTGAGAGTCGATTACTGACCTGCAACCTCAGGAACTTATGCGGGATTTACCGTGAGTTAGGAATCCGCTTGTCCGGAGGTTGGGGAAATGAGCTTGCACAGACGAGACATGGGAGAGCCGCCAATAAATCGCGCTCCGCGATGAGTCTCTGTGTACCAATTGGTATTAATCATTTCGCCACCTCCTAAAATCTGCTCTCGGCCGGCCATGGATGCCATGGGGCCTCTTTGAAAAGTTTTCTCGATCCGCAAGTCTCATTGAGACTTCCCAATCACAGTATTCAGCATACATGGATTAACCCCGATGCGCTACAAATTCGCGCAGAAACTTTAAGCACTTTCCCGGAGACGGCAAAAGCACCCGAATCCATGCGGATTTCAGGTGCTTTTCCCTTGGTGCTCAGGTCAGAGGTTACCCCTCGGTAGCCGATTCCTGAGCTTCAGGCTGTTCTTTCCACCAGGCGCGCAAGCGCTCAGTGGCGATTTCCGCGCCCAGCGGACCTTCGTCCAAACGCAGTTCCAAGAGGAACTTGTATGCGCGGCCAACGACCTTGCTCGGCTTGATTCCCAACAGGTGCATGATCTGCTCGCCGTCGAGATCCGGGCGGATTGACTGGAGCTCCTCTTGCTCGGCAATCTGCGCGATGCGCGCCTCGAGGTCGTCGTAGGCAAAAGCCAGGCGGTCGGCCTTCTTGCGATTGCGGGTAGTGACATCCGAACGGGTCAGGCGGTGCAGATGCTCGAGCAGGTCTCCAGCATCGGTGACGTAACGGCGCACCGCCGAGTCGGTCCAGCCGGCCTCGCCGTAGCCATAGAAGCGCATGTGCAACTCGACCAGGCGGGCTACGGACTTGGTGGTGTCCTTGTCGAAACGCAGGGCGCGCATACGCGCCTTGACGAGCTTCGAACCCACCATGTCATGGTGGCGGAAGGATACCGCGCCGCTTGGTTCAAATTTGCGGGTCGCCGGCTTACCGATATCGTGCATCAGCGCCGCGAAGCGCAACACGAAGTTCGGGCCGGGAACAGGTCCCTCTTCATCGGTTTCCAACGCCATGGCTTGTTCCAGCACGGTCAGCGAATGCTGGTAGACATCCTTGTGCCGGTGGTGCTCGTCAATTTCCAGACGCAGTGCCGAGACTTCGGGCAGCACCTTATCGGCCAGGCCAGTTTCCACCAGAAGGTCGATTCCCGCGCGCGGGTCTGCACCGTTGATCAGCTTGACCAGTTCATCGCGAACCCGCTCGGAGGAAATGATGTCGATCCGATCGGTCATTCCGCTCATGGCTTCGCGCACCTCTGGACTGACTTCGATCTTCAGCTGCGAAGCAAAACGGGCAGCACGCATCATGCGCAGCGGATCGTCAGAAAAGGAGATATCAGGTGCACCAGGGGTGCGGATGGACCCTTCTTCCAGCGAGCTTACGCCGTCGAAAGGATCCACCAGCGCGAGCTGTGGCAAGCGCAGAGCCATCGAGTTCATGGTGAAGTCCCGACGGAAGAGATCGTCGTGCAGGTTATCACCGAAGGCAACGATTGGCTTGCGCGACTCCTTGTCATAGGCATCAGCGCGGTAGGTCGTGACCTCGAGCGTGTGTTCGCCCTTCTTGAAGGCAATAGTTCCAAACTCGCGTCCCACATCCCAGACGTTATCGGCCCAGCCGGAAATCACCTTGATGGTTTCTTCCGGGCGTGCGCTGGTGGTGAAATCGAGGTCCGGGGATACGCGTCCCAAGTACAGATCCCGAACCGGCCCACCTACCAGCGACAATTCATGGCCCGCCCGAACAAAACGGTCGGCCAAGTCGAAAATAACCGAGGGCAGGATTTGACGCAGTGCGTCAGGCGAGGGAAGTGCATGCATAGTTACTTAAGCGTGCCAGAAATCCCGGAAGAATGCTTGAAATTCCGACGGATTTGCCTGCGAGATAACTTACTTGTCCACGTCGATCAGGCGGCGAACGGTACTTTCTCGATAGAGTGGTTCCATGAACCGACCGATCCCGTCTGCCCCAAAGCGCACCCCATTGACTGCGTCAATGGCTCGCGCGCAGGCAACTGGCGGTCACACGAGCCTGCCGACCGTGGAAGAAGTCTCTTCCGGCGGCATCGTGATCGACTTCAACGACCCCACCTTCCCAGTGGCCATCATTGCCCGGTACAACCGTGGCGGACGGCTGGAATGGTGCCTGCCCAAGGGACACCCGGAGGGCGTGGAAACCAATGAGGAAGCGGCTATCCGCGAAATCGAGGAAGAGACCGGCATTGCCGGACGCATCCTCGCCCCGCTGGGTTCGGTCGACTACTGGTTCACCGTGACGAATTACCGTGTGCACAAGACCGTGCACCATTTCCTGCTGGAAGCTACCGGCGGGCATCTGACGATCGAGAATGATCCCGATCATGAAGCCGTCGATGTTGCCTGGGTCCCCATCGGTTCCCTGGGCAAGCGCCTGTCCTTCCCTAATGAGCGCCGGATCGCTGATCTGGCACGCGAGGTCCTTACAAAGCATGTCTCAGGTTCCTAATCCATCTGCGGGCTCCGATCAGCTACACACCGGAGCCATGGACGTAGTCGCCGGACCTCCCCCGCAGCAGGCAGCTCAGCCTGTTGGCTCGCGCTCCAGGATCTATGCCCTGATGGCCTCCGGCACGATGGTCTCCCGCTTGCTGGGCTTCGTGCGCACGGCCTTGCTGGCGATGGCCATTGGTTCGGTCACCTCGGTGGCTGACATCTTTGAAAAAGCCAATATCATCCCGACTATCATCTACATGCTGCTGGCCGGCGGCATTTTCAACGTCGTGCTGATCCCGCAGCTGATCAAGGCCTCCAAGGCGAAGGACCGCGGCGCCGCGTACACGTCGAAATTGGTGACGCTGACCGTCGTGGGCATGGGTATCCTGACTCTGATCCTCACGCTCTGCGCCAGGCCATTGATCACAGTGCTCACCAATAACTGGACCGAGCCGATGATCGCGTTGGGAACGGCCTTTGCCTACTGGTCGCTGCCGCAGATCTTCTTCTATGGGCTCTACGCAGTACTGGGCCAGGTGCTGAACGCGAATGGCCGCTTTGCCGCATTCATGTGGGCTCCTGCGGTCAACAACATCATCCAGCTGATCGTCATTGGCGCTTTCATCCTGACTTTCGGCGCCTACTCTTCGGGCGACCCGATGCAGGATTGGAGCGGCGTCAAGACCATGTGGCTGGCTGGCGGTGCCACCTTGGGTATCGTATTGCAGTCGGTGGCGCTGTTCTGGCCACTGAAGAAGACCGGGCTGAAACTGACACTGGACTTCCAATGGCGCGGCATGGGACTGCGCCACGTGGGCAAGCTGGCGATCTGGACCCTGGCGGCCATGGTGATCGGCAATCTCTCCTCGCTGGTGTACTCCAAGATCGTGTCCGGAGCTACCGCGGCTCGAGCGCAGCTGCCTCCCGAACAGGCCGCCTCGGTAGCCGGCGAGTACGCCTTGAACACCTCGCAGTTGATCACCGTGCTGCCGCACTCCCTGTTCGCGCTGACCGTCGCCACCGTGCTGTTCAACGACTTCGCCCGGGCATTCACCGAGAACCGCCGCAAGGATGTTGGCAAGCTGCTCAATCAGGGCATGCGCTCCACCGCAATCCCTATCGTGTTCTGCACGCTGGTCTTCATCGTGCTGGCCGGACCGCTAGGCAGGCTCTTTGCCGGCAACTCCGAGAATGCTGCGCAGGCCGCGGGCGCTCTCGGGCAGCTGCTGGTGCTCACCGCGCTTGGGCTGCCGTTCAAGTCCTTGCAGTTCTTCATGCTGCGTGTCTTCTACGCAGAGGAAGATACCCGCACCCCGATGCTGATCCAGTCGGCCACCGCCGGGCTCGGATTGATCTTGGCGTTCGCCGCTGCAGCCGTGGTCGATCCGCTGCATATCGCCGCCGCCATTGCCTTCATCTACGGCTTGACCAACGTGCTGACCTGCATCGGCACCCACTATCTGATCAAGCGCCGCTACGGCAACTACGGTGTTTCCTCTGTCATCGACACCTACATTCGAGTCGGTTGGATGGCTACGCTCTCCTCCATCATTGGATGCATCGCGCTCTGGCTGCTGGGTGGATTCAACTTCGGATTCGCCTACGACTCCGTATTCAGCGCCCTGGTTTCGGTGGCTATTGTCGCGCTGGTGATGGGCATCGTCTTCATTGGCTTGCTGTACAAAACCAAGGTCCCGGAGCTCCAGTCGTTCCTGGGTCCGATCCTTCGCAGAATCCCGGGACTCAATCGCTGATGGTCCGCTGAAACTTGCTAGTGATTCTGGGCAAATAGGCACCAAATAGCTTGATCTGACCGGTAACATGGCAGGTGGTGGTCCGTGGACCGCCACCGAACCAAAATCAACCCCTTGGAGATGCACGTGTCGCAGCCAATCGATGTCGGCTCTGTCCTCAGCGGTCGCTACCAAGTAACCGAGAGTGTCCTTTCATCAGCTGAAGGAGACTTGGTACTCGGTGGCGTAGACCAGGTACTGAACCGCTCGGTCAGCATCATGGTGGCTTCCGTGGAGAATTCATCGCAGCTGGCAACGAGCGCACGCGAAATCGCCATGGGCGAGCGCGCTTCGAACGTTCAGGTGCTGGATCTGGGCATCACCGATGCCAACCAGACCTACCTCGTCGCCAACACCGCGCGTTCCTCGGACCTGCTGGACCTGGTTTTGGAAACCGACGACGCTCCATATGTTGAGCCGTTCTTCACCGACACCCTGGGCACCGAGATCTTCGGCGAGTCCCGCCAGGCCGTCCCAGAGACCTATGAGGACGACAACGAGTACTACGACCAGCTGCAGTACGAAGACGAACCAGAGCAGCAGGGCAAGATCGGTTCCGCCTTGGCTGGTGGCTTCGCGGGACTGAAGAACCGGTTCGGCAAAAAGAACCAGGAACAGCCTGAAGAAGAACAGTTCGACCAGACTGCGCCTAATGAGCAGGTTCCCGACACCATGGCTACCCCGGTTGCGCCAGCTGAAAAGCCAGCGGCCGAAGACAAGCCGAAGGTGTCCCGCCTGGAAGACGAAGACGAGCCTAATGTCACCGCAACTGCGGCCCTGGCTGCCGCTGCGCAGTCCAAGGGCAAGACGCCGGCCAAGCCTACCCAGAAGCCTGCCGAGGAAGATGAGAAGCCGGCAAAGAAGAAGGCTGCAGCAGCTGGAGCCGTAGCCGGCGCAGGCTCCGCTGCGGGTGCCGCCGCTGCCGCTGCCCCGAAAGCCTCGACCTTCCCCGCAGCTGCCAAGAATGCTCCTGCCCAGGACCCCCAGGTCGGCGAAGAGGAAGAGGAAGAAGGCGGTTCCAAGGGAACTCGCCTGCTGGTTGGCGCCGTCTTGCTCATCGTGCTGATTGTTGCAGTCGTGTTCGCTTTCAACTTCCTTGGTGGGGACAAGAACACCACCGCCGATGGCGAGCAGCCAACTGCCGTGGAGTCCCCGGAAAAGCCATCCGAGACGGAGAAGGAAAAGGACTCAACCGAGGACGCCTTGCCTGCTCCGAAGATCGACGACGTATCCCGCCTGGTTCCCGGCAATCAGCAGCTGAACTCCGAAACCGATGGCAAGCTGGGCCAGATGATCGACGGCAACGCCTCGAGCACCTACTCAACGTACTCGTACACCACCGCTGATTTTGGCGGCTTCGCTTCCAACATGGTCTTCATCCTGGAACTGGACGAGAAGTCCAAGATCTCCGAGGTCAATCTAGAGGGCCTGAACGGCACCGGCGGCAACTACGAAATCCTCGTCGGCGAATCCGAAGACCTGGGCGATGCCAAGTCGGTAGCCAAGGGTTCATTCTCCGGTCCTTCGGTATCGGTAACTGCCAAGGACGACGACAAGGACTACATGGAAGGAACCCACGTGTTCCTGGACATCACCGACCTGCCTCGCAAGGCATCCGGCGGCAATGATTCACGTCCATTCGGTCTCCAGATCGGTGAATTCTCCGCCAAGTAATAGAAGCGGAATTTTTTACGAAAGCAATGCGTTGAGGTGGATAGTGAGGTTAGACCTTGCTATCCACCTCGCATTATTAGAACGAAAGGGTTCTACCCCCGTGACTTCAGCACAGAACGACGAAATCCGCGACGTCATCATTGTCGGCTCCGGTCCGGCCGGTTACACCGCCGCGGTTTACACCGCCCGTGCGAATCTGAACCCACTAGTCATCGCCGGCTCAGTCACTGCCGGCGGCGAACTGATGAACACCACCGACGTGGAGAACTTCCCAGGCTTCCCCGAGGGCATCATGGGCCCAGACCTGATGGACAACATGCAGAAGCAAGCCGAACGCTTCGGCGCCGAGATTCTCTTCGACGACGTCACCGAAATGAACCTCGAAGGCGAAATCAAGACGCTGTCCCTGGCTGACGGCACCATCTACCGTGCTCGTGCTGTCATCGTCTCCACCGGCTCCGCCTACCGCGAGCTGGGCCTTCAGGATGAAAAGCGCCTCTCTGGCCATGGCGTCTCCTGGTGCGCCACTTGCGACGGGTTCTTCTTCCGCGACCAGAGAATCGCCGTGATCGGCGGTGGCGACTCCGCCATGGAAGAAGCACTGTTCCTGACCAAGTTCGCCTCCAAGGTCATCGTCGTGCACCGCCGCAACGAGCTGCGCGCTTCGAAGATCATGGCCGACCGCGCCCTGGCCCACGAGAAGATCGAGTTCATCTGGGACTCCGAAGTCATCGGCATCAACGGTGCCGATAAGGTCGAAGGCTTGGTTGTGAAGAACCGCACCAGCGGCGAAGAATCCACCGTGGATGTCACCGGTATCTTCGTGGCCATCGGCAACGACCCACGCGTGGATCTGGTCAAGGACCAGCTGCAGCTGACTTCCGAAGGCACCATCGCCGTTGAAGGCCGCACATCCAAGACCTCGCTGCCAGGTGTCTTCGCCGCCGGCGACGTCATCGATTCCACCTACCGCCAGGCCATTACCGCGGCCGGCTCGGGCTGCGCCGCGGCCCAGGACGTGGAGCACTACCTGGCCAACGTTTCCGAAACCCTCGCTACCGCCTAATAGTTTTCTCAGAAAGGGGTTGTCTCTCATGAGCAACGCAAAAGCAGTAACTGAAGCAACCTTCCAGGCCGATGTCCTGGATGCCGACAAGCCAGTGATCGTCGATTTCTGGGCTGAATGGTGCGGCCCTTGCCGCCAGCTCGGTCCAATCCTGGATCAGATCGCAGAAGAGCACGCTGCGAAGGTCGACGTCGTGAAGGTCAACGTCGATGAGAACCAGGCAATTGCCGCGAAGTACGGCATCACCAGCATCCCAGCCGTATACGTCTTCAAGGGCGGCGAGCATGTCGCTACTTCCATCGGTGCCAAGCCGAAGGCTGTCATCGAAAAGGACTTCGCAGAATACCTGTAAGCCAAGAACATGATTGAAGTGGGGATCAACCGCAAGGTTGGTCCCCACTTCTTATTTAACCGTGGCGCCGCGAGAAGTTCACTTGCTTTCGTTTTCTGGCCGTTTCCGAGCCTTACCCCAGCTCAGGTTGAGCCGGTTCTTCATCTGAAGGCCCTTTTGACATGCTGTTGCGAATATCCAAGGTAAAATATTTGTTTTTATTATTCTGGCTCTGTTCTATGACGCTTTGCACAGTTCTTTGGCACCCGTCAGCCAAGATGCGCATTTCATGCTCAGCAATGGACCCGGCAAGTTCGGGTTCGCATTTGATCGTTTCTCTGGCCACCTAGACAGGTTCCCGAATTCTGAATCTTGATGTCCTATGCAAAATTCAGCGATCCGCAATCGCCGTATTTCTAGCCCTTCAACTTCGGCCCACAATTCCAGACTGCACTGTGAAGGGCCGCGGAAACGCATCCGGATACGCCGCACATGCTAGCTGATTGGATGTGCTTTCTGAGAGGCAGCCAAAACCAATTCCTCATGGGACTATCCGCTTCCGGTCGAAATTGCGTCAAATTCTGTCCATGGATAATCCAGGCCATGCCGACTGCCGCATCCCCGTGTCGCCGCGACACTCAGTTTTCATGGGCGTCTTTAGCTGGAACAGCATCTCTTGGTCTTGATTATTGGGGAGGGTTCAACGCGCAGTGAGAACTGCCAGGGCTAACGGAGTTCCAGGGAATTAGCGGAGCACTCCCCTTCCGCGTATCCACTGGTTGCTCACTGAGCCTACTGTTTCGCCGTCAATCGTCAGAATCCATGATGCTATCTCCTCCAAAGTCCGAACGGTTCAGCAACGAGTTCCTGAGGACGTTCTCTGGCTAAACTGGCACGCAGTAAGCAGAACAGAATCTTTCGGCTTGTGAGTTGTTGTCGTAAGTCAGTTGCTGCGGCCCAAACCATGTTTCGTGCCGATACGTCATCACCCACTGCGCAACTGTCACATGGGCCGCTGGGTAATGATGAGGTGCGACCTGTCGAAGATTGAATGAATCTGAGGTCGATTGCCGTGGAGCGAACGAGCCACATCATCGCTGAATAGCTGTTCATACCCATCGGGGCGAAGCTTGCCGGTAGAACCTGCATCAGGGACAAAGGCCTTAGACTCATGCTCGTTGCCCTACTGTCGACTCACGAAGAGAAGGCCTGAATCTCCAATCTGCTAGTGATCGGAGGGGTTTCTCTCTGATCAGGTCATTGCAATTCTGCACTAGGTCCTAGTGCAATCAACTAACTCTGAACAGCGCGCTACCTATCTTTCGGGAAGTCGGTTTCCCCGAGGGCCAGTACTAACCCCACATATAAGTTCTTTCATTCACACGCTTCCCTCCTTCAGGTTCTCTTGCCTTTCAATTAATGGAGGTCTTCGCCCAGTTCTCCAACCCTGAGAAATTTAGGTTGATCACTACTACGGGCTTCGGCACCTGGGGCTTCGCACTCCACGGCATCATGCCTACCTATTGCGCGGCTGGTGCATGGACAGCTTGGTCCGAATTCCCGCGCTAGTTACCTTGGGGCTTTTTCTAGTGAATAGTTCCTTCGAACCGGGACAAAAGCAGGAGCGGGTTGAGCCGGGTTTGCGGAGACTCTAGTGAACCTATTTCACCGCTAATCCTCCTACTCTCTTGGATTGAAGGTTGTGATCCTTCTGGATTTCCCTTCGCTCACCTTGCTCATTGAATATTTGCCTGCTTGGGAGCCATTGATATTGCATTTGGGTACCACACCGACTTGAACCACGATTATTCCGAATGGGTACCACCTGTAGCGCCCTTGGGGACCACAAAGTAAGCTCCTTCCACCATGTGAGGGCCACATGGTGAAAGGAGCCATTTCCAATGGTACGAAAGATTCAGACGAAGCCGATCCTTCAGCTTCGTTCCCAAGGGTTCTCCCAACGCTCAATCTCCACCTCTCAAGGGTTTTCCCGACGTAGCGTTGCTGCCGTTTTCGAAGCCGCAGACCGCGAAAACCTTGACTGGGATATGATCCGAGAAATACCAGAATCTACTGTTTATGACCGTTTATTCCCCGGACGGGGTACGCATGACAGCGTCTTTGTCCAACCGGACTGGGTACGCGTCCACAAGGAACTGGCGAAGGTCGGTGTCACGCTCAAGCTCCTGCACAGCGAGTACGTAGACGAGCACCGAAGCCACGGTGAACCGACGATGGGATATGACCGGTTCTGTAAGAGTTACCAGCGCTTCGTGCTGGAATCGAACGTCGCCTCCCGAGTCGAGCATAAGGCCGGCATGAGCGTGGAAGTGGACTGGTCAGGTCCCACCATGATGCTGAATGACCCGAACACCGGGGTGCCGGCCAAGGTGTATTTGTTCGTCGCCTGCCTGCCGTTCAGCCGATATTCCTTCGTCGAAGCGACCTTGAACATGAGTCAGGATTCGTGGCTCAGAGCCCATGCGGGCATGTTCGATGCTTTCGGTGGCAGTGTTCCCCGGATTGTTCCGGACAATTTGAAAACAGGCGTGACCCGTCACCCTGCCGAAGGAGAGATCGTACTCAACGACGCCTATCGGCATTTTGCAGCCCACTACTGCGCCGCAGTTCTTCCGGGTCGGGTTCGCAAGCCGAAGGACAAAGCCAGCGTGGAGAACACTGTGGGCCACATCGCGACCTGGGTCATCGCTGGACTGCGCCACCGGTCCTTCACCTCTCTCGATGAGCTACGCCAGGCGATCCGAGAACGGGTAGAGGCCTATAACGCGCAGCCCTTCCAGAAACGTGCCGGTTCCCGTACCAGTGTGTTCCGTGAGCATGAGCAGCCACTGCTGCGCCCGCTGCCAGCAGCACCCTACGAGATCAGTTCGTGGGTTTACGGGCGGAAAGTCGCGAAGAACAGCTACGTCTCGTTCAAACGGAACTACTACTCGGTGCCGGTGGCCCACCTTGGTGCCAGTGTGGACCTGCGTATCACCGACACCGTGGTCGAGATCTTCAGAGGACAACAGCGCTTGAGCAGCCATCTTCTGCTGCCGGCCACGAGCGTGAACCAGTACCAGACGAACGAGGCAGATATTCCGGCGGAGCACCGTTTCACCCAGTGGGACCCGGTCCGCGTACGAGCTTGGGCGCAACGGTGCGGGGTGAAGACTGTGGAGGTTGTTGACCGGATCTTCGCCTCGGTCCCGGTAGAGGAGCAAGCGTTGAATCCGGCATTGGCGGTGCTGCGGTTGAGCCGGAAATACAGTGCGGGCCGGCTAGAAGCGGCGTGCCAGATAGCTTTGGACAGTTCGATTCGTTCACCGCGGTACGCTCACCTGCACCCGATTCTGGAGACGGGGCAGGACCAGAAACCGGTGAGGCAGACATCTGATGTTCCTGAAACTGGTGGTTATGTTCGCGGTAGCGCGTACTACGCCGGGGGCCAGCGATGAGCGGCTTGGACCTGGAGACTAAGCGAAAGCTGCGTGAGATGGGTGCCGTGGAACTGCTGCACGCGATCGAGGCGCAGGATGAGGCACTGAGCATGAGCTTGCGTTTCAACGAGCGGATGCGGATGGCGGTGGATGAAGCCCATTCGGCCTACGATACCAACCGAGTGGGCGGTCTAATCCGTCGAGCCAGACTCCGCTACCCGGACGCTGACCTGCGAACATTGGACTTTGTGGAGGAGCGTGGCTTGGATCAGGTCACTCTTGCTTCGTTGGGCAGCTGCGGCTTCATTGCGCAGAACCACAATGTGGTCTTCCAAGGCTTTACTGGCTCGGGGAAGTCCTATTTGGGGTGCGCGTTGGCAAAGCAGGCGTGCCGAAATCAGATCCGCACCTTCTATATTCGAATGCCTGATTTGGAAGAGGAATGGGTTCAGGCCCAAGATAAGCCTTTTAGGTGCTTCGAAGTTCTTGAAGAAGTACGGGGCATACACGCTGCTTGTCATTGATGAGTGGCTGTTGGACCGGCCTGGCGGGGATTTCCTGCGCATGCTGTTGGAGCTGATGGAGCGAAGATATGGTGCGTCGTCGACAGTGTTCTGCACCCAGTATCAGAAGAAGGACTGGCATCAGCGGCTTGGTTCTGGGGTGCATGCGGACGCGATTATGGATCGAATCATTCACAATACGACGTGGTTCGAAACCGGGACGTACAACATGCGTGAGCAGTTGAACCTCGCATAGAGAGGAACACCGTTGGCGGCCAGTGGCACCCTTCAGGGCAGCTGCTGGTCCCCAACGGCAATAACGCTGGCTCCCAAAGGCAATATTGGGTGGTCCCCAAACCTACTAATATTCACTCATGAGCGGGATCTGGAGCGATGCCGGGCCGCTCATGCCCGACAGGGGTCCCGGAGACCCATACATCCGCCTAGGACGCGCTTCTGCGGCCTCATAAGTCACTCCTAAGGCTTTCTGGCCATCTGTTGCCTCGACCCCTCCCTAGGGCCTTGGCGTCATTTCCTCCTGTCAGCTGCTGGCGTTGAAGTGGTTGGACGATCGTATCCAGGCTTCACCTTCCGCGCGTATGGGACCAAGGGTCAAGTTATCCCTCGGCATCTCGCGACGCTCTTACTTTCCTGCACGCAGTGCGTGCTCGCCGGGTTTTTGGCGCTGGAACGAACTTCCTCATGTCCGCGCCGCAAGCCGCAGACTGATCACTGTCCTCTCACGTAGGCACCGGCCAGACAGGTCCTCTCCGGCGCTCGTACAGGGCTACGCATGTATTCAGCAAGCTTCTTATGCCTCATCTCAGCAAAGGCTGTCAGCCTGCGGGTAGTGGGTATAGCATCATTAGCTATTCATCTCGGGGGCGGGGTGCCCAGGTCGTGCGTGGCCGCTCCATTCTGTGCAACGTCAAACCTGCATTTGCTTTCAGGTCGTTCTGGTTGTTTCACGTGAAACAGCAAGCGCATCGTTGAATTCAGGACAATCAAAGGGCGGTCTAGTTAATGTTTCACGTGAAACACGTTTCGCTTCGCAGACGTCAGCAGGTTCGAAGGGGGTCTGGATTATGTTTCACGTGAAACGTTGCTTCAAGGCAGCTGCTTTCAGTGTCCATGTTGCGGTTCCGCCCCCCCCACCAGTCGCAGTCGCCGATTCAAGAAATTCGAGAGACGGTGACACGATTTCATGACAGCTCGAACTCGGATTTCTAGAGATCTGGACGTCGATTCGGCAAGGGTGCGCACCAATGTTAATCCCACACCTGCGTCAGGAATCTTAATGGAGTCGTTGATTCTCATCAGCGTGCCCTGGTTCAGGGTGCGCGTAATGGCTTCGGGAAGGGCTAGTACCACTCCCCCATCGCACGGCATGGCGCATTCGACATAAGAAGTTCCGGTCATGCCCGCAACGCCAACTGAAGATCGCCTTCTTATCGTCAAACGGAATCGGACCTGTACCGTCCAATTCTCCCTACGCCAGCTCGGCATTGGTCAGCAAACCGGACGGTTCTTCGCCCGATATGGATGGTTAGGCGAAGACAGCCTCTCCTCAGGGTGAACCAAGCAATCAGTATTCGCCGGGGCATCAATCTCGGCACCATTGGCCTCACCCCAGCGGACAATCGGCGGATTGGACCTGGTTAGCACCGACTTCTGTTAATAACGATCAGCTGCATCAACGGCCGCAGCACCGAATGGAATGTAATCCACCTTGACGATGATCAACAGTTTGTATTGCATAAGACGCAGCAACTCATGAGTCGATTTCCCTCCGTGATGCGCCGCCACCAACCTTTACTCGCAGCCAGAGCTGTTCATCAAAGAGCATTGGATACCACTGCCGGTAGGCTTTGACACCCAGCGCAATACGCGAGTTAGTATTCACCGCCCCTGGCGGTCCTCTACAGGTCACGAGCATAGCTGTCGGGATGATCGCCGTCCTGGCCCGGCAGGCTTCACGAGCCCATCCCTCATCATGTGCTGGATCAACATGCTACTTGCACGTCCGACAGATTGATGGCATTTTCATGGCTCTCGCCAACTGCTCAATCGTTTCTTCAGAAGTACGCATTACTGGTCATCATGAAAGTCGTGGATGTCCAGGCAAGGGATTCTATTGCCGGCCGATACCTAGCGTGACGCGACCACGCAGCCGTGGTCGTGGCCAGATAACGGTTGTGCGTCGAATCTTGCTCAACGCACAACGCAGTAATCTGCACATGTGCCGGATCGGTAATCATCTGGTGCTTGTGAATATTCGGTGGTTTGAGAGCCACCCAATATTGCGCTTCTGGGCCAGTCGTTATTGTGGTTCAGATCCACCCAATAGTCTCCCTTAGAGCCACCTGCCGGATCATCAGTCCGGCAGGCAGTCCTGAACGAGGATTCCATCGAATCAACGCCCCGTGGCTAATGCTCCGGCCGAGAGTACACCTCACACATGTTGAGCCCACCGGTCTCAACCCAAATCGTATCGTGCACGACATGATCCATGATCGCGTCGGCTAACGCACCAGTGTCCAGCCGGGCACGCCAATCCGATTGCTTGTACTGCGTACAGAAAATGGTGGATGCAGCGTCATACCGCCGCCCTATGAGCTCGAAGATGATTCTCAGCAACCCGCCGGCTGGAGGATCCAAAAGCCACTCATCCATCAGCAAGACGCAACCACCGGCGCGCGCGGACAGAATACTGGGTGGCTCAGAACCGCAATATTGGCGGCTCTCGAAAAGTCCAGTATTCAGCTTGTCCAGCACCGCGGAGGATCAGCCACCACCGGCTGGCCGCAGACCCTCTATCCATGGTCACCGTGGAATCAACAATCCGGCCAATGTCTGAAGGATGCACCAATTAATTATTGCGGCCCAGACTCATGCCATGGGTCCTTCTCCATCGTGCCCGATGGCTGAGCCCGGTACTGATGGCGTCGAAGGCGAGATGATCATTGTGCCTAGAGCCTACGGCGACCGGTCGATGCTCCGGACCTGGATCGGGCTGAACGGTGTACATGGGCTTTCGGTAGACACCCGTCGAGCTGTTTGCTGAGATTCTGAAGGAAAGAGGATTCAAGCAACTGGTTGCATTCGGTTTGCTCTTTGAACTCAGAATCTCTCGGTGGAGCCAGAATGGTCCTGCTAGCCAGCAGCTCGGCAAGCACTGAATTGGCTTCCGTGACTTTCCTTTTGCTTCCGAATCGCGGATTCACGGTCCCAGATTCTGCTCTTGAGGACCGCGTCATCATCGTCGTTCTAGCTCCACATCCCAACGCTCAGATCCGGGCATTGCCAACTAGGAATCATCAGCGCTTTGAACACCCTCAAATGCGACAGCCTCATCATTAGCTCCGGCAGCATCAGAGCCTGGTCGGATCCGACAGGTGTCCGTGGCTTGGGGAACCACAGATCCACTTGCGCGGCTTGCCCTGATTCGTGGACCAACCGGTCCGCAGGGCCCACGTTCGTGTATTCCGGACATATCAGTGCGACCCGGTTCTTCAACGTGGAGATGGAATTCGTTCATTCGATTCGTTCGTCGATGGCCGTCGTCGGCATGCGCGGATACTCGCAGACCAGCCTGCGGGTTTCTGGTTCGAAAGCGTCAGCGATGGAACCACGCTTCGTCTGCAGGTCATTTGCAGACTCGGTGACTGCCAATGCTGAGCATACGGTGTTACGTGCGATGCCAAGTCGCCGCGAGATCGCCGTTATTGGCACGCCTTCTGCTCAATGCAGTCGACGGATCTCTGCGTACTGTTCCACATTGATCCTTCCCTCAGAATGTCTGTTGAATGGATCAGGTGGGGTGAATATTCAAAAGTCGTTCAATGGTTAGCATTCAGTTAGCGTTGGCACCCCTCCGAACTTGCCCCCGGTTGGTCCTGCCATAAGTCCATAGCGGCCTTCCTTGGCCCTTCACGGCCTTCGTGCGAGCCTTCCTCTCCCCTACCCGACTCCCGGCTCTCGTGGCGTCGCTATACGCCCACCTTGCTGCTCAGAGAGTCATCACGGTATGCCTGACTATCTGATCTTGCTGTTCCAGAACATGCTGTATGCAGTCCTTGCTCAACGCCGTTGCATATCTGCCCTAAGCAAGAACGATGAAACGTACCCTTGGAATCGCCCGATACGGCTTCTCGGTCCAAGGTTTTCGGAGTTGTGCTCAGTTGCGGACAGCATCCTGGCTCCCTTGCACATCAGTCCTCGAACAATCTAAGAAGCATGGCTGACACATGCCACTGCGCATTAGATGGAGTAAAGCCAGGCAGGGATAGACCGCGAAAACCATCAGTGTCTCTACTGATCGCACCTTGTGTTCTCCTTCGCACTGGAAGGTAGCCGGAATACTGTGCACCAAATGCGGCACCTATCGCCCCGGATGTCCTACCAAGCAGAATACTGGCTGCCCAAATCCGTATCCGCTGGGGTAGTTCCCGCAGCCAGGCGGGTCGAATCATGCGTTCTATCCTCTTCCCGTTCTCCGTAGAATTCATTAAGTGGAGGCATTTCGGTGACCTAAACTGAATGGCTCGCTGATCCTCAGGAGCAGGCATCGGAGAATGGTTACGAAGCGAGGTGAAGGGCTCGGCTCAGCGATGCGGTGCCAATCCCGAACCTGGTACGGTGTGTCCTGCTTTCTCTACATTTCTGGACAGCGCCGTGGCTACTTCGTGCTCATGCCATCGGCGTGTACGTTCCCTCTTTGATAAGCCAACGGCGGATGCCAACAATCAGTTTTATGCTTGCTGTGGTTCATGATCCATTTGATGCGAAAGCTATGAGGGCACACCTAAGTATCCGTTTATGGACAGCAGCGGTTTCCTACCCACCAACGATTCATCTCCATGTGCCGCCCTCATACTTTGTTGGCAGTAACCTCGCATGGAGTATTTGTTTCACGTGAAACACAGGCTCTAGATACAAGAAAGGCGCATGTTTCACGTGAAACATGCGCCAGTTCATGAAATTACGAGTTCATAGTCGGATCAATAACCTGCATGATGCGGTTCAGATCATCCACCGAAGCGAACTCGATGCTGACTTTGCCCTTGCGGCTGCCAAGCTGAATCTTGACGTTAGTGTCCAAGCGGTCCGCGAGCGAAGTTGCCAGGAAGTCCAGGCGTTCATTGCGCTGGGTCTCTCGCGCCTTCTTTGCTGGCTTTCGTGGCTTGTCGTCACTCAGTGCCACTGCTTCTTCGGTCGCGCGCACGGACAAGCCCTCATTGATGATTCGCTGAGCCAGCTGCTCGATGACTTCGTTGTTCGACAGTCCTAGCAACGCGCGCGCATGACCGGCAGAAAGAACGCCAGCCGCAACACGACGCTGAACGAGTGGAGGTAGTTTCATCAAGCGAATCGTATTGGAAATCTGCGAACGGGAACGTCCGATTCGTTCTGAAAGCACTTCCTGGGTGCAATTGAACTCTTCTAGAAGCTGCTGATAAGCAGCGGCCTCTTCCAGTGGATTCAGTTGTGAGCGATGCAGGTTCTCGAGCAAGGCGTCGCGCAACAGATCGGTGTCATGCGTGTCGCGGATAATGGCCGGGATAGTCGCTAGGCCAGCCGCCTGTGTCGCGCGCCAACGGCGTTCACCCATGACCAGCTCATACGGAGCGTCATCTTTCTCGCGGGAAGGGCGGACCACGATAGGTTGAAGCAATCCAATTTCGCGGATCGAATGGATGAGTTCATCCATGTGCTCCTGATCGAAGTTGGTACGCGGCTGCTTGCGATTTGGGTGAATCAGCTGGACGTCGAGTTCAGCGAACTGTGCGCCAGGAACTTCGACAAGATCGGGAGAGTCTGATTTTACAGGTTGCGGCTCGGTCTTCTTAGGTGCTGGTTTCTCAGCTGATGCGTCTTCCTGAGGTGCAGAGGTATTCTTTCCCCCAAGAGTTGTATTCAAGCCAGGCATAGTTGCGCGAGCGCGCTTTGCCGGCTTTGCGGGAGTGGTTGGCGCCTTAGGTGCCGAGGACTTGCGTCCCGGTTCAAAGAACATATCGACAGGACGTGTAGCGCGCGACTTCGACGCTTCCGCGGCCGGTTCTACAGGAGCTGTTTCACGTGAAACATTCTGGTTTTCCTCAGGAGCCGCCGTCGCCGGTGAGCTGGAAATAAGGGCACCCAGTCCCCTGCCCAATCCCCGCTTCTTATCTGCCATGTTCTTCGCACGCCCTTTCATCCGAAATTTCAGCCCGAGACTAGTCTACTGTTTTTTGGCTTTGAACCGGGGATGCGCACAGTGCTTCAGCCGTGGCTCTCACCGTACGAATCTCGCATCCGCATCAGATAGATCTGGAAAAACAAACGAAAATCTAAGGGGATGATCTTTTCCAGCGTGAAACGTATTTATAAGGTCTTACGCGCCTCGTTCAGCCATCTCTACGGCTGCTTCGGAGTACGACAATGCACCAGTCGAATTTGGATCATAAGTAATGACGGTCTGCTGGTAGCTCGGCGCTTCAGAGATTCGTACCGAACGAGGGATGACGGCCTTGAGCACCTGCTCTGGGAAGTGCTCACGGACTTCGTTGGCGACCTGCGCGGCCAAATTCGTGCGACCGTCGTACATGGTCAGAAGTATCGTCGAAACCGTCAGCTTGGAGTTCAAATGCTTCTGGATCATTTCAATGTTCTTCAGTAGCTGGCTCAGGCCCTCGAGCGCATAGTACTCGCACTGGATTGGGATGAGAACTTCACGAGCGGCAACGAAGGCGTTAACGGTCAGCAGGCCTAGGCTTGGTGGGCAGTCGATGAAGACGTAGTCCAAGCGAGGCAGCCCCTTGCGCTGGCGGGTACGCGCGTAGTCATCCAGGGCGCGCTGCAGGCGCTGTTCGCGGGCTACTAATGAAACCAACTCGATTTCAGCGCCTGCCAGGTGAATGGTTGCAGGAGCGACCTGCAGGGTTGGCAAGTCTGGGCATGTGGCTACTACGTCAGCCAATGGAAGATCATTGATTAACACGTCATAAATGCTGTCTACTTCAGCGTGGTGTTCAATGCCCAGCGCGGTAGAAGCGTTGCCCTGCGGGTCGATATCAATGACCAGGACGTTTAGCCCGCCCTTGGCCAGGGCGGCGGCAAGGTTGACCGTGGTCGTCGTCTTGCCTACGCCACCCTTCTGGTTGGAAATGGTGAAATAGCGGGTCTTCTCAGGCATTGGCACCTTGCGGGCCTCCAAAGCTTCGCGACGACGATGTTCACTAGCTATCTGAGTAGCCAAAGGCGAGGACGAGTCGTTGAAATCAAACGCGCTATCCGATGAATCCTTAGTCTTAGACAAAGGTAAAACTCCTCCTCGTGAATTGATGCACCTAATGCTCATGGCGTGCACCGATAATGTTTCACGTGAAACATTCAAAACAAGTCATGCAGATTGCGAAATGGCTTCATCCTCGAAAACTATGAGGATGAAAGCCATTTCGCTTCTATAACTATTTAACAGACTATCGCGTCAACCTTAGCCAACCTTGATGCGAACCACCGTGGTTGGCTCTGCAAGGATACTTTCGCCCACAGTGAGCACTTCGGTTTCCCTGCCGCCAAGCTTGCGGATCGCCTTGGTAGCCTTAGCGATCTCTTCGACAGCGGAGCGGCCCTTGATGGCGATGAGCTCGCCCTGTCCGTGTAGCAATGGAATAGTCAATCCAGCCAAGTTGGTCAGAGCAGATACGGCACGGGCCGTGACATAGCGTGCGTTGACGACGTCGACCATCTGCTCTGCACGGCCACGCATCACGGTGACGTTGTCCAGACCCAGATCATCGATAACCTCGGAGAGCCAGATGCAGCGGCGCTCCAGAGGCTCAATAAGCGTCAATTTGAGGTCCGCGCGGGCAATTGCCAAGCAGAGCCCTGGAAGGCCAGCACCGGAGCCTACGTCGGCTACCTCGGCGTCCTTCTCCATGACCTCTTCGATCACGGCGCAGTTGAGCACGTGACGGGACCACAGACGGGGTACTTCCCGTGGGCCAAGAAGCCCGCGCTCAATGCCCGAGGTCGCCAGATGCTCCACATAGCGCTTGGCAAGATCCAGGCGGTCACCGAAGATCTTCTCGGCAGCCAGGGTCTCTTCTGCAGTAAGGCTGAGGTCCTCAGTCATGGTCGTTGGTCCTTAGGTCGATCAGCACGCTCTCGCGTGATGGTTCTTAGCTGTCCAGTACCGAAATAACGATATGGCGTCGGGTCGATTCACCCTCGGATTCCGAGTGCAGTCCTGCATCGGCGATCACGTCGTGCACGAGCTTGCGCTCGTAGGCGCTCATTGGATCCAAGTGGGTCTTCTCGCCGGTTTCGCGTACCGACGCAATAGCATCTTCAGCGATCTTGCGGAGCAGTTCTGCGCGCTCTGCGCGGTAGCCGGCAATATCCAGGATCAAGCGCGAACGTTCACCGGTAGCAGTGAGCACTGCCAGCCGGGTGAGTTCCTGGAGGGCATCGAGGACTTCTCCATCCTTGCCTACGAGGCTCTCCAACGAGGCGTCTGCGTCCTCGGCAAGGATCGAGATGTAGGTGCGGCCACCGCGGATCTCGATGTCGATATCGCCGTCCAGATCTGCAATGTCCAGAAGCTCTTCGAGGTAGTCGGCGGCGACGTCGCCCTCGTCCAGAACTTCCTGGTCGTCTTCGATCTGGTTTTCCAGTTCTGGTGCGTCGATGTTCTCAGTTGCAGTCATGGCTACTTCTTCTTTCGACGGTTCTTGCGCTGCGGCTGTTCACGCTGGCCCTTGGCCTGCTGCTCTGCCGCGGCGGCGGCAGCGGCATCAGCGTCTTCCTTCTTCACGCCTACTGGAGGCAGGCCCTTGGCGGCGCGGCGAGCGTTAAGTTCGCGCTCTGCTTCCGAACCAGGGGTCGGGTTGTTGCGGATAACCCAGAACTGCTGGCCCAGGGTCCACAGGTTCGAAGCGGTCCAGTAAATCAGCACACCGATTGGGAAGTTGATACCACCGATACCGAAGACCAGGGGCAGGATGTACAGCATCATCTTCTGCTGCTGCATGAACGGGCCCTCGAGGGCCTCCTTGCTCATGTTCTTGGTCATCAGCTGTCGCTGGGTGAAGAACTGCGATGCGGTCATTGCAAGGATCATGACCACCGCAACGATGATCACTGCCCAGTTGATGGCACCGGAATTGATGGTGCCCAAGAAGGTCTCGGACAGCGGAGCGCCCAGGATCGAGGAATTGTCGAAGCTGCGGATGTGCTCAGCGGACAGAGCGCCGATCGAACGTCCATCATCGCTGGCGCGGGAGGCTTCGTTCAGAACGCGGAACAGCGCGAAGAAGAACGGCATCTGCACGAGCAGGGGCAAGCAGGAAGACAGCGGGTTGGTCTTATGCTTCTTGAACAGCGCCTGCTGCTCCTGAACCATAGCCTGGCGCGACATCTGGTCGGTCTTGCCCTTGTACTTGGCCTGCAGCTTGCGCAGATCAGGCTGCAGTGCCTGCATCGCGCGCTGGGACTTGATCTGCTTGACGAACACTGGGATCAGCAAAGTACGGATCAGCAGCACGAGGAAGATGATCGACAAGGTCCAGGTAACACCCGAATCCCCGTTCATTCCAATCGCGGTGAACAGTTCGTGGAATGCCCACAGAACCCACGAGACTACGTACGTAAACGGAGTCAGTATCGTGTCTAGGAAGTTGTTCATCAGTGGTCGAGCTCCTTGCGGCCGCTTTCCGCGGCGTCTTCATCGTCGGGAATCACAGGATGATTCAGAACTATGATCCTCGGCAGTTTGCCTTCTGGCCAAATCCTCGGTCCCTCAGGAACGTGGTCGACGCCTCCGTGGGACCACGGATTGCATCGGAGAATCCGCCAAGTGGTCAATCCGGCGCCTTTGACAACGCCGTGCTGAGTCACTGCTTCGAGCCCATAGGCAGAACAGCTAGGAAAGTATCGGCATACATCGCCATATAGTGGCGAGATGAGTTTTCGGTAAGTCTTGAGCAGCCCGATAACGATGTTGCGTGGGATATCGATGATGAACCACAGCAAACCGGTACGCGGAGCTAAGTCCTTACGCATCAGCGCGCCTCAATCTTGCGCAAAACAGCGGAGAAGGCTGAATTGACCTGGGAGTTGAGTTCTTCCCAAGAGAGTTCGGCGGCGCCAGGAAGTGCACGGAAGACGAAATCGACGTCGCCGTCCACGCGCCGCAGCTCGTGGGCGATTTCCCGCATTCGTCGTTTGGTGAGATTCCTTTTAACGGCAATACCTACAGCCTTGGAAACAATGAATCCAAACCTGTCACCAAGGAACTCTTCGGTTTCTCGGTGCCGTGCATATAGCACGACGTTCCGGCGTCCGCTTCGGACGCCGGAACGTACAGTGGCTGTAAGGTCTTGCGCTAGGCGCAGTCGCTGATTCTTAGGCAACATCGGCTTCGGGTTGCTCTTTAGCTGAGCTCGTTGAAGTCATGCTGCCAAGAGCTGTTTCGCAAATTTATGCGGACAGCTCGGTGCGACCCTTGCCGCGACGTGCCGAAAGGATGGCACGACCTGCACGGGTACGCATACGAAGGCGGAAGCCATGCTTCTTCGAACGACGACGGTTGTTAGGCTGAAAAGTCCGCTTGCTCACGGTGACACTCCAAAACGTTTTAGATGATGCGTACTACCCGTTACTAGCTAGCTGGATAACAACAGGATGACGCTCGTGCTTTTTATAAAATGCGCTTTTTTCGCGGGCTCTTCCAAAAATGAGCAAGTCGCAAAAAGATGCGCATAGGACTGAATAACAATAGAAAACTATGCGCGCAAGGTCAAATTGGCGCACGAGTTCTGCCCATGCTCCCTACTTCGAGAGTCGGCCTGTGAATAATCTACCCCAGACTTGTGGATTAAGGCTGTGCATAACGAAAGAAAATTCACAGTTTTCCGCAAAACAGCTAGTCATCTCGCAGCGAAAAACGCTTGATTTCAAGGGAAAACCCGTTTTCCACAGTAATAACACCCGGTTTTTCCACGGAGCTGTGCATAACTGTGTGGATGATGGATAGAATCAATGCAGACGTGGTCCAGAAAACGACGTTTTAGAAGCCTGGAAACAGGATTCTTGTGACCAAGATTGCATTTAAACGGAAGCGGGGCGCCCTTAGTGAGCAGCGACGAAACCAATAGCATTGGTAGCTCTTGGCGCCAAGTCATCCGGAAGATCGAGGATGATGATCGCGTCAAGGCGCGTTACCGTGCCTTCGTATCGCTGGCTAAACCTCAGGGACTAATCGGTACGACGCTCTTAGTTGCGGTACCCAATGACCTCACCCGCGATATTCTGCAGACTCAGCTGCGCGAGCCGCTGGATGAAGCACTGCGAGAAGTCTTCCAGGACGAGATCCGTTGCGCCGTCAGCGTTGATCTCTCGCTCTCGGATGAGCCCGAAGAAGATGAGCCTGAAGCCAAAGCCGCCGCGCCGTCAGCTCCAGCAGTCGTTGAGACTCCTGGTCCGCGCCCCCAGCCAGCACCGCAGCCAACTCCCCCATCGAATTCGCAGGAGTTCGGCCGGCTGAACCCGAAGTACATTTTCGACACCTTCGTGATCGGCTCATCGAACCGCTTTGCCCACGCCGCAGCCGTTGCTGTTGCCGAAGCGCCGGCCAAGGCCTACAACCCGCTGTTCATCTATGGTGATTCAGGTCTGGGCAAGACTCACTTGCTGCATGCCATTGGCCACTACGCACGCCATCTCTACAAGGGCATCCGCGTGCGCTACGTGAACTCCGAAGAGTTCACCAATGATTTCATCAACTCGATCCGCGACGACGAGGGCGCAAGTTTCAAGCAGACTTACCGCAATGTCGACATTCTGCTCATTGACGACATTCAGTTCTTGGCCAACAAGGACGCTACCCAGGAAGAGTTCTTCCATACCTTCAATGCGCTGCACAACCACAACAAGCAGGTTGTCATCACCTCTGATCTGCCTCCCAAGCAGCTGCAGGGATTCGAAGACCGCATGCGTTCGCGCTTCGAGTGGGGCCTGCTGACCGATATTCAGCCACCAGAGCTGGAGACGCGTATTGCGATTTTGCGTAAGAAGGCCGACGCCGAAAATCTTTCAGCTCCAAGTGATGTCATGGAGTACATTGCTTCGCGTATTTCCACGAATATCCGGGAACTCGAAGGTGCTTTGATCCGTGTCACCGCTTTCGCGTCGCTGAATAACCAGCCCGTGGACCTTGCATTGGCCGAAACCGTGCTCAAGGACTTGATCAGCGAAGACGGGGCCCAGGAAATCACGCCGTCGACCATCATCAAGCAGACCGCAGAGTACTTCGGACTGAGTATTGATGAGCTGAACAGCAAATCGCGAACTCGTACTTTGGTCACCGCGCGCCAGATCGCCATGTACTTGCTGCGTGAGCTTACCGACATGTCGTTGCCGAAGATTGGTGCAGAACTTGGCGGCCGCGACCACACCACCGTGATTCACGCAGATCGTAAGATCCGTGAGCTCATGGCCGAGCGTCGAGCGATCTTTAATCAGGTCACCGAGCTAACCAACCGGATTAAGCAGAGCCAGCGGGAGCACTAGCGGCGAGAAATCACAGGTGTGGATAAGACTGTGGATGATTTGGTGAAGACCTGCGGATAAGTGCGCAAACCATGTGGACGTTAAAAATCGTGGAACTGAGTATCAACAGGATGGTGGAACTGAGTCTCACGTTCAACCACAGATTGTTCACATGCACAATCGTGGGCGGGTCTGGGGTTACAGGCCTTATCCACAGTATCCACAAGGGTTATTAACACTTCTCCTTTAAACCCTTAATCATCCAAATAACGAGTCCACTCCACACCCTCGAGCCAAATCCTGTGCAGAACAATTTTTTTGTTGCATCGTCCACACTTCGTTCATTGAGCAGACGTTGCGCTATCAGGGCGTGGCAAGATTAGATGGATAAAACGTGCAATTACCTGCTCTATGCTTAAGAACTTGGCGAGGGAACAACCTTCTTGGCCTGACTTAAGACTTATGGGTTCCGAAAGGCGGATTTTTCGTGAAGTTCAGCGTTGAAAAGGATGTATTGGCAGACGCCGTATCCTGGACTGCCCGGTCCCTGGCACAGCGACCACCATCACCTGTTTTGGCTGGCATTCTCATCACCACCCATGAAGGCCTGGTTCGGCTCGAGGGATTCGACTATGAGATTTCCTCGCATATTGAGATTCCCGCGGACATTTCTGAGCAGGGTTCGATCTTGGTTTCCGGCAAGCTCTTGGCTGAGATCACCCGATCGCTGCCTAACTCGACGGTCACCTTGGAAACCGAAGGCTCGAAGATCTCGCTGACCTGTGGCCGTTCACGATTCCACCTGGCCACCATGCCAGTTGATGAATACCCAACCCTGCCTGAACTTCCAGCTATCGCCGGCACTATCGATGGCCAAGCATTCTCCGAAGCTGTATCGCAGGTTATCGTTGCGGCGTCCAAGGACGACACCTTGCCAGTTCTCACCGGCATCAAGGTTGAAATTGAAAACGACCTGATCACGTTCTTGGCCACGGACCGCTACCGTCTGGCTCTGCGTGAACTCAATTGGACTCCTAACCAGGCGGAAATCTCGACCTCCTTCCTGATCAAGGCCAAGACCCTCAACGAAGTTGCCAAGACTCTCTCGAGCTCTGGCGAGCTGAAGCTTGCAATGAGCGAGAACGGCGAAATGGTTGGCTTCGAAAGCTCCAACCGCCGGACCACTTCGTTGCTGATCAATGGCGAATACCCGAAGATCCGCTCGCTGTTCCCAAGCGACACCCCAATCCATGCCACCGTTCGCACCAGCGAGCTGATGGAAGCTGTTCGTCGTGTATCGGTGGTTGCCGAACGCAATACCCCAGTTCGCATGGCTTTTACCGATGGCCAGCTGACCTTGGATGCCGGCACCGGCGAAGACGCGCAGGCTGAAGAAGCTATTGTTGCGTCTCTTCGCGGCGAAGACATCGTCGTGGCCTTCAACCCGACCTTCTTGTCCGAAGGCCTGAACTCCTTCAATACCGATTTCGTGCGCTTCTCCTTCACCAGTGCGCCCAAGCCGGCCATGCTGACCGGCCAGAAGAAGCTGGATGAGGATGACCAGGACCAGTATCGCTACCTCGTGATGCCGGTTCGGTTGCCCAACTCGAACTAAGCCAATTTCGTGGTGGATGGCTAAAGCCATCCACCACCTTCTTTCTGTCAGGACCTCGGTGTATATCTCGCAGCTTTCACTCACGGGCTTCCGCTCGTATGCGCAGGCCGACGTGCACCTGGCCCCTGGGATCAACGTTCTGATCGGCCCCAACGGCGTCGGCAAAACCAATATCGTTGAGTCCGTTGGCTATTTGGCCAATCTCTCTTCGCATCGCGTGAGCAATGACGCCCCTTTGCTGCATTTCGGTTCTGAGCGCGCGCTGATCCGCGGCACCGTGCATCGCGGACCGCAAACCACGGTGATCGAGGTCGAAATCACCAGTGGCAAGATCAATCGTGCCCGCATCAACCGGGCCAACCCGGTTCGCGCTCGGGAGATCCTGGGCATGGTGCGCACCGTGCTCTTCGCCCCGGAGGACATGGCGCTGATCAAGGGCGACCCGTCCAACCGCCGCAAGTTCTTGGACGAGCTCCTGGTAGCCCTGCGCCCGGTAGAAGCCGGCACCAAGAACGACTACGACCGCATCGTGAAGCAACGCAATGCCCTGCTCAAATCCATCCGCGGCAAGTCCAAGCTGAGCACCTCGCAGGAAAACACTCTCAAGGCCTGGGATCTGCAGTTGGCCTTGACGGGCGCTCGATTGATCCGCGGACGCCTTGACGTCCTGGCCTTGATTCGCCCGTACATGCAGGCCGCCTACGCGGATTTAGCCGATGGCGCGAAGGAAGCGCGCGCCGTCTACCGGTCCTCGCTCGAGGGCGAACTCGATGAAAACAGCCTGCCGGCAGAGGATCTTGATTCCTTGGACCAAGAAGAAATCCAGGAACTGCTGCTGAACGCCATTGAAGTTAATCGCGGTCGGGAAGTCGACCGCGGAATTTCGCTCTTTGGACCGCACCGGGACGATCTGACCCTGATCCTGGGACCGACCCCTGCCAAGGGCTATGCCTCGCACGGGGAAACCTGGTCCTTTGCCCTGGCCCTGCGCCTTGCCGCCTACCGTGTTTTCGGCGATGACGATCCCCGCCCAGGTTCCGGACCCATCCTGATCCTTGATGATGTCTTTGCCGAACTGGACACCACCCGTCGTGATCGTTTGGCGCATATCGTTGCCGGAGCCGAGCAGGTTCTGGTGACCGCCGCCGTTGTCGAAGATGTTCCAGAAGCACTGAAGGGACATTTCTTCCAGGTCTCCCCTGGCCAGGTTGTCGATGCATGAGCCATCAGAACGGGATGAACACCGCTTCGATCCAGAGATCGATGCGGCCAAAGCACTGCTCAACCGCATGCGGAAGCTCGCCGAAGAACGTGGCGAGAAGCGCATAGATGCGGCGCGCATGGACAAAGTGCGCAAGCGAAAAGCCGCCCGCCGCGGATTCGCCGCTGAAAAGCCGGAATCCGCCGAGGGGGCGATCCGCGATCCGCGCGCCATCGGCGAAGTAGTCTCCCGCTTGTCCAAGTCCCGCGGCTGGAACACCCAGGTCGCGGTCGGATCGGTACTCGGCCGCTGGCCCGACATCATTGGCGTGGAGAACGCGAAGCACTGCAAGCCGGAATCCTTTGAAGACACGGTGGTGGTGATGCGCTGCGATACAACAGCGAGAGCTGCGCAAATGCGCCTGCTCAGCCACGATATTCTGAAGAAATTCGATGCCGAGTTGGGTCCCGGGATCGTCACCGTGATCAAGGTGCTCGGGCCTAATGCTCCCTCCTGGCGCCATGGCATGCGTTCGGTGGCCGGCCGGGGTCCACGCGACACATACGGGTAGAAATTGCTGGCACGGCATATGGCGCACTCACGGACCCGGAGGGTGGATCCCCCCACACTTGATCGCCCCAACTGCCTCAGAACGTCAATTAGCAGCTTTTGGTGGGCGATTTAGGCCTCAAAGTCACCGTTTATTTTGGTCTACGCGGTAGAATTAGAGGTAGTGAAATGACTCCGCTGCGGGCTTGCCCGGCGGCGGTGTCCCTCCAGACCATGATTGCCTGACGCGCTGAATCCATCGCAGCGGGCAATCGCGCGCCAAATCCGAGGAGTTCGTAGCACCCGTGTCTACCGAAAATGCTTCACCGCAGGAACCGGCTGAAAGCCAAGCCCCCGCGGAATCGATGACTTCCAAAGTCGAACACACTTACGGCGCCCAGGATATTACCGTCCTCGAAGGACTCGAAGCGGTACGCAAACGTCCGGGCATGTACATCGGTTCCACCGGCCCTCGAGGCCTGCACCACTTGGTCTACGAAGTCGTCGACAACTCCGTCGATGAGGCGCTGGCTGGCTACTGCGACACCATCAACGTCACGCTGCAGGCCGATGGCGGCGTGCGCTGTGAAGATAACGGCCGCGGCATCCCAGTAGACATCCACCCAACCGAGGGCAAGCCAACCGTAGAGGTTGTCATGACCATCCTGCACGCAGGTGGCAAGTTCGGTGGCGGCGGCTACGCGGTCTCCGGCGGCCTGCACGGTGTGGGCATCTCCGTGGTGAACGCCCTGTCCGAGAAGGTCAACACCATCGTGCGCCGCCAGGGCCATGCGTGGCGCATCGGCTTCGGCAACGGCGGCCACACCGTCCAGGAGCTGACCAAGGGCGAAGAAACCGAGCTGACCGGCACCAGCCAGACCTTCTACCCGGATCCGGAAATCTTCGAGACCACCGAATTCGATTTCGAGACGCTTCGCGCCCGTTTCCAGCAGATGGCCTTCCTGAACAAGGGCCTGCGCATCACCCTCACCGATGAGCGAGTGCAGGACAACGAAGAGCCCGAGGCCGAGGTCGAGGAGGAAATCGAGAACCAGGTAGTCAAGCCGCGCACGGTGGACTACCTGTACAAGGACGGCCTGCTGGACTACGTCAAGCACCTGAACGCCGCCAAGAAGATCGAACTGGTCCACGACGAGGTCATCGCCTTCGAATCCGAAGATGCTGCCCGCGGCATCAGCCTGGAAATCGCGATGCAGTGGACCAGCGCCTACGCCGAATCCGTGCACACCTACGCGAACACCATCAACACCCATGAAGGCGGCACCCACGAAGAGGGCTTCCGCGCGGCCCTGACCGGCCTGCTCAACCGCTACGCACGCGATAACAAGATCCTGCGCGAAAAGGACGACAACCTCACCGGCGAGGACGCCCGCGAAGGGTTGACCGCCGTGATTTCGGTCAAGCTCTCCGAGCCCCAGTTCGAGGGCCAGACCAAGACCAAGCTGGGCAACTCGATGGCCCGAGGCTTCGTCCAGGGCGTGGTCAACGAGGAACTGGGCGACTGGTTCGAGCGCAACCCGAACGTGGCCCGCGACATCATCCGCAAGGCCCAACTGGCTTCGCAGGCCCGCATGGCCGCCCGCAAGGCCCGCGACAACGCCCGCCGCAAGTCGCCGATGGAATCCTTCGGCATGCCGGGCAAGCTCTCGGACTGCTCCTCGAAGAACCCTGCCGAGTGCGAAGTGTTCATCGTGGAGGGCGACTCCGCAGGCGGCTCCGCCAAGCGCGGACGCGACCCGCACACCCAGGCCATCCTGCCGCTGCGCGGCAAGATCCTGAACGTGGAACGTGCCCGCCTGGACCGCGCGCTGGGCAATGCCGAAGTGCAGGCGATGATCACCGCCTTCGGCACCGGCATCGGCGAAGAGTTCGACATGGCCAAGCTGCGCTACCACAAGATCGTGCTGATGGCCGATGCCGACGTGGACGGCCAGCACATCACCACGCTGCTGCTGACCTTGATCTTCCGCTTCATGCGCCCGCTGATCGAGCACGGCTACGTCTACCTGGCAGCCCCGCCGCTGTACCGCATCAAGTGGTCCAATGCGCCGCATGACTACGTGTTCACCGACAAGGAACGCGACCAGGAGCTGCTTGCCGGCCAGGCCGCCAACAAGCGCCTGCCCAAGGACAACGGCATCCAGCGCTACAAGGGTCTGGGCGAGATGGACTACTCGGAACTGTGGGACACCACCATGGATCCGGAGCACCGCACGCTGCGCCAGGTCACCATGGACGACGCCGCAGCCGCGGACGAGGTGTTCTCCGTGCTGATGGGCGAGGACGTCGAGTCCCGCCGTAACTTCATCCAGCAGAACGCCAAGGACGTGCGCTTCCTGGATATCTAGCCGGCCGCCGCCACCACAGATATCCACCGAAGACTTTTTTGACTTGTAAGGGAAGAAATTGAGCGACGAGCAAACCCCTGAGAACGCACCAATGGACGGCGAGATCATCGAGCCGGTCCCAGAAGGCGGTCGCATCGACCAGATCGACCTGCAGACCGAAATGCAGCGTTCGTACCTCGACTACGCCATGGCCGTTATTGTCGGCCGCGCGCTGCCGGATGTGCGCGATGGCCTGAAGCCGGTGCACCGCCGCGTGCTGTACGCAATGTACGACGGCGGCTACCGCCCTGAGCGCTCGTACAACAAGTGTGCCCGCGTGGTCGGCGAAGTCATGGGCCAGTACCACCCGCACGGCGACACCGCGATCTACGATGCGCTGGTCCGCCTGATCCAGGACTGGGTCATGCGCTACCCGCTGGCCCTGGGCCAGGGCAACTTCGGCTCCCCGGGCAACGACGGCGCCGCCGCCCAGCGTTACACCGAAACCAAGATGGCCCCGCTGGCCATGGAAATGGTCCGCGACATCAACGAGAACACCGTTGATTTCCAGGACAACTACGACGGCAAGAACCAGGAACCAACGGTTCTTCCGGCGCGTTTCCCCAACCTTTTGGTCAACGGCTCCTCCGGCATCGCCGTGGGCATGGCCACCAACATCCCGCCGCACAACCTGCGCGAAGTCGCCGAGGGCGTGCAGTGGTACTTGAAGAACCCGGAAGTTTCGCGCGAGGAGCTGCTCGCCGAGCTGATGCTGCGCGTGAAGGGCCCGGACTTCCCATCCGGCGCCATGATCCTGGGCACCAAGGGCATCGCCGATGCCTACCGCACCGGCCGCGGCTCGATCACCATGCGCGCAGTGGTCAACGTGGAGGAAATCCAGGGACGAACCTGCCTGGTGGTCACCGAACTGCCGTACATGGCCAACCCGGATAACCTCGCGGTGAAGATCGCCGAACTGGTCCGCGACGGCAAGATCGCCGGCATCGCCGACATGCGCGACGAGACCTCGGGCCGCACCGGCCAGCGCCTGGTCATCGTGCTCAAGCGCGATGCCGTGGCCAAGGTAGTGCTGAACAACCTGTACAAGCACACCGAGCTGCAGTCCAACTTCTCGGCCAACATGCTCGCGATCGTCGACGGGGTGCCGCGCACCCTGCCGCTGGATGGATTCATCCGCCACTGGGTCACCCACCAGATCGAAGTGATCGTCCGCCGTACCGAATACCGCCTGAAGAAGGCCGAGGAAGAAGCCCACATCCTGCGCGGCCTGCTCAAGGCCCTGGATGCCCTGGACGAGGTCATCGCCCTGATTCGCCGCTCGGCTACCACCGAGGCGGCGCGCGACGGGCTGATGGAGCTGCTGGACATCGACGAGAACCAGGCCCGCGCCATCCTCGATATGCAGCTGCGCCGCCTGGCCGCCCTCGAGCGCCAGAAGATCCAGGATCGCCATGCCGAGCTCGAGCGCATGATCGCCGAATTCGAGGCGATCATCGCCGATCCGGCACGCCAGCGCCAGATTGTCTCCGAAGAACTCAGCGAGATTGTCGACAAGCACGGGGACGAGCGCCGTACCAAGGTGCTGATGGGCTACGACGGCGACATGAGCGTCGAAGACCTGATTCCCGAAGAGGAAATGGTCGTCACCATCACCCGCGGCGGCTACGTCAAGCGCACCCGCATCGACAACTACCGTTCGCAGGCACGTGGCGGCAAGGGCATCAAGGGCGCGAACCTGCGCGGGGACGACGTGGTGGAGCACTTCTTCGTCACCTCGACCCACAACTGGCTGCTGTTCTTCACCAACCACGGCCGGGTTTACCGCACCAAGTGCTACGAGCTGGCCGAGGCCGGCCGCGATGCCAAGGGCCAGCACGTAGCCAACGTGATGGCCTTCCAGCCGGACGAGCACATTGCCCAGGTGCTGGACCTGCGCACCTACCAGGATGCGGCCTACCTGATGCTGGCTACCCGCAACGGCTTGGTCAAGAAGACCCGCCTGGAGGATTACGACACCAACCGCACCGCCGGCGTGATCGCGATCAACCTGCGCGAGGACGATGAACTGGTCTCCGCGCAGCTGGTCAGCGAATCCGATGACGTGATGCTCGTCTCACGCAAGGGCCAGTCGGTCCGCTTCACCGCCACCGATACCGCGCTGCGCCCCATGGGCCGTGCAACCTCGGGCGTGACCGGTATGAAGTTCCGCGAAGACGATGAACTGCTGGCAGCCGACGTGGTCCGCGAAGGCTCCTACGTCTTCACCGTGACCAACGAGGGCTACGCCAAGCGCACCACCGTCGAGGAATACCGTGTGCAATCCCGCGGTGGTTTGGGCATTAAGGTGGCCAAGCTCAACGAGGAACGCGGTGAGCTGGTTGGCGCGCTGATCGTCGACGAGACCGATGAGGTCTTGGTGGTGATGGGCTCGGGCAAAGTAGTCCGCTCGGCCGTTTCGCAGGTTCCTTCCAAGGGCCGCGACACGATGGGCGTCATCTTCGCCAAGCCGGACAAGAAGGACCGGATCCTTGCGGTTGCCAAGAACTCTGAGACTGAGCTCGAAGAGAACTTGGAGGAAGATGCCGTAACGTTGGACGCAGAAAACACGATCGATGAGTCATCGGCTGTGCCAGAAAACGAATCCGGCGCGGAAAATGATGACAACACTAACGGAGGTAACGCATGAGCACGCCCTCGACGCCACGCCCCAGCGGCGGTGCCCCGAAGAGCGCAGCGCCGCGACCTACCCAGGTAAAGCGTCCAGCTCCGACCGGTACTGGCGCCCGTCCGGCTAGCGCCGGCGCACGACCAGCAACAGGCCAAGCGCGTCCAGCGGGCCAGCGCCCGACAGGAGCGCCGCAGCGCCCAACCAGCCAGCAGCGTCCGGCCAATGGCCAGGATCGCCTGGTTCGTCCAGCGCCCAAGGCAAAGGTCCGCAAGGCCCGCCTGCTGGTTTCCAAGGTGGAGCCTTTCTCGGTTCTGAAGCTGGCCTTCCTGCTCTCGGTAGCTTTCGGTGTGATCACCGTGGTTGCCGCCGTGGGCATCTGGGCTGTCTTGGATCTGACCGGAACCTTTGATGCGTTCAACCAGCTGATGCGCGAGGCCATTGGCGCCGACGGCAACTTCGACCTGCGCGACACCATGTCGCTGGGCCAGGTGGCTTCCTACGCGACGATCATCGCAGTGGTGAACGTAGTGGTAATTTCCGTGGTCTCCATGCTTGGCGCGGTGCTGTACAACATTGCTGCTTCACTGGTCGGCGGAGCCGGAGTGACCCTCACCGACGACTAGGAACACCCCAAGTCGAGCCCGGGATTCATGCTGTGATGCATGACACCCGGGCTCGATTTGTATCTTTGGGAGAACACCGGTAAAGTTTTATTTCGTTCCGAAGGGAACAAAAACAAAAGCAAGGGCGTATAGCTCAGGCGGTTAGAGCGCTTCGCTGATAACGAAGAGGTCCCAAGTTCAAGTCTTGGTACGCCCACGGAAACCTTGCTGGAGAGAAAGAGGGAGTAATGAAAAAGTTCCTGGTTCTCGCATCGATCGCGGCTGCTGCAGTAGTCTTGGTCAAGAAAGCGAAGGCTTCGTCGGAAACGAAGGAAACCTGGCATCAGGTAGCCGATAAAGTTTCCTAAAGCTTTTGGGGCCTTAGCTCAGTTGGTAGAGCGTCTGCTTTGCAAGCAGAATGTCAGGAGTTCGATTCTCCTAGGCTCCACAAAAGAAAGTGGCGGAAAGTGAAAACTTTCCGCTAATTCTTTTTGATTGATTCGGATGAATTGATCTTGGAGTGGAAACTTCAAAATTGAATACGGGGCCTTAGCTCAGTTGGTAGAGCGTCTGCTTTGCAAGCAGAATGTCAGGAGTTCGATTCTCCTAGGCTCCACATTTGCCAAAAGGCGGAAAGTGAAAACTTTCCGCCTTTTGCGTATCCAGAAGAAAATTCTATTTCGCTAGTGCCGGATCCGGGCCATCCGGACATGCTCATAGTGTCCAATAAGCTGCTCGCCAATGCTGTGCCAGGACCGATCCTGGACACTGCTAAGCGCAGCGCTGGCAAAAGCCAGCCGTTTCGCATCGTCATAGGCCAAATCGCTGACCCGACTGCGCAGCTCACTAAGGTTTCCTGGCTGATAGAGCCAGCCCGTGCGCGAGGAATCCACCAGATCCAGCGGTCCCCCACGGCCTACGGCCACGACAGGCACACCACAGGCCATGGCTTCCTGAATGGTCTGGCAAAAGGTCTCTGAGGCGCCAGGATGCACAAAGATGTCCAGCGAAGCCATGACCTCGGCCAAGCGTTCCCCGGAAAGGAAACCGGTGAAGTGGGCGTTGGGCAAAAGGCTGCGCAGTTCGTCCTCGAGTGGGCCGGAACCGACGATCACCAGCCGAGTATTCTCAAGACTCGCCAGGGCCTGCAGGTCCGCGACCTGCTTCTCTGCTGCCAGCCGGCCGACGTAGCCAATGACTACCTCGTCATTCGGGGCAACCGCCTGCCTGAACTGCTCGCTTCGCCGTCTTGGCGTGAACTGCGCTGTATCTACTCCCCTGCCTGAAATGGCAAGCCGCGGAACGCCCAGAGATTCGAGCTGGTGGTAGGAAAACGTGCTTGGAACCAGAGTGAGGTCCGCACCCGTGTGGATCGCTCTGACGTGCTCCCAGAGCCTCTGCGTCAGCCACGGCATTTTGTAGCGTGCTGCGTAGCTGGGAACCTCGGTCTGATACAGCGCCACGGTGGGCAATTCGAGTTCCTGTGCAGCGCGCAGAGCCTGCCATCCAAGGATGAACGGGCTAGCCAGATGAACTACGTCGACGCGCTCTCGAGCCAGCATCTTGCGCAGGCGCGCCACACTGGTGGCAGCGACCCGAACCTCGGGATAGCTTGCCAAAGGCATCGACGGAACTGTGAGGATCTTGAAGCCCTGATAGAGCTTTGGCACGCCATGGCCCGACAGCTCCCCTGCCAGCGAGCCTGCAGGGGTAATGACCACGGCCTCCTGGCCAGTCTGCCTGAGGTGATCCAGCGTCTTGAGGATTGAGTTGGTGACCCCATTGAAATGGGGAAGGAACGATTCAGCGACGATTGCTACCTTCACATCTTCAGCATGCTTTTCGTCAATTACACGCAAGTGAATATGACAAGGGTAGTGGATTAACTTCAGTTGTCTCGTTGTGGCCGCAACTCTTTAGTGGCAAAATACCTAGGTGCCCTATGAACAGTCCAGCCCTTCCGCCGCGGCGGTAAATGCCAATAAGAACGAAAAAGACTCCCGCATCGCGGTGTTGCTATTCCCTGTGCTGATTTTGCTGGGCGGACTGTGCGGAATGCTCGTTCCCCAAGCGTTCGTGGGGTTTTCCGGATGGATAAATCCCCTGCTGATGGTGATCATGTTCTGCATGGGGCTGACGCTGACCTTGCCAGACTTCGCCCTGGTGTTCAAGAACCCGTTGCCGGTGCTCGGCGGTGTCGCAGCGCAGTTCATCGTGATGCCATCCATGGGCTGGCTGGTCGCCACGCTGCTGCAGCTTGAACCTGCCTTGGCCGCCGGCCTGATCCTGGTTGGCTGCGCACCAGGTGGCACGGCATCGAATGTGGTTTCCTACCTGGCTCGAGGCAATGTCGCCTTGTCCGTTGCCATGACGTCCGTGTCGACCTTGCTCGCACCGCTGCTGACCCCGGCGCTGGCCTTGTGGCTGGCTGGCCAGTACATGCCGGTCGATGCTGGATCCATGGCCGTCAGCGTCATCAAGATCGTACTGATCCCTGTGGTCCTAGGCATCGTCCTGCGCATGCTGTTCAACCGGTTCGTGGCGAAGATCGGTGGTGTGCTGCCATGGCTGTCGGTGCTAGCCATCACCTTCGTGGTGACGGTCATCGTCGCGGGCAGTGCACAGACGATTTTGACTGCTGGCCTGCTGGTCCTGGTTGCGGTCATTTTGCATAATGCCCTGGGCCTGGCTTTGGGGTATGCCATGGGTGTCCTGTTGCGCGTTCCCGAAGCTTCCCGGCGCACAATTGCCATCGAAGTCGGCATGCAGAATTCAGGCCTCGCCGGTGGGCTAGCGAAGCAATACTTCTCGCCTGAAGCCGCTCTGCCAGGTGCCGTATTCTCTGTTTGGCATAACTTGTCCGGCGCATTGATCGCAGCTTATTGGCGGAGAAAAGACGCTAAATAGCTCGAGAGTGCGGGCACGGATAAAAGTATTCCATCATAAGAATATCTTGATCTGACCAAGTATTCGCCGGATCCGGCACGTTCCGAGTTCGAATGAAGCCCATGCGCTGGGAAACTGTAATCTTGGTTGGTGACCATCTTGCTTGCCTTGGTCGGAATTCTCGGGATTTCGGCATCCGGCCCCATTATTGCCGCCTTCCCTGGTGTCCCGGTTCTCTCCATGGCCTTTTGGCGCAATGGAGCTGCGGCGGCCGCGCTCAGCGCACCGGCACTGCGAAAGAACTCCAAAGCTTATCTGCAGATGACCGGGCGAGAATGGTTCTTCACCGGGGTAGCAGGTGTAGCTCTCGCACTGCATTTCGTGTGCTTCATGTATTCGATGCGACTAACCAGCGTGGCTGCTGGAACGGCACTGGTGTGCATCCAAGGTGTCTGGATCGCGATTTACCAGGTTCTTCGCGGAACCAAATATGGAACGCAGGTTTTCCTTGGCATGGGCATTGCGCTGCTTGGTGCAATCATCATCACGGGATTCGACATGGGGCTGGGACGTGATGCCATCATTGGCGACCTCTTGGCACTAGCCGGTGGCGTCTTGGCCGCTGTGTACACGCTGGCCGGATCCGTGGCTCGCAGGACCTTGGGAACTACAACGTATGCCTCGAGCTGCTATGCCATTACCTCCGCAGTGCTGCTAATCCTGTGTTTCCTGACTGGAACGCCGATTTGGGGTTTCGACGCCCGAGGATGGATGGCGATCATTCTGCTGACGCTTTGCGCGCAGATCTTTGGCCATACCGCCATGAATCATTTGCTCAGCGTGCTCGGTCCGCTCACGGTCTCGACGCTGATTCTGCTCGAGATTCCTGGCGCGGCAATCCTGGCGGCAATATTCTTGGGGCAGGTAGTTCCTATCGCTACCTATGCCGGGTTGGCCGTGATACTTGTTGGGCTTGCCCTCGTGATTCGAGGGCAAGCCCAACCAAAAGCAGCCTAGACGGCTTTATTTGTCATCTTCGAGGATTTCGCGGATTTCTTCCACGCTGGCTTCACGCGATTCAACAGGCTCGTGCGGTTGTGCAGGAAGTGGTTCGTTTTCCCATGGATCCTCAATTGGTTTCGAGGCCTTCCACACAGCTACCAGCACTGCGACAAGTCCCGCAATCAAGCCAACGGCTAGTACTTTTCCTGCTTTGCTCTTCTTGCTCATGCATTGCTCCCGATCCGAAAAAATTCACGCTAACCGACAGTTCAAGACTAGGCAGTTCTATGCCCAGTGGCCAGCAGTATCGGACAAGCAACCTAAGAATGGTCCAAATTTTCTCTCAACGCGTACGTCAGTATTTAGCGGGTCGAGCATAGATCATGGAAGAATGAAGGCATGACCGCAAACGCAACTCATAAAGCCACGATTCACACTACTTTGGGCGATATCGTTGTCGATCTCTTCGGCAACCACGCACCAAAGACCGTAAAGAACTTCGTTGGCCTCTCGACCGGTGAGCAGGAGTGGGTACACCCAGAATCCGGTGACAAGAAGACCAACACCCCGCTGTACAGCGGAACCATCTTCCACCGCATCATTTCTGATTTCATGATTCAGGGTGGCGACCCACTGGGCCAGGGCTTCGGCGGCCCAGGCTACCAGTTCGATGATGAGATCCACCCAGAACTGAACTTCAACGAGCCTTACAAGCTGGCCATGGCCAACGCGGGCATCCGCATGGGCCGTGGAACCAACGGTTCGCAGTTCTTCATCACCACCGTTCCTACCACCTGGCTGCAGGGCAAGCACACCATCTTCGGTGAAGTCCTTGACGCTGACTCGCGCAAGATCGTTGACGCGCTGAACGCCGTTGCTACCGATGGCCGTGACAAGCCACTGGAAGACGTCGTTATCAACTCGGTCGACATCGAGACCCTGTAACAACACAGGCGCACCAACCCGAGGCTCTGACGATTCCCTAGCGGCATTGTCGGGGCCTCGAGTATTTAATCCTTCTCCCCCAACTCAAGGCAGGTACTGATGTCCTTTGGACAGGTTTTCCCAGAGGGCCAAGCAACTCCGACGTGCTATCGACACTCGCAGACGGTGTCCTATGTTTCATGCCACCGGTGCGGACGTCCGGTCTGCCCGCAGTGCCAGGTCTCTGCGCCTGTAGGTGTGCAATGCGTAGACTGCGTCGCGCAAGCCAATAAGAACCTGCCGCGGCAGAAGACCCAATTCGGTGGCCGGGCTCGATCCGGTGCTCCTGTTATCACCTACACTTTCATCGGCCTGAACGTGCTGGTGTATCTGCTGCAGTGGATCATCCCTGGATTCACCAATCAGCTTGTACTTGCGCCGGCTCTGGCCGCCTATGAGCCATGGCGCCTGATCACCAGCGCCTTTGCCCACTCCACGAGCTCCTTCTTGCACCTTGCCATGAACATGTACGGCGTCTACATCTTCGGCACCATGCTCGAACCAAGGATGGGACGGCTGCGCTTCACCTGGCTATACCTGCTCAGCGCTTTTGGCGGTTCACTAGGCGTTCTCCTGCTGAGCAACCCGATCAGCGCCACGCTCGGCGCTTCGGGCGCACTGGCAGGCTTGTTCCTCGCAACTTTCGTAGTGTTCCGTTCCAACAAGCAGGCACTTCGCTCCATGGGAATTATCCTGGCGCTGAATGTCGTTCTCGGCTTCGTTATTCCCAGTATTTCGTGGCAGGGGCATCTGGGCGGAGCGATATTGGGTATCCTCGCAGCCTGCTGCATTGTGCTGATCCCGCGAAGTAATCCACAGCGTGCGCGTAACCAGATACTTTTACTCACGGCCTTGTCGATTGCGTTGCTGGCAGCCCTTTACCTCTCCACGGAAGCAGTGAAGTGGCCCTTGGGATAGTTCGAAAAGAAGCAATGCAGTTATCCACACTGCTTATCCACACTGTTAATAACTTACAAGCGTGTAACTCTCGAGGCCTAGTGGTTATTAACAGCCCCAAGACCCCGTGATATCAGGGATATTCGCCTTGGAGTACCCAATACTCACAACCTTGTCCCCAGATGTGGATAACTTTTTAACAACCCCTGTAGATAGTGCATATACGAATCCACCGACTGTTAATAACTTCGGGTTCGAAAGTTTAAACGAATCATGAGAATCACGGTTCAATAAGCGGAATCACGCCTTATCCACAGCCGGAATCCACAGTGTTAATAACTTACAAGCATGTCATTTCAGTTTCCAATATCCAAGTTGACCCGTACTTTATCCGAAAAATCATGAACTCTACCCAAGTTCTCCCCAGCTGTGGATAACTTTGTGAACAACTGTTTATAAAAGTTGTTCACAGTCACTGTGGATAAGAGTGTTTGCCTGTGGATTACTTGGTGAGAACTGGCAGGATCAACATGCTGGCAAAGATGAGCATGACGATTCCGATAAGTACATCAAGTACCTGCCACGCCTTGGGGTTGGCAAAGAGCGGGGCAAGGAAACGTGCGGCGTAGGCAAGTGCGAAGAACCAAGTGAAGCTGGCAATGATCGCACCAGTGGCGAAATAGGGTGCGCCTGCGGCTTGGGAAGTAGCAATTGAACCAAGAAGCAGTACCGTGTCGATATAGACATGTGGATTCAGCCAGGTGAGGGCCAACGTCGTTCCGATGATCGAGACGGCTGTTGTTGCACCGGGGAGCCCTGAGACTTTCAGCGCCTCGGGCTTCAGTGCTCGGCGGAAAGCGAAAATCGCGTAGCTTGCCAGGAAGATGAAACCGCCTATTCGCGCAATCACCAATATCCAGGGCGCTCGGTCGACAAGCGCTCCCATGCCGCTGGCTCCGGCGGCAATCAGGATCGCATCTGATAATGAGCACACCAAAGCGGTGATGAAAACATGCTCTTTCCTGATTCCCTGGCGCAGCACAAACGCATTTTGCGCACCGATGGCGACGATGAGGGACAGGCCAGTGGTAAAGCCGAAGAACAAGGATCCAGAGAGCATGTAGAAACTGTAAGAGATTAGCTGATCTGCGTCGAACTTAAGTTTCTGATTCTAGATTAGAGTTCCTAATGTGAACATGGATGTGGAACACCTCGAAACCCTGCTTGCGGTAGTTGATGCGGGAAGCTTCGATGATGCCTCGATTGATCTGGGAGTGACCGCTTCGGCCGTCAGCCAGCGCATCAAGGCCTTGGAGAACCGCCTGGGTGCAGTCCTGCTCGTCCGCAGTCGCCCGGTTAGGCCTACCGAGCATGGACTGAAAGTTCTGCGCTATGCGCGACAGATGACGCTGCTCAGTGCAGAGTTCTCCAAAGAGATAGCCTCCGAAAATCCGATCCCGATCGCCATTGGAGTCAACGCGGATTCGCTCTCCACTTGGTTCGGTCCGGTATTCTACGAGCTCGCGAAGTTCGAAGACCTCTCCTGTGAAATAGTGCGTACCGATGAAAACAGGGGACTGGAGCTACTTCGAACCGGTCGCGTCAGCGCCGTGGTCACCAATGCGGAGGAGAATATCCAGGGTTGCATCAGTGACAAACTGGGTGCACTGCGCTATCGCGCAGCCGCGCAAGCTTCGGTGGTCCAACGCCATGTACCTACTGGGGCCGTGGAAGAGCTCATTCGCACTCCGATGGTGGTCTTCGATCGTGAGGATCCCTTGCAGCATGAGATGCTCCAGCGGGTTGCCGGGGCTAAAGCGCGACCGGAAGGCCAAGTCCACCATGTTCCAGATTCCATGCAGTTCGTTGCGGCCATAGAAGCGGGGATGGGGTGGGGGATGGTTCCAGAAACGCAGCTGCAGAAAGCCAGCGGGCTGCAGGTACTCAACGAGCAATGGTTTATCGATGTGCCACTGTATTTTCAGCGCTGGGCTGTGGACTCGCAGATCCTCGCGAGGATAGGTGGCATTTTGGTCACAGCCGCGAGACAGCAAGGCCTGCATTTGCTAGCCTGAGGTGGTCACCAGCAATCATTGCTTGGACCCGGACGAGGGAGCCGTACCCGGAGCGCGACAAGACGGCCAGAAAGTATCTGGCATGCATTGGGTAATTTTGATCGTTTCCGGACTATTCGAAGCGGTATGGGCCATCGCTCTTGGCATGAGCGAGGGGTTCTCCAAACTCGTTCCGACCATCGTCTTCTTCGCGGCGCTGGTTGTGTCCATGGGTGGACTGGCCTACGCCATGAAGGAAATTCCCGTCGGCACTGCATATGCCATCTGGGTAGGCATCGGAGCCTCGCTTGCCGTCATTTACTCGATGGCCACCGGACAGGAAGCCTTCAGCGTACTGAAGATGGTCTTCATTCTCGGATTGGTTGGTTGCATCATCGGCTTGAAAGCCGTCAGCCACTAATATCAAAAGCCGCCATTAAACAACTTCGCCGGCCCCCTCAGTAGGGGGCCGGCGATACGGCTATTTCCAGCCCGTTGTCATGAAAAAGCCGACCATCGCAATGCCGAAGCCGACAACGATGTTCCAACCGCCGATATTCGGAATCGGGTACAGGGTCTGCGAAACGTAATAAACGATGATCCACAGCAGGCCCAGAAGCATCAGTCCGAACATGACTGGCTTGTACCAGCCTGGCATCGGCTTATCGATGGCATGGGCGCTCTGGCGCGTCTCCTGCGGCTGTGAATTCTTCTTGCGTCGTGGCTTTGACTCCGGCACTCGAATGCTCCCTCGGCTTCATCTGCTTAATGTAGTAAATGTGGGTGACCTTCAGGTCTTCCCGGTAGGCTTGGGTGCAAGAATGCTGAGAACTGCTTAGTGCATTCCTACGTAGCTTCCATACTAGCCGTTACCCGCTGGAACTCTGGGTTTTGGCCAGTATCGACCCATCTTAGTTGACCTATTTCGCGCATTTCTTTCCCCTAAGGAGCCAGACCGCCGTGAACCGATCAGCCACTGCGCAGGGACGTCGCATGCAGCACCGACGACCGTCGGCAGGAAACCGTATTGCCGGATTCTTTGGCGAACTGCTGATCACCCTTGGCATCTTGCTGATGCTCTACGTGGTGTGGGAACTGTGGTGGACGAATATCGACTCGGCCCAGGCCCAGAAGGAAGTCACCGCAAACCTCGTGCAAGAACTTGGCGAGGTCGTGGTGCCGGAAGGCAACGAGGAGGAAGAGGAGAAGGACTACGGTCCGGCTCCGGTCACGGAAGTGGCTCCCGGAGAAACTTTCGGGATCATGTATTTCCCGCGCTTTGGCGCTAGCGGATCGCACCACCCGGTGACCTACGGCGTGGAAGACCACGTGATCGATAATCTCGGCATTGGGTATTACCCGAGCACGCAGCAACCGGGGGAGCTGGGCAACTTCGCCGTCGCGGCCCACCGCCAGACCCATGGCCAGGTCTTCTGGGATATTGACAAGCTGCAAGACGGCGACAAAATCTATCTGCAGACTGCACAGGGGTATTACACCTACACCTGGTATGCCACCGAGATTGTGGCTCCATCCAATGGCGATGTCCTGTTGCCTACCCCGCACCAGTGGGGAGTGGAACCAACGAAGTCCATCTTGACCATGACCACCTGCCATCCGAAGTACTCGACCCAGCAACGCATGATCGCGTATTCGGAACTCACCGATTGGCGTCCACTGGATGCAGGTCCGCCGAAGGAAATCCGTGACATGGTCATCGACGCAACGAGCTAGGAGAAGAGATGTACGCCTGGATATTTAGAAATCTGCCCGGCCCTTTGTGGCTTCGTATTCTTGAAGCATTGATTCTCATTGCCGCGATCGTGCTATTACTGATGATGTACGTTTTCCCATGGCTGAACCAGTACATCAGCCCATTCACCGATTCAACGATTGGCCAGAGCACCCCGTGAGCAGCACCAGGATCCTCGTGATCGATAACTACGACAGCTTTGTGTACACCCTCGTGGGTTACCTGCAGGAGCTGGGCGCGGAAACCACCGTATACCGCAACGACGATTTGAGCGTTGGGGAAGCAACCAAGTTGGCTGCGGAATACGACGGTGTGCTGATCTCCCCGGGCCCGGGCGAGCCTGCAGGAGCGGGTGTCAGCATCGATCTGATCAAGTGGTGCGGGCAGCAGCGCAAGCCAATGCTCGGTGTCTGCCTTGGGCATCAGGCGCTCGCTGAAGCTTATGGCGGCACGGTCACGCACGCCGAAGAACTTATGCACGGCAAGACCTCGCTGGTGAGCCACGAAAACCACCCGGTCTTCAACCAGGTAGCCAACCCCTTCACCGCAACGCGCTACCACTCCCTGGCAGCCGTACGCGAGAGCATCCCTGCTGAGCTTGAAATCATCGCTGCTACCGCCGGGGGAGTCATCATGGGGCTGGCGCACCGGGAAGCACCACTATGGGGCCTGCAGTACCACCCAGAGTCGGTGCTGACCGAGCAGGGATACCAGATGCTGGGCAATTGGCTGGAATTCGTAGGACTTCAGGGGGCAGCCAAGAAGGCCACGACCCTGAGCCCGCTCTTCAGCGGAGAGTAGCCTAGCAGCCTATCGGTCGCGCCCGTTTTCCCGTGGCGGGTTAGTCCGATCTGGCGGGCCCTTCCCATTGGAAGGAGCCGGAGCGTCACTGGTAGGAGAAGCACTGTCGGACGGATCATCGGATTCTTCTGAATCTGGAGATTCGGTCTCGCTGGGCGATGGTTCTTCACTTGGTTCTGGTGCCGGCGGAGCCTTGGCCACAGAAATCTTCACCAGGCTTCCCTGAGCCACGTCCTCCGAGGCCTCGGGGGACTGCTTGAACAGGGTTCCCTCAGGGTAGTCGTCGGTTGCCACCTCATCGAACTGAACTTCCAACCCGATGTCGTCCGCAGAGAGCTTCTCTTCAGCTTCCTCACGGCTCATCTCGGTAACGACCGGAACGGTCACCATGCCGGTAGAAAGGATCAGGTCGACTTCGCTGCCGGCCTTCACCTTGGAGCCCAGCTCCGGGCTGGTGCCAATAACCCAGTCGGTTGGAATGGTTGCAGAGTTCTCCCGGCTGACTTCACCCACTTCGAGGCCAGCTTCACGCAGGGCATCGCGGGCAGCCGTCTCGGACTGGTTCGCCAGATCCTTGGGAATCGTGCGCTGTTCCGAACCATCGGAAATGAATAGCGCAACCGTGGATTCCTTGGAAACCATGGACCCTTCTGCCGGGTCGGTTCGGGTCGCCTTGCCCTGCTCTACTTCATCACTGAATTCCCGCTCTACACGCACCTGGAAGGTGGAATCGCGCAGCAATTCACGTGCGTCGTCTTCGGACATCTCCAGGACCTTGGGCACAGCAACTGGGGCACGCTTTTCAGCCTCGGCCTGGATCGAGCGGATCACCAGGAAACTGGCGATACCCACAGCGATCAGGGCAATGATGGTCAGCAGGATGATCAGGCCGCGGTTGGACTTGTGCCGTGCAGGAGCTTCGGGAGCCTCATCTTCGACGAAGACCGGGTGCTGGCTGGTGCCTGGCGCTGACTGCGCGATGAACCCGGTTTCAGTCTCGCCGTGCATGCCGTATATCGGCAAGGTGTAGGTTGATGGTGCCGGTTCGTCATCATGGAATTCAATGCCGTTCAGTGCATCTTCCAACGCAGCCGCGAAAGCGCCTGCGCTCTGGAAACGGTCATCGCGTTCCTTGGACAGAACCTTGGAAACGATCGGGTCGAAGATCGGGTCAACGTCGTGCTTGACCTCGCTGGGCGCTGACGGAATCTCGCCAACGTGCTGGTACGCGACCGAAACCGGCGAATCACCGGTGAACGGGGGGCGCTGGGTCATCAGCTCGTAGAACAGGCAGCCAACAGAGTAGATATCCGAACGGAAATCGACCTGTTCGCCGCGTGCCTGCTCAGGAGAGAAGTACTGGGCGGTTCCCACCACAGCGGCGGTCTGCGTCATTGTCGCCGATGTGTCCAAGGCACGGGCTATGCCGAAGTCCATCAGCTTCACGTGGCCGGCATCGGTCACCATCACGTTGGCCGGCTTGATGTCGCGGTGGACGACATTGTTATTGTGCGAATGATCCAGGGCATTGCATACGCCGCGGGTGACGTGCACAGCGAAGGAAGCGTCGACATCGCCCGAAGCGATCACCTGCTTCAGAGTCCGGCCGGTCACGTATTCCATGACCATGAAGGGCAAGCGCTCACGGCTATGATCGGTAGCAGGCAGCTCGCCGGTGTCGTAGACGGCAACGATATTCGGATGGCTCAGGCCCGCGACGGCCTTGGCTTCACGGCGGAATCGATTGACCACCATGGGGTTGCTTGCGGTATCCGGGCGCAGCACCTTGACCGCGACCTTGCGCGAAAGCACATGGTCGGTGGCAAGATAGACATCCGCCATGCCGCCGCGGCCTACCAGCGATTCGATCTCGTAGCGATCGTTGATCAACCGTGGCAAGCCGGGGGGCAAGGCTTCGACTTCACTCATGGCGCTTCGCTTTGGTCCGGCTCTGCAGCTTCTGGGGATTCAGATGCCGACGGGGTAGCGGACTCGGATGCTTCGGGTTCTTCTGGGCCCATGGAAATATCCAGGGTCACCGTGGTGCCCGGCTCTACTTCGCTGCCGGCTGGAACGTCCTGCGCAAGCACCGTGCCAGCGACCGAAGAGTCATGGCGTTCCTCGCCCTTGGCCACGGCCAGCCCAGCGTCCTGGATGCGCTGCTGCGCAGCTTCGTAGCCCATGCCGGTTACCGAAGGAACGCCAACGGTTTCGGGAGCCATGGCGTAGGTAATCGAAATGGTTTCGCCCTTTTCGACGCTGCCGGTCGGGTTCAGCGAAATGACTTCGCGTGGGTCGTACTCATTGGTTTCCTGCGGGGTCGCGTCAACGACCAGGCCCTTGCCCTCAAGCTCTGCCGTCACGGTGTCGATATCCTGGCCCACCAGCGAGGCCGGAACCTCTACGTAGGTCACGGTTTCACTCGGGGTCGGGGAAGAGGACTCGAAGGTCTCCGATGCTTCGGTGGTTTCTTCCGAAGGATCGGTGGATTCCTCGGTCGGAGAAGGGGATTGGGAAACATCGGTGCTCTGCGTGACCGAAGCCGTCGGCTGATTGTCCTTGTCGCTGCTCATGGCAGGGATCAGCCACGCCAGCAAGGCAATCACGGCGGCCAGCGCGATGATCACGATCAGCGGGACCAGCCAAGGGCTGCGTTTGGCCCCGGCCTCGCCAGCCGGATCCTGGGTATCCACGTCCTCGTCATCGAATCCGCCGGCTGCGGCACTGGACCCGGAGAAACCGCTGGTAGCGCCGGCAGGTTCCACCACGGTCGGCATCGCATTGGTCATCGTCGGCGCGGAATCAGCACGCGGCACCACCTGGGTGGCGTCGTTACCCATGTTGACCACTTGGGTTGCGTCGGTGGCGATACCGGTGGCCAGCATGCCGGGAACGGCCAAGGTCGCGGTATTGGTATCACCGGAGCGCAGTGCATCGGCGGCCTTCGCCAGCGCCGTTGCGTCCTTCGGGCGATCCGACGGGTTCTTGGCCAGCATCGACATGATCAGCTGGCGTACCGGTGCCGGGATGGTGTCCGGCAGCGCCGGGGGAGCATCGTTGACCTGTGCGAGGGCGATGGCGATCTGCGATTCGCCGGTGAACGGGCGGCGTCCTGCCAGGCACTCGTAGCCGATCACGCCCAAGGCGTAGATGTCAGAGCTGCCGGTGGCGATCTGCCCGGTGGCCTGTTCCGGGGCCAAGTACTGGGCGGTTCCCATTACCTGCCCGGTGGCGGTCAGCGGAACCTGGTCAGCAAGCCGGGCAATGCCGAAGTCGGTGATCTTCACGACGCCCGAAGGCATCACCAGGATGTTACCCGGCTTCACATCGCGGTGCACCAGGCCGTGCTCGTGGGCTGCTGCCAGCGCGCGGGCGGTCTGCGCGATCAGCGAGAGCGTACGGTCCACGTCGAGCTTGCGCTCGCGCTCGATAATGGTGGACAGCGGCGGGCCGGGAACCAGTTCCATCACCAGATAGGCGGAGCCCTGTTCCTCGCCGTAGTCGAAGACACCAGCGATGCCAGGGTGGTTCAGCAGCGCGGTGTGGCGTGCTTCCACGCGGAAACGCGTCAGGAAGCTCTCATTATCGGTGTATTCCTCTTTGAGGATCTTGATCGCTACCAGACGTCCTAGGACCTGGTCTCGTGCCTTCCAAACTTCGCCCATGCCACCGATCGCAATGCGGTCGGTCAGCTTGTAACGACCGCCCAAGGTGGTGCCGGTTACTGGCCTCACTTGTTGAACACCGCCTCTAACATCGTCTTCATAAGTGCACCTGCCGTGTTGTGGCCGGTGTTGTAATCTACGTCTTGAATATTGACCGTGATGGCAACCTGCGGATCATCGGCCGGTGCGAAACCGGTCATCCAGGAGTTCACCATGCGGACTCCGTTCTCTGACGGTCGCTGCGAGGTGCCGGTCTTGGCTCGGAAATCCACGCCGGGAACGCGGGCATTCATGGCCGTACCGCTCACAACCGGGCCTTCCATCAGCTCGGTGAGCTGTTCGGCAACTTCCGGGGTGGTGGCCGTGGAGAACTTCTCCGGCTTCGGGTCCTCGATAACTCGAAGATCCGGCGCGATGACCTTGCCGATCAAATTCGGCTTCATGATCACGCCGTCATTGGCGATGGCCATGGCGGCCATGTTCATCTGCAGCGGAGTAGCCTTGTTTTCCCATTCGCCGATTGCCATCTGCGCCATCTGCGCTTCATTGGCCTCAGCAGAAGGGAACTCGCTTGGAACAACATTCTGCGGGATGCTCAGCTGCTGCCCGTAGCCGAAGCGCTCGGCAACCTCGGTGAAGGCATCCTTGCCGACGGTCTGGCTGATTTCCATGAACGGGGTGTTGCAGCTCTGGGCAAAGATGAACTCGAGCCTTGCCCGGGTATCCCGCGCGCAGATGCCCTCATTGAAGTTGTTCATCTTAGCGGTCGAATGCGGATAATTCACCGACACCGGATTGTCGATGGGGGTTTCCATATCGAACTTGCCTGATTCCAGGGCCGCAACGGTGCTGAGGATCTTGAACGAGGAACCTGGGGTCACCGGGTTGCTGATGGCCGGGTTCCGGTAGGGGCTCAAGCCGTCGGTGTTGCTGATGTCCTTCAGGTTCTGGGCCGCCTGGGAGGTCGAGTGCACCGCCAGCAGGTTGGTGTTGTAGCTTGGCTTGGAAGCCATCGCCAGGATGTCACCGGTCTTCGGATTGGTCACGATGATCGTGGCCTTCAAGTTGTCAGGAATCGCTTCGAAGGCAGTCTTCTGCAACTGCCCGTCAATGGTCAGCTCAACCGAGGCGCCTTCGGAACGGGTACCGGTGAACATGGCCGACAAGCGGTCGAAGAGCAGATCCGAGCTCGTGCCGGTCAGCCAGTCGTTCAGCTGCGATTCGAGCTGGGTGGTGCCATTCGCGAGCGAATAGTAGCCAGTCAGGTGGGCGTAGGTTTTCGCGTCGTGGTAAACACGCTGGAATTCGAACTGGCCATCATCGGTCGGAACGGATTCGGCAATCGGCTTGCCGTCGACCAGGATCGCGCCGCGGGGCAGGTCGAACTCGCGGTAGAGTTCGCGCTTGTTCAGCGCATTCTCCGAGAGCGGCTTGGCGTCGAAGAACTGGATGTAGCTCAGTCCACCCAGGCAGATGACGAACAGGACGGTTAGCGCAACCCAAACGCGCTTGATTGCATGATTCACTTTTTCGTCACCGCCTTGGTGCTGGAGGTAAGGGCCGTGCTGGCACTTGCAAATTCATCGGTTGGTCCTACGCCGCCAGTCTTCGGGCGGCGCGAGTTGTGGGAGATCAGGAGCAGCAACGCGATGATGATCCAGTTCGCCAGCAGCGATGAGCCGCCGGCGGCCATAAATGGCGTTGCCAGGCCGGTCAGCGGGATCAGCCGGGTGACGCCTCCGATGATCACGATGCATTGCAGGCCCAGGGTGAAGGACAGGCCTGCAGCCAGTAGCTTGCCGAAGGTATCGGCCGAGCCCAAGGCGGCCCGCAAGCCGCGGGAGACCAGCAGCATGTAGAGCAGGATGATCGCGGCCACGCCGATCAGGCCAATTTCTTCGCCGAAGGAGGCAATGATCATGTCGGAGTTGGCCAGCGGAACACGGTAGGGGGAACCCGCGCCCAGGCCGGTGCCGAACAAGCCGCCGTCAGCCATGCCGAATAAGCCTTCTACGATCTGCATGCTGCCACCCTTGGCCTGGTAGATCGCAGGGTCAAAGGCGTTGAGCCAGACGTCCAGGCGGCGGGTTACGTGGCTCATGGTCAGGCCCGCGACGATGCCGCCGGCGACAACCATCAAGGCACCGATGAGCACCCAGGAAATACGCGCGGTTGCCACGTAGATCATCACGATGAACAGGCCGAAGAAGAGGATCGCGGAACCGAGGTCTCGCTGCACCACGAGCACGCCGATGGAGAGCAGCCAAGCGATAACCATCGGAGCCATATCCCGCAGGCGGGGCAGCTGCAGCGGTCCGAACTTGCGGCCAGCCATCAGGATCAAGTCGCGGTTCGACGAGAGATAACCGGCGAAGAAGATCGACAAGGTGATCTTCGCGAGTTCGCCTGGCTGCAGCGAGAACATGCCCATGCGGATCCAAATGCGGGCACCGTTGATCGTGACACCCAGTTTGGGAATCAACGGAAGCAGGAGCAATACGACCGATAGCAGCAGGGCGATATAGGTAAACCGACGCAGCAGGCGGTGGTCCTTGATTGCCCAGAGAACGACCGAAGCAATGACGATGGCAATGGCGGTCCAGAGCAGCTGGCGCGCCGACTGGGACGTTCCCTTAGCCAGGTCAATGCGGTGAATCATGGCTAAGCCAAGGGAGTTCAACGCAATCGTAATCGGAAGTATTACTGGATCGGCATATTTGGCGAAGATGCGCAGCAGCACATGAACCGTCAGGGATAGTGCCGCCAGGATGCCCATCTGCACGTAGAAGTCGGTGTTGTCGACATCCTCGGTGGAGCTGCCCACCAGATAGAACGCGGCACCGCCCACGCAGAGGGCCAGCAGCACCAGCAGCAGCTCGAGATTGCGCCGTGGCACCGGTGCGGTTTGCACTTCGGTCATTGCATTATCTCCTGGCAGTAGGCGGGCAGTTCGAGCTGGTTGGCGGAATCCGAGGATCCGGGAACGGTGACCGGGCAGTTCTGCTTCGCGGTGACCAGGAGTTCCTGGATGATCATCTGGGCATGCTGCTGGTTCTCTGCCGAGATGGTCGATTCAACGCGGTGGCGTGAATACTCCGGCAGGGCTTCGAGCGGCACCTTGCTGACTGTGTCGACCTCGGAGAGCGAAATCGGTCCGAGCTCCTGGGGAACGCCCTTGTAGATTGCGACCTTTCCATCGACAGTGCCAACAAAGTACTGGGTCTGGGTCCACATGTAGCCCCAGACGCCCAGGGCAATGACGAAGAAAGCCGTCAAGGTCAGCAGGATCGGCATCATCCAACGGCGCTGCTGCACCGGAGCATCCAGTGGATCCAGCACCTCGCCGGCCGCCGGGGAACGGTGGGTCAGCAAGGCAGCTGCACGGCGTTCGCCGGTGTGCTGGGTCACCACCGGGATCTGGCCGGTTTGCGTCGCAAGCTGGGCGGCGCCCACCAGCAGGTGGGGACGCTGGGAAATCTCATGGCGGAGCAGCGAAGCGCTGGCTTCGACATCGCCTTCGGCGGCAATGGTGAGCTGGCCGGTATCCGGTGCGGGTTCTGGTTCGGCGGGCGCTTCGCCTTCGACGACAGCGTTTTCGACAACCTCGAACATCACCACGGTGACGTTATCCGGCGCACCATTCTTCAAGGTGATGGCAACCAGGTCGTTGACCGCTTCATCCATATCGGCGGTAGTGCGGATGATCTGCTCGATTACCGGAACCGGCACCGCGTCGGTGAGTCCGTCAGAGCACAGCATCCAGCGTTCGCCGGGTTCTGCCTCGAATTGGTCGACATCGAGTTCCGGGGAGGCATCCGAGTCGCCCAGCACGCGCAAGAGCACGTTCTTATGCGGGTGGACCTCGGCCTCGGCCGGCTTGATGCGGCCTTCGTCGACCAGCCGCTGCACGAAGGTATGGTCCTTGCTGATCTGCTCGAAGACCCCGTGCTTCAAGCGGTAGGCGCGGGAGTCGCCGATGTGCGCCATGTGCAGGGTACTTCCCGAGAGCAGCAGGGAAGTGACGGTGGTACCCATCCCCGAAAGCTTCGGGTTGGCGCCGACGAGTTCATTCAGCACCAAATTGGCGGCCTGGATCTCATCCGGCAGGGCATTTTGCGGATCTGCGGTGCCATCGTGGTCCAGATGCACCAAATCAAGCACGGTGGAGGCTGACGCCACGTCACCGCCGACGTGTCCGCCCATGCCATCGGCAAGCACCGCGAGGTACGCGCCGGCGTAGGCGGAGTCGTCATTCTTCTTGCGAACCCGCCCCACGTCGGATTTCGCAGCAAATTTTAGTTTGAGGGCCATAGGCTAGGGCTTCAATTCCAGGACAGTCTTTCCGATGCGGATTCGCTGGCCGGGCTCCACTGCCTGGGCGCGTGAGAGCTGGTTGTCACCCACGAAGGTGCCGTTAGTTGAGCCGAGATCTTCAATGAACCAGCGCGATCCCTGCGGGAACAGGCGGGCATGGCGTCCCGAAGCGTAGTCATCATCGAGAACGACGGTGGCATCCTGAGCTCGCCCGAACATGATCGGTTGGCCGCGGAGGGGAATGCTGCTGCCGGCCAGTGGGCCCTCAACAACTTCCAATGACGTGGCGGCCTTGCGCGCAGGCACTTCTGGTTCCGCCAGCTCTGGATTCTTCTTCAGTTCCCGAGCGCTGGGCTTGCCGGTGCGTGCCCGCGATCCGATGGCCAAGTCGCGGCGCATCGATCCGACAACGCTTAATACGAGCAGCCAGATGAGGACCAAAAAGCCCAATCGGAACAAGCTTAGAACCAGGTCGTTCACGCGCGGCCTCCGTTGTTCGAGGTAATCAGCCGAAAGACGATTTTTGTCTGTCCGATAGTAATGATCGAACCGTCAAATATACGGGTTTCTTCCGAAATCTTCTTGCCGTCCACGTAGGTTCCATTGGTTGAACCCAGATCGGTGACGACGAAACTGGTTTTGCCGCGGGTTTCGACGCGCACATGCTGGCGGGAAACGCCGGAATCATCCACGGGAATATCGGTGCTGGCCGAACGGCCCAGCACGATGGAGTGGTGATGCAGGGCGTAGCGCTGTCCAGCGACCTCAAGAATTGCCTGCTTCTGCATGGGCTTCTTGGGGATCTCTTCAATCGGACGGACCGATGGACGTGGCTGTGCGGTTGTCGGCGGGGTGGCGGATGGCGCTGCGGGCGCTGCTGCTCGCTCTTTTGCCGGAGCCGAGGCTGCTGGGCGCGAGCTGGACTCCTTGACCGAGCTGGCAATCTCCATTTCTCCGGGCTTGAAATCGTCCTTGGAAACAAAATGGATCGTGATGTCGCCGTGGACCGAGTAGTCCTGGGCTGCCGCATGCTCAGCGGTGACCTTTGCCATTTCGTTGACGACGCCCCGCCCCCAACCCTGCGCGGTGTTGTAGTCCTTGGTGCTCAGCGAGACAACGAAGTCATTGGCTGCAAGGCTGCGGCCCTCGCTGATTGGCATGATTCCGCGGTCCATGTCATTGCGTAGCGCGGTAGTCAGTTCGACTGGCTTGAGATCTGCGGTGCTGGTGCCACGAAAGAAGCTAGTGACGACCTTCTCTAAGCCGCGTTCGACATTGTCGAGAAAGCCCATTATTCGTGCTCCTTCCTTAGGGTCCATGGCTGGTTATTGCGAGCCTGCATTCACGCCGTCCAAGCTGTGAACACAGAACTTCATATTCGATCTTACTGTTTTCAGCTGTGCAAATGCCGAAAAATCCTTGAGCGGCTCAAGTGCGTCAATATCAACGATAAATGCCCCAAAAAGGTTTCCCATGTGTCCCTAACCACAAATCAGGGTTTCGATTAGGTGAACGGAAAATGAGTGTGTAAGCTATTTCTTGTTGCAAAGAACGATGGCAACGAAAACAGAATATGCGCGAGTGGCGGAATTGGTAGACGCGCTGGCTTCAGGTGCCAGTGATCGCAAGGTCGTGGGGGTTCAAGTCCCCCCTCGCGCACAAATGGAAAATAACCCTTGATCTTCGGATCGAGGGTTATTTTTTTGTTTAAAAGAGCAACTGAATCGTTATCTTGCAGGGTGTGTCAGTTTGCCGGTGGCGCGCTGACATTGACGCCCCGGCGCTTGAGCAGGGCGGCCAGTACGCCATCGCCTGCAACGAGTTTTCCGGTGTGCGAGCCATCGTAGATGGTGCCGCAGCCGCACGAGGGGCTGCGATCCTGCAGGATCGCCTCGGTGATTCCCTGGTGCTGGACTAGATCCGAAACCTTCTGGGCACCAGCTATGAACTGCCCGCTGATGTCCTCGCCGTTGATGTCGATCACGCAGGCCCGGCCTTCCAGCACGTCGTGGCCATCGCCACCGACAATCTCCGCTGGCGGACGCGGAGTAGGGAGCTCACCCAATTCCTCAGCGCAGGCCGCAACGGCTTCTCCTCGTGCCACGGCCTCGACGATGGCAGGGTTTGCCTTCGCCTTGCCGTTGTAGCGGCAAGGGATGCCGGCCAGACAGGAACTAACGAGCAGCGGAGGTTGGGTCATAACAGCAGTCTAGCCACGTGGAAGCGCAATGCCGCCGTGCCATAGACTGCCCTTGGACAACGGAGAAGGGGAATTCCCATGGCGGTATCCAATGAGATATTCGAACTGAATGGAACTGCAGATCTGGTCAACGATCGGAAGATAATCAGGCTCGACCAGGAATCCAGCGACAAGTTGCCAAGCCGCGGACAGGTTGCGGTGGAACTTCTCCAGGCGCATGAAGGCCACGTGGTCGTAATAGATCCCGACGGGCGCCGAGGCCACTGGTTGGCCCTCGATGGACAGGGCGCGCCCCAGCTGTTGGCCGAGGCGGGGGATCAAGTGGAATTGACCGCCCGGGTCGCTAGAACCTGGCCGGAAACAGGGATTCCGCAAGACCTGGCCGGCGCCCTGGGCGAGGCTGGGGATCTGGATGAGATGTGGGCAGGGCTCACTGCCATGGCCCGCTGGGAATGGGTACGCTGGATCGGTGCGACCAAGAACCCTTCCACGCGCGAACGCCGAGTGGAGGCCAGTATTTCCAAGCTGCGTGATGGCAAGCGCCGGCCGTGCTGCTTTGATTTGTCCTCATGCACCGATCCCGAAGTTTCGAAGAGCGGAAAGCTAATCCAGTAGCACCCAGCTGCGCGCGGCGGATTCGATGCCGGTGCCCGGTGGGGTTGCCGGGCCGGTAATGAGGCCCAGCACTCCGCTGGACATGACGATCAGCCCCAAGGCAATCAGCAGGGCGATGGCGGCAGTGACCTTGGCAGGCCATTTATGCATGTTCACCGGCTAGTCTCCTTTGTTGCCCAGCGTCGATCCGCGGACAATCAACGAACTGGGCAGCATTGTCTGCAGTGGGTCAGGGGTCTTTCCATCGAGCAGCGCGCGCAGCTTCAATGCGGCCTGGCGTCCGCCTTCCTGGGCGTTGAGCTGCACGGAAGTGATGGAAGGGCTGGACGTTGCCGAGTAGGGAAGGTCGTCGAATCCGGCCACCGCAAGCTGCTGCGGAATGCGGATACCAAGCAGGCGCGAAGCATGCAGCACGCCGAAAGCGTGGTTATCGGTTGCGCAGCCCAGTGCGGTCACGCCCGATTCATGCCACTTGGGCCAATGCTGGCCAAAGGCTGCTGAAGCCGCAGTGACGTCGATCATCGAGCTGGCAACAGAAGATGGCAGCACTTCGATGCCGTACTCCCTTGACGCCGCCAGGAAGGCCTCGCGGCGCACTGCCAGGGTCTCGGTGCCGGTGCTGGCATCCAGGTAGGCGGCCTTGGTGTGTCCCTGTGCAGCGAAATGGGCTACGACTTCCCGCGCTCCCTGGGCGACGTCCATATTCACGGCAGGAATCGATGGATCGATGCCCGGGGCATCCAGGGCCACCAGCGGGAGGTTGCTCGAAATTTCCTCGAGGAAATCCTGGCTTGGGGCATGGACCAGCAGCCCGGCCGGACGGAGGCCCATGATCTTCCTCGTTTCGCTGGCGCTGGGGGAGACGCCGGCATCCGTGACCGAGAGCAGGAGCTGGTAGTCGCTAGCCAATACCGAGCGCACGCCAGCGATCACCTTGGCAAAGAAGGGGTTGGAGATATCCGGGGCCACCAGGACCACCAGCGAACTGACGCCCTTGGCCAGCGAGCTGCCGATGCTGTCGACGAAGTAGCCCAGTTCGCGAATTGATTCACGCACGCGCTGCTCATTCGCGGCCGAGACCCGGCCCGCCGACTTCCCGTTGGCAACAAGAGAGACCGTTGCGGTGGAAACGCCGGCGTGTTCGGCTACCATCGCTGCGGTCACGCGGCGTGGAGCGCGCGAGTTGCCGGACTTCTCACCATTCTTCATGGCTCCATCGTAGTCGGAGTTGTGACACGCGACAGCTTTGCGTTAAGCGCTTGACGATAGCATGGGGACGCGAAAGAATTATCAAAGGATGCCTATCCGCCCCACGACTTAGCTACCGGCCACCAGCTGGCAGAGCGAAGGAAGAAGCCATGACCCAGGACTGCAATGCCCCGCGCAAGATCATTTTGGACTGCGACCCGGGTCATGATGACGCCGTGGCAATGATTCTTGCCCATGGCAATCCCAAGATCGACCTGCTAGCCGTGACCACCGTGGCCGGCAACCAGACCCTGGATAAGGTCACTGCCAACGCGCTGGCCGTGGGTACCATCGCCGGCATTACCGGCATTCCCTTCGCGGCCGGCTGCGCCCGTCCGCTGGTGCGCGAAGTGGAAACCGCGGGAGACGTCCACGGGGTTTCCGGGATGGACGGGCCGGCCCAGCCGGAGCCGGGCATCGAACTCGATGGGCGCCACGCCGTGGACGTCATCATCGACCTGGTGATGAGCCATGAACCCGGTGAAATCACCTTGGTGCCCACCGGCGCATTGACCAATATCGCCTTGGCGGCCCGGAAGGAACCGCGCATCGTTGAACGCGTGCGCGAAGTGGTGCTGATGGGCGGCGGCTACCACACCGGCAACTGGTCGGCGGTGGCAGAATTCAATATCAAGATCGATCCTGAAGCTGCGCACATCGTCTTCAACGAGGCCTGGCCGGTGGTGATGGTCGGATTGGACCTGACCCACCAGGCGTTGGCCACCTCCGAGGTGGTTGAACGCATCGAGAAGATCGGCACCGGCCCATCGACCTTCGTGCGCGAGCTGATGGACTTCTTCGCCCGGGCCTACCGAGACCACCAGGGCTTCGATGCACCGCCGGTGCATGACCCATGCGCCGTGGCCTACGTGATCGACCCGGATATCGTGCGCACTGTCAAGGCCCCGGTCAGTGTTGAGCTGCGTGGCGAGCTGACCTTGGGGATGACCGTCACGGACTTCCGCGCGCCGGCTTCCGCCGACTGCAATACTTCCGTGGCGGTGGACCTGGATCACGAAGGCTTCTGGAATCTGGTGGTCGATGCGCTGGAACGTATCGGCGAGGTCACGCTCGGAAAATAGAACAACTTTGGCGCAATGTGGGGCAGGTCAATGCCAATGGCGTCCAGACCTGCATAAACTGGAGGCACACGCAGAGCAGGAGGCACCATGGCGGACAAAACCCCGCACCAGAACGTGACTTTCCCTTCTTCAGGCGCGCAAGCGCATGGCTATCTCGCCTTGCCGGAGTCCGGCAAGGGCCCTGGGGTCATCGTGATCCAGGAATGGCGGGGTCTGACCGACCATATCCGCGACGTTGCCGACCGGCTGGCCGCGCAGGGCTTCGTGGCTCTGGCTCCGGACCTCTATGGAGGCTGGGTCACCCACGACGGTGAAGAAGCCGGGCAGATGATGTCCCAGCTCCCGGAAGCCGCCGGGGCCCAGCTATTGAGCGGTGCCGTGGACTACCTTCTGGCCAATGAGCACGTCACCAGCGAGAAGCTGGGCGTCATCGGCTTCTGCATGGGTGGCGGTTTCGTGCTGCAGATGGCTGCCCAGCAAGGCGGGAAAATTGCCGCGGCCGTGCCTTTCTATGGCGTCGGCCAGGGTGTGCCCAACGATTTTTCCGGAGTCCGCGCGGCCATCCAGGGCCACTACGCGAACCTGGACCAGATGTACTCGCCGGCTCAGGCGAAGGCTCAGGAAGAGCAGATTCGCCAGGAATCAGGCGCGGAAGTCCAGTACTTCTACTACGACGCCGATCATGCATTCCACAACGACGAGAACCCTGCCGGCAACTACGATCCCGAACAGGCTGCCATCGCATGGCAGCGCGCCGTGGACTTTTTGCAGGCTAAAGTGGCCTGAAGGCCATAAAGTGTTACCCATCACTTAATGCATCACTCATATAAGGAGAACAATATGTCTGAAACCATCATCGTAGGCGTAGACGGTTCCGAAACCGCACAGCGCGCAGCCCGCCGCGCTGCAGAACTCGCCGTCAAGCTCGACGCTGACCTGGTGGTCATCACCGCTCACGCTTCGGATAACACCGAGGTCGTTTCCATCGGTTCCGATACCTGGATCCTGGATGACGCAGAGCAGGCCCGCAAGCTCGCCCAGCGCGTAGCCAACGACGTGAAGAACGCTGTGCCAGGCGTCAAGATCACCGCTGCTGCCGGCCACGGCAAGCCAGGTGACGTGCTGATCTCCGACGCCGAGGACCGCAAGGCTTCGATGATCGTTGTCGGCAACGTGGGCATGAAGGGCCTGGGCCGCGTGCTCGGTTCGGTAGCTTCCTCGGTGGCCCACTCGGCACCATGCGACGTTCTGGTCGTCAAGACCGACAAGTAGGCCTCCCCGGCTTGCGCGGACGCAGGCGGGCACCGGTTCACCGGTGCCCGCCTGCGCCATTTAACCCGGCAGAGCGTAGGCTTAACCCGTGCAGAAACTTCGAATCGCCTACGCAACCGGCGTCACCCCCGGCAAATGGATGGACCGCTTCCAGGAACGCTATCCTGCCATCGAGCTGAAAGCCTGGCGCCTGGATGAGGGGGAAATCCTGGATCTGTTGGCCAATGGCGAGGCTGACGCAGTATTCGTGCGCTATCGCGGCGACTCGCCCAAGGACGCAACGCGCCACGTCATCCCGCTTTACGAGGAACTCGAAGTGGTCTGCGCGGGCAAAGACCACGACGTGGAGTACTTCGAAGAATCCGTTCCGCTGGAGACCGTAGAGTCCTTCCCGCAACTCGACTTGGCCGACTACCCGGAATCCGTGGGCGGCATTCCGGTAGCGATGGAAGTTGTCGCTTCCGGAGCCCAGGTGCTGCGCACCACGCAGTCCATTGCCCGGCTCTTCGCCCGCAAGGACGTGGTGGTGCGCTTCATTGAAGACGGTTCGCCAACCCAGGTGGGCATCGCCTGGCCTACCGCCACCGAAGACACCGCCTTGCTCGAAGAATTCATCGGCATTGTGCGCGGACGTACCGCCAGCTCATCGCGCCAGACTTCGGTGCGCAACCAGGAGCAGAAGGCCAAGCGCGTCAATGAGCAGAAGAAGGCCAAGGCGAAAGCCCAAGCCAAGGCAAAACAGCAGGCCAAGAGCTCATCCAAGAAGCCACAGGGTGCCAAGGCAAAGCCACGCAAGCACCGCTGACAATCCAATACGTGACGCGCGTTACGTGAGAGAGTTAGGGGTATGAAGCAATTCGATACCCTCAGCCTGAGCACCCAGGGCTCGGCCCTCATCCTGACCGTCAACCAGCCGAAGTCGCTGAACGCGTTGGCAAAAGAGGTCGTCAACGACCTTGAAGCCTTCCTGGACTGGTTCGAGGCCACCGGCTATGAATACCGCGGCGTGATCCTCACCGGTGCCGGCGAGAAGTCCTTTGTCGCCGGCGCCAATATCGTGCAGCTGCGCGAAATGGACCCGGCGGCGGCGCTGGCCTACGGGCGCCAGATGCACGCGGTCACCGAACGCCTGGAGAAGCTGCAGGTTCCAGTGATCGCCGCAGTCAACGGCTTCGCCCTGGGCGGCGGCTGCGAACTCGCCCTGGCTTGCGATTTCATCTACGCTTCCGAGACGGCCAGCTTTGGGCAGCCGGAGGTCAACCTCGGGCTGGTGCCCGGCTTTGGCGGCATGGTGCGCCTGCCGCGACGTGTCGGCAACGCGATGGCCCGTGAATTGGTTTTCACCGGCCGCCGCATCAAGTCCGAGGAAGCATTGCGCATTGGCCTGGCCAACCGCGTTATCCCGGCCGGGGAACTGATTGACCAGGCCGTGGCCACCATCGAGGAGATCGCGAAGGTGGCACCGACGGCCGTTGGCAATGCCAAGGCCGCGATGGTGGACATGGACGCGCTGAACACCCATGACGCCCTGCTGGTTGAAGCACAGTCCTTCCAGCAGGCCTTCGGAACCGCCGACTCGGTGGAAGGCCGTGCCGCCTTCGTCGAAAAGCGCGCCGCGGTCTTCCCGGGCAACTAGCCGGGGCGCCGACCATGCACTACGGGGCGCACCCGGACCAGCAGGTCCGGTTCTACGAGCCGGAACGCACCACCGCTCGCGGAGCGGTGATGATCATCCACGGCGGATACTGGCGTGAAAAGTACACCTCTGGCCTTGGCGTGCCCCTGGCAGAGGATCTGGCCGCCCGCGGGATCCCTGCCTACAACCTCGAATACCGGCGTGGGCCGGGCAGCGCGGCGAAAATGCTGGCCGATGCCCGGCTCGCGCTGGGCCTGGTCAAGGAAGAAGGGCCGATCACGCTGATCGGCCATTCAGCCGGAGCGCAATTGGCCTGCGTGTTGGCCGCCCATGATGCACGGGTCTCCCAGGTGATCAGCCAGGCCGGGGTCCTGGACCTTGAAACGGCGCAGCGCCTGAAGCTCAGCGGCAGCGCGGTGGACGAGATGCTCGCAGGCGCGCCATTGGGCGCCTGCAATCCGGTGGAATTATGGCCAATGCATGCCCGTGTCGTAATCTTTCATGGACGGGACGATGGCGATGTTCCGGTAAGAATTGCCCGTATCGCAGCCCAGAAAGCGGCTGCGCTCGGACAGGAGCACAGCTTCTCGCTGTTCGCGGGCGACCACTACACCTGGATCGATCCGCACAGCAGCCAATGGGCTGCCTGCGTGCGTGCCCTGTCCCCACTGCATTACTGAAGGAGCAGCATGAACCCGACCGTGATCGGCGAGGCCCTCGTTGACGTCCTGGCCTCCGGCATTGCCCCAGCCCAGGAGTTCGTTGGCGGCAGCCCGTTGAACGTCGCGGTTGCGCTCTCCCGCCTGGGGTACCCGGGAACCTTGATTTCCCGCTGGGGCGCCGATGACAAGGGCCGCAAGATCGAGGATTACCTCAAGGACAACAACGTGGCATACCTGGGCGGAGCCGATGACCAGGCCACCGTCATTGCCCATGGCATCCTCGACCCGGCCGGCGGCGCGGCCTTCGCGTTCAACGCCTACTGGCAGATGCCGACCATCGGGCCGGAGCTGGCCCAGGATGCCGAGCTGGTGCACACCGGCTCCATCGCCACCCTGTTCAGCCCCGGAGAACTGCTGCCGCTGCTTTCGGCCGCGCGCACCCATGCCACCATCAGCTACGACCCGAACCTGCGCCCGTCGCTGGTCACCAACCATTCGCAGACCGTGGCCGAGGTCGAGCGATTCGTCGGCCAGGCCGACGTGGTGCGGGTCTCCGGCATCGACCTGAAGTGGCTGTACCCGATGCGCTCGGTCCAGGACTCGGCCCGTGCCTGGCTGGACATGGGTCCCGCGATCGTGGTGTCCACCGCAGGCTCGCGCGGGTCCTGGGGCGTCGTTCGCGCCGGCGACGCCGAATTCACTGCGCCGTCGGTGGAAGTCACCGATACCGTGGGTGCCGGCGATACCTTCACCGCCGCGCTGCTGTGCTGGCTGGCCGAACATGGCCTGATTGGCGCGGCCAACCGCGAAAAGCTGAACCAGCTGCAGATTGCGGAGCTTTCGCGAGCCCTGGAATTCGCGGCCTTGGCCGCCGCGGTGACCGTGCAGCGTGCCGGGGCGAACCCGCCACGCCGCCAGGAGCTGTAGATGATCAAGCTGATCGCCTCGGACCTCGACGGCACCATTGTCGCCAAGGACGGCACCATCTCCGAACGCACCCAACGTGCCTTCATCCAAGCCCGCGACGCTGGCATCCAGATCGTCTTTGTCACCGGACGCCCCTTCCGCTGGCTGAGCCCGATCATTGAAGCCTTCGGCGGGATGGGCACGGTCATCTGCTCCAATGGCGCGGTGCTCTACGACCTGGAACAAGACGAAGTGATCTGGTCGCGCACGCTCAGCGCGGCTACCGCGCGGCGGGCGAGCGAAATCATCCTGGAGCTGGAACCGCGCGCGTCCTTCGCTGCCGAGACCACCAAGGGGCTGCACCTGGGTGAAGGCTTTGCCGACCGCCACCACAACTTCGGGGTGCAGGCAGTCCTGGATCTGACTAGCGAGTCAATTGATTCCGAGGGCATCGTGAAATTCCTTGCCCGCTCCCAGCACCTGCCGATAGACAAGTTCTATTCCTCGGTTGAGCCGCAGCTGGCAGAACTGGTATCGGTGACCCACTCCGCCTTCGACGTTTCCCTATTGGAAATGGCGCATGTGGATATCCACAAGGCCACCACGCTGCATGAATACTGCCAGCGCCTGGGAATTGCCGCAGCTGAAGTGATGGCCTTCGGCGACATGCCCAACGACATCGAAATGCTCGAATACGCCGGCCACGGCTACGCGATGTCCTCCGGACACCCCATGGCGCTGGCCTCCGCCCGCTTCCGTGCACCCTCGCTGGCCGATGACGGGGTAGCCCAGGTCATTGAAGGCCTGCTGAAATGACCTACGCCTTTTCGCACCGCGGCGTACGCACGGGCAACGAGGAAAACACGCTGGCAGCCTTCCAGCGCGCCGCAGACCTGGGCATCACCCATCTGGAATCGGATGTGCACGCCTCAGCCAACGGCACGGTCTACCTGTTCCATGACCAGAGCCTGGACCGGGTGACCGACGCGAGCGGGAATTTCAACGACTTCACCGACGAGCAGCTGGCAATGGTGCGGGCCGGAGGGGAACCGCTGTGCACGCTTGATGCACTGCTCGATGCGTTCCCGCACGCCACACTGAACCTGGACGTCAAGGACGAGCACGTGATCGGCCCGCTGGCCGAGCTCATCGAGCGCAGGAAAGCCCATCGGCGAATTGCCCTCGCGTCCTTCTCCACGGCACGCAGCGCCGCGGTCGGCCACCTGCTTTCCGCTCCGATACGGCGCTCGCCGGGTCAACGGGAAATTGTCGCCATCTGGCTGTGCGCCCACCTGCTGGGCTGGGTTCCCAAGCGGCTGCTGGCAGGCTTCTGGGCGGTCCAGGTGCCGCTGAACCAGGGCATGCTGCCGGTAGCGACCCGTCGATTCATCAAGGCGGTCCACCGAGCCGGCGCCCAGGTGCATGTCTGGGTCATCAACGACGAGCCGACCATGCGGCTGCTGATGGAGCGCAAGGCCGACGCCATCATGAGCGATGACGCGGCCTTGCTGGCCAGGGTTCTGGGCTCTTGAACTGCGGCCCTAGGAGATATCCAGGGTTCCCAAAACGGTCTCGGCGTGCTCCTGCAGTTGCTCGTCGCTGGCATCCAGGAGCAGGCGCAACCAGGTCTCGTGCTGCGACAGCGGCGCAACCAGGCAGGCTGGATTAATCAGGTCGTACAGCTCATCTGCTGAGCCGTAGGCAGAGAACTGGTCCAGGTACGCGAAAAGCACCTTCATCACTCGCTCATCACCGGTATCGCAATCCCACGCTTCGCACATGGCGGCCAGCGGCGTGTTCAGGGATGAGAAGGGGTGAGCCCAGTGCGCGGAGGACAGATTCAGGATGCGGCCGTGGTCTCCGGCCTCGGCAGGAACCACCACCTGCGACAGATCGAAGTTGCCCTGCTCGATGCTCAACGGCACCGCACCGGCATGAAGGGCAGCGGTGGCCCTCCTCAACTCATCGAGATGCGAAACCATCTTGTCCGCCATGGATCCATCCAGGTACAGCGGGTGTGCCGGGTCCAGGGACACATGCATCATCAGCGCCTGCTCGTACTGCTCGGGCAGGAACTGCGGGTCCACCACGGTGACCCCGGAATCAAAGAATTCTTCCTCGTGGCCCATCAGTGCGACCTGAAAGGAACCGAGCGAGGCCATGGCCAGCTCCCAGTTCTCCACCGAATCGCCCAGATCCGCCAGGGTGTGCCCGAAATCCGGGCTGAGCATGTAGCCGGCGATCCGGTCGATAGCCAGTGGCATCACCACGCGATCGGGCAGCAGCTGGCCGGCAGCGACCGTGATCGCTGGTTCCGAAGCCAGCCCCGGAGCGTTGGCGCTGAAGATCAGATCTGCGGCACCGGTCTGAACCGCCGCCTGGATCTGGTGCAAATCTGCGGGCCAAAAATCCGGTCCTGCGGTGCGCTGAATGCCATATGCCTCGCACGCAGCATCGATCCACTCGGCGGTTGCCTCACGCCAGTCTTCGCTATTCCATACATCTATCCACTGAGCCACATTCTTATCGTAGTATGTCGAAGCAAGCGCGTTCAGTTGCTACGGTAAGGACTACGGCCAGTAATTCGCTCCTCTTTCGAAGGATTTCGATTGTGAACGCTTTTCGTCCTGAGTACCGACATCGTGATTACAAGGCCGTCCTCTTTGATCTGGATGGCGTGATCACTCCTACCGCGTTGCTGCATCGCAAGGCGTGGGAAGAACTTTTCACCACCTTTTTCGACAAGCACCCGGGCGTGGCCCCATACACTGCCGAGGACTATTTCAACCTGCTTGACGGCCGTCCGCGTTATGACGCGGTGGCGGCCACCCTCGAATCCCGCGGCATTAGCTTGCCCCGCGGGGATGAAAGCGATCTGCCGGGGGAGGGCAGCATCTGCGCGCTGGGCAATATGAAGAACGAAAAGTTCACCCAAGTGCTGCAGCGCGACGGGATCGACCCCTATGCCGGCTCCGTGGCCTACCTGCAACAGGTGCTGGATGCCGGGCTGGACGTCGCGGTGGTGTCCTCCTCGCGCAATGCCAGCGTGGTACTTGCTGCCGCAGGACTGGCCGAGCACTTCCCATTGGTGATGAGCGGCCAGGAAGCTGCTGCGCGCCGGCTGGCGGGCAAACCGGCCCCGGACACGTTCCTGGCTGCCGCCGCCGATCTGGGTTGGCGTCCGGAAGAATGCGCCGTCATCGAGGATGCCACCAGCGGGGTGAGGGCAGCGCGTGCCGGAGGCTTCGGAGTCATCGGCGTGGCCCGCGAAGGCAATGAGGCCGCCTTGCTGGATGCAGGGGCCCATTTTGTGGTTCATGACCTTTCCGAACTGGTCTCCGAGCAAGCAGCCAAGGCCTGGGAAGAGGACTCCTGGTCGCTGTGGCGCGGGAACCAGCGAGACAGCGATGGCGCCGAAGACACCGTTTTCTCCCTGGGCAACGGTTTTCTGGGTGCACGGGCTGCGCAACTGGGTCTGGGGGACCAAGGAGGCGGCACATTCATCAACGGGCTGCATGAGACCTGGGAAATCCGCCATGCCGAGAGCGCCTTCGGGCTGGCCGAAACCGGACAGACCATGATCAGCGCCCCGGATTTCCGGACCATGCGCGTGTTCATCAATGACGAAGCCCTGGAAGTCGGCCGCACGGAGATGCTGCGTGATGAGCTGCGCCTGGATTTCCTTGACGGGACGCTGACCGCGCACACCCTGTGGCGAACTGCCGAGGGGCACCGGGTAGCCGTCACTGCCCGCTCAATGATTTCCTTCACGGATCGCCACGTGGCGCTGCAGGACGTGCACGTGCGCCTGCTCGATGCTCCGGCGCAGGTGCTGATCCAGTCTTCGGTCATCGGGTACCGCTCCAGCCGGAAGGTGGCTTCCCCGGAGGAAACCGATGCCGGGGTTCCTGCCGATCCGCGCAAGAGCGAGGAAGCCAGGGCCAACCCGCTGCATCCGGCGGGCACCCACCGCGATGGCGCCCGGCTGGGCATCTCGTACCAGGTCTTCGGATCCGGGATGTCGGTAGCAGCAATGGTGGAGCACGAGGTGGCCACCACTGGCGGAGCGCAGGCGGAGCTGTCCGTGGTCCGCAAGGTGGACGATGACCGCGCCGATGAAGTGATCAGCACCAGGCTGGAAGCCGGGCAAGGCGTGCGCGTCTCCAAGTACGCGGTCTACCACTCCTCGCGGCGCCATCCTGCCCAGGAGATGCTCTTGCGTTCTGAGCGGGCCTTGGAGCACCTGGTGCCGTTGGGGATTGACGAGCACTTCCGCACCCAGCGCCGTTTCATGGCCGACTACTGGGACCGCAGCGATGTGGTGGTGGAGAGCGATGAGCCCGAGCTGCAGCGCAAGATCCGCTGGAACCTGTTCCAGCTCGCCCAAGCTGCCGGACGTGCCGACGGCCTGGGCATCAGCGCCAAGGGCGTGAGCGGCAACGGCTATTCCGGGCACTATTTCTGGGATACCGAAATCTATGTGATGCCGTTCTTGACCTATACGAACCAGCAGTGGGCGCGCAACACGCTCCGCGCCCGGGTCTCGATGATTCCTGCAGCGACCCGGCGGGCGCTGATCATGAACGAGGAAGGCCTGCTCTTCCCGTGGCGCACGATTAACGGCGAGGAAGCCAGCGCCTATTATCCGGCTGGCACTGCGCAGTACCATATCAATGCCGACGTGGTGTATTCGCTCAACCGGTACCTCGGGGTCATGGAGGATGACGAGTTCCTGCTGGCCGGCGGCGCCGAAATCCTCGTGGGAACTGCGCGCATGTGGGCCTCGCTGGGGTTCTGGCGTGGCGAGCAGGGCAATGAGCGTTTCCATATCCATGGGGTCACCGGGCCCGATGAGTACACCGCGGTAGTCAACGACAACCTCTACACCAATGTCATGGCGCGCTTCAATTTGCGCCGCAGCGCCCAGCTGCTGGCCGAAATGGCCCAAGAGCATCCGCGCGAGTTCGCGCAACTGGCCAGCAGGCACTCATTGGAAAACGAGGAGATCGCCCTGTGGCTCAAGGCCGCTGATTGCATGCACATCCCGTATTCCGAAACGGTCGGAATCCACCCCCAGGACGAGCATTTCTTGAACCGCGAAGTCTGGGACCTGGCCAATACCGGTGCGGATAAGCGGCCGTTGCTGCTGCACTACCATCCGCTGGTGATCTACCGCTTCCAGGTCATCAAGCAAGCCGACGCGGTGCTGGCTTTGTGGCTGCGTTCCAGCGATTTCACCGCCGAGCAGAAACTTGCGGATTTCAACTACTATGACCCGCTGACTACGGGCGACTCGACACTGTCGGCGACAGTGCAATCGATTCTCGCCGCCGAGGTGGGCTACCGCGATCTTGCCTGGGAGTATTTCGAGCACGCGCTGAACGTGGATCTGGAAAACCTGCATGGCAATACCGCTGACGGCGTGCATGTGGCATCGACCGGTGGCGTCTGGTCGGCGCTGATCTACGGCTTCGCGGGACTGCGCGACGATGACGACCAGCTGCGCTTTGATCCGCGGCTCCCGGAGAAATGGCGGGCCCTGCGCTTCAACCTCGGGTGGCGGGGCATGAGGATTTCCGTGGGCTTGCGGGCTGAAGCCATTGATTTCACCCTGCACGGAGCCTTCTCCCGTCCGATCTGGGTGCGCGGCCAGCAGGTGGACCTGCAGCCGGGGCAGACAGTCAGCGTGGCGCTCGCCGGCCAGGGCCCGACGCTGGAAGGGCGGCCAAGCTTGGAGCATGTGCTCTCGCTGCAAAGCGACGTCGGCGTGGATGTGCCCAACAAGGCCTGGTAAGCATCCGGGCACGCAAAAGGAGGCAGGAACCATCTTGGTTCCTGCCTCCTTTGCGCAATCCGCAATGCCCTGCGGGTGGTGCCTAGAGGGTCATCTCCTCGAGTTGGCGCCCCTTGGTTTCCTTGACCAGGAAGATCACGAAGATCAGGGAAAGCAGCGCGAAGAATGCGTAGATGCCGTAGGCCAATGCCAAGCCTGCCTCGGCGAGGGCCGGGAAGGTGGTGGAAACGGCGAAGTTGGCGATCCACTGCGCCGAGGCTGCCACTCCGAGTGCCATGGCGCGGATCGAGTTCGGGAAGATCTCGCCGAGCAATACCCATACGGCCGGACCCCAGGTGGCGCCGAAGCCGACCACGAACAGGTTGGCCGAGACCAGGGCGACGATGCCCCAGCTGCCCGGCAGCGACACGGCGCCGTCGATGGTGACCGACTGCGCGAACGCTACCGCCATCATGCCCAGCGACAAGGTCATGATGGCCGAGCCGATGGTGAGCAGCAGCTTGCGTCCCAGCACGTCGATCAGCAGCACCGCCACGATCGTTGCCAGCACGTTGGTCGCCGAGGTGATCAGCGAAATCGTGAAGGAATCCGATTCGGCAAAGCCGACGGACTTCCACAGCGTCGTGGAGTAGTAGAAGATCACGTTGATGCCGACGAACTGCTGGAAGACCGAGAGCAGGATGCCGACCCACACCAGCGGGTGGAAGCCGAAGCGGCCCAGCAGGTCCTTGAAGACCTGGCGGCGCTCGATGTGCACGGTGGAGCGGATCTCTTCGATCTTCTTTTCGGTATCCGTGCCGGCGTTCATGCCCATATCGCGGGTCAGCACGGTAGCTGCTTCAACGAAGCGGCCGCGCTCGACCAGGTAGCGGGGAGATTCGGGCAGGCGCAGCGAGAGCAGGCCGTAGAGCACTGCTGGAACCAGCAGCGACAGGTACATCCAGCGCCAGGCCGCCAGGCCGAACAAGCCGACGGCATCCGCCGAGCCCATGACGAAGACCAGCAGCGCGCTGACCAGGAAGGCCACGAAGATGCCCAGCACGATGGCCATCTGCTGCATGGTGCCCAGGCGTCCGCGATGCGCGGCCGGGGAGACTTCGGCAATGTAGGCAGGGGCGATCACCGAGGCGAAGCCCACGCCGATGCCGCCGACAATGCGCCAGATGATCAGGTCGGCTACGCCGAAGCACAGGCCGCAGCCGATGGCTGATGCTGCCAGGAGGATGGAGGCGAAGAGCATGGTGCGCACGCGTCCCACGCGTTCGGAGACCACACCCGCTATCCAGGCTCCCAGTGCTGCGCCGAGCAGGGCGCAGGAAACGGTGAATCCGATGGTTACCGCGTTGAGCCCGAATTCGTGCTCGACAGCGTCCACGGTGCCGTTAACGATTGATGAGTCATATCCGAAAACGAACCCACCCAATGCCGCCCCGAGGGCGATGAAGATGAGCCGCGCGGAGAGTTTTCCGTCTGATGTAGTCGCAGTCACAATGAGCCATGCTATCGGATTCGAGAGCCGCAGAATCCCGATTTCCCGATTTTTTATGGGAGATCGATCACAAATTGGAAGGAGTCCTTACTTCAAGACCGGGGGAGGCCCAGTGCGCGTCGCCGCTTCATGACTGGCCAGCTCCCGAATTCTTGGCAAAAAAGCAGGCCGGCATTGCGAGTTATCGCGATGCCGGCCTGCGGGGAATTTATTTGCTAGCTATCCGCAGGCTTCTGCGAGTCCGCCAAATCGTTGCCGCGCATCTTGGCGACGATACTCATCAGGTGGAAGACCACCAAGGTGGCGATCGAGCCCAGGGCGATGCCGCCCAGCTGGAGCTGGCCGAAAGCGATTTCCTTGGTCACCGCAATGGCGATAATCAGGCCGGTGCCGGCGGTCATCAAGTTGATCGGGTTGCCGAAATCCACCTTCGCCTCGATCCACAGGCGCGCGCCGACGATGCCGATCATGCCGTAGAGCACGATGCCCAAGCCGCCGATCACGCCTTCTGGAATGGTGCCGATCAATGCGCCGAACTTCGGCAGGAAGGCCAGGGCCACGGCCACAATCGCAGCGATCCAATAGGCCGCGGTCGAGTACACGCGCGAAGCGGCCATCACGCCGATGTTCTCGGCATAGGTGGTCGTGGCCGAACCGCCGCCGAAACCGGCGAGCACGCTGGCAGCGCCATCGGCCATCAGCGCACGGCCGTTGAACTTCGACAGGTCGCGATTGGTCATCACGCCCACGGTGCGCACATGGCCGATGTTCTCGGCGATCAGCACGAACACCGCAGGCAGGAACATCAGCGCAGTGTCGAAGTGGAGGGTCGGGGTGTGGAATTCTGGCAGTCCGATCCACTCTGCGGCAGCAACCGCCTTGAAGCTCACCTGCCCCTGGGCCAGCGCAACAAGGTAGCCGCAAAGAAGTCCCATGAGGATCGACAACCGGCCCAGCAGGCCCTTGAACGCAACGGTCGCGACCACGGTAAAGATCACCGTGAGGAAAGTGGTCAGCGGGAACTCGGTCATGGGAACCAGCGTTGCGCTGGCCAAATTCAGGCCGATGAGCGCCACGATGGTGCCCATGACCACCGGCGGCATCAGGGCGTGGATCCAGCCGGTGCCGGTCTTCTGCACGATCAGCCCGACAACGAACAGCAAGGCCCCGGTCATCACGATGCCGCCCAGCGCGCCGGACATGCTGTGCGACTGGGTGGTCGAGAGGACCGGGGCAATCATCGCAAAGGACGAGCCGAGGTAGCTGGGCACCTTGTTCCTGGTCATCAGCAAGAAGATGACGGTGGCCAGGCCGGTGAACAGCAAGGTCGTGGTGACCGGGAAGCCGGTGATGGTTGGCACCAGGATGCTGGCGCCGAACATCGCCAGGATGTGCTGGGCTCCGATGGAAACGGTCTGCGGCCAATGCAGCCGCTCATCCGGGGCAACTACCTCACCTGGGGTGATGGTCCTGCCGTTGCCGTGAATGCTCCAACTCATGATTCCTCTTCCCGGGCCCTGCGGGTTTTAGGCCGTAGAGAAGTCTACTCGGTTCTCGTGCGCCTGCGCGAAGAAAGAGCGCTCATGTTCCGCGGAGCGGATGAAAGCGGCCTCCATGCGGGCCCGCAGCTGCGGATCTGCCTGCTCGAACGCCTGGCGGACCATTTCGATGGCCTGCTCGGTGGCGGAATCGAATTCCTCGGATGCATAGGTTTCCAGCCATTGCCGATAAGGATGCTCGGCATGGTTGGCTGCCGCCAGCCGCTTGCCGATGTCCTGGTACAGCCAGTAGCAAGGCAGGATCGCGGCAATCAGCTCCCCGTAGCTCTCCTGGCTGGCGGCCAGGTGGTTGGTGTAGTTCAGCGTGGTGGCGCTGGGCGTATCAGCGAACTCATCCAGGTAGCTGCCGTGCAGCTGCAGCTCGCCATCGAGGATGCCGTTGGCGCCACGCGACCAGAAACGCTGGGCACCGAGATCCGGCGCCATCGAGCTGGCCAGCGAAAGCACCTTGGCGTAACGCAGCAGATACAGCGCATCCTGGGCGATGTAGTAGTGGAAGTCATCCCGGTCCAAGGTGCCCTCGGATAGCCGGGTGATGAAATCCAGCTGGTCGATTTCCTCGCGGATCGGCTGGATCTTCTGCCACCAGTCGCCCATGGGATCTGCCGTGCCGAAGAAGTCGATGAAGTGGTTGACCGGGCCGTGGCCGCTGCCCACCTGCAATTGGTCGGCCGCTGCGATGGCCTTGGAGAGGTAGGACTTGGACTGCTCCAACGCGGCGATCCAATCTCCAGTGGCAGCGAAGCGGGTAGCCAGAGTGCTGGAAAGGGTGCAGCCGGTGCCGTGGGTGTTCCTGGTGGCATGGCGCGGTCCGTGCAGCTCCAGCTGCACCCCGCCCGCCGACACCAGGGCATCGGGGCAATCCGCCCCGGCCAGGTGCCCGCCCTTGGCCAGCACCAGCGTGCCGTGCTTGGCAGCCAGCCGCTGGGCCTGGCGCAGGGCTTCGTCCCAGGAAGGGGCCACAGGCTCGCGCAGCAAGCTGGCCAGCTCCAGCAGGTTCGGGGTAATCACCGTGGCGCGATCCAGCAGTGAATCAAGGGCCGATTCGTCGTCGAGCAGGCGATCCCCGCTGGTCGCCACCATGACCGGGTCCAGCACGACGGGGGCGTCAACAGTTTCCAGCCAGCTGGTGACTGCGCGGATCACCTCGGCGTTGGCCAGCATCCCGATCTTGATCGCATCGATGCGGATATCTGTACTCACGGCTTCGAGCTGCGCGAGGACGAAATCGCCGCTGATCGCCTGAACTCCGGATACCCCATGGGTGTTTTGCGCAGTCAAAGCGGTGATCACGCACATTCCGTAGCCGCCGTTGGCGGCAATGGCCTTCAGATCCGCTTGGATTCCGGCGCCGCCGGAAGGATCGGAGCCTGCGATGGATAGGATGTTCATTTCGAGGCCTCCCAGGCTGCGACCAGCTGCGCGCTGGCAAGTTGCGGATCTTCGGCGTTGCAGATGGCGCGGACCACGGCCAGGCCTGCGCCGCCGCCGGTGCGGATCGCGGCGGCATCGTCTTGGGTAATTGCGCCGATCGCTACGCAGGGCAGCTTGGCCAAGGCAGCGGCTCGCGCAAAGCCGTCCAGCCCCAGGGGAGCAGGATGGTCTTTTTTCGTCGGAGTGGCGCGGATGGCTCCTACACCGAGGTAGTCGATCACCGAGGCGTCCTTGTTCGCCTGGGCCAATTGCTCATCGCTGGAAGCACTCAAGCCGATGATGCCCTCGCCGATGATCTGGCGAGCCAACTGTACCGGCACATCTTTTTGCCCGATATGGATGCCGTTAACTGCTGCGCCAGCAGCCCGTGACGCGAGGTAGACGTCAATGCGGTCATTGATCAGCAACTGGGCTTTGCCCTCGGTGAGCTTGGCAGCCGCGCAGGCCAGCTCGAAGAATTCCCGGGCGCTTTCATCCTTGGCGCGCAGCTGGATCCACCCGATCCCTCCGGCGACGGCGCCCTCGATAACTTCCAGGGTGCTGCGTGGGGTGCAGCTGGCAGTGTTGGCTACTAGATAAGCGCCGTAATTATGCATGGTTCAATTCCTCGTACTTCAAAGTCTTCAGTTCCCCGGGATCGGCAGCCGACAGCGCATCAAGGAAGGCAACTGCGAAGCTGCCCGGACCGGAGCTGCCAGCCAGGGCCTTTTCCGCGGCCAGGCCATAGAAACCGTGGGCTGCGATGGTGGCCTCAAACGGGTCATCGTGGACCGCAACCATCCCGGCGCAGACCGCGCCCAAGGCGCAGCCGCCACCTGTCATCCGGGTCAAGCCAATTCCGTTGGTATGCACCAAGACGGTACGCGTGGCGTCGATGATGGCGTCAGCCTGGCCGGAAATGGCCACTACGCAGTCGTGTTCCGTGGCCAGTTCGCGTCCCGCCGCCAAGGCGGCAGAAACCTCATCCAAGGCATCGACACCGCGCGAAGCAGATTGCCGGCCGGCCAGGGCCAGGATTTCCGAGGCGTTGCCGCGAATCAGGGTCGGGCGTTGCCGGACAATGCGCCGGGCAAACTCCGTGCGCACCGGAAGCGCTCCCACTGCCACTGGATCCAGGACCCAGGGGGTGCCTGCAGCGCTCGCCGACTGCACAGCTTCTTCCATGGCGGTCAGCTGTTCAGTGCTTGGAGTTCCCAAATTCACCAATACGGCTGAAGCTGCCTGCGCGAATGGGCCGGCCTCTCCGGGCAGATCCGTCATGGCCGGGGAAGCCCCGGATGCCAGCAAGACATTGGCGGTGAAATTGGATACGACGGTATTGGTCAGGCAAAAAACCAAAGGTGATTGTTGCCGGTATTTTTGGGCAACTGCATGCAAAGCCATGCGACATCCCTCCGCTAGCGTGAACTAGATCAGGTTCTACGGGTCTTATCTCAGTCGGTTGATCCGACACCCCGTGTCACTGCCATAGAGCGTACGCACAACCGGTTCCGAGGACAAGTTACTTACGTTCGCGCCGCGCCACCAAGGCCTTGAGCGTGGCCGCATCCACCTTCTGCGCGGCCGCCAACGCCCAGAGGTGATCCACGGCGGCCAGGAGATCTTCACTGGTATCCACCGGCTGCGGCCGCTCGTTGACCACTGTGCCGGCACGGCGCCGGGAGGTGATCAGCTCTTCGGCTTCCAGCTCCTTGTAGGCGCGCGCCACTGTACCGGCAGCGACGCCGAGGTCCGTGGCCAGCGCACGCACAGTAGGCAGCTTGCTCCCCGAGGGCAGATCTCCCAAGGAGATCAGTGAAGCAATCTGCGAGCGGATCTGCTCATAGGGCGGGGTAGCTGCTTGGAGGTCAACACTGATCTGCGTGCTCATGAAGTAGCTGCCGGCCGATGTTCCCGCACGAAGGCGCTACCGGGGCGCTCTAGGAAAATGACTGCTGGGACAACGAAGATGAGCAATGCAAAGAGTCCCAGCCCGGCCGGGAATCCGTAGCCAATGAGCAGCATGGCTACCACTGCACTGGTGTTAACACGCATTGAACGCAGTTCCAGGACCTTGCGGTACCAGATTTCTTCGGCCGACGAGACAGCCCAGGGAATAATTGCCCGGCGGGAGAACCAGACGAATCCAAGATGGGTTGCCAGCAACAGCAGGATCAATCCTGCAACCATTGTCTTGCCTGGAGGCACGAAGCCCCACAAATAGTCCAGCGGCGGATCGAGCAGAAAATAGGTGCTGGTGGCAAACAGCAAGCCAGCGGCGATGTAGGACCACAAGGGCAGGGGCGCGTGGTACTTGGGTGCTGCAGACGCCTGCCGGGCCACCGTGCTGACGTAGCTGAGATAAAGCGCATTGAGAACGGCATAGCTCAAAGCCGCACCGGCAAAGATCATTAAGATCCACGTAGTTCGCTCATTGGTAGGCATCTGGAGCTCGTCATCCAGTGGCAAGAATGACCAGCCGATTGCAACGCTGAGCAAGGTGAGTGCTGCAGTTACGTATTGCAAGGTGAATAGTTGATCACGCAAACGCGAGAAGGCGGTCCGTTCCCTGGTGGTGGATTGAGCTGAGAATGTAGAGCGCGGTCCCCAGAAGAGCAACGTGAGGGCGACCGCAAGGGCGCCATAGCTAACGAACTCGTACTGTCCATCCGGCGAATTAGCCTGCGAGTAATTGACCACCGACACGGTGAAGGCCAGCAAGACGATGCCGATATTGCGCATCAAGCGGTTGAGCCAGACCGTGCGCAACGCTTGGTTGTCTTCGGCCGAGATGCCGGCCAAGGCAGGTCTTTTCAGGATAACTACGGTAATCACAGCCGCGGCCACGATGATCCCTGCCAGGGCCACGATGAATACCGGGAGCATCTGTGTGCCCGGCAACCGCCCATCATACGGACCCTCCGACGTGTATGAATAGATGCCGTCAAAATCAAAGGTCGTGAATTCCGAGGCCGGAACGCCAACGAGCCCTTCGACTTTGGACGCCGGCCACAGGGAGCCGACCGCGATCAGCAGCAAAAGCCCAACGAAAGCCCCTAGGGCCTTGGGAAATGGAGTTGTCAGGCTGCGGGCCTCTAATGAAGCGGTGCGCACTGGCTGGAGTTCCTTGGGCCAAGTGAACAAGCCGATGAGGTAAACCAGAAGAACCCAGATCCCCGGAGTGAGTGCTTCAGCGAGAGCCGAACCTGAATTGGGCTCGGTCATTGAAACGCGCCAGGTCTCGGACAAATCCCATGAGGTTGAAGCAAAGAATGCGATCAATGCGCACCAGAACGAGTGGGATCGGGCCCGGTCGATAGCTGGTGTTCCACGCCTGTGCGCCACCGAACGCAACCAAACGCAGATGATTGCGGCAACGAAAGCGATGGATATGGCGCTCGCCGAGAACTGGTTCATGGAAATCAATGTATCAACTATTTGATACATATTGAATCCTCCGGCGAATTAAACGATGAAAAATAGTCCCAGTGACGTACGCTCAAATCATGGGTCTGTTTACTTCCACTCCGTTGCCCGAACCGGTCGGTGATTCCGCACCTCCGGTGGACGAGCATCCATCGCGCATAGCAACAGTTCTGAGCCATTTGCGGCGTTCTGCGGACACGCGGATCACGCATCCGCGACGCTTCCGCCTGCAGCAGCTCAAGGCCCTGGAGAAGATGCTCGAAGAGCATCTGGAAGACTTCGTCCAGGCCCTGGCCGAGGACTTGGGCAAGAGTGCCACCGAAGCCAAATTCTCCGAAATCGACGTGGTGCGGGCAGAAATAGATTTCGCCCAGCGCCACCTCGTTGAATGGATGGATTCCACCAGCGTCAAGGTACCGCTGGCTTTGCAACCAGCCATTGCCAAGGTTGAGCCGCGCCCGCTGGGGGTCGTGCTGATTATCGGCGCCTGGAACTACCCGGTTCAGCTGGTGCTCGCACCGCTGGTCGCGGCCATTGCTGCCGGCAACGCGGCGGTGATCAAGCCATCGGAACTGGCTCCTGCGACCTCAGGCGCCTTGGCCAAGTTCCTCCCGGTCTACCTCGACGAACGTGTCTACGCGGTAGTTGAAGGCGGGGTGGATACCTCCACGGAGTTGCTCGGCGCCCGCTGGGATCATATTTTCTACACCGGCGGTGAACGCGTGGCCAAGATCGTGGCTGCAGCGGCTGCGAAGCATCTGACACCAACCACCTTGGAACTGGGCGGAAAGTCGCCGGCCGTGGTGGAAAACGATTCGTTGGCTTCCGCAAAGCGCTTGGCCTACGCCAAATTCATGAATGCCGGCCAGACCTGCGTGGCCCCGGATTACGTATTGAGCGTGGGCGACTCGTCTGAGCTCATCAAGCGCCTGGGCCAGGCCATCACCAGCTTCTACGGCAAGGAGCCGCTGACCCATCCGGACTTTGGCCGCATCGTCAGCCGCAAGCACTTTGACCGGCTGTTGTCGATGTTCGAGCAGGGCGAGGTGGTTTTCGGCGGCGAATACGACGAGGATACCTTGCGCATCGCTCCGAGCATCATGCGCAATGTGGACCTCGAGGGAAGTTTGATGACCGAAGAGATTTTCGGTCCTATCCTGCCGGTGGTCGAGGTGGAAACCTTCGAGGAAGCCCTCGAATTCATTGCCCGGCGGCCATCACCGCTGGCCGCTTACCTGATGAGCGAAAGTCCGCGCCTGCAGTCGATTTTCTCTGATCGGGTGCGAGCCGGCTCCATAGTGCACAATGCTCCGTTGGCCCAGATGATCGTTCCAACCCTGCCTTTTGGTGGCGTCGGACCGAGTGGAATGGGGGCTTACCACGGCAAACATGGATTCGAACGGCTTTCGCAGATGCGCTCAGAACTCAACAAAACGACCGTAGTTGACACCTTGAGCGCAATATATCCTCCGTATTCATGGGCTAAGCGAAAGATTATTGATCGCTTACTGTAGCGCGGTTCATAGCGTTATGGCTTGTCAGGGTGCTTGGATGGATAGGTTGGAAATTTTCAAGCATCAGGAGATGTAACGCATGACTGAGCCCGCACCGTCCCAGGACGGTCTGAAGCGTGGCCTCAAAGCTCGCCATATGCAGATGATTGCCATTGGCGGCTCGATTGGTACCGGACTATTCGTCGCGTCCGGCGGCACCATTGCCCAAGCTGGCCCAGGCGGTTCGCTGGTGGCCTACGCGCTGATCGGCATGATGGTGCTGCTCCTGATGCAGTCGTTGGGAGAAATGAGCGCCCGCCTTCCGGTCGCTGGTTCCTTCCAGACCTACGCAACGGTCTTCGTGAACCGCCACTTCGGCTTCGCAATCGGCTGGAACTACTGGTTCAACTGGGCCATCACCGTGGCTGCCGAGCTGGTAGCCGCCGGCATCATCATGTCCTACTGGTTCCCTGATGCCCCGGGGTGGATCTGGGCGGCCATCTTCCTGGTGCTGCTCACCGGCTTGAACGCGCTGTCCGCCAAGGCCTTTGGCGAGGGCGAATACTGGTTGGCCGCGATCAAGGTCATCACCGTGGTGGTCTTCTTGATCTGCGGTGTCGCGATGATCTTCGGCATCCTGGGTGATTCCACCCCGGGCTTCAGCAATTGGACCGATGGCGAAGCGCCATTTGTTGGCGGCTGGTTGTCCATCGTCTCGGTCTTCATGATTGCCGGCTTCTCCTTCCAAGGAACCGAACTGATCGGTGTGGCCGCCGGCGAAGCCGAGAACCCCAAGCGCGATATCCCACGCGCCATCAAGGCGATCTTCTGGCGCATCATGCTCTTCTACATCGGCGCGATCTTCGTCATTGGCATGCTGATCCCGTATATGGATCCATCGCTGCTGTCTTCGGAGGCATCGGATATCACCACCTCGCCATTCACCCTGGTCTTCGAGCGTGCGGGCGTAGCATTCGCCGCGGCCCTGATGAATGCGGTGATCCTCTCGGCCATCCTCTCCGCAGGCAATTCCGGGCTATATGCCTCTGCACGCATGCTTTATTCGATGGCGTTGGACGGCAAGGCGCCAAAGATTTTCGCCCGCTTGAACAAGCGCGGCGTGCCGATGCCGGCAATGCTGCTAACCGCCTCGGTAGGCCTCTTTGGCTTCCTGACCGCCATCATCGGCCAAGGCTCGGCATATACCTGGCTGCTGAACGTTTCGGGCCTCTCCGGCTTTATCGCCTGGGTGGGTATCGCGGTGTGCCACTACAAGTTCCGCAAGGCATACATTGCTAGCGGACAGGATCTCGCGAACCTGCCGTACAAGGCGCCGCTATTCCCGCTGGGCCCGATTCTGGCTTTCGTGATCCTGATCGTGGTGATCGCAGGCCAGAACTACCAGGCGATCGTGGATGGAAACCTGCTGCAGATGGCTTCCAGCTACATTGGCCTGCCAATCTTCTTGCTGCTGTGGCTGGGCCACTGGCTGGCCACCCGCAAGCAGCCAGCCGTGGCCATCGACCCATGGACTGCAAAGCTGAACTAGCCAGCTAGCGCAGCATCAACAATCACCCGAGCTTCAGCCAGCACCTGCTGCAGATGCTCGGGTGATTTTGCTGATTCTGCATAGATCTTGTAGATGTCTTCTGTGCCCGATGGGCGCGCGGCAAACCATGCGTGCTCGCTGGAAACCTTCAAGCCGCCAATGGGGAAGCCGGCCGCTTGCGTGGCCTTGGCGGTAATCGGATCCGATGCCAGTTCGGTAGCGGTGACCATCGATGGGTCCAGCTTGCCCAGTACGGCCTTCTGCTCGCGATTTGCGGGCGCGTCAAAGCGGTCGTAGAAGCTGGGGCCGTGGCGCTCTACCAGTTCGGTATGCAGCTGGCTGGGGCTCTTGCCGGTTACTGCGCGGATCTCGCTGGCCAGCAGGGCCAGCATCAGGCCGTCCTTGTCGGTGCTGAACGCCTTGCCGGAGAAGTCCAAGAAGCTCGCGCCGGCCGATTCCTCCCCGCAAAAAGCGACCCTGCCGGAAGCCAGCGGTTCAACGAAGTACTTGAAGCCCACCGGTACCTCGCGCAGGGTCCGGCCGTGGGAAGCCACCACCTTGTCGATGAGCACCGAGGAGACCAGGGTCTTGCCGATCTGGGCATCACCCGGCCACTGCGGACGGTGGGTGAGCAGGTAGTCGATGGCCACGGCCAGGAAGTGGTTCGGATTCATCAGGCCGGCATCCGGGGTGACAATGCCGTGGCGATCAGCATCGGCATCGTTGCCGGTCGCGATGTCGTACTTCTCGCGATTGGCCACGAGGGAGGCCATTGCATGGGCGGAGGAGCAATCCATGCGGATCTTCCCGTCCTTGTCCAAGGTCATGAAGCCGAAGCACGGATCCACGGATTCGTTGACCACTTCGAGGTTCAGGCCGTATCGGCGGCCGATTTCGCCCCAGTAGTGCACCGAAGCCCCGCCCAGCGGATCTGCGCCAATGGAAATGCCGGACTCGGCGATGGCCTTGAAGTCGATGACTTCAGCCAAATTGGCGATGTACAGTTCGCGGAAGTCGAAGGGCCGGGCATTCGGCTCGCCGCGCTTGACCGCTCCGCTGGCCAGCAATTCGTTGGCCCGTGCAGCGATGGGTCCGGTGATTCCGGATTCTGCCGGTCCGCCATGCGGCGGGTTGTACTTGATGCCGCCGTCGGTTGGCGGGTTGTGCGATGGGGTGATGATCAGGCCATCGGCCTGTTCGCCGCCGCTAGCGTTATGTACCAGGATTGCGTGGCTGACCGCTGGAGTGGGAGTCAGTCCGTCATCGGCGAGCACGGTGACGCCGTTGCCTGCCAAGACTTCAAGGGCGGTGCGGTATGCGGGCGCGGAGAGTGCGTGGCTGTCCTTGCCCACGTACATCGGGCCGGTGATCCCCGCACCGTTGCGGTAGTCGACCACGGCCTGGGTGATCGCAGCGATATGCGTTTCATTGAAGGTGGTGTTCAGGGAGCTTCCGCGATGTCCCGAGGTGCCGAAAAAGACGGCCTGGTCGGGGTTGCCGCTGGAAGGAACCAGGGTGCTGTAGGCATCGAGTACCTCCTGCAAATTGATCAGGTCTGATTCTTGGGCTGGCTGGCCAGCTCGGAGGTGTGCCACAGATTGCCTTTCAGATTGATGCGCTTATCGCAGTTTCGTAGAAGAATGGTAGGCAAATGAGCTACTACCAGTATCCGCAGAACCCCTACCAACGACCGCCTGAATCCGCCGGCCTCTCGGTGGCTTCCCTGGTGCTTGGCATCTTGTCGTTGCTAGGCTTCACTGTCATTATCCTTGTTCCGCTGGCCGGAGTCATTACCGGGCACCTGGCCTACCGGCGTGAACCCAGCTCCCGGGGCTTGAGCCTGGCCGGGCTAATTACCTCATGGATTGGATTGGCACTAGCCATAGTCATTTATGCGGTAGCCATCTGGTTCTTCTGGGCATTGTCAACCGGGTTCGGCTACGACTCGTATTACGACAACGTGACCTTCTCACAAGGGCTTCTTCGATAATCCCCGGGCATGAAAAAAGCGGTTGGTTCAAATGAACCAACCGCTTTTCGCATGATCGAACGCCTAGAGGATCGGGCCCATCAGCTTCTTCAAGGCCGGGGTAGCTGCCATCATGGCAATACCCAGGACAACAGCGGTGCCGCCCATGGCGATGAAGTACGGGATCTCGTTGCCCTCGGTGTAGTAGCCGGCCAGCACACCCGACAGGGTGGTGCCCAGCGAAACCGACAGGAAGAACAAGGCGATCATCTGGGTGCCGAAGGCGGCCGGAGCCAGCTTGGTGGCAATTGCCTGGCCCACTGGCGAGAGCAGCAGCTCGGCAAAGGTGCACAGCAGCAGGATGCCGACCAGCGCCAGCAGCGGGGTCTTCACGAAGGATTCCAGCGGGATGAACAGCAAGAAGGCCGCACCCACAACCACCAGTGCCAGGCCGAACTTCATTGATGTGCGTGGCTGGCGCTTGCCCAGTTTGGTCCATAATGCGGCGAAGATACCGGCGAAGATGATGATGAAGACCGGGTTGATCGAGGTAACCCAGCTCGGTGGCATTTCCCAGCTGCCCAGGTGGCGGTCCAGGCGCTGATCCGAGTAAGCGGCAATGAAGGTGAACTGCTGCTGGAACAGGGCCCAGAAAGCAGCCGAACCGATGTAGAACGGAATGAATGCCCAGACTTGCTTGCGCTCGGTGGCGTCAACCTTCTTGCTGCGCAGGATCAACGCGAAGTAGATGATCGAAGCGGCGATCACCACGTAGGCGATGGTGCTTGCCAGATTCTCCGGAGTCACGATCTTGGATGCGAAAGCGGCAATGATCAAAACGATCACGGCAGCGAAGATGACCACATAGCGGTTGCGCTCAGAGGCAGGCAGCGGGTTGCTTGGGATGCGGCCGGAGTCCGGCAGCTTCTTGCGTCCAAGGGCATAGATCCCCAGGCCGATAGCCATGCCGACCGCGGCAGCGGCAAAGCCGATGTGGAAGCCGTACTGGACCTGCAGCCAACCGGTGAGCAGTGGGCCGAGCAGCCCGCCGATGTTCACGCCCATGTAGAACAGGGAGAAGCCGGCATCGATGCGCGGATCTTCCTTGGAGTACAGGGAGCCCACCAGGGCTACAGCGTTGGCCTTCAGGCCGCCGGAACCGACGGCAACGAAGATCAGGCCGATAACCAGTCCGGCATAGCCGGGCAGGAGCGCCAGGCCAATATGGCCGATCATGATCGCGATAGCCGAGAAGAACAGGACGCGTTCCGAGCCGAACAGGCGGTCGGAGAGCCACGCGCCCAGGATGGTGGACAGGTAGACAGCGCCGCCGTAGGCGCCGACCAGCGACAGAGCCAGACCCTGGTCCATGCCCAGGCCGCCGTCGGTGACCGAGTAGTACATGTAGTAAGCCAGCAAGCCCTGCATGCCGTAGAAGGAGAATCGTTCCCACATTTCCACGCTGAAGAGGCTTGCGAGCGCACCGGGGTGACCGAAGAAGGTCTTTCCGGAAGCTTTGGTGCTCGTTGTTGCAGTAGACATACGTAATATTTTTCGCCCTTGCCCACCCGAGTACCTACTTATATGGGAAAGGTCACACCTGCATCTGGGCTGCCAGCGCGAGCAGCAGTCCTTCGTCCGAGCGTGGGGAAATCAGCTGAATACTCATTGGTAACCCCTCGTTGGAGTGGCCTACCGGAACGGTGATGGCCGCTACTGAGGCGACGTTCACCATGGAAGTGTAGGGGGTGTACTGGCACTGCAACATATAATCCACATCGGCTGTGGATTGTGTATAGTGCCCGATCTTCGGCGGGATCGAGGCCATGGCAGGGGTGGCCACGACATCGTAGGCGGACCATTGGCGCACGAAGTCGGCCGCAATCTGCTTCAACCTCGAACCTGCCTGCAGGCTCTGTTCCAGCGAGCGGTCGGCGGCGCGTCGGCGGAAATCCCTTGCCAAATCGCCGAGCAGCGAATCATCCGCGACCGGAACGTCCTTCAGCCCATTGGTCCACACCGCCGCGAAGGTTTCCGGATAGTCCGTGGCGTAGTGCAGGTTGGCCGGCTGGACGCGATGCCGTTCTCCAAGGCGTTCAAGGCCCTGGGCAAATGAAGCCCGGGCTTCTTGCGCCAGGGTAATTTCATAGACCGGTTCAAACGGGGAATGGATGCTGTACCCAATATTCAGCCCGTCCAGGCGCTGGGGGTAGCTTCCCTGCAGTAACGGCAGATAGTGGTCCTTGCCGCGCATGGCGTCAAGCAGCAAAGCCGCATCCAAGGCATCATGGGCCAACGGTCCGCTAACCGCTAGCTTCGGTGCGCCCATGGGATCGGTGTAGCCATCAAGGATGTCGCTGGGAACGCGGCCCAAAGAAGGCTTCAGGCCTACCAGCCCGCAGGCGGCCGCGGGGATGCGAACCGAACCGCCGCCATCAGAGCCCGGACCCAGCGGAATCATGCCGGCGGCAATCGCCGCGGCCTGCCCGCCAGAGGAACCGCCCGACGAGCGCGTGGGATCAAAGGGATTGCGTGATGGGGGCGCCACGAGGTTCTCTGAATAGCTGCTCAGCCCGAATTCCGGAACCTGCGTCTTGCCCAGGACCACCACGCCCTCGGCGCGCAGCCTGGCCACCAAGGAGTGATCACGTTCAGCGACCATCGCAGGCATCGCCGCAGTGCCATAGGTGGTAGGCATCCCGGCCACGTCATTGAGGTCCTTGAACGCGGTGGGGAGCCCATGCAAGCGGCCAATGTCGCCACGGGCATGCGCCTGGTCCGCCGCTGCCGCGGCCTCCATCGCATTTTCTGCCACGTGGACGAAAGCGCCAAGGTCCGCTTGCTCTTCGATGCGCTTGAGGTAGTGCTCGGTGACCTCGCGGCTTGAACGCTCGCCGCGGGCCAGCTCGTCTCGCAATTTCAGGGCGCTTGAGGGAAACATGTCGGCTTTCGACGCAGGAAATGACTAGTCTTATAAGCAAACACCCTATGTGAGAGGAATGCTAGCCGTGAGCGATTTTGAGACTGTTTCGGTCAATGATGTCCCGAAGGATGCCTTCATCCTTGACGTGCGCGAAGACTTCGAATGGGAAGCAGGCCGTGCTGCCGGAGCAACCCATATTCCCCTTGGCTCCTTGCCAGAGAAGATTTCCGAGCTTGACCCGGATGTAGACACCTACGTCATCTGCCGTACCGGTGGCCGTTCGGCCCAGGCCGCATCATGGCTCACCGTGATGGGCTACACCGCCTTCAACGTCGCCGGCGGTTCCGATGCGTGGATCGAAGCGGGCTTGCCAATGGAAGCGGATAACGGCCAGGAGCCAACCGTACGATGAACTATGCCTATCTGGGACCTGCTGGCACTTTCACCGAGTCGGCCCTGCTGCAGGTTCCCGGGGCTGCCGAGGCGCAGCGGATCGCGGCCTCCAACGTCAACGTGGCGCTGACCATGGTGCGCGAGGGGACCGCGGACGCGGCGATGGTCCCGATCGAGAACTCGGTAGAAGGCGGCGTTTCGGCCACCTTGGACGCCATTGCGCAGGGCGAAGCCCTGCAGATTGTTTCCGAAATCCTGGTTCCGATCACTTTCGTGCTGGCGGTACGCCCCGGCATCGACTCGCTGGAGCAGATCAGGCAGATCTCCACCCACGGGCATGCCTGGGCGCAGTGCCGCTTATGGGCCGAAGCGAATATTCCCGGGGCCGCATTCACCCCGGCTTCTTCCACGGCAGCCGGCGCCCTGGCTCTCGAAGAGGACGAACCGCCGCATGATGCGGCGATCTGCTCTCCGCTGGTAGCCCAGGAGCGCGGCCTGAAGGTGCTGGCCAGCGGGGTCGAGGACAATATCGGCGCGGTGACCCGCTTCATCCTCGTGACTCGTCCGGGAAGGATTCCGCAGCCTACCGGCGTGGACAAGTCAACGCTGATCCTGCCGCTGCCCGAGGACCGTCCCGGTGCGCTGATGGAAATCCTCGAGCAATTCACCGCGCGCGGCGTGAACCTCTCGCGCATCGAATCGCGTCCTACCGGCAAGAGCCTGGGCGAGTACTTCTTCTCCGTCGATATCGAAGGCCACGTGGCCGAGGAACGCGTTGCCGCCGCCTTGTCGGGGCTGCACCGGCTGTCCCCGCAGCTGCGCTTCCTCGGTTCCTACCCAGCCGCCCAAGGCCTGGAGCCGGCCGTGGATACGCATAATTCAGATGCGGCCTTCAGTGAAGCCCGTGCCTGGGTGCAGTCGCTGCGCGACCGGCTTTAAGCAGGCAGCGCGAAGGCCCGGCCTAGCTCCCCGCAAGGGGAAATCGGCCGGGCCTTCGGCATGCGCTACGGGGTGCGCAGGCGCAGGGCGCTCGGGTTCACGGACACCTGCAGTTCGTTGACCTGGCCGGTGGGGTCCCCGTCGATCTGGGTATTCATCGGCTCATCGCAACGCAGCGACACGCCAGAGGTCTGGTAGAAGCTCATCACCGGAATCTTGTTCTTGGCGCGGAATGCGGTCTTGAGCAGGATCCAGGTCCAGCCGGCGGCCGAGCGGGGAGAAAGGATCACTGCGTCGAGCACGCCGTCGTCGATCTTGGCGTCGGGCACGAAATCCAGGCCCTGCAGCTTTCCGCAGTTGGCGAAGAGCACCGAACGGACCTTGCGGGTCTGCCAGCTCTCGTCGCCCGAGAGCTTGAAGCTGACCTTCTTGCGCTGGCCCGGCAACTGGCGCAGGCCGGCTTCCGAGTAGGCCAGCCAGCCGACCTTGGATTTCAGCTCTTCGTTGGTGTCGTCAAACAGGTCGGCGTCGGTGCCCACGCCGGCGATGACCAGGAAAGCATGATCCGCCTCCTTGCCGTCCAGCAGCTGCAGCTTCATGTGCCCGACGTCGATCCGGCGAACCATCCCGCGCACTGCCACCAGCGCCGCGGTGTGCAGGTCATCGAGCGGAATATCCACGTTGCGGGCCAGCAGGTTGCCAGTGCCCAGCGGCAGGATTCCCAGGGATGCGCCGGTGCCTTCGAGCACTTCCGCGACGGCGCGGATGGTTCCGTCGCCACCTGCGGCAATAATTGTGTCGCATTGCGCATCGAGTGCTTCACGGGCTGCATCCTGGCCGGCGTTGTCCTTGGTCGTTTCAAGGACCAGCGGTGCTTCCAGGCCCGCTTCAGCGCAGACGCGGACCACGGCTTCCCTTGCTTCGTCAGCACCTGACTTGGAAGGATTGATGACCAGGGCCACCTTGGTAGCCGCTGCCTGTTCAGCCGCTTCGGGTTGCTTGATCAGCGGTTTGCTGTAGTTCGAAAGCTTGCGCACCGAATACCAACTGGTCGCCGCGGCGGCAGCTGCAGCAGCCACGGCAGAGAAAACGATCACACGATTTGTCTGCATAATGCTCTCATCGTACTCATGATTGCTACCCTTAACATGTGATCGACCTGAAAATGCTCACCGAAAATCCGGATTTGTACCGTGCCTCGCAACGCGCGCGCGGTGCCGACGAGTCGTTAATTGACCAGCTGCTGGCAGCTGACACGGCACGTCGTGAAACCATCGCCACCTACGAGCGCCTGCGTGCCGAGCAGAATGCGTTCTCCAAGAAGGTCGGCAAGGCCAAGGGCGACGAGCGCGCCGCCCTGCTTGCCGAGGTCAAGGAGCTCGCTGCCGCGGTGAAGTCCGCCCAGGCCGAGTCCGACGCGGCCTCCGCCAAGTGCACCGCACTGCAGCGTTCCATCCCCAACCTGATCATCGACGGCATCCCGGCCGGCGGCGAGGATGACTTCACCGTCGTCAAGCACGTGGGCACCGCCCGCGACTTCAAGGCCGAGGGCTTCGAGCCGCTGGACCACCTGCAGATCGCCGAGAAGCTGGACGCCATCGACATGGAACGCGGCGCCAAGGTTTCCGGCTCGCGCTTCTACTTCCTCAAGGGCATCGGCGCCCGGCTGGAAATCGCGATGATGAACATGGCCTTGGATGTGGCCATGGCGCACGACTTCATCCCGATGATCACCCCGACCCTGGTCCGCCCCGAAACCATGCAGGGCACCGGCTTCGATGTCGAGCACGACGACGAGATCTACAAGCTCGAGCGCGACAACATGTACCTGGTCGGCACCTCGGAGGTGGCCCTGGCCGGCTACCACGCGGACGAGATCATGGATCTGGCCGACGGCCCGATCCGCTACGCCGGCTGGTCCTCCTGCTACCGCCGCGAGGCTGGTTCGGCCGGCAAGGACACCCGCGGCATCATCCGCGTGCACCAGTTCAACAAGCTGGAGATGTTCGTCTACGCCAGCGTCGAGGACGCCGAAGCAGAGCACCAGAAGCTGCTGGCCATGGAAGAGGACATGCTCGGGCGCATGGAACTTCCCTACCGCGTGATCGACACCGCCGCCGGGGATTTGGGCATGAGCGCCGCGCGCAAGTTCGACTGCGAAGCCTGGGTTCCTACCCAGGGCACCTTCCGCGAACTGACCTCGACCTCGAACTGCACCACCTTCCAGGCCCGCCGCCTGAATATCCGCGAACGCGAGATCATCGACGGCAAGGCCGGCAAGACCCGTTCGGTGGCGACGCTGAACGGCACCCTGGCGACCACCCGCTGGCTCGTGGCGATTCTGGAAAACCACCAGAACCCGGACGGTTCGGTCAACGTGCCCAAGGCGCTGCAGCCTTACCTTGGCGGACTCGAAGTACTCAAGTAGCCAATGACCGGCCATTTGCCGGCTGCCCCTCGCGGGCAGCCGGCAAATGCTTTTAACCGGTTGTTCACTTGGCGCTGTGCCTTGGGTCATCGCCAAAAACCCGCGGTGGTGGTTAACTTGAGCCATGACTGTTATGACTAAGCTCGGCAACGATGACCGGCTGACCAAGCAAAAATTGATGATTTGCCTTGACGTGGATGGCACCATCGTCAACCACCAGGGGGAAATGAGCCAGCGCGTGCGCGATGCCGCGCGGGCTGTAGTGGCCCAGGGCCATGAGGTAATCATCTCCACCGGCCGCTCCTTGGGTGCGGCCCTGCCCATCATGGCGGAACTGGGCATCGACCATGGCTATGTCGTGGTCAGCAACGGCGGCGTGCTCGCAAAGGTGTGCCAGGATGAAGTCGAGATCCTGCACCGCGAGATCTTCGACCCGTCGACAGCGCTCAAGGCGCTGCGCGACCAGCTTCCCAAAGCCAAGTACGCCTTGGAAAACGAGCGCGGCGAATTCCTTTCCAGCGAAACCTTCGGCGACATGAGCTTTGGCGCCGAGAGCAAGGTCGTTGATTTCGGCGAGCTGGTCAACAGCAAGGCCGTGCGCGTGGTGGTTTTCTCCACCGACAACACCGCCGAGGAATTCGGGCATGCCGTGCAGAGCCTGGGGCTCTCCGGGGTGACCTACTCGGTGGGCTGGACCGCTTGGCTGGATATTGCCGCCGAGGGTACCACCAAGGCCAGCGGCCTGGAGCGGCTGCGGGCGATCCTGAAGTTCGATTCGAAGGACTCGCTGGCAGTAGGCGATGGCCGCAATGACGTCGAAATGCTGCAGTGGGCCGGACATGGCGTGGCCATGGGCCAAGCGCCGGATGAGGTCAAGGCAGCGGCCGACGCCGTGACTGAAGGCGTTGACCAGGATGGCCTGGCCATCGTCCTGGAAGGGCTGCTGGGCAGCTAGCACCAGGGTCTAGAGCTGGTCGGTGTATTCCAGCAGCCGGGCGATCGCTGCCCGCGCGCCCAGCTCGTCGTTGTAGCCCGAACGCACGATCGCCGCAGATACTGCCTGGGGAGTGATTCCCAGGATCCCGGCGACCGCTTTTTGCTGCCCGCGCACACCGGGAGTCAACAGGTCAACGACGGACCATTCGGCCTCGGTGCGGGTGCGGATCCACTGTCCGAGCATGCGCAGCAGGCCCTCGAGCTCGCCGTCCATCTCGTCATTGCCCGAGGAAACGCAGATCGGGACCCTTTCGCCGCGGTGGCTGGCCGCCTCCAGCGCGCCGAGCGCGCGCCGCGCCGCCCTGCCCTCGACCAGGTCGGCCTCTGCGGGCACCGGCTCGTACAGGCTGCCGATGCCCAGCCCGATATTGCAGAAGTTCAGCCGTGCCACGCGCAGCAGCGCGTCGACGGCGGCATCGGGGTCACTGGGCACTCCGAGCAGCAGCTGCCCGCTGAGCGCGGTGAACGGCGCGTGGGTGTCGACTTGTTCCAGCTGGTGCCAGAGCTGCTCGCTGGCGGCGGCAACATCGGTGACCGAGCGGGGCCGGGGGCTGAGCGCAACGACAAACATGATTCAAGTATTGCGTGTGCAACCGGGTTTGTCGCGCACTGCGCGCTGCAGGCTGCCGCTAGCTTCCCTGCGGAAGCCGGATGCTGGCGCGCCGGATGAACAACTGCGTCGCCGGGCCGATGAGCAGTGCGTAGGCCACGGTGCCGATGCCCACGGGTCCGCCCAGCAGCCAGCCGATGGCCAGCACCGAGAGTTCCAGGGCCGTGCGGACCAGGCGGATCGAAACACCGGTGCGCCGATGCAACCCGGTCATGAGGCCATCGCGCGGACCGGCGCCGAAGTGGCTCCCGATATACAGAGCCCCTCCCAGCCCGTTGACCAGGATAGCCGCGGCCAGCGTGAGGATCTGCCAGCCCAGGCCATGGACTTCAGGCAGGAAGCGCAGGAAGGCATCCAGCGCGATTCCCAGGTACAGCGTGTTCGCGATGGTGCCGAGGCCGGGCCATTGCCTCAGCGGGATCCACGCCAGCAGCACCAGGATCCCGACCAGGATGATGATCGTCCCGAGCGAGAGCGGCAGGTGATTCGCGATGCCCAGGTGCAGCACATCCCAGGGATCAACGCCCAGCTGGGCCCGGATCATCATGGCCATGGCGAAAGCGTAGAGGGTCAGGCCAAGGAAAAGGGTAGTGAGGCGCAGGGGCAGTCGTCCGGCGGAAAGCTGCTGGCGCGGAGACAGGTTCGTTATGGTCATGGAAGCAATGCTCCGGTAAAGTGGACTTAGAAAAAATAGCCAATTATGAATGGGTGGATCCATGGGACGCGTCACAGCCGCGACGCTTGCGGGCATGCTCGGTGCCGTTGATGCTTCAATGCCCGCCTACCGCTGGCTCTTCCTGGCAATGCGGGCGCTGATTGCCAACGGCCGGATCCTGCATGGCACTGCGCTGCCCAGCGAACGCGACGCCGTCCAGGCCCTGGGGCTGAGCCGCACCACGGTGTCGCGGGCCTACTCCGAACTGCGCGATGCCGGGTACGCCAGTGCCCGCCGCGGCTCGGGGACCATCGCCCAACTGCCCGGAGGCCCGGTATCCGGAGGCGCCGAACCGCTGCCGCTGGGCGGATTCGGGCCGATGCCCGGAAGCCGCGCCCTCGATCTGACGTGCGCGGCGCCAAATGCCCCTGCGGGGATGATCGCCGAGTTCGAAGCAGCGCTCGAGCAGCTTCCGCGCTACGCCGCGACCATGGGCTACTATCCGCTGGGCATCGAGCCATTACGCGCCGCCCTGGCCGAGCAGTACACCCGCAAGGGGCTGCCGACTAGTCCTGAACAGATCATCGTCACCTCCGGGGCGCTCTCCTCGGTCGCCGCTGCCGGGCGCGCGGTGATTGGCCGCGGGCAGGCGGTGCTGGCAGAAACACCCACCTATCCGAATTCGCTGCTGGCGCTGAAGGCCCACGGGGCGCGCACCGCCGCCGTGCCGATCGGCCCGGAAGGATCGGATCTGGAGCAGATTGCCGAAGCCCTGCAAAGGATCTCGCCCGCGGTGATGCTGTGCCTGCCGGATTTCCACAACCCGGTGGGAACGCTGCTCGATGATGCCGGACGTGAACGCTGGGCCGCCGAGCTCGATCGCGCGGGAACCGTGGGAATTGTCGATGAGACCTGCGCCGAGCTATGGCTCGATGAGCGGCCCGAGGTATTGCCGATGGCCGCATTCTCCAGGAACCTGATCAGCGTGGGCAGCGCCAGCAAGTCGCACTGGGGAGGCTTGCGCCTGGGCTGGATCCGCGCCCCGCGCCACCTGGCTGGAGCACTTGCCCGCTCCCGGATGAGCATGGATCTGGGGGCTCCGGTACTGGAACAGCTGGTGCTGGCCAATGCGCTCGCCTCGCAGTCGGCCCTGTCCCCGGCGACCCGCGAGGAGCTGCGCGGGAACCGTGATTGGATGATCGGCGAATTGGGCAAGGTGCTGCCCGACTGGGAACCCAACCGGCCTGCCGGCGGACTGAGCTTGTGGTGCCATTTGCCCCAGCCGCGTTCCAGCGCGCTGGCGCGCCGGCTGAAAGGCATCCTGCTGGCCCCCGGAGCGACCTTTGCCGTCGAGGGGCACGGGCTGGAGCACTATATGCGCCTGCCCTTCGCCCAGGACCGCTCGCAGCTGGAGCAGGCCCTGCCGGCCATTGCCGCGGCATGGCGCCAGGTGGCTGCGTAGCCTCTGGCCTCAAGCGGCTGGCGGAACTAGGCCGGAGTGCGGCTGGGCGTGCCCTGCTGGGCGGGCAGCGCAACGGTCGTGTACTTGAAGAAGAACTGCGTAGCGGGGCCAATCAGCAGCGCATAAGCCACCGTGCCCACGCCCACCGGACCGCCGAGCAACCAGCCGATCCCCAGCACGCACACCTCGATAATGGTGCGCAGTAGGCGGATCGATTTGCCGGTGCGCAAATGCAGCCCGGTCATCAGGCCGTCGCGCGGGCCGGGGCCGAAATGGCAGCCGATGTACAGGGCGCCGCCAAGGCCATTGACGGCGATGGCGCCAACCAGGGTCAGGATCTGCCAGCCCAACCCGTGGACATCAGGGATGAGCCAGAGAAAGAAGTCCAGGCCAAGCCCGATGAGCAGCACATTGGCGACGGTGCCCAATCCTGGCCACTGCTTGAGTGGAATCCAGGCCAGCAGCACCACGACGCCGACGATGATCACTATCGTTCCCAGCGACAGCGGAATGTAGTTGGCCAGGCCCAGGTGAAGCACATCCCACGGATCCACGCCGAGCTGGGCGCGGATCAGCAGTGCCATGGCCAGCGCAAAAAGCATGAGGCCGATGAACAGATTTGCAAGACGCAGGGGGAGCTTTCCGGCACGCAGCTGATCGAGCGGAGTGAGATTATGCAGGGTCATGATGCTTCAAGGCTAGCCCTGCGCTGAACCCCGGCAGTAATCCCGCAAGTATCAGATGGTCACATTCCTAGTCCCAGTCCAGCCATGGTGCGGCGAGCCCCGAGACAACCAGGGCGAAAGCTCCGATGAAAAGAAAGCCGATGGCAAGCGAAAAAAGAACCATCCAGCGGGTGGGACTGCTATTCATTATCGGATCCAGGCTTTCGTTTCATCATGATCCCGGTCAAGCGGGCCACCGAGTAGACGGCGCCAAACAGGGGAATAGGCATGGCTAGAGCCAGCGGTATGGCGGTGCGCACACAGCGTTCGCGGAGGAACTGCACCAGCACAAAGAGCGTGCCCAGCGCCCACAGCACCAGAATGCCAACTTCCAGGCCGTCCAGTGCCATTACCGCTTCCATGAAAGCAGTCTATCCACCGGGGGCGAGGCTTCCCAGTATCGCAATGCCCAGGGCCGACGATAGCTGGCTCAGGTCCCCGGGCCGAGGTTGGCTGGCCGATGCGTCGGTTTCAGCACCAACCGTGGCTTGAACCCCTGGCGGGCGCAGTGCGGGAACATGGATGAACAATGCCGGGACCGGTTGGGAATACGCCAAATACGCAGTGTGGTTGCACACGAAACGCCCGGCATCCTCGGAGACCCTTGCCTCATAGCCTGCGGCGAGCAGGGCGCGGACGGCCGCTGCTGGATCAAGTGTGGCATCCAAGCGTCCCGGCGCATTCGCCTTGATGGCCGCTGACCGTGGCTGGGCGCCATCATTGTCGGGGATGCGGGCATCATCTTCGTTAAAAGCCCATCGCTCCGGCGTGATTGCATTCCGGCCGCCGGCTTCGCCGACGCAAATCAGCGCATCGGGCTGGTGCTTCGCCAAGAGCGATTCGAGTGCTTTGCCGGAGGCCGCGAAGGACACCGGAAGCATGGCGGTGAGGACCTGATGCTCGCCCAGCTGCCTGGGAAGGCTGGAAACGGCTTCCTGGCTGGCATTGAATTCGTCGTTGCCGAACGGCTCGAAACCGGTGACCAAAATATGCATGGACCAATTATGGGCCCAAACTGTCGGTGTCCGCTGATAGGACTGAGGCAATGGTCCGCTCGACAGTTTTTGGTTAGGTGCTCATGGTAATCGCGGTTTTTGTACTCGTCATCCTGAATATTCTGGCAACGGCATGTATTGCCTTGCTGCTGGTGCGCAGGACATCCGGCTCTGATGGCACCCAGATCCAGGACTCGGTGCGTGCTGCTAATGCGGAGCTCCGGCAGGAACTGGGGACCCAGCGCACCGAACTGCGCCAGGGGATGGGCGAAGTGCGTACCGAGATCGACGCCAAGCTGACCGCGATGGCAGAAGCCAATGCGAACCGCCATCTGCAGGTCCAGGGGCTGCTCCAGCAGGAAATGGAGAAACTGCGCTCGGGCAATGAAGCCAAACTCGAGAAGATGCGCGAGACGGTGGACGAGAAGCTCCAGGGGACCTTGGAGAAGCGGCTGGGCGAATCCTTTGAACTGGTCAGCAAGCGGCTGGAAATGGTGCAGAAGGGGCTGGGGGAAATGCAGAGCCTGGCCCAGGATGTCGGCGGGCTGAAACGCGTGCTCACCAACGTGAAGAGCCGTGGTTCATGGGGCGAAGTGCAGCTTTCGCGCCAGCTGGAAGACATCCTCACCGCAGAGCAGTACGAGCAGAACGTGGCGGTCGTGCCCGGCAGCCGCGAGGTCGTGGAGTTCGCGGTGATCCTGCCCGGGCGGGATGCCGGAACGATCTATCTGCCAATCGACTCCAAGCTGCCGCAAGAGGACTACGAGCGCCTGCTCGATGCCCAGGAGCACGGCGACAAGGCCGTCATCGCCGCTGCGGGCAAGGCGCTGGACCGGGCGATCCTTGAGCAGGCCAAGCTGATCTCCAGCAAGTACATCGCCCCGCCGTACAGCACCGACTTCGCCATCATGTACTTGCCCACCGAGGGGCTGTTCGCCGAGGTTGTGCGCAGCCCGGGGCTGGCCAGTAAGCTGCAGGCCGAGCACCGGGTGCTGGTCACGGGGCCGACCACCCTGATGAGCCTGCTGAACTCCTTGCAAATGGGTTTCCGGACACTGGCCATTGAGAAGCGCAGCAGTGAGGTGTGGCAGGTGCTCTCGGCGGCCAAGGAAGAGTTCCGCAAGTACGGAGATGTCTGGGACAAGCTGGGCAAGCAGCTGGCCACGGCGCAGAACACGGTGCGCGATGCCGGTACCCGGACCCGTGCGGTGGAGCGGAAACTCAAGGACGTGCAGACCCTGGAAGTTTCCGCGCAGGAAGATGTGCTCAGCGGAATGCTGCCTGAAGCCTAGCGCCGGGCAGGTCCGGGTCTCCGGCAGTGAACCGGCAGCAAAAGCAATGGCGGCGACCCCGATTCGGGGGTCGCCGCCATGTTCGGCTTGAGCCTAGTGGCTAGGCCTTGAAACGCTCGATGGAGCGAGCCAGCTCGGCTTCGGCAGCCCCGCGGCCTTCCCAACCCTCGGCCTTGACCCACTTGCCTGGTTCCAGGTCCTTGTAGCGGGTGAAGAAGTGCTCGATCTCCTTGATCAGCCATTCGTCGATGTCTTCAAGTTCCTTGATGTGGTCAAAGCGCTTGTCGGCAGGAACGCACAGCAGCTTGGCATCGCCACCGCCATCGTCGGTCATGTTGAATACGCCAATTGGGCGTGCTTCGACAACAACACCTGGGATCAGGTCAACACCCGGGATGAAGACCATGGCGTCCAATGGATCGCCATCTTCGCCCAGAGTATCGTCGAAGTAGCCGTAGTGGGTTGGGTACTGCATCGAGGTGAACAGCACGCGATCCAGGCGCAGGCGGTGGGTCTCGTGGTCGATCTCGTACTTGACGCGCGATCCGGTGGGGATCTCGATGGTCACGTCGTGGCTCATGAAAAGCACACTCCTAAACTAGTCTTAGGGATATCCGCTAATAAGGGTATCGCCCCATTGCGCCTGATGGATAAAACTGCGAGAGGAATGTAACCATATGAACACTGCCGCCCGACGCGCTATTACGCTGGGGGTGGCGATTGTTGCCATGGTTGCAGTGATTGCCGCGATGCTGCTGGCCCCGCGATTCTTCACCGGAGAGCCCGAGGCTTCCTACACCCCGGCCAGCGCGCAGCTGGCCGATAAATCCCCAGTCGCCGTGCGGGACCTGGACCCCAACGCCGCGCAACCGGACCCCGGGATCCTCGCCGCGAAGCTGGATGGCATCCTGGCGGACAAGCCCGACCGGACGTCCTTCAACGCCCAGGTGGTCGACGTGGCCACGGGCACAGTCCTGTATGACAGGAACTCCGAAATAAATGGCACCCCGGCCTCCAGCCTGAAGGTAGTCACCGCCATCGCGGCCCTCGATGCCCTCGGCGGCGACACCCAGCTGTCCACCAGCGTGCTGCTCGATGGCGGCACATTGATCCTGCGCGGCGGGGGAGATGTGCTGCTGGGCGACGGGGAATCGGACCCGGCGCACCCCAAGGGCTATGCAGGACTGGCAACCCTGGCTAAGCAGACCGCCGAAGAACTTGAAAAGCGCGGCATCAGCGAGGTCAAGCTGTGGCTGGACGACTCGCTGTTCGGCGATGCGCACAGCAACCCCGCCTGGGACAAGTCGCTGTTCACCTCCAATAACATTGGCCAGGTCTACCCGATTGCGCACTACGCCGGGCGTGCCGGGGAAAGCATCAGCACCGCCTACCAGTCCGACCCGGCCGCGCAGGTCCGCAAGGTCTTCGCCCAAGCCCTGGGCGAGCAGGTCAAGGTGGATGAGGGTGGCCGCGGCCCCTATGCGGGGGGCGAGCAGATCACCGAGGTGAAGTCGGCACCGCTGCGCGATGTCATCAAGCACATGCTGCTGGTTTCGGATAACTACATTGCCGAATCCATGGGCCGCCTGGTGGCGCTGGACCGCCAGATGCCCGGGGAGCAGGCAGGGGCCGCCGTCGCTGCTGTGGCCCAGGCCCATGGGGCTGCTGGCCACACGCTCGTGGACACCAGCGGCCTGGCTGCCAGGAACCGGATTTCGCCCGCGGCGCTGACCGCGGTACTGCGCTCGGCCGCCACCAGCAAGAAGCCGGAATTGCGCGAGGTCGTCTACTCGCTGCCGGTCGCCGGCTACAACGGCACCTTGATGAACCGCCTGGGCGGTGCCGGAACACTTGGCCTGGTCCGCGCCAAGACCGGCTCGCTGACCGGCGTGGCCACGCTGACCGGCATGGCCATGACCGAAGACGGGCGCCTGCTCGCCTTCTCGATCTATGCCGATCAGCCCAACGGAACACTCGCACCCCACAAGCCAACCATTGACTCTGCTGTCACCGCCATCCGTGGCTGTGGCTGCCGGAGCTGAACGCCGCAGGAGCAGCAAATGAACCAGTTCGTCGATTGGAAGCTGGCGGCCAAGGCCGCGAAAACCCTGATGCCCGCCGGGCCGGGGATCCAGGCCCAGGATGCCGCGCGGATCATCGAGGAACTGCGCATCGCCGCCGGCGAAGGCCTGGTGGAGGCCGAGAAGGTTTCCAAGCTGGCTGCTTCCGCGCCCTCGCAGACCCTGGTGGTGGACCGGTCCGGCTGGGCCAAGGCCGTCAGCCAGAATTTCGCGGCCCTGCTCCCGGCAGCGCGTCAGGACGTCCCCGGTGTGGTCCCCTTGATTGCCGGCGCAGAACTTGGCGCGGTGCTCTCGGTGCTGGGCACCCGGGTGCTGGGCCAGTTCGACCCGTTCGTCGGCCCGCGCCTGCTGCTCAACGCCCAGACCATCACCCAGATCCGCGGCGAGCTGAATGTGAACGCCCGCGACTTCTACCTGTGGATCGCCACCCACGAGCAGACCCACCGCCTGCAATTCGAGCACGCTGCCTGGATCCCCGGGGTCATGAAGCAGACCCTGGCCGAGGCCTTCGAGCCGCTGGCCGGCACCACCCACTCCATGGGCGAACTGGGTGAACGCCTGAAATCCATGAAGTCCGAGGTCAGCGAACTGACCAGCATCATGTCGGTGCTCGAAGGCCACGCCATGGTCGTGATGAACGATGTCACCTCGATCCGCAGCATCAAGACCATCCGCCGCCGCTTCGAAGCCCGTGGCGAGAACCGTTCGGCCCTGGCGATCCTGCTGGGCAAGCTGCTGGGATTGGATGCCAAGGCGCTGCAGTACAAACGCGGGGCAAAATTCGTGCGGCATATCGTCGACGCGATTGGCTACGAGGGCTTCAACGAAATCTTCACCGCCCGCGAGATGTTCCCGAGCGCCGGGGAACTCGATGACCCGGAACGCTGGCTGGCCCGCACCCGATGAGCCGCGCCCTTCACCTTGCCCGCGCCGCCATCAGTGCCAGCAGCGCGCCCGGGCTGAACCTGATCGGGGTTTCCGGCGGTGCCGACTCGCTAGCCCTGGCCATTGCCGCCGCGACGCTGCCCGCTTCCTTCGGCGCCGTGGTCATCGATCACGGCCTGCAGCCCGGCAGCGCCCAGGCGGCCGAACGCGCCGCCGGGCAATGCCGCGAGCTGGGATTGGACCCGGTGGCGGTGGTCCAGGTCGAGACCTCGGATGACGAGGCTTCGGCCCGCACGGCCAGGTACCAGGCCTTTGAAGCAGCCCTGCAGCAGTTCAACGCGCAGGCATTGATGCTCGCCCACACCCGCGACGACCAGGCCGAGCAGGTGCTGCTGGGGCTGCTGCGCGGATCGGGAACCCGCTCGCTGGCCGGCATCCCTGCCCGGCGCGGAGCCTACCGGCGCCCCCTGCTGGAACTGTCCCGGGCGCAAACCGAGGAAATCTGCCGGCAGGCGGGGCTTGGCTACTGGGAAGATCCGAGCAACGCGGACACCGGGTACAAGCGCAACCTCATCCGCCATAGGATCCTGCCCTTCTTGCGCGAGGAACTTGGCGAGCATGTTCCCGAAGCACTGGCGCGCACCGCCAGCCTGGCCGCCGCCGACGCCCAAGCCCTCGACGAATGGGCCCAAGCGGCCAAGGACGAGCACGGGTTGGCGATCCCGGACCTGGCCAAGCTGCCGGTGGCCATCAGCTCGCGAGTATTACGCCTGGCCGCCATGGAAGCCGGGGCCAGGAATGTGGGCCATGAGCGAACGGCGGCGCTGTGCGCGCTGGCCGGGCTCGGCGTCCCCAAGTCCAAATCAGCTGGTCCTGTGCAGCTGGATGGCAGGATCAGCGCCTTCCGGCGGCAATCGGTGATCGTTTTCACCACAACCGGCTAAACAACCTTCCGCTAAATGTGGCACTCTAGGTAAGTACCACACCTCTAGAATCAGGAGAATTCTCGTGGATTCCAATGCAGTCAAAGCCGATCTTGCGCACGTTCTGTACACCAAGGAAGAAATCCAGGCCCGCGTGGAAGAACTTGCCGCGCAGATCGACAAGGATTACGAAGGCCGCGACATCCTCGTGGTAGGTGTGCTCAAGGGCGCCGTGATGATCATGGCTGACCTGGTTCGCGCACTGAACTCCCACCTGACCATGGACTGGATGGCAGTGTCCTCCTACGGTTCGGGTACCCAGTCCTCCGGTGTGGTGCGCATCCTCAAGGACCTGGATTCCGACCTCATGGGCAAGCACGTGCTGATCGTCGAGGACATCATCGATTCCGGCCTGACCTTGTCCTGGCTGAAGTCCAACCTGGAATCCCGCGGCCCGGCCTCGGTGGAAATCTGCACCCTGCTGCGCAAGCCGGAAGCAGCCAAGGTGGAAATCGACGTCAAGTACGTCGGCATGGACATCCCGAACGAATTCGTGGTGGGCTACGGCCTGGACTTCGCGGAAAAGTACCGCAACCTTGATTGCGTGGGCACCTTGGCCCCGCATATTTACCAGTAGGGAACTTTTCTCGCCAATGGGGCGTTGAGAAATATCGAAGGTGGCGTGACCCGGACGCCAGAGCAGTGCGTGAGGGGGATGCGCCAGGCGCGGGGCCTGTCGGATCAATGAAAACGAAGAAGCTTTTTAACAGCTGGATCATTTGGGTCCTGGTCGGCGTAGTCGCCGTGGTGTTGTTCCTGCCGATGGTCTTCGGCAATAACTCGGCCAAGGTGGACACTTCCGTAGGCCTGCACCAGCTCACCAGCGGCAATGTCACCGAAGCGAAGATGTTCGACGGCGACCAGCGCGTGGATCTGAAGCTGCGCGACTCGCTGAAGGTCGATGGCGTGGACAAGGGCACCTCGGTGAGCTTCTACTACTCCACCGCCCGTGCCGAACTGGTGGTCGATGAGATCAACAAGGCCAACCTGGGCAAGTTCACCGACCAGCCGGTGGAAAGCAACTGGCTGCTGTCGATGCTCGGGATCATCATCCCGTTCCTGCTGATCGCCGGCATCTTCTGGTTCATCCTCGCCCGCTCCCAAGGCGGCGGCTCCAAGGTCATGCAGTTCGGCAAGTCCAAGGCGAAGCTGATCACCAAGGACATGCCGCAGGTGACCTTCAAGGATGTCGCCGGCGCCGACGAGGCCGTGGAGGAACTCCACGAAATCAAGGAATTCCTGCAGGAACCAGCCAAATTCCAGGCCCTGGGCGCGAAGATTCCCAAGGGCGTGCTGCTCTACGGCCCTCCGGGCACCGGCAAGACCCTGCTGGCCAAGGCCGTAGCCGGCGAGGCGGCGGTACCGTTCTACTCGATCTCCGGTTCGGACTTCGTGGAGATGTTCGTCGGCGTGGGCGCCTCGCGCGTGCGCGACTTGTTCGAGCAGGCAAAGACCAACTCCCCGGCGATCATCTTCGTTGACGAAATCGACGCCGTCGGCCGCCATCGCGGCGCCGGCATCGGCGGCGGCAACGATGAGCGCGAGCAGACCCTGAACCAGCTGCTGGTGGAGATGGACGGGTTCGACGCCACCACCAACGTCATCCTGATTGCCGCGACCAACCGCCCCGACGTGCTGGACCCGGCGCTGCTGCGCCCGGGCCGCTTCGACCGCCAGATCCCGGTGGAGGCACCGGATCTGAAGGGCCGCGAGCAGATCCTGGCCGTGCACGTGAAGGGCAAGCCGATGGATGCCACCGTGGACCTGAACGCCGTCGCGAAGAAGACCCCGGGCTACACCGGCGCCGACTTGGCCAACGTGCTCAACGAGGCCGCGCTGCTCACCGCCCGCTCCAACGCGAACCTGATCGACGACCGCGCCCTGGACGAGGCCATCGACCGCGTCATGGCCGGCCCGCAGAAGCGCACCCGCCTGATGGACGAGCACGAGCGCAAGGTCACCGCCTACCACGAGGGCGGCCACGCGCTGGTGGCAGCGGCCATGAACCAGACCGCACCCGTCACCAAGATCACCATCCTGCCGCGCGGCCGCGCGCTGGGCTACACCATGGTGGTTCCCGAATCCGACAAGTACTCGGTCACCCGCAACGAGCTGCTGGACCAGATGGCCTACGCCATGGGCGGGCGCGTCGCCGAGGAGATCGTCTTCCACGATCCGTCCACCGGTGCCAGCAACGACATCGAGAAGGCCACCGCCACCGCGCGCAAGATGGTCACCGAATACGGCATGAGCGAGAAGGTGGGCGCCGTGCGCCTGGCCGGCTCGGCTGCCGAGCAGGGCATGGGCACCGCCTCCCGCGACTTCTCCGACGAAATGGCCCACCTGGTGGACCAGGAAGTGCGCGAGCTGATCGAGCAGGCGCACAACGACGCCTACCAGGCGCTGATGGCCAACCGCCATGTGCTCGACCGCCTGGCCCTGGCGCTGCTGGAGCGCGAGACGCTGAACCAGAAGGAGATCGCCGAGATCTTCTCCGACCTGGTAAAGCGCGACAAGCGCGAAGTCTGGCTGAGCAACGAGGCCCGTCCGGTGCACCAAGAGGGCCCGATATTAAGCCCCAAGGAGCGCGCAGCTTCCTCGACCGACTAGGATCGAAGCGTGAGTGAACTACAAGAGATTGATCAGCCGCGGATCGCGGCAGCCGTGCGCGAGATCCTGGAAGCCATTGGCGAGGATCCCGACCGCGACGGCCTGGTAGACACCCCGAAGCGGGTGGCCAAGGCCTATGCGGAGTTCTTCGCCGGCTTGCACCAGAAAGCGGCAGACCACTTGTCCACCACCTTCGACATCGAGCACGATGAGATGGTGCTGGTCAAGGACATCCCGTTCTACTCGACCTGCGAGCACCACCTGGTGCCCTTCTACGGTTCGGCGCATATCGGCTACATCCCGGGCAAGGGCGGCAAGGTCACCGGCCTGTCCAAGCTGGCCCGGCTGGTCGAGGTGTACGCCCGCCGCCCGCAGGTCCAGGAGCGCCTGACCACCCAGATCGTCGATGCCCTCGTGGAGCACCTGAACCCCTCCGGTGCGATCGTCGTCGTTGAATGCGAGCACATGTGCATGTCCATGCGCGGGGTGCAGAAGCCCGGCGCGAAGACCGTGACCAGTGCGGTGCGCGGGCAGCTGCGGGAAACCGCCACCCGTGCCGAAGCCATGAGCCTGATCCTCGGAAAGTAGGAACCCCCATGTCGCTTGGAGCGATCCCGGGCACCGGCCCGAACACCAGCCCATTGCCGGTGATCCGCAAGTCCAGCAAGAAGACCATGGCCGACCTGCCAACCGGCCGCACCCTGGTCATGGGCATCCTGAACGTCACCGAGGACTCCTTCTCGGATGGCGGGAAGTACCTGTCCGGCGATGCCGCGATCGACCAGGGCCTGAAGCTGCTGTACTCGGGTGCCGACATCATCGACGTGGGCGGCGAATCCACCCGCCCGGGCGCCACGAACGTGGATCCTGCCCTGGAGCGCGAGCGCATCATCCCGGTCATCGAAGCCCTGGTGAAGGCCGGCGCGGTGATCTCCGTGGACACCATGCATGTCTCCACCGCCCGCGCGGCCATCGCCGCCGGCGCGCACCTCATCAACGACGTTTCCGGCCTGACCTATGAGCCGGGCATGCCGGAGCTGATCGCGGAAACCGGCGTCCCCTACGTATTGATGCACCGCCGCGGCACCGCGCAGGACATGGTTTCCGAGGCGAACTACCAGGACGTGGTCACCGAGGTCATCGCAGAATTGCGCATGCTGCGCGATGAATTCGTCGCCAAGGGCGTGGCCCCGGAGCAGATCATCATCGATCCGGGACTGGGCTTCGCCAAGGATGCGCAGCACAATTGGGCGCTGCTGGCCAACGTCCCTGCCATCGAGGAGCTGGGCCACCGGGTGCTGATCGGCACCAGCCGCAAGCGCTTCCTGGGCGAACTGCTGGCCGAGGGTTCCAAGAGCCGCGCGCCGATGGAACGCGATTCCGCGACCGCCGCGACCACCGTGCTGGGCGCCCGCGACAAGGTCTGGGCAGTGCGCGTGCACGATGTCACCGGCAACCGCGACGCCATTGAAGTCGTGCAGGCCTATGGATCGCATTAGCATCTACGGAATTTCGGCCACCGGCTACCATGGCGTTTTCGACCATGAGAAGCGCGACGGCCAGGAATTCATCATTGACGTGGTGCTGCACGTGGATATCTCACGTGCGGCAGCCAGCGACAATGTTCTTGACACGGTGCACTACGGCGAAGTCAGCGAGCTGGTAGTCCAGCAGATCCAGGCCGGCCCGTGGGACCTGATCGAGAAGCTGGGCAGCGAAATCGCCGAGGCGATCCTCGCCGCCTACCCGGGCGTGTTCACCATCGACGTGGTGGTGCACAAGCCGCAGGCTCCAATCCCGGTACCGTTCACCGATGTCACCATCTCGCTGACGCGGCACCAGAAGCAGCACACCGCGATCATCGCGTTGGGCGCCAACCTGGGTGATCCGCAGGCTACCCTGGCCGCCGCGGTGCAGGACCTCGGCGCAGAAGTCGAGCTGCTCAAGGTTTCCCCGCTGGCCATCACCAAGCCGGTAGGCGGTCCGCCGGAACAGCCCGATTACACCAACCAGGTCGTCCAAGTGCGTACCCGGCTGGCCCCGCATGAGCTGCTGGATCTGTGCCAGTGGATAGAAGCCAAGCACCACCGCACCCGCGAAGTGCGCTGGGAAGCGCGCACGCTGGATCTGGACCTGATCGCCTACGACCAGCTGAACCTGGATGATGAGCGGCTGACCCTGCCTCATCCGCGCGCCGCGATCCGCGGCTTCGTGCTGGCCCCGTGGAGCTGGATGGATCCGGACGCGGTGCTGAACGGGCAACTGGTTTCCCGTTTGGCCGCCGAAGCTGCCGATACGAAGGACATCATCCGGCTATGGCCAAGCTGAAGCTGCGCTGGCTGCTCTGGTGCGCCGGGCTCGGGGCCGTGGCCGGCTGGATCGCGTTGCGCCTGCTCACCGCGGCAGGCAGGTACGCGCCGGTGCTGGACTACTCCGCCCTGTACTCGCTGGGCGCGGTCTGCGCGGTGATCCTGTTCCTGGGGATCCGCGTGAAGCGCTCCACCCTGGGCAAATCGGACTTCGAGCCGATCGCCGCAGCTCGTACCCTGGTTCTGGCCCAGGCCTCGGCGTATGCTGGTGCGGTGATTGCCGGTTGGCATGTTCCGGCCATCATCACCCTCTGGGCGGCCACTGGGATCACCCCCACTCTGACCCGCGGCCTGGTGCTGACTGGTGCTGGTGTCCTCATGGTGATTATTGGGTATATTGTTCAGCAACTGTGCAAACTACCTCCAGAGGATACCGATGGCAACAGCGACTCCGTGGTCACCGAATAACTTCACCCCAGCCCACCGGGACTACGCCAAGGTCAAGTTCACCACCTGGGCAATCACCTGGGGCCTGTTCCTGCTGGCGGCACTGGTCCCTGCCGTGCTGGCAGTCACCGGCGTCGGCATCCCGCTGTGGCTGGTGCTTTCCCCGGTCCTGCTGGTGCTGGCGATCGCGTTGCCGGCATTGCGCATCATCCGCCGCCAGGTCGCCGCACTGGGCTATCTCGAACGCGAAGAAGACTTCATCGTCCGCTCCGGGGTGATGTGGCGCAAGCAGGTGGTCATTCCCTACGGCCGCATGCAATACGTCGAGGTCAACAGCGGGCCGCTGGAGCGCCGCTATGGGCTATGCCAGCTAACGCTGAACACCGCCGGCAGCGCTGCCACCGCGCACGTCTACGGGTTGCCCGAGCGCGAAGGGCAGGCCCTGCGCGAACGGCTTGTGGCCGCCGGCGAAGAGAAAATGCTATGAGCCAGGCCGAAGAACTGGCCACCGGAGACAGTGCCGAGCCATGGCAGCGGGTGCATCCAGCCAGCCCGTTCGTCCACGGCTGGCTGGCCATCATCGGCCTGGGCTACATCTACTGGCAGAACACCGACGACCTGTCCTGGGCGGAGCGCTTCTCCGGCACCAGGTTGATGTGGACCGTCGCGGGCGCCGGCATCGCACTGGCCGTGGTGCTCATCTTCTACTTCCTTTCCTGGTACTTCACCCGCTATAAGCTCACCAGCACCCACGTGTACGTGAATTCCGGGATGCTATTCCGCAGCCAGAAGCAGGCGCGCATCGACAAGGTGCAAGGCATAGACATTGCCCAGCCACTGGTAGCCCGGCTGCTGGGTCTCGCCGAACTGCGCTTTGACGTGGCCGATTCCTCCGAGTCGGTGCTGCGCCTTTCCTTCCTGCGCAAGGCCGATGCCCACGCGCTGCGCGTGGTCATCCTGGAGCGGGCCCGCGGCGAAGAACCTGCCGCTGCCCAAGAAAGCGGCTCCCACGACGCGGCGGATCGCGCGGCAGCCCAGTCGCAGGCCGCCGCGGACGCATTGCCGCTGATGGCCAACGTGCCCATTGGGCGCCTGATTGGCTCCATGTTCCTGCAATTGCCGGTGATGTTCGGGGTGCTCGCATGCCTGGCGATGCTGGTGCTTTGGCTTGCCGGGGTCGACGGAATCATCGCGGCCCTGGTCCCCGCGGCCTTGGCCTTCGGCAGCTTCTACTACAAGCAGCTGAACCAGGGCTGGAACTTCACCGCCAGCGCCTCGGACACCGGCATGCGCATCAGCTACGGACTGGCTGACACCCGCCAGCACTCCATTCCTGCCGGCCGCGTCCAGGCCATTTCGGTGACGGCACCCTTCTTCTGGCGGATGCTGGGCTGGTACAAGGTGGAAGTCAACGTGCTGGGCACCAAGAGCGATGACGCGGATAACCTGCAGGTGCTCCCGGTGGGCGACTTCGAGTCGGTCGCCCGCATCATGGGGATCCTGCTGCCGGATCTTGGCGTCGCCAACCAGCGCGAGGTGCTGGCCACCGCGGTGAGCACCGGATGCGAACACGGTTTCACCGGCTCCCCGGAACGCGCCAAGCCGCTATCGCCCGGGGCATGGAAGCACCAGGCGTTCCTGGCCACCGGCACCACGGTGATTTCCCGGTATGGCTGGCTGGCCCGGCAGGCCAGCTTCGTGCCGCATAACCGGGTGCAGGGCATGAGCTGGGGCCAGGGGCCGTGGGAGCAAGGACGTAAACTGGCCGGTGTCCGCTTGCACTGTGCCGGCGGAAACATCATCGGATACCTGCATCAGATTGATGCGGACACCGCAGCAGAATTTATTCGGGCGCAAACCCGGCGCCTGGTTGAAAGGTAGAAGTGGACGCACCACGCTTGGGAATCGGCATCATCTCCGCCGGCAAGGTAGGCACCGTGCTTGGTGCGGCGCTGGCAGCCAGCGGACACCGGATCACCGGAATCCACGCCGTCTCGGAGGATTCGCGCGATCGCGCCGACGCCTTGCTGCCCGGCGTGGAACTGCTGGACCCAGCAGAAATCCTGCGCCGCAGCGAACTGGTGCTCTTTGCGGTACCCGACGACGTGCTCGGCGAACTGGTGTCCGGACTGGCAACGGGCGGCCATATCGCCGCTGGGCAGTTGATCGCGCACACCGCCGGGCGGTACGGCACCTCGATCCTGCAACCGGCCTTGGATGCTGGCGCCTTTGGACTGGCAATCCACCCGGCCATGACCTTCACCGGCATGAGCATGGACCTCCAGCGCCTGACCGACTGCGTCTTCGCGGTCACCGCGGACGAGGCCATCCTCCCGGTAGCCCAGGCGCTGGTGGTGGAAATGCGCGGGGAGCCGGTGGTGATCGCCGAGCAGGATCGTGCCAGCTACCACGCGGCCCTGGCCCATGCGGCAAACCACCTGAACACCATCACGGCGCAATCGGCGGACATCCTGCGCCGGATCGGCGTGGAAGAACCATCCAATACCCTGCGCGCCCTGATGTACGCGAGCCTGGATAATGCCCTGCGTTCCGGCGCGGGCGCACTGACCGGCCCGGTAGCACGAGGCGATAGCGGAACGGTCACCGCGCACCTGCAGGCGCTGGCCGATGCCCCGGCGGAAACCAACAATTCCTATCGGAGCCTCTCGCGCGCTACCGCGCTGCGCGCCGCAGAACGCGGACTGATCTCCCAAGCCACGCTGGAAGAGCTTCTGCGAGTTCTAGAATAGAAGCGTGAAAACCCCGAAGATTGTAAAGACCCGTGCCGAGCTGAAGGCTGCTATTGCCGCAGCTAACCCGGGATCGCTGGGCTTCGTGCCCACTATGGGAGCCCTGCACCGCGGACATGCTTCGCTGTTCAAGGCCGCCCGCGCAGAAAACGAACTGGTAGTCATCTCCGTATTCGTCAATGAGCTGCAGTTCAACGATGCCAGCGACTACGCCACCTATCCGCGCCAGCTCGACGCTGATGTGCAGCTGGCCGCGGCCGCCGGCGTCGATCTTGTCTTTGCCCCGGACGCTTCCGAGATCTACCATGCCGGCCTTCCGCTGGTGAAGTTGAGCTCCGGCGCGCTGGGCGAAATGTATGAAGGCGCCTCGCGTCCAGGCCACTTCGATGGCATGCTGGCCGTAGTCGCCAAGCTGCTGCACTTGACCGACCCGCGTCGGGGCGAATACCGCGCCTACTTCGGCCAGAAGGATGCCCAGCAGCTGATGCTGATCCGCCGCATGGTTGCCGACCTGGACTATCCGGTAGAACTGCGTGCGGTGCCGATCGTGCGCAGCCCGAAAGGCCTGGCGCTTTCCAGCCGCAATGCATTGCTCAACGAGGAAGAGAAGGAAGCAGCCTTGGTGCTGCACCGTTCGATCCAGCTGGTTGCCGACCGTGCGGCACGCAATGAACCGCTGTACATCGAGGATGCCATCGGCATGTACCAGATGGCCCCGCTGGTGGAGCTGGACTACTTCGCCGTCGTTGACCCGGATACCCTGCAGGAACTGGCATTCAACTGCCAGGACACCCCCTTCACCGGCGAGGGCTTGATCCTTGTCGCGGCGAAGGTGGGCAACGTCCGTCTGATCGACAACCAGCCGATCTAGGCAAAGCGTCGAGCAGTCTGCCCGAGGACCTGGCGGAAGCCGCACAGCTCCTGCATGATTTCGGCGGCGGGCTGCTCGGCGCCAACGAACTGCACCGCCTCACCGGCATAGACCGGGGCTATGTCCGTCAGCGCTTCGGAGCGGGCCTGATCCATCTGCTCGCGCAGCGCATCGTTCGGCTCCCAGCTGGAAAGATCCGCGTGCTTGTCGCTGAACTCATTGCGCAGCGCCCGTCCGCCGAACTCGGGCGCCCATGGCAATTGCTGGGCGAGATCGAAGGCGCGGGTATAGATAGTGTCATCCAGGCCCGCATTGCGTGCTGCGCTCTTCATGTTCCCGTGCCCGCTGGACTCTGCTGCCGAGAGGAAACGGGTCCCGATCCAGGCAGCTTCCGCGCCAGCTGACAGCACCGCGGCGATACCTCGCGCAGTGCCGATGCCTCCGGCCGCCACCACAGGCTTCTGGTGCTGGGCGGTTGCCAGCTGCAGCAGCGGCAGAGTTCCGGCTTCATTGCGGCCATGTCCGCCACCTTCTGCGCCACGGGCAATGATGATGTCGATGTCATCAGCCATCGCGCGTTCCAGATCTGCCGCATTGCCTACCTGCATGGCGGTCAGAACTCCAGCCTCATGGGCTACCGCCGCGGCCCGGGTGACATCGCCGAAGCTCAAGGTCACCAACGAGGGCCCGAACTCCAAGAAGGCCTCTAGCGGGGAGAGATCCGTTTCCAGCGCCCAGGCCATGAAGCCGACGCCCCATGGAGTACTCAGGGATTCAACGAATTGCGTTTGCTGTTCAATCCAGTCAGCTGTGGGAGTTGCAGGCGAACCGATCATCCCTACACCTCCCGCGTGGGAAACAGCTGCAGCCAAGGCGCCGCCAGCCGCGCCAGCCATAGATGCATTGAAGATGGGTTCACGGTATCCAAGGAGTCTTTGCAGGTCGCTCATGAGCCCAGACTAGAACAGCGAAATGAATGTGACCTAGAACGCGGCCCCTCGATTTGTAAGTGCCCAAGAACCTGTGTATAGTTTTTATCTGTTGCCGGAACGGAAACAACACGGAATCTACCGATTGTTCACCCGGCAGCCAATCACTTTTCACTAAAGGTTTTCCGCCGATTTTGATCGGATCAGGAACTCTGGTAAGTTGGAAAAGTTGCTCCGGAGCGAAGCAGTCATCGAAGGATTGGTGGTTGTGGTGTCGAGAGTGTTTGTTGTTTGAGAACTCAATAGTGTGCCAAGTTTGTTGATACCGAATATTTTTATTTGGTGAATACA